>CAZYQW010000067.1:0-82177 GCA_964649825.1 uncultured Phycisphaeraceae bacterium | reverse complement strand
ATCGGGCCGCGCCGAGCGAGTTTCGCAGCGAGCCGCCCACGCATCCCCCAACCAAAGCTCCCCAACGCAACCCCTTCGCCCGCACCCCGAGCGAGGACTGTCCGAGCGAACGCGGCCCGATCGACCCGCTCCGCCCGCCCGACCCCGCAATCAGCACTCCAGCCGTCTCACGCGCGTACTCGCACACCCTCCTACCGCACCGCGACGACCTCGATCACCGAACGAACCGCGCCCTCCAATCCGACCCGGCTCGTGTGCACGCGGTGATGCGCGAGCGCGTAGAGCGGCGATCGGCGCGTGAGCAACGCGCGGAGCTCGAGCATCGCCTGAGGGTTCCCTTCCATCGGCCGTTCGTCGCCCTGCGCGATGACGCGCTTCCAATGATCGTCGGGCGACGCCTCGAGCCAGACGGTGCGACAGACGCTGCGCACCATCGACCACGTGTCCGGCTCGTTCACGACGCCGCCGCCCGTCGCCACGACCGCGCGGCCCGGCTCGGCCGCGACGCGCTCGATCGCCTCGCGCTCGAGCCGTCGATAGTACGGCTCGCCGTGGATGCTGAAGATGTCGGAGAGACGCATCCCGGCGAGCTGCTCGATCCGCTGGTCGAGCTCGACGAACGGCACCCCGAGCGCTGCGGCCACCGCCTGACCGATGGTCGTCTTCCCCGCGCCGCGCAGGCCGACGAGGACGATCTTCTCGGCCGACGGGGCCGGTGCGTTTCGCTCGCGCAGCCAACGCAGGATCGCGCGGGCGTCCTCGGCCGGGACTCGATCGAGCTCGAGGTCGATCTCGATGCGGACGCGATCCGGCTCGACGCGGTCTGCCGGCGCGAGGAGTCGATCGATCCGCACCCCGAGCGCCCTCGCCACGGCGGAGAGTCGAACGACCGAGATGTTGCCGCGCCCCGCCTCGAGGTCGGACAGGAAGCGAGGCGAGACACCGGAGCGGACCGCGAGGTCGGCGAGCGTGAAACCGCGTGCGGCCCGCGCCGCGCGGACCCGACGGCCGAGATCGACGAGGAAAGGCGAGTCGTTGACCATGTTCGGCAATATAGTGCCTAAAACATGGTTCGACGACCGCTTGTGGCAAAATAGTGCTTGTTGCGTCGCCCCACCCGGTCTAACCTCGCGCGGATGAAGACGGCAGACTTCCAAACCCACCCCGACCGCTACATCCATTGGAAGCTCGAGATCGACGGCCCGGTCGCGCGGATGGTCATGAACGTCCAGGACGATCGGCCCTGGACCCCGGGGTACATCCTCAAGCTGAACTCGTACGACCTCGGGGTCGACATCGAGCTCGCGGACGCGATGCAGCGGATCCGCTTCGAGCATCCGCAGGTCCGCGTGCTGGTGTTCACGTCGGCGCTCGACCGGATCTTCTCGTCTGGCGCCAACATCTTCATGCTCCAAAGCAGCACGCACGCGTTCAAAGTGAACTTCTGCAAGTTCACCAACGAGACCCGGCTCTGGATCGAGGAGCTGTCGCGCGAATCCGGCATTCGCACCATCGCCGCCCTGAACGGGACGGCATCGGGCGGGGGCTACGAGCTCGCGATCTCTTGCGACGAGATCCACCTGATCGATGACGGCAATTCCGCGGTGAGCCTCCCCGAGGTGCCCTTGCTCGGCGTGCTCCCCGGCACCGGTGGACTCACGCGGCTCGTCGACAAGCGGAAGGTCCGGCGCGATCTCGCCGACGTCTTCTCCACCCTCGCCGAGGGGCTGCGCGGACCGAAGGCGGTGAAGTGGAACCTCGTCGACTTCTCGCACGCGAAGAGCAAGTTCGACCAAGCGATCGCGGCGCGGATCGACGAGCTCGTGCCGGCCACCGGGGCGACGCGAACGCCGCCCGGCATGCCGCTCGGCCGGATCGAGGCAACGGACAAGGAAAACCGTCGCGTCTATGAGCACGTCACGCTCGACGTCGACGACGACGCGCGCGTGGCGACGCTCACGATGCGAGCGCCGACCGCGCCGCAGCCGGCGACCCCGGCCGCGCTCCGTGAAGCCGGCGACCGGGCCTGGGTCGTGAGGGCGTGGCGCGAGCTCGACGACGCGCTCCTGCAGCTTCGCATCATGAACGTCGCGGTCGGTGTCATCGTGTTGAAAACCGAGGGCGCCCTTGCGGCGGTCGCGGCCGCCGATCGCCTCCTCGTCGACCACGGCGACGACTGGCTCGTGAAGGAGGTGCGCCTCCACGTGGCGCGGGTGCTGCGCCGGCTCGATAACACGTCGAAGTCGATCTTCGCGGTGATCGACCAGGACTCCTGCTTCGGCGGCTCTATGTTCGAGCTCGCGCTGGCCGCCGATCGCTCGTTCATGTTGAACGAGCCCGACGTTCCCGTTCGCGTCCGGGTCGGCCCGCTCTCTGACGGCCGCCTTCCGATGAGCCACGGGTTGTCGCGCCTCGAGTGCCGCTTCCTCGCCGACAAGAGCAAGGCCGGACGTGCATTGGAGGAGGACGGGCCGATCGACGCCGAGCGGGCCGAGGAGCTCGAACTCGTCACGTACACGCCGGATGAGATCGATTGGGAGGATGAGGTGCGCATCGCGATCGAGGAGCGCGCGAGCCTCTCCCCGGACGCCCTCACCGGCATGGAGCAGAACCTGCGGTTCGCCGGGACGGAGAGCACCGAGACGAAGGTTTTCGGTCGGCTGTCCGCCTGGCAGAACTGGATCTTCACCCGTCCCAACGCCACCGGCGAGAACGGTGCGCTCTCCGTCTACGGCAAGCCGACCCGCGCGGCTTTCGACTGGAAGAGAACCTGATGAGCAACGTCGACCTGCTGGACAAGATCCCGAACAACGTCGATCTGAAGTCGGACCGCAAGCTGAAGCGCGCGCTCGAGCAGTGGCAGCCCGGCTACCTGTCGTGGTGGAACGAGATGGGTCCGGTGGAGCACCAGGACAAGGACGTCTACCTCCGCACCGCGATCGACGTCGACGCCGAGGGCTGGGCGCAGTTCGGCTACGTGAAGATGCCGGACTACCGCTGGGGGATCTTCCTGTCCGCGCCGGTTCCCGACCGGCGGATTCCCTTCGGCGACAGCCTCGGGCAGCCGGCGTTCCAGGACGTGCCCGGCGAGTACCGCAACGTGCTGCGCCGCATCATCGTGAACCAGGCCGACACCGAGCCCGCATCGGTCGAGCAGCAGCGCTGGCTCTGCGAGACCGCGCCGTCGTTGCTCGACATGCGCAACCTGTTCCAGGTGAACGTCGAGGAAGGGCGTCACCTCTGGGCGATGGTCTATCTCCTCCATCGCTACTTCGGAAAGGACGGCCGCGAGGAGGCGGACGAGCTCCTGCGCCGCCGCGCCGGCGATCCGGACAAGCCGCGCATCCTGAACGCGTTCAACAACCCGTGCCCGGACTGGATGTCGTTCTTCAGCTTCACCATGTTCATGGACCGTGACGGCAAGTTCCAGCTCGCCGCCCTCGCGGAGAGCGGCTTCGACCCGCTGTCGCGCACCTGCCGGTTCATGCTCACGGAGGAGGCGCACCACCTGTCGGTCGGCGAGACCGGTCTGCAGCGCATCGTCCGGCGCACCGCGGAGATGATGAAGGAGCACCCGGGCAAGGACGTGAAGTCGCTCGGCGGCATCCCGCTCGAGATGCTCCAGAAGTCGATCAACTACTGGTACACGTACTCGCTCGACCTGTTCGGCGGAGAGATCTCGAGCAACGCGGCCGACTACTTCGCGGCCGGGCTGAAGGGTCGCTTCCGCGAGGAGAAGAAGTACGACGAGCACACCGCGCTCGATCAGACGCGCGTGATCCCGATCTACGAGAACGGCCGATTCGTCAACCGCGAGGTCGCGCTGCGCAACGCGATGAACGAGGAGCTCCGCGACGGCTACATCGAGGACTGCGAGCGTGCGCTGCGGATGTGGAACAAGGAGCTCGAGAGCGCCGGTCTCGACGAGCGGCTCGCGCTTCCGCACAAGCGCTTCCATCGCCACGTCGGCGAGTACAGCAAGGACACGTACGACTTCGACGGCAATCCGATCTCGGTCGAGGAGTTCGAGTCTCGACGCGCGGGCTGGTTCCTGAACGACGGCGACTTCGAGCACCTGGCCTCGATCATGAAACCGTGCCATGAGGTCGGGAAGATCGCCAACTGGATCGCGGCCCCGGTGAAGGGCGTCGGCGGCCAGCCGTTCGAGTTCGAGTACGTCCGTCTGTAGCAGCCGGCGCTCGCGCGCCACTGCGCTGCGCGCGTTGATCAAGTCCCCTCCCTTCGGAGCGTCACGATGGTCATGAAGCTGAAGTCGTACCTCGCGGGCCGGTGGGTCGCGGGCGAGGGGAAGCCGTCGACGCTCGTGAACCCGGCGACCGAGGAGGTCGTGGCTGAGACGTCGAGCGCGGGGCTCGACCTGAAGGGCGCGCTCGAGCACGCGCGGAACGTCGGCGGTCCGGCGCTTCGCGCGTTGACGTTCGCCGAACGCGGCACGCTGCTGCAGAAGGTCGCGGACCTGATCTACACGCATCGTGACGAGCTGATCGAGTGCGGCGTCGTCAACGCGGGAAACACGCGCGGCGACGCGAAGTTCGACGTCGACGGCGCGTCGGCCACCCTGGCCGCGTACGCCGAGCTGTCGAAGGGCCTGCCGGCCGGACCGTGGCTGCCCGACGGCGACGCGATCGCGCTCGGCAGCACGCGCCTCGGCGGCCGCCACGTCTTCGTCCCGATCGAGGGCGTCGCCGTGCACATCAATGCGTTCAACTTCCCGGCCTGGGGAATGATGGAGAAGGCGGCCTGCGCGTGGCTCGCCGGCGTCCCGGTCCTGACGAAGCCCGCGACCGCGACGTCGTTGATGGCGCAGCGCCTCGCCGAGATCGTGGTCGAGAGCGGCGTCCTTCCCGCTGGCGCGTTCGCGTGTCTCAGCGGTCCGGCCGCCGACCTGCTCGATCACGTCGACGAGCGAGACGCAGTCGCGTTCACCGGCTCGAGCGACACCGGCGCGTGGATCCGTGCCCTCGAGCACCTGCGCAAGCGTTCGATCCGCCTGAACGTCGAGGCCGACTCCCTGAACGCGTCGATCCTCGGTCCCGACGTCGAGGCCGGCTCGGACACGTTCCACCTGTTCATCGGCGACGTCCACCGCGACATGACGCAGAAGGCGGGGCAGAAGTGCACCGCGATCCGCCGCGTCTTCGTTCCCGCCGCCGCGATCGACGTGGTGCAGGAGGCGCTCGTCGGACGGCTGAAGGACACGGTCATCGGCGATCCCGCCATCGACGGCGTCCGCATGGGCCCGATCGCGAACGCGTCGGCGTTGAAGGCGGTGAAGGAGGGCCTCGCCATTCTCGAGCAGGATGCCGACGTCGTCTATCGGGGCGAGGAGAGCTTCAAGGCGAAGGAGGGCTTCGAGGGGAAGGGTTTCTTCCAGGCCCCCGTGCTGCTCCGCGTCGCAGCCGGCAAGGACGCCGCCGCCGTGCACGAGATCGAGGTGTTCGGCCCCGTCGCCACGCTGATCCCCTACACCGACACGAGCGCCATGATCGCTCAGGTCCGCCGCGCCGGCGGCGGGCTGGTCGCATCGATCTATACCGACGACCGCGCGTTCCTGAAGGAGACGGTCACCGGCGTCGCCGTCGCACACGGCCGCCTGTTCCTCGGCTCGAAGAAGATGGCCGGCGCCTCGCCCGGCCCGGGGACCGCGCTGCCACAATTGCTGCACGGCGGGCCCGGCCGAGCCGGCGGTGGGACGGAGCTCGGAGGATTGCGCGGCGTGCACTTCTACATGCAACGCGTCGCCCTGCAGGGCTACCCGCCCCTTGTGGATTCGTTCGTGAAGTAGCGGCTCGCTGCTCTTCTCCCTCTCTGGATTGCACGCTCGGGAGTGCACTCCCGCCGCGACCCAGCCGACGGCGCGGATCCCGCGCCGCGGGCGTGGTCCGCGCTCCCTCAGCTCACTACGGTGACGCGATCGCCGATCGATGCGAACCGCTCAGGCATCGTACAACCGCACCTCGACCGTCTCGCCGACGCCGAACCCTTCGCGCTCCTTGGCGACGACGACGACGCCGTCCGCGCGGGTCGTCGAGCTGAGGATCGAGGCCCCGGTCGTCGCGATCGGCGCGACGCGGCCGTCGCTGATGCTCACTCGCACGTAGTCGACGCGTCCGATGGCGGAGATGATCTTCCGGCCGACGGGGAGGACGGCGCGGCGGTGGGGCCACTCCATCGATCGTCCTCCGAGCCGGCGGATCGCGGGGCCGGCGAAGAAGTCGTACGCGCAGAGGCATGAGACGGGGTTGCCCGGCATGAGGAAGACGGGGCGGCCGAAGACGAAGCCGAGCCCGGTCGGACCGGCGGGACGAAGCGCGACGCCGTGGACGGCGAGCTCTCCGAGCTCGGCGACGAGCGTCGGGGCATGATCCTCGACGCCGACCGACGATCCGCCCGACACCAGGATGACGTCGGCTTCGGACTCCGCGAGTGCGCGGCCAAGCGCCTCGCGGTCGTCCGGGATGCGAGCCGCGCCCGCGGCGCGGCCGCCGTCGCGCTCGATCAGCGCGCGGAGCACGAGCGAGTTGCTGTCGACGACGTGGTATTCCTTCGGCGGCGCCGCGACGTCGATCAGCTCGTCGCCGGTGACGAGCAGCGCGACGCGCGGTCGTCGTACCACCGCGATCGTCGCGACGCCGATCGACGCGATCACCCCGAGGTCCTGCGGCCGCAGGACGCGCCCGCGACGAACGACGACCTCGCCGGCGCGTACGTCCTCGCCGCGGCGCCCGACGTTCTTCTCCGGTGCGACTGCGTCGACGGCGAGGATGCCGTCGCCGTCGGGTCGCGTCGACTCCGCCATCAGGACCGCGTCCGCGCCGGACGGCATCGGCGCCCCGGTCATGATCCGCACCGCCTCGCCGCGGCCGACGGTTCCGTCGAACGGGCGTGCGGGTCGGGAATCACCGATCACGCGGAACGGAAGGGGCTGATAGACGGTGGCGCCGAAGGTCTCCTCGCCGCTCAGTGCGTAACCATCCATCGCGGAACGGTCGAAGGACGGCACGTCGCGGTCGGCGGTGACGTCTTCCGCCAGCACGCGTCCGGCGGCGTCGGCGATCGCGAGCGGCTCGGCGGTCAGGGCCGCGATTCGTGCTTCGATCAGCCG
Organism: uncultured Phycisphaeraceae bacterium; assembly: GCA_964649825.1. Classification (GTDB taxonomy): domain Bacteria; phylum Planctomycetota; class B15-G4; order B15-G4; family JADJEK01; genus CAZYQW01. The sequence continues at coordinate 75,051 of CAZYQW010000067.1, read as the reverse complement.
AACGACCTCGTCGACGTCGTGCCGCGTCTCGAATCCTCGCATGCGGACGTCACCGTTCACGCGACCGGTCCTCGACGAGGGGAGGTGCGGGGGCCGCGCGATTACGTCGTGTACGGGTCCGGTGCATCGGCGTCGATGCCGAGCTCCTGGATCGCCGTCGCCGCGACGCCGGCGTCGAGCGTGCCCTGGTCCGCGAGCGCGGACAGGGTCGCGACGACCACGTGTTCGGCGTCGATCTCGAAGTGGCGGCGCAGCGCCGGGCGCACGTCGCTGCGACCGAAGCCGTCGGTGCCGAGCGCGACGAACGGGTCCGGAAGCCAGTGCTCGATCAACCGCGGAAGCGCCTGAACGAAGTCGCTCACCGCGACGATCGGACCTTCGGTGCCGGCGAGCGCCGATTGGACGAACGGCACGCGCCGCTTCTTGTCCGGGTGGAGACGGTTCCATCGATCCGTCGCGCGGGCGTCCACGAGGAGCTGTTGGTAGCTCGTCACGCTGAACACGTCCGCCGCCACGCCGTGCTTCTCGGCCAGCATCTTTTGGGCGCGCAACGCCTCGCGCAGCAGCGGGCCGCTGCCGAAGAGCCGCACGCGGGGGCCGGAGACTTCCGGCGCCGGCCGGAACCGATAGATCCCGCGCAGGATTCCCTCCTCGGCGTCGCTCGACGAACTCGGCCGCGGCGGCATCGCGTAGTTCTCGTTGTAGAGCGTGATGTAGAAGAAGACGTCCTCCTGCTCGTCATACATCCGGCGCAGACCGTCCTTGACGATCGTGGCGAGCTCGTACGCGAAGGCCGGGTCGTACGCGATGCAGCCCGGAACGGTCGACGCAAGCAAGTGACTGTGGCCGTCCTGATGCTGCAGACCCTCGCCGTTCAGCGTCGTTCGTCCGGCCGTCGCTCCGAGCAGGAAGCCGCGCCCACGCTGATCGGCGAACGACCAGATCGAGTCCATCGTGCGCTGGAACCCGAACATCGAATAGAAGATGTAGAAGGGGATCATCGGCTCGCCGTGCGTCGCGTAAGCGGTGCCGGCCGCCGAGAACGAGCCCATCGCGCCCGCCTCGCAGATCCCCTCCTCGAGGATCTGCCCGTTCGCCTTCTCGAGGTACTTCAGAACGAACTTCGAGTCGACCGGCTCGTACTGCTGCCCGTTCGGGGCGTAGATGCCGTACTGCCCGAAGAGGGCCTCCATGCCGAACGTGCGCGCCTCGTCGGGGATGATCGGAACGATCCGCTTGCCGATGCCGTCGTCACGCAGCAGCTTCGCGATGAGCCGCGCAAACGCCATCGTGGTGGAGACCGGCTGATCCTCGGAGGTCCCTTTGTCGAACTCCTCGTAGACGCGGGCCGGAGGCAACGGCAGCGACATCGGACGGACGATCCGTCGCGGCACCCAACCGCCGAGCGCGCGGCGGCGCTCCAACATGTACTCGACCTCGGGGCTCTTCGGTCCCGGGTGATAGAACGGAGGGTCGTCGATCTGGTCGTCGGGGATCGGAAGCTGGATGCGGTCGCGGAACTTCTTCAGCTCCGCGAGCTTCATCAGCTTCGTCTGGTGCGTCGCGTTCGATGCCTCGACGGCTTCGCCGAGCGTCCAACCCTTGACGGTCTTCGCGAGGATCACCGTGGGCCGGCCTCGATGATTCACTGCCGCCGCGAACGCCGCGTACAGCTTGCGGTAGTCGTGTCCGCCGCGGCGCAGGCGCTTCAGGTCCGCGTCGCTCAGGTGCTCGACCATCTTTGCGAGTCGAGGATCGGTGCCGAAGAAGTGCTCGCGTACGTACGAGCCCGGCTCGACCGCGTACTTCTGATAGTCGCCGTCGAGCGCGTCGTTCATGCGGTCGACGAGCACACCCTCGTAGTCTTTCGCCAGCAGCTCGTCCCACTCGCGCGCCCAGATCACCTTGATGACGTTCCAACCGGCGCCGGTGAAGATCGACTCGAGCTCCTGGATGATCTTGCCGTTGCCGCGGACCGGACCGTCGAGACGCTGCAGGTTGCAGTTCACGATGAAGGTCAGGTTGTCGAGCCCTTCGCGCGCCGCCAGGCTGAGCGCGGACAGCGCCTCGGGCTCATCGCACTCGCCGTCGCCGAGGAAGGCGAAGACGCGGCAGTTATGCGTGCTCGCGATCCCGCGCGCGTGGAGGTAGCGGTTGAAGCGGGCCTGATAGATCGCGTTCAACGGGCCGAGACCCATCGAGACGGTCGGGAACTCCCAGAACTGCGGCATCAACCTCGGGTGCGGGTACGACGAGAGTCCGCGCCCCTTGGTCTCGCGGCGGAAGTGCGCGAGCTGATCCTCCGTCAGGCGACCCTCGAGAAACGCGCGGGCGTAGATCCCCGGCGCCGCGTGTCCCTGGAAGAACACCTGATCTCCCGGCTGACCGTCGTCTCGGCCGCGGAAGAAGTGGTTGAACCCGATCTCGTAGAGGCTCGCGCTCGACGCGTACGTCGACAGATGGCCGCCGAGCCCGCCGAACTTGTTGTTCGCCTTCACCACCATCACCGCCGCGTTCCAGCGAACGATGCGACGGATCCGCAGCTCCATCTCCTCGTCACCGGGGAACGGCGGTTCCTGTTCCGGCGAGATGGTGTTGATGTACCGCGACTGGACCAGGCCGGGCATTCCGACCTCGAGCTGGCGCGCGCGTTTCAGCAGCCGGCGCAGGATGAAGTCGGCGCGTTCCTTGCCTTGCAGCCGCACGACCGCGTCGAGCGAGTCGATCCAGTCCTGGGTCTCCTGCGAATCGAGGTCGGGCAGTTGTCGCTTGAAGCCGCCGAGAAGCGAGAGCCAGACTTGGTCATTCGAATGGGGGAGCTCGTACTTGCGGATCAACGTCGACATCCTCTGGGTGCTGAAGATACGGTCGAAGCGCCGGTCGGGTGGCAGGGGTTCACGGGGATGTGGTCGACCGCCGGGCGAGATCGCGCGAAACGCGCAGATCCGCACCGAATAGGCTTTTGGCCATAGCACCCTACGGAATCCACGCGCGAAACCCAACCTCGCGTCGCGACCCGGCCGATCTGTCCGCGCTTCGAATGAAAACCGGGCAACTCACACGCCTGCGCCCCGGGGAAACCGGCCCGAGGCGTGAGCGATGGCCGTCCCCTGGACCGGGTTTCGCTCCACGCCCTGCTGAAGAAAGTGGATCCGAAGTCGAGCGCGAAGTTCGTCCGCTTCGTGTCGTTCCAGCGGCCGCAACCGGCACTGGGGACACGACGAGCAGGACTGGTACGCGTGGCCTTGCTACGAAGGGCTGACGATCGCCGAGGCGACGAACGATCTGACTCTGAGCGGAGATCCCCGGAAAGGAGCGCCGGCCGACTCTTCCCGAACAACGGTACGAGGCGGAAGTGGCGGATCTCTTCTACGCGAAGTCCAAGTAGTAGAGTCGATCAACCGCGCTCGTCGAAACGAGCCATGAAGACATGCAGGATCAGCGCCCCGAACACGACCACCACCAGCAGTAGCCCTGGACTCATGGCAACTCTTCTCCGTGACAGGCCTCTAGCCGTTTGGGAGGCACTCGCCTTTGTCGGCTGAAATCACGTGGGCGTTCACCGAAAAAACGAGAATCATCTTGGTTTCTTGGCGAGTGTTCCGCTCGCGAAATTCGCTTGCCGTTCCCGAGGCCGGTGAACTCCGCAATAGCGAACTCTGGGCAATAGCGAACTCTGGGCCAGGCTTCTACAGTCTCCCGGATGAGCGGTTCGCTAATCATCGTGGCGCCTCTTCTGCGCTCGTTCCGTGTGCTGCGGCTCGCAGCCGGGAGCGAGCCAGTCCAGGCTCGCACCGAGTCCGTCCATCTGCTGGATGATTCCGTGGCGACCGCGCTGGCGGCGCGTTCCGCCGGCTCCCGCGTGCGATTCCTCACGCTGAGCGAGACTTCGCTCACGCCGATGCTCCGGCAACGACTGGAACCGGCCGGCGTCGAAGTCGAGGTGATTCCCGTCGAGGCGGCCGGCTTGGAGCGGCGCCAGTACCTCGAAGCATCCGGTGCATCCGTCCGGCTCGACGTCTGGGAGCCACGACCGCCGGAGCCGGCGGATGTCGATCGCCTCCTCGACGCACTGGCGCGGCAGATCGAACGGGATTGGGACCTGGTCGTCGTTTCCGACGACGTGTTCGGCGCGACGAAGGTCGACTTCGCGGAGCGCGTCGTCGGTCGGGTCTGGGGCCTCGGCAAGAAGACGGTCCTGATCCCGGATGGCGCCTCTTTGAAGCAGGCGTTCCATACGCAGCCTTGCGCCGCATTCGTGGCCGAGTCCGAGCTCCAGGCGGTCTCCCCGCCCGCGGCCGGCGTCACCGAGTCGACCGAACAGACGCTCGTGCGCATCTTCGAGGACCCGATCCGGCTGCTGATCGTCCACCGCGACGATGGGACGGTGCTCGCCGCTTCGCGGCGCGGACGCGAGGAGCTCGGTCCGCTCGCGCCGGCCAGCGCAGCGCAGCTTATGGGCGCGATCGCGGCGGGCCTGACCGTCGCGGGCGACGACTCCGGTGGCGACTCCTTGGAGGCGGCGCGCGAAGGAGCACGGCGCGTTCGCGAGGCGGCTCCCGCTGCGCTCTGACGTCCTCGCCCGTCGTGCCGCGCCCGGGGGCCGCCTCCGACCGTCGCACGCGACCCCGGCTTGAATCGATTCGGAGATTTCCTCAACTCCGACCCGAGTGCCGGCCGATGCGACGTCGACGCACGGAGACGTCCCGCTGACGTCCTCCGAGGCGCGAGGTCGGAGGAGGCCCATGGGTCGCGGATCGATGTCGTTCGGGGTCGTGATCGGAATGGCCGCGCTGATCCTGGTCTACCAGAAGCACGTCGTCGCGCCGCGGCTGGAGGAGATCGATGCGGAGATCGTCGCGGCGATCGCTGCGCTCGCGCGTCCCTCGCCGGCGGACGCGACCGAGAGCGCCCACGAGAAGCTGCTCGAGAAGGGAAAGGTCGCCGTCCCGCATCTGCTCGCCGCCCTCCACGATCCGGGGACGCAGCGGCCCGACGAGGTCATCACCGCGTTGGCGCGGATCGGCGCCGACACGGCGGTCGATCCGATCCGTGCGCTTCTGACTTCGCATCCGGACGCCCTCACGCGCTGGGCGGCGGCGGATGCGCTCGCCGCCTTCGACGACGACGCGTCGCTCCCGCTGCTCCGACGCCTCGCCGACGAGGACCCCTCGCTCGCCGTTCGCCAGGCGTGCGTCGTCGCGATCGCCGACCTCGGCGACGACTCGGTCCTCGGGGATCTCGCGGTGATCCTCGACGCCTCGACGTTGCCCGAGCTCCGGGCGTCCGCCGGAGGCTCGCTCGAGGTCCTGACCGGCGACGAGTTCGACGCGGAGCTCTCGGACGCGCGCGGTTGGCGCGAGAAGCACGGCGCCGCCGCGATCACGACGGTCGGGGGGCGAGGGCGCACCACCTCTGATCCCGCGTTCCGCTCGGTCGTAGCCGGCGTGACTTGGAGCGAGGCCGAGGAGACGATCGACGTGCGGCTGGCGAAGGAGGTCGTCCCGCCGCTGAACCTGATCTTCGAGCTCGCCGACTCGCGCATCCTCGCCGAGCTGCTCGTCGACGGCGGCGCGATCGAGGCTCATCTGCTCGATGTCCCCGGGACCGGCCGCTCGGTGCCGCGTCACGCGCCGCTTCCGGTCGAACGAGCCGGCGACGAGCTCGCGTTCCGGATCCCGCGCGTCGGCAACCTGGCGGCGCACCTTCCGCACGTCGTCACCGTCGTCCGGGGAACGGCCGAGGCCCCGTAGGGCTCGTCCGAGGGTCGCGTCGCGCGCTCGCGCTCGTGTGGTCCTCCACCGGCGGCGAACCGCGAAACTCGCTCCGCGCGGGGCCTCGCCGTCAGCCGTTCGCGATGATCGCGCGACGAAGTGCCTCGCGCGGCGGCGTCGGGGCGAAGTCGAGGAGGCGCGCCGCGCGCGCTGTGTCGTACGTTCGCTCGAACATGGCGTAGGCGATGAGCGCGGGCGGGATCGGGGGCGGTTCGCCGGCGCCGGTGCTGCGCGCGTTGATGGCGAGCGCCTCCGCGACCGTGATCGAGCGCCAGTGCGGGCTCGTGCCGGCGGCCGCGGCGGCCGTCTCGAGGATCTCGCGCAGGGAGAGCGGAGTGCCGGCCGCCAGGTGGAACGTACCGGTGGTTCTCGCGTGATCGTCGACCCCGGCCGTGACCACGGCGCGCGCCACGTCGACCGCGTCGACGACGTCGACGCGGCGGCTCCCCTCGTCCGGCAGCGGCACCTGTGGTTGGTGCACCAGCGCGCGGACGCCGACCGCGAAGTGTCCGGGGCCCTCACCGAGGATCGGGCACGGACGGAGAACCACGCCTTGGATGGCGCCGCGTGCGGCCGCCGTCAGGACGACGTCCTCGGCCTCGCGCTTCGCACGAGCGTACGGGCCGTCGCCGTCACGCGGCGCCTCCTCCGAGATCGTGACGTGGTCCTTGTCGCCGTAGACCGCGACGGACGAAACGAACACGAACCGTCGTGCGCCCGCTCGGATCGCGCCGTCGAGCAACGCCGCCGTCGCGTCGCGGTTGACGCGGAAGCAGCGCGCCGCGTCCTCGGGCATGGCGCCCGCGACGTGCAGGACGACGTCGCAGCCGGCGGTGACGGCGGGCAACTCGGCGCACCGCTCGAGGTCGGCTTGGATCCACGCGACGTCCGGTCGCGCGGAGCGCGCGGCGGCGACGTTCCGGGCGAGAGCGACGATCTCGGGCGCGACGCGCTCGGCGCCGGCTCGGCTCGCGACGCGATCGAGCACGATCCGCCCGACCATTCCGGTCGCTCCGGTGACGAGGATCCGCGTTCGCCGTTCGCTCACGAGCGTCTCACGGGTGGCCGAGCCAGAACTCCTTGCACTTCGCGCAGTGCGCGCTCGGGCAGCGGTCGAAGAGGGAGCGTCGCAAGCGCTGCATCACCGGACCGTTCCAGAGCTCCATGAACGACGACTCCAGGATGTTGCCGAGCACGATCCGGTCGCGGACGCACGGCAGGACCGTCCCATCCCTTTCGATCACCGTCTGGAGCGCCGTCGAGATGCAGAACTCGGGGTGGTAGAGGCCCACGATCCCGGCGTTCTCCTGGAGGATGTCGAACCGGCTCCTCGTGAACGGCACGCCCTCTTGACGGCGGAAGATGTGCGGCACGCAGGTCTCGATGAACACCCGCCGCCGATTCGCGGTCTCGAGCACGTGGCTCCAGATCTCGTCGAGCTCCGCCGCGGAGCGTCCTCGGTTCGCGTCGAGCTCGGCGAACCGCTTCGTGTGCGGGTAGAGCTTCTGGATGATGACGCGATTCACGCCGAGGTCGGCGACGAAGTCCACGTACTCCGCCATCGAGTCGAGGTTGTCTCGCATGGCGACGATCGTCGGCACGACGTGCGCGCCGGTCCGCGCGCTGAGCTCGACCGCGTCGCCGAGGTTGCGCACGACGCGGTCGAACTCGGCGCCCGGCATGATGCTCGCGAACACGTCGCGCCGGTGGGAGTGGAACGAGAACTGCACGCGCGCCGTCACGTCGGCGATCTCCTCGAAGTACGCGCGATCGAAGAGGATTCCGTTGGTGATGAAGTTGAACCAGTGGTTGTGGCGCCGCGCTACGTCGGCGGCTGCGTGGATCGGCGCCAGCGTCGGCTCGCCGCCGGCCAGCGGCATCACCTCGATCGATCCCCAGCCGATCTCCTCGAGCAGACGCTCGAACACCTCGATCGGCAGGTGCTCCGTGCCCGCGCGTCGAATGTCGCAGTGGACGCACTTCACGTTGCAGAGCCGGTTGAACTCGAAGAGCAGACGAAACGGCACGCTCCGCCACTCCGAGCGGCGTTCGAACAGATCGTCCGCCATCAGACGGACGTTGGCCTTCTGGCTCTCCCGATAGACGCTCGTTGCGGCGAGAGCGGCTTCGACGATGCGATCGGACCGGGAGCGATCGGATCGGGCCGGGGCGGCAGGAGAGGGTTCCATCGGCCGCATTCTATCCGTGTCGGGGAGGCCGTGTCGGGGAGGCCGTGGTCGGAGAGGGGCCGGCGGCCGGCCCCGTGACCACGCCGCCACGGCGTCAGGATCCAGGCGCCGACCGGTGGTCGACCCGCGACATTACTCGCGCGTGCCGGTCACCTCGACCGTTCCGTCGCGGTCGATCCTCACCCGCAGGACGTGCGGATGGCAGCAGACGGGGCAATCCTCGACGTACTCCTGCTCGCCCCCTCCCGTCGCGTCGACGATGATCGGGATCTCTTCGCCGCAGGAATCACAGATGTAGCTGGCTTCGACGAGCACGACGTCCAGCCTCATCGTCTTTCGCCGGCATGGTTCATGGCAGCTCCTTCGAGATCCGCGCGTTCTCGAGCATCCAGCGCCGCGCGTCGCGCTCGCGCGCCACCCATCCTTCGAGGTCGGTGAGCGCCTCCTCGGACGGCTGAAACAGCTCACGGTCGACGTACGGTCGTCCACAGCCGCAATACGCCGCCGGCTCGATCGGGAGCCCGCAGTCGCACGCGTCGGTGTGCGGTTCGAGACAGTAGCGGCAGAACGTCCGCTGGCCGCGCGCCGCCCGCACGGGCCGGGGCACGAAGTGCAGCTCGCCCACCACGACATAGGGGATGTTCGTCGGGCAGTCCGGGTGGCGGCACGTCTTGAGAACGGGGTGCGTCGCGGTCTCGGGCGCCGCGTCCTCGGGTCGTGGCAGGTCGTCGAGCGCCACTCCCAGCTCGAGCGCGAGCCGCTCGACTTTCTCGGCGGCCAGGGCGGTGACCTGTCCGCGCTCCCACATGCTCAGCGCCGACTGGGAGGTGCCGATCCGTTCCGCGACCTCGCCCTGCGTACGGCGCTGGCCGACGCGGGCCTGGCGAAGGGTTCGCTGCAGCGTGTTCGGCTGGTAGCGACGCATGCCCAGAACAGGGACTCCGTGGAGAGCGGAATTCGAAGACCGATGGCAGATATCAAATCAAGTATCAAAGAACCTGTCCAGGGCATGTTTGAAACTCTTTCACGACAGAGGTTTGGGTTCTTGATGAGGCGGTGGAAAGGTCGTGGAGATTGTTCGAACGCGGGTCGACGAGCCGGTAGGTTGCTCCTCGTGAGCCCGGCCGGCGGACCACGATCCGTCCATTTCCTCCGCGGGCGCCCCCGCGGGCGCCTTCGTGCGCGCGGCGAAGTCTGGATCGATGCGGTATGCTGACCTCGCTTCACCCCTTCCGGTTTTTCTTTGGAACCCGACGAGAGCTCTCCATGTCGCAAAGCTCCGGTGGCTGCTTTACCGTCGCGGGGATGACCCTCCTGTGGCTCGTGGCGGCGAGCGGGTCGGGCCGAGCGCAGCCGTGTCCGACCGACCCGTTGCCGCTGACGCACGCGCCGATCGCCGGACTCGATCCCCAGACCGTGATCCTCGGCTCGTTCGATGCGTCCTCCGCGATGCAGTCGCCGGCCGGGACGCAACTCGTGAAGGCGACGCACGTCTGGTCCGCGACCGGGGGGATCTTCGGGACCGGCTCCCTCTCGGTGCCGCCGTCCGGCGGATCGGTGGCGATCTACCCGTCGGCCGGATTCAATGCCGCGACCGGGACGATCGAGATGTGGTTCAAGCCGGGCGCCCCGAGCCTGGAGCGCCGCTACCTCTTCTCGCTGGCCGGCTCCCGTTCGCTCGACGCGGACGGCCACCAGGAGCTGATCGTCGGCGAGACCACGGGGTCGGCCTCGATGCCGGCGCAGTCGGCGATCTACTTCCACGGGCCGTCAGGAGGGATCGATCTCGGCCAGCCCGCGACGTTCCCCACGAACGCACCGCGCGGGATCGCGGTGGGCGACGTCAACGGCGACGGTCACCTCGACCTCGTGATCGCCAACAACTATGCCTCGACGCTGCCGACCCCGGCGACCCCCGGCACGCCGGGCGAGGTCCACGTCTTCCACGGTCCGATCACCAAGGGGACGGCGTTGTCGACGCCGAACACCGTGCTCGAGGTCGACCTCGTGCAGGGGCTCGTCCTCGCACCGTTCGACGAGCATCCCGGCCTCGACTTGATCGTCGCGTCGTATCACGACGGCACGCCGCCGCTCTACGGCTTCTCCAACAACGGCGCCGGGCAGTTCACGCCGATGAACTTCACCTGGGTGGCGGGCAGCGACGCCACGGCCGAGGGGCTCTCGGTCGGTGACGTCGACCACGACGGCGTCCTCGACGTGCTGTTCGCCAACCTCGAGGCGAACGGTCCGAGCGCGGTCTTCCTCGGCACGATCGTGAACGGGGACTATCGGATCACGTCGGCGAACTCGAGCCAGTTCTCGACGCGCTCCGTGGCGTCGCTCGGAGCGTCGTTGGCCGACGTCGACGCGGACGGCTGGCTCGACGCCGTCCTGTCGCAACCGTTCGGCGGCGCCGGCAACGGCGGTCGGATCGTCATCCACCGCAACAAGGGTGACGGAACGTTCGACGCGAACCCGAACGCCGAGATCCTCACCACCCGTCCGTTCACGGTGAACGCCGAGCGCGATCTGAACAGCGACGGACATCTCGACATCGTCGTCGCGAACTGGCGTACCGGCGGTCCGCAGGGGCCGGTGACCGACGCGTCGACCGTTTTCTACGGCCCGTTCAGCGTCCCCGCGGTGGCGACCCTGCCGACCCCGACGCTGATCCCGCCCGCGGCGAAGTTCCTGGTCGACGACGCGGTGAGCATGACGATCGGCGACATCGACGAGAACGGGATCGACGACCTCGTCTTCCACGCGTCGCGCGGGACGACGTCGCCGGCGTTCCTGCTCGACGCCGATGGTCAAGGCACGGCCGGCGTCGACTCCATGGGCCGGTGGCAGCCGTCGCTCCTGATCGGCACGCAGCCGTCGCAGGACAATCCCGCGGGCGAGGGCGCGGGGTTGCACGTCGCCGCGTCCGGAACGACGACCTACGGGACGAACCTCGTCCGCTACGACACGTTCGAGCTGTTCCTCGAGGACGGCCTGCTCCACTTCGTGGTCTTCGACCACGACGGCGTGGCGCACGCGGTCTCGGTGCCGTTCCCGCCCGCCGCCGACCCGCATGCGAAGAACGGCTTCCATCACGTCGCGGCGGAGTGGTCGGCCGCGGCGGGAGTGGTCTCGTTGACGATCGGCCACCCGGCGTTTCCGGCCGGCACGTCGACCGCGTGGTCCTCGCCGTTCGTCATCGGTCCGATCGGCAAGGTGTTTCGGCTCGGCAGCAACTGCAACAACCAGAATCGCGCGCACGGGGCGAGGTTCGACGACGTGCGCGTCTCGAAGGTGCGCCGATCGCAGCTCGACTTCGACGCGGACGGCGTGCCGAACGACTGGGACAACTGTCCGTTCCTCGCCAACCCGAGCCAGGCCGACGCGAACCAGGATGGACGCGGCGACGTGTGCAGCTTCTGCCAGACGAGCATCGGATTCCAGGGTCCGGGGAACCTGACGCTCTCGGTCTGCGGCGCGCCGCTCACGAGCAACGCGTTGGCGGTGCTGCGGCTGCGCTGCGGCGAGTCGGGCGCCTATGCGGTGTTGTTCGTGAGCCTCCAGAAGAACCCGATCCCGGCGCTCGGCGGTACGTTCGTGCCCAGCCCGGTCCTCGCCCAGGCGGTGGTCTTCCTCGACGCGAACGGGTCGCTCACGGCACCGTTCAAGGGTCCGAAACCGACGGCGCCGTTCAAGGCGTACGTCCAGGTCGTGGCGACCGACTCGTCGCTGCCCCTCGGGATCGAGTTCTCGAACGCGCTCGAGCTGCAGTTCCTGCCGTAACCCCGAACGATTCCGTGCGCCAAGACGGGCGGAGACGCCCTTGGCGCACTGAATCGTCCGGGGTTGCGCGACGAGGACGACGCGGGTGGCCGTCGAGCTCGAGCGGCGTCGTTCTGGACGCTGCGTTCGTCACTTCTCTACGATCGCGCCGCAGCGATCGTCGGCTCGACGTGGCGCGCGCGGCCGCGTCGACGGTGCCGCGCCCGAGAAGACCCGAAGAGGCGAATCCATGACCCGTTTGATCGAGTGCGTCCCGAACTTCAGCGAAGGAAGGGACGCGAACGTCCTGCGGCAGATCACCGAGGCGATCGAGTCCGTGGAGGGCGTGAAGCTCCTCGACGTCGACCCGGGCAAGGCGACGAATCGGACCGTCGTCACGTTCGTCGGCGGGCCCGAGGACGTGATCGAGGCGGCGGTGCGCGGCGTTCGGCGCGCGACGGAGTTGATCGACATGCGCGGCCACGCCGGCGAGCATCCCCGCATGGGCGCGACCGACGTCTGCCCGCTCGTTCCCGTCAGCGGCGTGACGATGGAAGAGACGGTCGAGTACGCGCGGGCGCTCGCGAAGCGGCTCGCCGACGAGGTCGGCCTCACCGTCTTCTGCTACGAGAGCGCCGCGTTCGCTCCCGAGCGGAGGAACCTCGCGACGGTGCGCTCCGGCGAGTACGAAGGCCTCGCCGAGAAGCTCCGGGATCCGCGCTGGCAGCCGGACTTCGGCCCCGCGACCTTCAATCCGAAGTCGGGGGCGACGGCGGTCGGCGCGCGCGACTTCCTCGTCGCGTACAACGTCAACCTCAACACGACGTCGACCCGTCGCGCCAACGCGATCGCGTTCGACGTGCGCGAGAAGGGTCGCGTCAAACGCGCCGGCGACCCGCGCACCGGCGAGATCATGAAGGACGAGCACGGCGACCCGGTCTACGAACCGGGGACGCTGAAGTGCGTGAAGGCGATCGGCTGGTTCATCGAGGAGTACGGTGTCGCCCAGATCTCGATGAACCTCACGAACATCGCCGTCACGCCGGTCCACGTCGCGTTCGACGAGGTCTGCCGCCGCGCCGAGGCGCGCGGCGTGCGCGTCACCGGCTCGGAGATCGTCGGACTGGTGCCGCTGAAGGCGATGCTCGCGGCGGGGCGCTACTTCCTGCACAAGCAGCAGCGGTCGACCGGAGTCTCCGACCGCGAGCTCATCAAGATCGCGGTCAAGTCGATGGGGCTCGACGAGCTCGGGCGGTTCGATCCGAACGAGAAGGTCATCGAGTACGTGCTCCGCGACCGCGACGCGAAGACGCTCGTCGACCTGACGCTGCGTGGATTCGTCGAGGAGACGGCGGCCGAGTCGCCGGCCCCCGGCGGCGGTTCGGTCTCGGCCGCGGTCGGATCGCTGGGCGCCGCGCTCGGCACCATGGTTGCCAACCTCTCGTCCCACAAACGCGGGTGGGACGATCGCTGGGAGGAGTTTTCCGAGTGGGCCGAGCACGGGAAGGCGGCTCATGACGCCCTGCTCGCGCTGGTCGACGAGGATACCGCCGCGTTCAACGCGGTCATGGCCGCGTTCGGACTGCCGAAGAAGACCGACGCGGACCGCGAGGCCCGGCAGTGCGCGATCCAGGACGCGACGCGGCGCGCGATCGAGGCGCCGCTCGCCGTGATGCAGCGAGCGCTCGACGTGATGGACGTGATCCACGCGATGGCCGAGCACGGGATCCCGAACTCGGTGACGGACGCGGGCGTCGGCGCCCTCTGTGCACGGACCGCGGTGCTCGGGGCGTATCTGAACGTGCGCATCAACGCGAGCGGGCTGAAGGACGCGGCAGCGAGGAAGCAGTACGTCGAGCGCGGCGCGGCGATGAAGGCGGCGGCCGAGGCGCGCGAACGCGCGATCCTCGACGTGGTCGACGCGAAGATCGCGGCGGCGGAGGCGTGACCGAGCGCGACGCGCGGGAGGCCGGCGCCGCTGATCCGGCATCGATCGTGGGGCTGCCGATGGCGTCCCCCCCGGATCGCGAGGAGCTCGAACGCGAGCGCGCCTGGCTGGTGGAGCTGGAGGGGAAGGGCGTCCTGACGCGTTCCCTGCATTACCTGAGGCGCGGCGGGCCGGGCTACCTGCAGAGCGCGTTGACGCTCGGCGGCGGAACCGCGACGGCGTCGCTCTTCGCCGGCGCCGCGTTCGGCTACCGGCTCCTCTGGGTCGCCCCGGCGGCGATGCTGCTGGGCTTGATCATGCTCTCCGCCGTCGCTCATCAGACGCTCTCGACCGGCGAGCGGCCGTTCCTCGCGATGCGGCGCCACGCCGGCCCGCTGTTCGCGTACGGGTGGGCGCTGGGGGCCCTGTTCGCGTCGATCATCTGGCACTTCCCGCACTACGCCCTCTCGTCGGCCGTTCTCACCGACCTCGCCGACCACGTCGGGATCGATCTGCCGTACGCGGCGAGCGGCGTGATCGTGCTCGCGTTCGCCGTCGCGTTCGCGTTCATGTACGGCTCGTCGCCGCGGTGGATCCGCGTGTTCGAGCGCGTGCTCAAGTACATGGTCTGGGCGATCGTGCTGTGCTTCGGCCTCGTCGCGTTCGAGACCGGCGTGAAAGACGTGGGCGACCTCGTGAGCGGCTTCCTCGCGTTCGAGATTCCCGAGGGGAGGAACGGCGTCCTCGGTCTGACGGTAGTGATCAGCGGGCTCGCCGCCGCGGTCGGCGTCAACATGGTCTTCCTCTACCCGTACTCGCTCCTCGCCCGCGGGTGGGGGCGCGAGCATCGCCGACTCGCGCGCTTCGACCTGCTGTTCGGGATGTTCGTGCCGTACACGCTCGCCACGAGCCTGATGGTGATCGCCACGGCGAACACGTTCCACTACGGCGACGTGCCGTTCACGGGCACCGCTCTGACCCCGGTCGAAGCGGCGGCGACGCTCGCCACGGTCGCCGGTCCCACCATCGGGCGCGCCGTGTTCGACCTCGGCATCCTCGGCATGGCCTGGAGCTCGATCACGCTGCACATGCTCTGCTGCGGGTTCGTCTGCGCCGAGCTGTTCGGTTGGCGCGTCGGCGGCCTCGGCTACCGGTTGGCGTGTCTGCTGCCGACGCCCGGCGTGCTCGGCGCGTTCCTGTGGAACGACGTCAAGCTCTGGGTCGCGGTGCCGACGACCGTGCTCTGCGGGTTCCTGCTGCCTCTCGCGTACGTCGGCTTCATCCGGCTGCAGACGTGCCGCGGCTACCTCGGCGAGGATCGGCCCGCCGGCGCCCGCGGCGCGGCGTGGCTCGGCGGAATGATCTTCGCCACGCTGACGCTCGTCGTGTTCCTCGTCTGGTACGTCATCACCACCGGGAAGGACTGGATCCGCGCGTTCGAGTGACGGCCGTACCGGCTCAGCCGCGATCCAAACCGAGCCGGCGCCGGACGTCCTCGACGTCGACGAGCGGGGCGACGAACCGCGCGATCGCCGGCTGGAATCCGGGCCAGTGCCCCTCGTACCGCTTCGCGATCCGGCGCACCTCGTCCGCCGTCGTCAGGCCGAGCTCGTCGCCCAGTCGATTGACGCGCGCGGCGGCGTCGAGGTACGCGACGAACAGGTCCTCGAGGCGCGGCCGCAGCGTCGCGTCGCTCACGGCGGCGAGCGGCGTGCGGCCATCGAGCGACGCGTTCCGGATCACGGGCCACGCGCGGAGGCCGAACGCGGCCAGCAGGAGCGAGGCCCGCCGGCGATCGAGGAGCTCGTCGGGGGTGGCGCGAGCGGGCGGCCGCGGCCCGATCCAGAACGGCGACGTCCACGCGAGCTCGCCGTCCGTCTGGCGCACCCGTACGTGGAGGTAGGAGCCGTCGGCGGGGCGCCGCGGCAGGAGGAGCGACGCCCTCGCGGTGGCGCCTTCGACGTCGATCGGGATCCAGGGGGAGCCGTTATCGAACAGCACGACCTCCTCGAGCGGCGCGGTCCCGTGGACCTCCAAGTCGAGCGTCGGGGCCTCGGCCGGCGCCAGCTCGGAGCCGGCCGGTTGGCCGTCGAGCGACGCGAGCACGATGATCGGAGCGCCGGTCGTCGCGTACGCGCGGCGCGCGCGGATCGCGTCGAAGATCGCACGGCGCGAGTCATCCTCGACGAAGAGCGCGGTGATCCCGAGGTCGCCCGGGAACCCATAGTGCGTGTCGCTCCCGCCGCCGACGCCGAAGACGCGGCCCTGGTCCCACCCTCCGCGGACCGTGCTCTCGTCGCCCGCGTACTCGCGGCGGCGGCTCACGCGGCTTACGTCGACGGCCCGGTCTCCCGACCAGGTCCCGTGGATCGAGGTGATCTCGCTCATCGGCAGGAGGCGCGGCGCGAGGGGCGATTCCCGCCAGTAGTCGACGGTCGCCAT
Source organism: uncultured Phycisphaeraceae bacterium (assembly GCA_964649825.1). GTDB lineage: Bacteria > Planctomycetota > B15-G4 > B15-G4 > JADJEK01 > CAZYQW01. The sequence goes on along the minus strand of CAZYQW010000067.1, from coordinate 58,957 downwards.
GTAGTGGTGGCGGATGACGACGACCTCCTCCGGCTCGGCACCGAGCACGTCGAGCAGGTCGAACGGGGTGAGCACCTCGAGGTTCGGCAGGTTGTTCCGAGCGTCGTACGTGCCGTGGGGGCGGCCGGCGTCGCCCGCGAAGTAGGCGTTGTAGTGACCCTGCCAGCGCATCGGGAACGTGCACTCGAACCCCGCGATGGCGACGAAGCTCCCGCGTTCGTGGTGCCGTCGGACCGACGCGCCGAGTTCGTCCCAGCGCGACTCATCCAGGAATTCCGCGTGGTCGGAGAGCGCGACGAAGTCGAGCCCGGCGACGTCGCGACCGTAGACGAGGATCTGATCGGGAGCGCAAGACCCGTCGGAGAGCAGCGAGTGCGTGTGGAAGTCGCCGAAGACGAGACGCCGCCCGAGATGGACGATCGGATCGGGGCGCGGCGCCGGGTCCGCGGCGCGATCGACCTCGTTCTCCCGGCCGCGGATCACGACGGCGCCGGCGCCGTCGTTTCTGGTCACACGGTTGCGGCTCGAGTCGACGAGCAGCACCGCCGGCCGGTCGTCCTCGCCGACGTTCTCGTCGATCTGGTTCTCGTTCGCGTCCTGCAGCACGACGGCGTGACGCGCGCCCCGCTCGATCCGGTTCTGCGCGATCCGATTGCCGTGCGCCTCGCGCAGGAGCACGGCTTCGCCGCGCACCTCGCGGAACGTGTTCCGGATCACTTCGTTGCGCGTGATCGACGGCGGCGGAGAGCGCCAGACGTCGATGCGTTCGGCCGTCTCGTGCGACTCGCCGCGGCGATCCAGCGGGCCCGCGCCGAGCAGGACGCCGTGCACCGAGCCGGTGATCGTGTTCTCCTCGACGACGTTCGCGTCGGTCTGGACGCTGACGCCGACGCACCCGCCCTCGATGATGCAGTCCGAGACGCGCGCGTGACGACTCTCGGAGTGGATCGCGATCCCGACCCAACTGTTGCGAAGGAGCCGGTTCCTCGACAGGACGACGCCGCGGCTCCGCGCGACGTTGATCGCGTACTTCCCGCTCGACTCGAACAGGCTCCCGCGCACGAGGTTCCCGGCGCCGTCGACCATCGAGACCGGAACGTCGACGCGGAGGAACTCGCAGCCATCGATCACCGCGTTCGTGCACGCGGAGAGTTGGACGCCGACGTCGAGGTCGGTGAACCGGCAGCGCAGGAGCCGTGCGTCCCGGCGCCCCTCGATCGCCACCGCGAGCGTCGCGGGGGGCATGAAGTGCAGACCCTCGATCGTGACGCCGTCCGCCGCCACGTCGAAGCGCCCGGCGATCCGTGGTCGCGACTCCAACGCGAGGCCCGCGATCCGCACCGCCTTGTCGACGCGGACGTCGCCGGCGTGCTCCCCGCGCAGGATCCAGATGACGTCGCCGTCGGCCGCGGCGGCCAGCGCCGCCGCGATCGTGTCGTGCCGTTCGCCCGCGGACACCGTGTCGAACTGGCGCGGGACGTCGGCTTGCGCGCCGACGAAGTGCGTTCGCGGGACGATGAGGAAGAGCAGCAGCAGCGCGACCTGGATCGTCGACATGGGGGCGTCTGGGTTCCGATGGATGGAAGCACTGGATGGAAGCACCCACTGTACGTGCGCGGCGGCGGCGTGACCAAGGGCGTGGCATGGGATGGCAGTTCGACACCGAGGCGCGAACGGGCGCGTGCCATCCCCCGCGTGGCCGCAAGGGACGACGACTACGCTCGATTCCGGCCCCAGAGCAGCAACCGGCCGGCGACGATCAGCAGGAGTGCCACAGGCTCGCTTTCGATGTCTGCCTCTCGCGCCAGAGCGGCAAGGGCGGCCGGATCCGTCCAGGTGGCGGAGTCGCGCGCCCTCTGCCGCCAGGCGGAGCCCGGGTCGGCGATGCGGATGGCACTGAGGAGCCATTCGAGGCGTTCCCCATCGGCAGCGCAGATCGACCAGTCGTCCATGGCGTCGACGAGCGCCGTTCGGATGGGCGACCGTGCGATGCGCGCAGCGAACCCGGGCGGAGTATCGCCCTCATGGCGGCGGTCATGGGCAATGAAGCGGTGAGCGCGCGATGACGGCAACAGCATACGGTGCTCCTCTACATCGGAGGAGGAAGGCGACCATGGTTGAACACCACGGGCCCGCCGCTGCCCCATTCCTGGTCATGGATCGTCCAGGCGACCCGTCCGCTCACCAGGTCGGCGACCACCGTGATGTACCGGAATCTCGAATTCCGGATGAGCCTCTCCTGCGGAGAGGCTCAGGGATTCGGCGCGCCGGCGAAACCACCGCCGAGGAAGTTGTTGAGAGCGTTCTGCTGGTTGGCCGACAGCCCGCTCGCCGGGCCGCTCGCCACGCCACGGCAGGCACCATGAACCGAGTTGGTCGACAGGTCGAAGATCCACTCCGCGTACCACAACCAGACCCACGCGATGTAGCCGTCCACGACCAAGTAGGTCTCGAAGTCGAACCGGAACTTCACGCGGATCGGGACCGAGCCCGGCGGGATCAGACCCGCGTTCACCGCCGCCTGCAGTGCGCCCGCGGCGGCGGGAGCGCTCGGCATCGGGGCATCCATCATCGTCGTTACGCCATTGTTCGTCCCACCTGCGCCTCCGCCGGCCAGATACCCAGGCACGCCGGTCGTTGCGGAGTCCACGTACTGGGTGTTGCCGTCGGCGTTCATCATCCCCTGGCCGGTAGCAGGGTTGTGGGTGTTCCCACCGCCGCGGGCGAGCCTCGCGGCGCAGAAAAAAAGGCTCTCCTGACGTTTTGGTAGGTATCAGCGATTCTCGACAGCTTGGCGGAGGCGCCTCGGCCGCGGCGGGGTCCGCGGGGTGGGGCGGCGCCGACGGCGGCGGGCCCGTGCCGCACGAGAGCAGCAGGAGCCCGGAGAGCCATGCGACGAGCGGCTTCATGAGCATGGCGTCGTTTCGCGTCCGGGGGAGCGTCTCCCTCGGGGCTTCGTCGGTCGGCAGGGCTCCGCGGGTTCGAAACACGCGGGCCGGTGGAGATCGACTCTTGCGCCGCCCGTGGGACCGCCGGCAGCCCGCTCGCGGAGACGGGGCATGGAACTGTGCAGAAACGGCGGACCTCCGCCGGGCGGCGCCGGCTTCCTCGGCGCCGCGCCGATCGGGTCGGTGACTCGCCCCGTCACTCGAAGTTGCGGTCGTCCTGCAATGCCATGCCGTCGGTGGCGAAGTGGATCTTTCTGCATTGCGGCACGGCGAGCGCAAGGAAGCCCGCGAGTGACCGGGGCGCCCCGCGCCTCTCGCGCAGCGTGCATGCGGCACACGAGCGGGTGCGAGATCTCGCGACGGTTCCGCGCCGGGTCGTTTTCACGCCTCGGCGGCGCCCGCGTTCAGAACTCGCAGTCGCTCAAGGGCTCGCATGGGCCGACGCCGTCGCCGGAGATCCGCGCCCCGGTCTCTGGATCGATCACCGGATTGCCCACCTTGACGAGCTGCATCATCCCCAGGTCCTCGTGGTTGAGCACGTGGCAGTGGAGGACGAAGAGCCCGTCATAGTCGAGGAAGCGGTGGCGGATGTTGACCTGTCCGCCTTGCCCGACCGCAGGAATGGGCACGGTGTCGCGCCACATCCAGTTCGTGGGGTCGTCCGGGCCCGTGGGGTCGACCACCTCGCCGACGACCTGGAAGGAGTTCACGTGGATGTGGAAGGGGTGGCGCATTCCCGAGGTGTTCAGCAACGCCCACTCCTCGGTGGCTCCCAGCGGGACGGCGTGATCCACGACCGTGGGATCGAACTTCTCGCCGTCGATGAGGAAGTCCGTGCCGATCAGGTCCCCTGGCGCGCCGCAGGCGCCCTCGACCGAGAACGAGACGGTCCGTGCCGGCGGCATATCGAGGTGGATCGGCTCGAGGTAGCAGGCGTAGTCCGGCCGCTTGGGCAGCACGGCGGGAATTTGGTCGAGGACGACGGGGCCTTGGACCACGACGTAGGCGAGGACCTGGGGCGCGGAGGCGGGCGCGCCGGCAACGACGTTCTTGTGCACCCGGTACACGCCTGCGGTCCCAGTCGGCGGGATCTGCACCAGGAAGTCAGCACGGCCGCCCGGGGTCAGCTCCCATCCCAGGGTAGGCCGCGGAGGCTTGCCATAGAACGTGATGCCGTCCACCGCGATCAAATGCATGGGGATCTGGTTGCCGGCAGCATCGAGCAGCTCGATGCTGCTGACGCCGCGCGGCGTCGACGTGGCGTTGACGAAGCGCCAGCGCTGTACCTCGCCGGGCCGCATGACGAGCGTGGGCTGGCAGACACCGTTGATAATGAAGGAGGTGTCCGGCGGGAAGCAGGTGTAGACGGAGCTGGCCGGGCCCTGCATCACCTCCTGCATGATCCACACCCGGTCGACTTGGCCGTCCTTCAGGATCTTCTCGTCATCGTCCTCCTCGAGGATCAGCGCGCCGCACAGGCCGTTCAAGAGCTGCAGGGCGGTCGCGCCGTGCTTGTGGGCGTGATACCAGAAGCTGCCGGGCGCGTGGAACTTGGGCACGTCGATGCAGTACTTCTGCGCGTGGCCGGGATGGATGTGGAGCAGCACGTCGTCCGAGGCGATCAGCTCGCCGTTCGCGTCGAGGAACGAGGCCGGCGAGACGTGCAGGCCGTGGGTGTGGAGATTGGTGGTGTTGAAGCAGTGGGGCTTGTTGACGTCGAAGTCGTCGCAGCAGACCGAGTCCTCGTCCTCGGTGCAGCAGAAGTCGAGGTTGGCGGGGTTGCACTTGTCCTTCGGTAGCTTGTTGACGATCTTGAGCGCCATTCGGTCGCCGCGGCGGATCTTGAAGGTCGGGCCGGGGAACATGCCGTCGTAGGTGCGCACGAGCTCCTTCTGCTCGCCGTTCGGTCCCATGACGGTGATGATCTTCCCGACGACGTTGAGCGTGTACTTGAGCACGCCGTTGACCGACGAGACGACGGGCGGCTCACGGAAGGGGACGACGACCGGCGTGGGACCGGGAACGCACGGGACTCCCGGGCTCTGGGCCGCGGCGATCTGGGCGAAAGTGCCCAGCGCCACGGCCGCGGCGATGCCAGCGGCCAGCAGCCGGCGGCGGTTGAGTTTCTGCTCCTGCTTCTTCATGAAGGGCTCCATTTTCGTCGACTTCCGGTTGAGCAGGTGCGCAGACGCTACGGCAGGAGCGAAGGAGGTGTCAACGGTGCGCGGCGCCGAGGTCGGGCGGACGCCACGCGGCGTGGGTGGGCGGGCGATCGAGTCGGCGGGTCACGGGCAGGCGTGCACTGGATGCCTTCTCCCTCGTTCCGCTAGAGTGGGCTCCGCGACTTCAGGGCGAACCCCGAGCGGAGGCTACCGGTGAAGGCATCCTCGGCGAGGCGGACATCCGGCGGGCTGTCCGAGCGCACTCGTCCTGGCGCACGACACATCACCGCTCTCGACCGACCGCGTCGCGGCCGTCGGGAGGACTGGTGACGAGACTCGCCTGACCTGCCCTGTGTCACCGTGAGTTGGAGGAGGAAGACTCGATGATAGCTTCGAAAAAGTGGCGCTTCCGTACGTTGCTTCCGTTCGCCGTGCTGCTGCTTGGTGGCTCGACCTCGTTCGCGCAGAACGACGAGAAGGCGCCGCAGGTCCTCGTGGACGTCGTGAACGCGGCCGAGAAGCCGTCGGCGCTGCAGCTCTGCGCGAAGATCACCGACGCCGTCGCGGAGGAGATCCTCAAGTACCGCGACGACAAGGGTGGCTACACCTCGGCCGATGAGCTCGAGGCCGACCTGCTCGCGATCGATCCGACGGGCGAGACGCTGAAGAGGCTCTGCGCCTGCTACGTCTGCTGCGGCATCAACCCGAACGCCATCGGACAGTGGAACACGTTGCCGTACGAGACGCAGTTCCCGGCTGGCGGAACGTTCCCGACCGCGCACGCCTCGATGCTGCCCACCGGGAAGGTGCTGTTCTTCCCCGAGTTCGATTCCAACGAGGTGCTGCTGTGGGACCCGACGAGCCAGGTGACCCCACTGTTCAGCTACCCGGACAACTTCCCGAATGACTTCCTGTGGTGCAGCCACCATGTCTTCCTGTCGACGGGCGAGCTGATGGCCGTCGGCGGCGGCGGCAACTCGTCAGGGAACGCGCTCGACTCGGCGTGGCGGTTCGATCCGTTCGGAGGACCCAATGGCAAGGGCTGGTGGACGCAGGCAGCGGACATGGCGAACCGGCGCTGGTACCCGACGGCAGTGAACCTCGGCGAGGGCCTAGTCTTCGTCGCCGGCGGTCTCAATGGCACCGGCGGGTACGCGGTCCAGTGCGAGGTCTATGACGACGCCGCGGACACTTGGACGACCTTGACGGGCCCGCCCTGGAATCCGGGCGGTGCCGACCGCCTCTTCCCCGAGACGTATCCGAGCCTGCACGTGCTGCCGACCGGCGAGCTCTTCTTCTCGCGGACGGGCTGGCATTTCAGCGACACCCCGGGGACCACGGCGTGGTATTTCACCTTCACCTCGGCGACCACGGGCGAATGGATCGAGATGACGACGCCACTCGGCCATCCGGACCGCACGGAAGGGATGGCGGTGCAGCTCCTGCAGCGGAACCCCGCGAACCCCCACGAGTACGACTCCAAGATCATGGTGTTCGCCGGCGGCGATCCCGACCCGAGCGGCCAGGACACGGCCGAGTCCATCGACGTCTCGCCGCTGACGCCGGGCACGCCGTGGGATCCGCCGACGACGCTGTCCGAGCCCCGCCAGCATGCGCACGCGGTGCTGCTGCCCGACGGCACCGTCCTCGGCTTCGGCGGCGACGGGGCGCTTACGTCCCAGATCTACAACCCGGCCACGAACGTCTGGACCACCCAGGACAGCCTGCAGTACCCGCGCGGCTACCACTCGTCGACCTGTCTCCTGCCGAGCGGCCAGGTGATGACCGCGGGCGGCGACTTCGAGTGGGTCGAGGTCTTCAACCCGCCCTACCTCTACAAGGGCGCGCGCCCCGTCATCACCTCCGCTCCGAGCCTCGTGCACCACGGCCAGACGTTCACGATGACGACGACGCAGGCGACGATCATCAAGAAGATCGTGCTCGTCTATCCGATGTCGGTGACGCACCACACCGACTCGGGACAGCGCGTGCTGGCGATGGACTTCACGCGGAGCGGCAGCACGTTCACGGTCCGGGCGCCCGACGGGATCCACCCGCATCCCGTGGCGCCGCGCGGCTGGTACATGCTGTTTGCCCTGAATTGCAATGGCGTCCCGTCTGTGGCGAAGTGGTTCTTCCTCCATTGAGGCGTTGAGCCATTGAGCGGCGCGTAACGCGCGCCTGGGCTGCAACGAGAGATGCCGGCGCTCCCGCGCGGGGCGCCGGCGTTTCCTTCTGACCCGCGTCAAGCCGTCAGGACGCCTGGACGGTGATCTCGATGGCGCCCGAGAAGGTGAAGCCGAGCGGGTTGGCGCCCGGATCCGCCGCCATCCACTGCAGGAATCCCACGAGCCCCACGAACGCCGGAACGTTCGGGAGCGCGAACGTGACCGTTGCTTCTCCGATGGCCGAGGTAGTCGCGGGGACCAGGGCGTCGAGGGAGGTGTACAGCATGCAGCCGGGCGCGCCGGCGGCCGCGAGGTCGAACGGCAAGGGGATGCCAAGCCAGCTCACGTCGCTCACGCCGACGAGCAACGCGCATGGCGCCAGGGGCGGGGCGCCGGCGAGGTGGACCTTGAGGTCAGCGGTGCCGATCACGGGCTCGCCCTGCCAGAGAGCCGCGAGCCCGCCGCAACCCGTTCCGAACGACACCACGGAGGGTTTGCCCGTGTAGACCCGGACGAAGTCCCCCATGGGCGAGAAGTCGAGGTCGCGCACGGCGACGATGAAGTCGTCGTGCCCGTCGTCGTCGACGTCGCCGCCGCCCGCCACGGCCTCGCCGAACGCGTCGACGCCCGTTGGGTCCTCCACGCGGTAGAGCTCTGAGCCGTCGACCCCCGAGAAGACGCGGGCACTGCTCTGGCTCGGCAGGTCGCCGAGGAAGAAGCCGCCGGCGACGACGTCCGCGAACCCGTCGCCGTCCGCGTCCCCCGCGGGTCCCACCGCGGCGCCGAAGTGGCTGAACATCCCGGTGCCGTCGAAGGCGAGGAGGAGCGATCCGTCGATGCCCGACAGGAGGCGCGCGCTCCCTGCGCTCAGGAACGTGTTGTCGTCGAAGGGGGCGCCGACGAGAAGATCGCCGTGGCCGTCGCCGTTGACATCGCCGGCTCCGGCCACGGCAAAGCCGAGGCCGTCGAACGCCGAGTCCCCGTCGAAGGTGTAGAGGATCGCTCCGTCCTTGCCGGAGAAGACACGCGCGCTGCCAGCGTTCGCAGCGGTGTTGTCGTCCTCGTAGGCACCCGCGACGAGATCGTCGAACCCGTCGCCGTCCACGTCCCCAGCCCCGTCGACCGTGAGGCCAAGGGAGTCGCCGGCCGAGTCGCCGTGGAAGGTGTAGAGGACGGTTCCGTCCTGACCGGAGAAGACGCGGGCGCTCCCCGACTTCGAGCCGTTGTCGTCGTCGCCGTCGGCCCCGGCGACGAGATCCACGAAGCCGTCGGCGTTCACGTCCCCGGCGCCAGCCACCGCGATGCCAAGCTCGTCGTGGGTGGAGTCGCCCTCGAACGCGAAGAGCACGGCGCCGGTCTGGCCCGAGTGGACGCGCACGAGCCCGGCGTCGACCACGCTGACCCAGCCGCTATAGGCGCCGACGATCACGTCGTCGCGCCCGTCGCCGTCCACGTCGCCCGCGCCGTCCACGGCGAAGCCGAAGAAGTCGTTGGTCTGCGTCCCGAGGAAGGTCCGGAGGACCGATCCGTTCGCCCCCGAGTAGACGCGCGCCATCCCGGAGTAGAGGCCGTTGTCGTCTTCGTACGGGATGCCGACGATCACGTCGGCGCGACCATCCCCGTCGACGTCGCCCGCGTTCGCGACCGCGCAGCCGAAGCCCGTCGACGGCGCGTCGCCGACGAACGTGTGCAGGACGTTCTGCGCCGAAGCGGGCGCGGCCAAGACGAGCAAGATGGCGAGGTTCGTAAATGTGCAGGGAAGAAGGGAGCACAACGGAGGACCCTCCTCTTGGCGGTTCGGAATCTCTCGGCACGAGTGTACCACTGCGCACCACCACCCGGCAGACTTCACCGCCCACGTCGGTTCGGCGAAGAATGAGTCGTGAATGTGGACGCATCGGGCAGCAAGGCGCAGGATTCCTTATGCCGGACCGAGACGAAGAAGACTGAGGGAGCGCGCGCCGCAGCTACAATCCCGGACACTCAGAGTTCCGGGTGCGCCCGCGGAGTCTATTCGGTCCATCCCCCTGCCAACTGGGACTGAGCTCCGGCGCAGGAAAGCGCAGGCCTTCGCCCCGCGGCCTCACCCGCGCATGGAGGAGAGCAATGAACGGGACACGTGGTGGTTGTCGTGCGCCCTCGTGATTCGTCACGGAGCACCTCGGAAGCTCGCTCATCTACGGCTGGGATTACCTCTCCAGGTGACTGTCGATTGGAGGCACGCGAGTCGACCGCAGCGCCGGGGTTTTCCGCCCGAAACGAGCGAGGGACGCGGGGGGCGTTTCCCGCAGTCTCCTTCGTTTCGGCACGAAACGGGCTCAAAGAGGCTATTCTGGACGACGGAACGCTCCTTGCTGAGGCGGGGAGCGCAGTGCTAGCTTGACCGCCGGAGTCGTGGGAGTCATCCGCGTGCGCCGTATCCTCGCATTCGTCCTCTCCGCGTTCGTCGCCTTCGGGGGACAGGTGTGCTGCTGCAGTCTCGACGTGCTGGGGCTCTCGTGCTGCGGGGACGCGGGAGCAGCGTGTGACGGGGATGGACAGGAGAACGGGACCGCGCAGGCCAAAGAGCCGGGTTCCCACGGTCACGCCGACCATCATAGTCAGGGCCACCATCATGCGGCAGAGCGTGCGGCGCCGGCCCCGACAGCAGGGCCAAGCGTCGATGCCGCCGCCCTAAACTCGGATCACGGACAGTGCGCGTGCGCTGAATCCCTGCGCGCGCCCCGGCGTGCGTCCGAATCGGGCATCGTGGGCACGGGGCACGAGCATTCGGTTCCGATCCCTGATGCCGCCGTTCCTCCTGGCCCCATTGCCCCGCACACGAGCAGGGCTCATGGACGCCTTTTGACCTCGGTAGGGGAACGAGGTCCGCCGGGGAGCACTCTGCTCCTCCGGCTCTGTATCCTGCGCATCTGATCCTCCCTCCCGGTGCGGAAGAGCGCCCGGTCCATGGAGACCGGGTTCTCGAGACTTTCGTCTCGTCCCAGCACGGAAGGGAGTGGATCCCATGTCTCCTCTCAGATCACGATCCCCGGGTCGTCTCGGGCTCCCTCGCTCGCGCGAGCCTGCGGGCGCGCGCCCAAGCGGTCTGCCGCGTGGTGCGGCCGCCGTCATGAGGTGAGCCATGAAAGCCCGTGACGACTGGTCCTGTCACGACCGTTGCCAGGTGTGTTCCTCGCGTCCCTTCGCTCGCTCGACGACTGCTGCGCCGTGCCGCACTTCCTGCTAATGCGACACGACAAGCGACACGCCAAGGACGAGCACGGCGGCGGGTGCATGGCGGGCCACGACGGTTCGGCATCCGAGCCGGCCGAGACCTCGCCCTCCGCCGCCCGCGTCCGCTCCCGAGTCCTCGAGCGCGCCGGTCTACCGCTGCCCGATGCACCCCGAGGTGACGGCGAGCTTCCCCTCGACGTGCCCCAAGTTGCGGCATGGACCTGGCCAAGAAGTCTTCCTGTCAGTGACCCGTTCGTGTTCCCGTTCGAGGTGGGGTGCCGGCATGTCCTCTTCTCGCGCGATGAGGTCGCTCCAGTGCCGTTTCCACAAGTTCCACAAAGGAGGTTGTCATGAAGTCTCTTCGCACGCACGCGGCCGGCATGGTCGCATCCCTCGCGGCCGCCGTCTGGATCCTCACCGCGGGCCTTGGCACCGCCCAGACGACGCCGCGGCCGAATCCGCCCGACCCGGCGGCTCACGGTCAGCACTCGCAACACGCCCCGCCGCCGACGGCTCCTTCCACCGACCAGGCCGTCGACCTGGCTCGAGAGATCGCCGCGTTGCGCGCCCAGGTGGCCGAGCTGCAGGCCGCCATGGTCCAGGGCCACGCGTCGGGCGCGGCGCCGCAGCAGCCGACCATGGGTCGCAAGATGGGCGGCGGCATGCAGTCGAAGGTCATGGGCTCCGGCGCCGCAGGCGCGGGCGCGCAGCCCGGCTCGGGCGGGATGCAAGGCATGTCGGGCATGGGGGGAATGGCCGGAGGCTCGGCGATGGGAGGGATGCAGGCAATGGACTCCATGGAGGGCGGCATGGGGGGAATGGGCTCGGGGTCCGGCGGCATGGGCATGATGGGCATGGACATGATGGGGATGATGGGGAGCATGCGGATGGGCGGGATGGGAAGCATGGCCGCGGCAAGCACGCCGAGCGCGCTCCCCGGCTTCCCCGGTGCCTCGCGCCTCTACCACATCGGCGCCACGGGCTTCTTCCTGGACCACCCCGAGCACGTCACGCTGACGCTGGAGCAGCAGACGATGCTCAACCAGAAGAAGGAGCGAGCGCTCCTCGGTCAGAGCGACTTCGCGCGCAAGATCGAGCAGGCCGAGCAGGATCTGTGGGTGATGACCGGAGCGGACCAGCCCGACGCCGCGGCCATCGACCAGAAGGCCCGCGAGATCGCGAAGATCCAGGCCGACCAGCGCATCGCGTTCATCCACTCCGTGGGTGACGCCGCGACGGTGCTCACCGACGAGCAGCGCCGGCAGCTCACGGGCATGCTGCCGCCGCAGCACGCTCCGGCGGGTCCCGCCGTGCCGAGGGGCGGCGCGATGTCGGACGGCATGTGACAGAGGGTCCATGAAGAGAAAGAGAACGGCCATGAGCAAGAAGTCATCGAATCGTGCGCAAGGCACGGTCACGCTGTCCGTGCGCGCTCCCGAGGCGCGCGAGGTCTTCGTCGCGGGCACGTTCAACGGCTGGGATCCCTGGTCGCGCGCCATGAAGCGCGGCAAGGGCGGCGACTGGGCCCTCGCGCTCGACGTTCCGCCCGGCCGCTACGAGTACAAGTTCGTCATCGACGGGCGGTGGTGCTGCGAGCCCGGCGGCGATTCGCCGTTCAGCGAGCGGCTTGACTGCGTCCCGAACGACTTCGGGACCATGAACCGCGTGCTCGTCGTCGACGATCCATGACCTCGCAGGGGCAGCCAGGGCCGAATCACGCGAAGCGCGGGCTCCTCGCGCTGTCGCTGTTGCTCGGCGCGGCGCCGTGCGTGCCCGTCCACGCGCGTCAAGATCCCAGCGAGCACGCCAAGCACCACCCCGGCCAGGCGCCGGGACCTCAGCCTCCCGCGCCGCCCGACGCCGGCGGCATGGAAGGAATGATGCAGGGGATGATGGGCGGGCCTCCGCCGCGGGAGCTGTACCCGAGCTTGATGGAGCTTCCCGCGCTGACGCCCGAGCAGCGCGACGTGGTGCAGCGAGCGGCCCACGAGCGTATGGAGGCGGGAACGGCGCTCATGGCCGACGCGCTCGACGCGCTGCTCCGTGCGGCACCGACCAATGACTACGCGGGCATGCAGGACGCGATCGTGCGGCTGCGGGAGGGGCTCGCGCGGTTCGACAGCGGCCTTTCCGCGCATCGAGCGATCGCCGAGGGACGTGGTCCACAAGATGTCGCTCTCGAGTGGTTCAAGACGCAGATGAACCTCGTCCCCCCGCGCGCGAGTGCTCGTCGCGCCGGCCCGTTCGGTCTTTCCTGGTCCCACGCGATCGCGATGTTCCTCCTGACGCTCTTCGCAGTCGTCATGATCGCGATGTACGTGTTCAAGATGCGGCGCGCCGCGGCGCTGCTCCAGCGGCTCACGCAGCCGGCTCCGGGCGCCGTCGCGGCGCCCGCGGCAATGGCCGCGGCTCCCGCGCCGCTCACTCCGCCTGCGATTGGCGCCGTCGAAAGGCCCGCTCCTGCGCGCGAGGCGAGCGCGGGCGGCGAGACGGCGGCGGTCCCGTGGGCGGGGTCGCTCCGCGTCGCCTGCATCTTCCGAGAGACGCCGTCGATCCAGACGTTCCGCCTGGTGAACCCGGCCGGAGGACCGATCCCGTTCGGCTTCCTTCCCGGTCAGTTCCTCACCCTGGCGGTGGCGCTTGCCGGCCAGACGACGAAGCGGTCCTACACGATCGCGTCGTCGCCAGCGCAGCGCGACTACGTGGAGATCACGGTCAAGCGCGAGGAACTCGGCGTCGTCTCGCGGTACCTGCACGACCGGCTTCGTCCCGGCGACCTCCTGCAGGTGTCCGCGCCGCAGGGGCGCTTCACCTTCACGGGGACCGAGGCCGACGGCATCGTGCTTATCGGAGGCGGCGTCGGCATCACGCCGCTCATGAGCGTGATCCGCACCCTCACGGACCGCGGCTGGGACAAGGGCATCGACCTGCTGTATGCCTGCCGCACGATGGAGGACTTCGTCTTCCGGGACGAGCTCGAGCGCCTCCAGCGCCGGCACCCCAACCTGCATGTCGTGGCGACGATGACCCGCGCCGAGGGCACGGTGTGGATGGGTGCCCGGGGGCGCCTGACGAAAGAGCTCATCGCCGAAAGCGTCCGCGACCTTCCTCGCAGGCGCGTCCACCTGTGCGGCCCGCCGCCCATGATGGACGCCGTCCGCGTCATGCTGCGGGACCTCGGTGTCCCCGCCGAGCAGATCTGGACCGAGGCCTTCGGGCCTGCCGAGAAGCGCGAGACACGCCAGGCGGCGGTGCAGACCGCGATGGTCGAGGCGCCGCCGGCGACCACGCCGACGGTGACGTTCACGATCTCCGGCAAGGCCGCGCCCCTTCCCCGTGACGCCACGGTCCTCGAGGCCGCGGAGCACGTCGGCGTGTCGATCGATAACTCCTGCCGCGCCGGCACGTGCGGCACGTGCAAGGTCAAGCTCCTCAAGGGGACGGTCACGATGGCCGTGGAGGACGCCCTGTCTCCCGAGGAGAAGAGCCGCGGGATCATCCTCGCGTGCCAGGCCAAGTCGACGCAGAACCTCGAGGTGGAGGCTTGACCCATGCAGGAGCGTGAGCGCGCGATCATGACCGGGCTGGTGGCGCTCCTCCTGGTGCTGACGCTCGGCCTCTACGTCCACCGCGATCCGCGCTTCCCCGGGAGCCTCGCGGGCGGCGTGCTGGGCATCTCCGCCGCCGCGCTGATGCTCGTGCCGCTGGCGTACCTCTTCGTGAAGCGCGTCCCCTTCCTCAAGCGACACGTCACCAGGACCGTCTCGATGCGGACCCTCTTGGCCATTCACATCTATGCCGGAGTGCTGGGCCCGCTCCTCGGCGTCCTCCACAGTGGGCACAAGTACGAGAGCCCGCTCGGTATCGCGCTCACCGCGCTGATGATCGTCGTCGCGCTTAGCGGCTTCGTCGGGCGCTACCTCATGAACCGGATCTCGGCGGACGTGCGCGCGGAGCAGCGCCTGCTCGCGGGCCTTCGGGTGGCGTATGACCGGACGGCTGGGGAGTTCGCTCTGGAGCCCGAGCACGCAGGCAGGCTCCGTCCGTTCACCGGGTTCTTCGCCCGTGTGGCCGCGCCGTTTTTCTTGCGCGAGAGCCGTACGGCCGCGGAGCCCCTTACGGCACCCGTGCGAGCCCTGCGGCTCTCGGAGTCGATTGCCGACCTGGAATACGCGATCCGGTCCCAGGGTCTCGTCAAGGACGCCTTCGGCCGCTGGCTGGTCTGCCACGTCTTCATCTCGATCGTGCTCTATGTGCTGCTCGCGATCCACATTTGGTCGGTCTGGTACTTCGGGATCCGGTGGCTGTCATGAAGTGGATCGAGATCGCCTACGTCGTGACGACCGCGGGCGCATTGGGCGGGGCGGCCATCTTGCCGTTCCTGGCCCACCGCGGCGGCTCTGCCGGTGTGCCCGGCTGGCAGGCGTTCGTGACTCCGGGGCCACTGTCGCGGGGTCACGCCTTTCTCGGCTCGCGCTGCGAGGCCTGCCACACGCCGCACCAGGGCCCGACGGCAGACAAGTGCGTCGCCTGTCACGCCGCGGACGAGGAGCTGTTCGCCGCGCAGACGACGCGCTTTCACGCAACGGTCCCCGAGTGCAATGCGTGTCACCCGGAGCACCTCGGCGAGGAGCAGCGGCCCGTGGGGATGCGCCACGAGGCCCTGCCCGTGATTGCCCGGCGCGCCACGGAGAAAGGTCGAGCCGCAGAGGACCTCGCCGGGGCGATCCGCGCATCCGTCGCGGCGGCGGCGAACCTGCCCCTTCCTCACGACCGGATCACGCGGGACGAGCTGCTGCTCGACTGCATGACCTGCCACGCGCACCAAGATCCGCACCGGCAGCTTCTCGGCAGAGACTGCGGCGTGTGCCACTCGACCGCGCTCTGGACGATCCCCGAGTTCCGACATCCCTCGCCGGTCTCGACGGAGTGCGCCCAGTGCCATCAGGCGCCGCCCGGTCATTACATGCATCACTTTCACATGGTCTCGATGAACGTCGCGGGCATCATGCACGCGGAGGTCCGACAGTGCTTCCTCTGCCACAAGACGAACGCGTGGAACGACATTCAAGGCGTGGGCTGGTACAAGCACCACTGATGGTTGGAGGAGGAGTCATGAACGCGAAGAGCGCAATGGCCTTCGTGAGCGTGGTCGTGGGCATGGGAGCCGCGCTGTCGTCGTGCGGCGCGAAGGCCAGCGCCGCCGGCCCCTACGGCGGCGACCTGGTCCCGCTCGAGAACGGCAACGTGCAGGCCGAGGTATTGGCCAATTCCGACAGTGGCGAGGTCATGGTCCACACCTGGGGCAACGACCTGAAGGCGCCGCGGCCGATCGCGGCGGAGCCTCTGGTCGTCGGCAGCGACGATCGCACGCTGACGTTGGAACCCCATCCGCTCGGGACGGACCCGCCGGGCCGCTGTAGCCGCTTCTACGGGAAGGCCGACTGGGTGCGCGGCGGCGGCGTCCAGCACGGCTGGATGCGCCTGGGCCTGGGCGATCGCGCCGCGTTCGAATGGCGCAATTGCTGGCCGGCGGGGCGAGCCCACGGTCCGATGTGGTCGGAGATGGGGCGCCACCACGGGCAAGGCATGGGACACGACGAAGGACCAGGTGACAGGTGAGCGATCGCGAGGGGCGACGTGTCCACGATGCTCGAGACCGCCGTCGACGTCAGCGTGCGCTCCATCGAGGCGGTCGCGGCGCTGATGATCCTCGCCGCGCTCGCCGTCGGCCGGCTGGACCTCGCGCGCACGTTCGTGCGGCGGAGAGTGCCGGACGCCATCGAGGCGGCGCGCCTCAACCTTGCTCAGCGGCTCGTGCTGTCGTTCGAGTTCTTGATCGCGGCCGACGTGCTCAAGACGGTCGTGACTCCCACGTTCGATGGCATGGCCCTGCTGGGCGGCATCGTGCTGATCCGCACCACGTTGGGCTTGAGCATCGCCTACGAGCTTCGCAAGGCGACGGGCCGCGCGCAAGCGGACCATGCCGGGGACGCGACCCGACGAACGGAAGACGCGAGGAGCGCCGAGTCATGAGTGGATTCCCTGGTTTCGGTCTCTTTGGCAGGTGGGTCACGATGACCTCCGTGTTTCTCGCCCTCGTCGGCTGTGCGGCGGTCGATCCGGCGGAGAGATTCCCGACGGTGGTGGGGAACATCGAGCAACGCCTCGGCCAGCGGGTCCATTGGCGGCTCGGCGGCCCCGAGGACGAGGAGGTCGACGCGTTCGTGCGAGACCTCCTGGCGCAACCGCTGACCCCTGACACGGCCGTTCAGGTGGCATTGCTCCGCCGTGCCGACCTCCAGGCCGTCTACGAGGATCTCGGCGTGGCGCAGGCCGACCTCGTCCACGCCGGGATGCTCACGAATCCAGACCTCGCCGGGTTCGTGCGCTTCCCGGACTCCGGTGGCGCGAGCAGGCCGAACTGGAACGTCGGTCTCGACTTCTGGCTCGACATGTTCGTCGTTCCCCTGCGCAAGAGGATCGCGGGAGAGGAGCTGGAGCAGGCGATCCTGCGCGTCACGGACGCGGTGCTCGACAAGGCGACCGAGGTTCGCCGCGCCTGTCACCGCTATCAGGGCGACCTTCAGGTCCTGGAGGCGAGTCGCGCGCTCACGGAGTTTGCGGACGTCGCCGTGGAGTTGGTCGAGCGGCAGCACGCGGCAGGGCACATCAGCGACCTCGAGCTGGCCCGCGAGCGCGCGGCGGCCGAGCGGTCGGGATTGCGGCTCGACCAAGCAGAGACCGCGGCATCCATTGCGCGAGAAGAGCTGCGGCGCGCGCTCGATCTGCGAGACGACGAGTCAGACTGGTCGCTCTCCCCGGCGCAGGAGACCGTTGCGGGCGGAGAGCCTGACGTGCAGGCGCTGGTCGCCACGGCCCTCGAGACGCGAGCCGATCTCGCGCTGCTGCAGCGTCAGATCGAGCGTGAGCGATTCGCGCTGATACTGGATAAACAGTGGCTCCTCACCAAGGGCGCCGTCGGTGTCGAGACCGAAAGGAGCTCGGATGGCGTTCAGTCCACGGGCCCTCACTTCAGCGTCGAGTTGCCGATCTTCCATCAGCATCAGGCCGTCTACGCGCGGCGAGAGGCACTCATCCGGCAGGCCGAGCAGCGGCTCCTGGCGCAACGGAACGTCGCGCATGCCGAGGTCCGAATGGCGACAGACCGGATGAGCCTGGCCCGCAGAATGGCCGAGCGCTATCAGCAGCGACTGCTGCCACTCCAGCAGCGCGTCGTGGAGCTGACCCAGACCGAGTACAACGCGATGCTCGTCGGAGTCTTCGACCTCCTCAGGGCCAAGGAGGGCGAAACGGCAGATCGGGTCGAGTACGCGCGCGCTCTCCAGGACTACTGGACGTCCCGGGCCGACCTCGAGCGTGTGATCGGCATTCGGCTTCCGGACCTGGTCGGAGCCAGCCCCGTCCCGTCGATGGAGGAGTCACCGGGCGAGTCAAAGGAAACGGCCACGCCGCATCCCGGACACGAGCGCGATTGATGGACATCCAACCCAAGGGTCACCCTCGCATGCATAAAGGACCATTCTCATGCTGATGCTGACACGCCGACAAGTATTGACCGCGACGGCGGGGGGCTTTCTGGCCACGCCGCTGGTTGCCGCGCTCGGGCAGGAACATTCCGGCCACTCCGCGCCGCAGGTCCCTCGGCCCGTGCCGCCGGACACGCCGCAGTCAGAAGGCCATGCCGCCGGCGACCTGCCGCATACGCCCGTGGTGATGCCCGACACGCCGACGCTCCCGTACGAGATGGACAATGGCGTCAAGGTCTTTCGCCTCGTGGCCATGCCAGTTCGCCGCGAGTTCGCCCCGGGGCTGGAGGTGAACTGCTGGGGATACAACGGCGAGTCGCCCGGGCCGATCCTCGAGGCCGTGGAAGGGGACCGCGTGCGGATCCTGGTCACCAATCAACTGTCCGTCGGCACGAGTGTCCACTGGCACGGGATCCTGCTGCCGAACGGCATGGACGGCGTCGGCGGTCTGACGCAAAAGGTCATCCGCCCAGGACAGACGTTCCGGTACGAGTTCACGCTCCGCCAGTACGGCACCTACATGTACCACCCGCACTTCGACGAGATGTTCCAGATGGGGATGGGAATGATGGGCATGTTCGTCGTGCACCCGCGCGATCCCGCCGTCCGGCGTGTCGACCGGGACTTCGCGCTGATGTTGAACGAATGGCTTATTACCGCGGGCTCGTCGACGCCGGACCCGACCGAGATGACGGACTTCAATCTCTTCACGTTCAATGGCCGCGTGTTTCCCGGCACGGCGCCGCTGGTGGCGAAGCTGGGTGAACGAGTCCGGATCCGCGTCGGCAACCTCGGGTCGTCGAACGCGCATCCCATCCATCTGCACGGCTTCTCCTTCAAGGTCACCGGCACCGACGGCGGGCCGATCCCCGAATCGGCGCAATGGCCGGAGGTGACCGTGAACGTCCCGACCGGCGCGGCCCGCGACGTCGAGTTCGTGGCCGACGCGGAAGGCGACTGGGCGCTCCATTGCCATAAGGTGCACCACATGATGAACGGCATGGGACACAACCTTCCCTTGCTGCTCGACGTGACGCAGGAGGATCTCTCGGCGCGGCTCGAGCGTCACCTGCCCGGATACATGCCGATGGGCGCGAGCATGGCGGACATGATGGAGATGGGCCGTCCGAGGAACACGATCGGTAGCACGGCCGAGGGCCCGTTCGACAAGATCGACGCCGGCGGGATGTTCACGGTGGTCAAGGTGCGCCGGGACCTCACGAGCTACGCGGACCCAGGTTGGTATCAGCATCCGCCCGGAACCGTCGCCGAACCTATGTAAATAAAGGAGAGTGTCGGCTCGGCATGTGCGCGGGGGGTCACTGCGCCGCCGGGTCGCGCACGTCCTCCGCCCGAGAAGTCCGGTAGCAATTGGTTGTCGAAAAGCGGCCACGGGGAGCCGAGGAAGCGATCCTACCGGTGGTTCTGCGGTGGTGATCGGTGCGGCAGAACGAGCAGCTCGCCACCCGGGATCAGGAAGCCGCAAGGGTACCACCGTGCGTCGTGCATGTCGGTGACCGCGGACCAGCTCCCGTTCGTCGAGAACCGAAAGGCGCCGGTGTGTCCGGTCATCGAACCAGGTCCGTTCTGCGCGTGCGTCCCGCCGAACGCGAGCAACGAGCCGTCGGCGAGCCAGGCGTGCCCGCCGCAGAACAGATCCTCGGTACCATATCGAGGCTGCCGAAGCAAGGTCCGGGACGGCGTACTTCGTCAACGTCTGGCTCTGGAAATCCCAGACCCACGTGTGCGTCGGCCACCCAGGTGGCCCCGAACGGACCCGCGTGACCGCCGGTCGTGGGAGGTTGTGACGCGGATCCCTCCGCAGTACCATCCGTCCCTCCGTCCACCGGCACTCCCGAAGGATCCTCACGTCATGCAGCAGGGGCGTCGCCCAAGGACGAGGCTCCTCTTGATCGTCGTAAGCCTCGTGGTCTCCCTCGGCGTCGCCGAGATCATCGCCCGCTGCTTGCCGTCCGCCGAGTACGCGAGCCCGACGCTCGAGGACCCGTCGGGGCGCGTGCTCGGATCGCTCTACGACATCGTCGGTCTCCTCCGGCAAACGGGAGTCGGATCGGCCGACGGACCGACGACGCGCATGGCGCCGAACCTTCGCATCCAGTGCTGCTACGATCGGCCGCGTTGGAGCTACTTCGACGCGCGCGGGTGCATCCTCTACCAGACGAATCACCTTGGTTATCGCGACGAGGAGTTCGCCGTCGAGCCCGGGCCGGACGAGCTCCGGGTGCTGGCGATCGGCGATTCGTTCACGTTCGGAGTCGGAGTTCGGCTCGAGGACTGTTGGGTGCAGTGCCTCGAGCGCGCGCTCGCGGGGCGGCTTCGCCGAACGGTGCAGGTCGTCAACGGCGGGTTCGTGGCGGGCCACCGGCCGGACCAGTACGCCGACTGGCTGGTCGAGCGTGGTCTGCGGCTGGATCCGGACGTCGTCCTGATCGGCTTCTGCCTGAACGACATGGGGCAGGTGCCGATGGTGATCCACCGGCCGGTCGAGTTCGAGCCGATCCTCGGCGGGACGAGCCGGCTGGTCACGCTCGTCCAGCGCCTGTTCGCCGAACGTCGCGTCGCGCGCGAGAGCGCGGAGGAGCGGCTCGACTTCGGCCCGCTGATCCGCGCGCAGCCGGACGTCTGGGAGCGGACGAAGCTGGCCTTGCGCTCGATGCGGGAGCAGACCGCGGCGCGCGGAATCCGTTTCGTGGTCGCGGTCTTTCCGATGGTGACGCGTCTCGACGGCGGCTACCCATTCACCAGTCTGCATGCGATGGTCCGCGAGTTCTGCGACCAGGAAGGGATCGAGGTGATCGACCTCCTCGACCGGTTCGTCGGGAAGGACGAGCGCGACCTCTGGGCGCACCCGACCGATCAGCACCCGAACGACGTCGGCCACGCCCTCATCGCGGCGGGTCTCGTCGAGCCGCTGGCACGTTGATTCGATGAGCGTGGTGCGACGCCGACCCCGTGCGACCGTGCTCGCCCTCGTCGCGATCGGTCTCGCGTGCAGCCGGCGTGACGACGGCGAGTCGGCCCACGTGATTCGTCTGATCGATCGCCTGGCGGAGGCTCGCGTCACGGCCGCGGTCGACCTGACGAAGCCGGGAGAGCTCGCGCAGCGCAGCGAAGCGCTCGCGGCGGAGCCGTTCACGGCGGCGGAGTCGGAGCAGCTCGTCGTCCTCGGGCGGGCGTTTCTCGCGACGCTCTTCGCGGGCCTCGAGCACTCGGCGGACGCGCCCAGCCGCGTCTCGGTCGTCACCGATGACGACGGCTCGCGCGTCGTGCTCGACGGCCCCAACGTCCTCCTGCGCGTCGTGCCGCACGATCGCGGGGGCTCGATCCGCGCGGAGCTGCGCTTCCGCGGCGAGGTCGCGCCTCGCGAGCGGCCGTTCTTCGTCGAGCTCTCCGAGCCGCTCACGATCGACGAGCTGAAGGACGAGACCGCCATCGTTCGCCGTCTCTTCCCGCAGCTCAAGCAGCGCCATTTCCTCGAGCTCGAGGTCGACGCGGACGCGCACGGGTTCCGGCGCGGCTTGGCCACGTTCTCGCCGCACGAGTCGACCAGGTCGCTGCTCTTCGTGGCGGCGGCTCGCGGCGCGCGTCTCGAGCTCGACGACTTGAAGGTCGCCCGGCAGCCGCGCGTCCTCGCGGACCTCCTCGCCCCGTCGGACGAGTTCGAGCATCCGCTGGTGCGGCGGATCCAGGCGAACGGCGTCTACCGCGAGGCGATCCTCCTGCCCGCGCCGAGCGAGCTGTCGCTCCGCCTCCGCCTGCCGGAGAGGGATCCCGAGCTCGAGTGCTTCGTCGCCCCGATCCTCGACGGCGCCGAACGGGTCACGGTCCACGTCGAGGTGCTCGGGTCGCGCGGCCGCACCAGCGCCGCGAGCACGGGATCGACCGAGCGAACGTGGGAGCCGCTCCGCGTCGCGCTTCGCGACGCGGGCGAGGTGGACGTGAGGATCCGCGTCGAGTCGACCGGCGAGGCCGGGGGCGCCCCCGCCGTTGCGATCGGTACGCCGACGATCATCGGGCGCCCGCGCGGACCGCTGCCGCCCGACGTCATCCTGGTGTCGATCGATACCGTGCGGCGAGATCGCCTGTCGCTCTACGGCGCGCCGCGACCGACGAGCCCCCGCCTCGCCGAGATCGGCGCGGAGGCGGCGGTGTTCGAGACCGCGATCGCGCCGGCCCCGTGGACGCTGCCGTCGCACGTGTCGGTCTTCACCGGCCAGTATCCGCTGCGGCATGGCGTCGACGAGAAGACGCGCCGGCTCGACGGGAAGCGCGCCCACTCGCTCGCCGAGACGTTCCGCGCCCGCGGCTACGAGACGGCGGCGTTCACGGCGGCCGGATTCGTCCACCCCGACTTCGGCCTGGCGACCGGGTTCGAGCGGTACGGCACGGAGGAGCTCGTCCAGTGCGACTTCGACCATGGTCGGATGCGGCGGCGCGCGACGACGCCGGAGCGTGACGATCTCCTCGCGCGGCTCGGGCGAGAACGGCGGCGGCCGCTCTTCCTGTTCGTGCACACGTACGGCGCGCACAACTATCAGTCGAGCCACGACGACCTCGGCGCGATCGGGGTGCCGTCCGACCAGGTGGCGGCGATGTCGGACCTCCTTCGTCCCGACGCCGCGATGCACTTCATGACCAGGTGGGACCAGTCGACCGCGAGCCGCGACGAGATCGCGTGGTTCACCGACCTCTACGACGCGTCGCTGCGCGGCGTCGACGCGCTGGTGGGCGACGTGTACGACGCGTTGCGTGCGAGCGGCCGCCTCGACGCCGCGTACCTCGGCGTCTTCTCCGACCACGGCGAGGAGCTCTACGAGCACGGTCGATTCGGGCACGACTTCCACCTGTCGGAAGAGCTGATTCGGGTCCCGCTCCTGCTCCGCGGCCCGGGGATCCCGGCCGGCCGCCACCGCGACGTCGTGTCGCTCACGGACGTCGCGCCGACGATCCACGAGCTGCTGGGGCTGCCGGTCGACGATCGCTTCGACGGGCACAGCCTCGTTCCGCTCCTCCGCGGGCGGGCGTTTCGCGCCGAGCCGGTCCTTGCGCAGGTGCGGAGTCAAGCCGAGCTGCATGCGCTGCGCAACGAGCGGATGAAGCTGATCGCGACCCGGGTCGGCGAACGGTTCACGGCTCGCGTGCTGTTCGACCTGGCGGCGGACCCGGGCGAGAACCGCGACGTCGCCGCGACGGAGCCCGAGCTCGCGCGGCAGGTCGAGTCCGCGCTCGCGGCGCGCGTCGCCGAGCTCGCGCGCCGGGCCGCGCCCCCGTCCGAGCTCTCCATCAGCCCCGAGCGGGCGCGCGAGCTGGAAGCGATGGGGTACCTCGGCGGAAAGTGAGCCCTCGGGAGGTCCGTGGATCGTGACCGTCCACGGGGATGCGTCGGACGGGGGCGGAAGGACGCCGGTTACGATGAGCGCAACCGCCCGGTCCGTCGTCCGGGCGTTCTACCGCAAGGACGCGATGTCGCCAGATCCCGCACGCTCCACGCCGTCCACCTCCACCCGCGTCGAGGAGCTCGTCGCCGAGTGTCTCGATCGGATCGATCAGGACGGGGAGGCGGCGATGGAGGAGTTCTGCCGCGAGCATCCGGCGGACGCGGGCGCGATCCGACGGCGCATCGAGATCCTCCGCTCGGTCGGCGTGCTCGTCGAACGAGCGACCGCCGAGAGCGAGCCGTTCCCCGACCGTCTCGGCGAGTTCCGGCTGCTCGAAAAGCTGGGCGGCGGCGGGATGGGGGTCGTCTACCGCGCGCGCCAGGAATCGCTGGAACGCGAAGTCGCGCTGAAGGTGATCCGCCCGGATTTCCTCTACTTCGGCCGCGCGCGGGAACGGTTCGTGCGCGAGATGTCGTCGGTCGCTCGCCTGCAGCACGCCGGGATCGTTCCGATCTACAGCGTCGGCGAGCAGGACGGCATCCCCTACTTCGCGATGGAGCTCGTCCGCGGCTGCACGCTCGCGCAGGCGCTCCACCGCAACGAAGGACGTCGGCCCGAGGGCTTGACCGGTGGCGACCTGGTCGCGGCGGCGCGCACCTTCGAAGACGCGGCCGACGGCGACGGCGAAGAGTCGCCGGGGATCGTGTTCGACGGGACCTGGGCGGACGCCGCGACGCGCATCGTGCTTCGAGTCGCGGAAGCGCTGCAGCACGTCCACGACCGCGGCATCCTGCACCGCGACATCAAGCCGTCGAACGTCATGATCACGGGCACCGGTCGCGTGATGCTCCTCGACTTCGGGCTCGCGAGCTCGGACGACGACGCGCGTTTGACGCGGACGGGAGCCCCGCTCGGCTCGATCCACTACATGTCGCCGGAGCAGCTCGCGGGCGAGGACGTCGACGCGCGGACCGACGTCTTCTCGCTCGGCGCGACCCTCTACGAGCTGCTCACCAACTCGCTCCCGTATCCGGTCGAGTCGCTCGGATCGGGCCTGCTGAGCGCGCCGCGATACGATCCACCTCGCTCGGTGCGGCGGCAGAACCCGAGCGTTTCGTGGGAGCTCGAGACGGTCTGTCGCACCGCGATCGAGCCGGACCGCGCGCGGCGCTACGCGTCGATGCGGGATTTCGCGCTCGACCTCACCCACGTGCTCGAGCATCGGCCGATCCTCGCCAAGCGGCCCGGTCCGTGGCGACGCGCACGGCGCTGGATCCAACGACACCCGACCGCGACCGTCGCGATCACGTTGAGCCTCCTGCTCCTCAGCGCGGCCACGATCGTCTACGCACGGCAGCAGAACGACGCGCGGACGCGCATCGATCGGCAGCGGCAGGCCGCGGTGGCCAACCTCGTGAAGGCCAAGGAAGCGGTCGACCGCATGCTCACGCGCGTCGCGAGCGAGACGCTGCTCGCGACGCCGTACATGGAGGAGGTCCGGCGCGATCTCTTTCTGGACGCGCTCGAGTTCTACCAGCGGTTCCTCGCGGACTCGACGGGCGACCTCGACCTGCGCAAGGACGCGAGCAGCGCCTGGCTGCAGGTGGGAGAGATCCAACGCCAGCTCGGAAACCTCGACGAGGCGGTCACGGCGTTCGAGACGTCGATCGCGACGTTCGAGGAGCAGGACCCGTCCGACCCGGCGGTGGCCGGCGGGCTCGCGTCCGCGCTGAACGAGCTCGCGAACCTCTACACCCGCGACGTCGATCGAGCCGATGAGGCGCGGCTCCTCCACGAGCGTTCCTTGGCGGTGAAGCACGGCGTCGTCGCGCGCGACCCGAGCGCGCGCGGGCCGCGGCGCGATCTCGCGAACGGCTACGCGAACCTCGCGGCGTGGATGACGCGGAACGGCGCCGTCGACGAGGCGGACGTGTCCATGCGGCGGGCGGTCGCCCTCCTCGACGACCTGGCCGCGGAAGGGGACACGTCGCTGGAATGGAGCGAGCGGGCGGGAGCGGTCCACACGAACATGGCTGCGGCGCTCCTCCACCGGGAGCGGACGCCGGAGGCGATCGATCACTTGACCGCGGCGATCGAGGCGTACCAGACGCTGCTCGCGCGGCGCGATCGCCCGGAGGATCGGTTCAACCTCGCGTGCACCCTGATCAACCTGTCCGTCGCGACGCGGTCGGGCGGGCGTCAGGCGGAGTCGGCCGCGCACGCGGAGCGCGCCGTGGAGGTCCTGACCGCGCTCGCCACCGACTTTCCGCGCGTTCCGGATTATCGTGACCGTCTCGCGCGGGCGCACCGGGACGCCGGCACCCGCGCCGCCGAGGCGGGCGACGTCGAGCCCGCCCGCGAGCACTTCGATCTCGCCCTCGCGCAGTGCGATTGGCTGTGCCGCGAGTACCCCGACAAGCAGAGCTACGCGTGGACGCGGGTCCTGATCCTGCGATCGAAGTCGCACATGCTCCTCTTGCGGGGGCGGATCGACGACGGGTTCGAGACGTTGGGCGCGACCGAGGAGGCGATCACGCGGCTTGCCGAGGAGTACCCGCACATCGTCGACTACGCCCACACGCGGGTGCAGGTCCTGAACGACAAGGCCGTCTTCCTCTCGCGCGCCGGCCGGGCGGCGGACGCGCAAGCCGCGCTGCGAAGCGGGATCGCCGCGGCCGAAGGGCTCCTGGGCCGCTTCCCCGACCAGACGTCGGGTCGCGTCGCGCTCGCGCGGCTCCACAACAACCTGGCGTTCGAGCTCACGCGCGACGCACCC
Source organism: uncultured Phycisphaeraceae bacterium (assembly GCA_964649825.1). GTDB lineage: Bacteria > Planctomycetota > B15-G4 > B15-G4 > JADJEK01 > CAZYQW01. The sequence goes on along the minus strand of CAZYQW010000067.1, from coordinate 32,738 downwards.
CAGGATGCCCGCGCGCAGGTCGCTCGCGGGCTCGAGATCGCGAACGCGCTCTTCGCGGCCGATCCCGAGAACGCCGATTTCCGAGTCCTGGTGGCCGAGCTGTCGACCACCGCCGCGGACCTGGAGCGGGACGCCGGGGATCTCGACGCGGCGCACGCGTACTTTCGGCGCGGGTACGACCTGCGAGCCGCGCTCTTCGCGCGCGAGGCGGACCCCGCCGCGGCCGGCGAGCTGAGCGGCGCCGAGCTCAACCTCGCGCGCGTCGCGCAAGATCGAGGAGACGCAGTGGCAGCCGTCGCGCTCTTCGAGGACGGGGTCGCGCACGCGCGCCAGGCTCTCGAACGTCTCCCGGATCACCCGTTCTTCCGCGACTATCTGAAGTACGGCGCTCGCGGCTGGGCCGGGGCCCTCCTCGACCTCGGCCGGCATCAGGAGGCGGCGGACGTCGCGTCCGACCTGGCCCGTGACTTCGAGGGGGACGAGCGCGTCCATCGCGAGGCCGCCGCCCTCCTCGCCCGCTGCGCCGCCCTCGCGGAGGACGATGCGTCGCGGTTGGAGGCGGAGCGCGCCGCTCTCGCCGAGTCGTACCGCGCCCGCGCCGTCCTGCAACTGCAGGCGGCGGTCGACGCCGGGTATCGAGATCTACAGGACCTCCGAACGAGCCCGGACCTCGACCCGCTCCGGTCGACCGCCGCGTTCCTGGAGCTGCAGGCGGTCCTCGCGATCGATCAGTAGTCGACTCCGGTCAGGACTTGTCGCGGACGGCGTCTCGGCCCGAGAGGCCCTCGAGCGCCGCGATCGCGGCTTTCGACGCCTCGCGGATCGACTCCTCCTCGCCGCCGAGGAACAGGCGTCCGAACGCGCCGAACGCGCGCACCTCGAGCAGCTTGATCGACGCCGCCTTCTCGGCTTCGTTGGCGGCGAGCACCGCGTAGCCGGCCGGCAGCGTCTCCATGATGTAGAGCGTCTCGCCGCCGAGGATCATGTCACCGTGCCGCATCCGGTTGATCAACATCGTCTGGTAGTCGGAGACACCGGTGATGATCTCGCTCGAGATCACCTGAGGCTTCATCCGCTCGTTCTCGTCGGCCTCGAGGTAGCGAAGCACCGCCTCGCCCGCCTCGCGGATCGCGCCCTGGTCGTGCGAGTGCACCTCGAGCACGCCGAACGCGCGTTCGACGATCTGGTAGCCCGGCTCGACCCCGGTCGCCTTGATCGCGATGTCCGTGATCCGGTTGATCGCGATGCCGGGCGCGATCTCGATGTAGAGGGACGCCTGTCGTTCGACCGGCATGTAGCCCTGCGAGATCGTCGCGAGGAACGACGCGAGCTGCGGCTGCAGGACGTCGAGGTAGCAGAAGGTGCGGAGATCGACCTTGGCCATGTTCATCCGTTCGATTCACGAGGGCCGTTCAGTTCATGTAGGCGCCGTTGGAGATCACCACGCTCGCGCCCGTCATCCCGCGTCCGTCGTCGGACGCGATGTGCAGCGCCATCGCCGCGATCTCGTCCGCGTCGCTCATGCGGCCGAGGGGGACGCTCGAGAGAATGACCGGCATCGCGTCGTCGACCGACTTGCCCATGCCGGACGCGATCGACTCGACGCCGGTTCGCGACATGTCGGTCACGACCCAGCCGGGCAGGATCGCGTTCACGGTGATGCCGCGCGCTGCGACCTCCATCGCGAGGCACTTGGTGACCCCGACGAGCCCCGCCTTCGACGCGCAGTACGCCGTCCAGCCCGGGAACGGCGCCTGGGCGCCGATCGTCGCGACGTTGATGACGCGGGCGCCGGCGTGATCCTTCATCCGGAGCAGCGCGGCGCGCGCCGCGAAGTACGCGCCGTCCAGGTTCGTGGCGAGGATGTCGCGCCAGGCCTCGTGGGTCACGGAGTCGATCGGCGTCGGCCCCGAGATGCCGGCGTTGTTCACCAGGACGTCCAGGCCCGCGCTCGCGTCCGCGACCTCGTTCACGACGCGCTCGACCGCGTCGAGGTCGCGCACGTCGAGGACCTTCGAGCTCGCGTCTCCGCCCGCGTCGCGGATCGCGGAGACGGTCTCGGCGAGCTTCTCCGCGCGCCGGCCGGTGATCCAGACGTGCGCGCCTTCCGCCGCGAACCGTTCGGCGATCGCGCGACCGATCCCCGTGCCCCCGCCGGTGACGAGGGCGATGCGCCCGTCGAGTCGTCCCATTCGAACTCCTGTCAGCTCTTTTCTCGAACGAAGCGGTCGACCTCTTCGCGGACGGCGTCCTGCAGCGAGAGGAACCCACGGTACGGAACCGTCCGCACGCGCACCTGTGCAGCGCGCGCGACGTCGTGCATCTTCTGAACGAAGGTCGTGCGGTTCCAGTGCAGAACGAACACGAGGTCGTATCTCCCGCGAAGATCATTCTTCAGGCGCGGGAGCTCGCGGTGCCACGACGTGTAGTCGGCGAACCGCCACTCGCCCTCGATCCCGAACCGCTCGAGCAGCCCCGCGAAATCCCGCTCGCGGTGCGCGCGCTGCTTGCCGGCTCCGCCGACGACGAGGATGCGCGGGGCTCGTCCGGCCCGCTCGATGTACTCGAGGACGTGCTCGGAGACCGGGTCGCTGCCGACGGGCCCGGCGTCCTTCTGGGGCTCCTCCTCGAGCTCCAACAGGTCGAGCTGGTACTCGAGGATCTCGAGCTTGGCCTCCGCGATGTCCGCACGCTGGGCCTGACGGGCGAGGTCGTCCTTCAGGGCCGCCTCGCGTTCGGACGTGCTCTTCGCCTCGTCGAGCGCGTGCTTGAAGCGGGCGGCCCGGTTGAACGCGACGCGCAGGTCGCCCTTCAGCGTGTCCCACTCCTTGCGGATCGCGTCGCACTCCCGGTTCTTGTCGCCCAGGCGCGTCTGCAGCTCGGTCACCTTCCCCTGCAGATCATCGATCCGGTTCTTCAGACCCCGCTCGCGTTCGGCCATCGCGCGCTCGGCCGACTTCTGGGACCCCTCCGCTTTGTCGGCCCGGTGCTCCGCTCGGAGCAGGCTCGCGTGCATCTCCTCGCGTTCGCGGTCCGGGTCCGACTCGGACGTCTGCTCGCCGGAGCGGAAGAGGTCGTTCTCGAGCGCTTCGATCGCGATCGGAGCTGTTTCGTCGCTCGCGAGGAGGTTGAGGATCAAGCCGTGGCGCGACTCGGGCCGGAGCCGTGCGCAGAGCGAGACGAGCAGACGGGCCTCGTCGACGGCCAGGACGCGATCCGCCACCAGCGGTCCGTCGAGCTTCGCGTTCATCGCGTCGACGACGGCGCGCCGGCAGGTCTCGTCGCCGAGCGCGGTCCGGGCCAGCAGCAGCGCGTGATCGTTCGCCCGCATCGTCTTCAGCCGCTTCCCCGGCAGCGGATTCAAGCCGAGCCGCGGTGCGATCGCGCAGAGCTCCTTCCGATCGAGAAGGGCTTCGATCCAGCGCGCGAGCGGCTTCTCGGTGAACCGTGCCAGCAGGATGTTCTCGGTGACGTGTCCCACGCCGTCCTCCCGCACGCGAGTGTCGCGTTTCGACTCGGTTCGGTGGGGCGGCGGACGGTCCATCGGGCGGCCTCGTCAGCGGAGCACGGCGACGAGCGCGATCGCGATCAGGACGACCGCGATGATCACCGCCGCCATCGTGCCGCGGCCGCTGCCGCGCGAGCCCGACCCCGCGGACGTCGCCGGCCCGACGGCCGGTATGTCGGGATTCTCCTTCTGGAACAGGTCCGCGAGCTCCGGCGAGACAAACGGCAGGTCGGGAACCGGACCGCCGTAGAGCTGGCGGAGCCGGCGCAGGACCATCCGGGTGCCGAGACCCCGTTCGCGGCACGCCTGCCGCCACTCGAGGTGCTGGTGCTCCCGTTTCGACAGGTCGTCGTCGTGCGCGGCGAACGTGAAGAGCTGGCGCGCCTCGAAATGGGGCAGCGCGACGGACGGGTCGAGCTTGGACGGCGGCGGCTTCTCGGTGCGGATGATGGGCTGGAGCTGCTTCGCGTCCGGGCCGTCGAGGGCCAGGACGATCTTCTGGAGGAGCGCGAATGCTCGTTCGTACACGGCGTCGCCGGCGTCCGGCTTCTCGCCCGCGACCCAGGCGCGAACCAGGGCGCCGGCCTCGCCGCCTTCGTCCAGGATCGCGTCCACCCGTCGCTTCGCCTCGGCCGCGTCGAGGGTCGCGGGCCGGGGACGATTCCGCAGGAAGTCGTCGAGCGCGCGATCGACGTGGGGCAGGAACAGGTCCTCGAACTTCGCGATCGGCTCGGAGGGAAACTCGCTCACGATCGTCTCGACCGACCGGCGGAACACCGCGACGTGGTCGTCCTCGGGCAGGACGTTTCGTTCCAAGCAGCGGTGATACAGGAGATTGTGGTACTCGGCGAAGAGGTCCTTCCCGGCGATCGGGTCGCCGCCGAGCCACCACCGGAGCCGGAACGCGTCCCGGGCGCGAGGGTCGTTCTCCTCGTACCAGAGGCGGTTCAGCTCGCCGTCTTCGAGCGAGTGGTACTCGAGCAGGGGTCGGGACATCGGTTGCTTCTCGGTCGGGCCAAGATCCCGACAATTAGAACGGGGAAGCGTGGACGTCGCAACGTCGTCCACAATACGGTCCGATCCGTCGCCCGCGACCATCCGGCCGAAACCAAGAGGAGGCACCCGTCGATGACCTCGAAACTTCGTTCCCTCGCGCTGCTCGCCGCCGGTGTGCTCTCGATCTCCGCGCACGCCGCGAAGATCACGGTCGGCGAGGGCGGGATCGCGACGATCCAGGACGCGGTCGACGCCGCCCTGGCGAACGGCGACGCGACCGACATCGTCCTCGCTCCGGGCGGCACGTACCAGGAGTCGATCTTCGTCTCGTTCTCCGGCGCGCCCGGCCAGGAGCAGTTGACGATCCGGGCGGCCGGCGGCGGGTCGGTGCGGATCACCGGCGTTTCGCCGAGTCCGGCGATCGAGCTCCAGGACGTCGACGGCGTGATCCTGCAGGACCTCGAGCTCGACAGCGGCGGCATCGACGCCGTGCCGGCTCTCTTGATCAGCGGCGCCTCTCGGGACGTCGACGTGCGGGACGTCATCGGCGCGCCCGGCGACGACCTCGGCGCGGTCACCACCGCCGGAACGTTCGGGGTTCGCTTCGACGGATGCGACTTCTCGGCGATGCTCGGCCGCGGCTTCACGATCGATGGCGCCTCGCACACGCTGACCGGTTGCCGGGCGAGCTCCTGCGGGTTGAACGGCCTCGTGCTGGCCGCGACCTCCAGGAACGTCGCGGTCGACGGGTTCGAGGCCGACGCCGTCGGGGGAAGCGACGCGGCGCAGCGCGGCGTGATCACGGTCCACGGCGAAGGGCATCGCATCTCGAACTGCCGGGCGACCGGCGGCGGGCTCGACGGCTTCTTCGTCGACGGCTCGGGTCACCTTCTCGACGGCTGCGAAGGGAGCGACAACCTGCAGAGCGGATTCAACGTCGACGACGCACCGGTCGTGCTCCAAGGGTGCGACGCGTCGGGAAACCTGTTCGGGTTCCGGGGCGGGAGAGGAATGGTCGAAGGCGGGACGTCGCGGGCGAACGCGTCGCACGGAATCGTCCTCGACCAGGATGGCATGCACGTGGTCGGGGTCGCCGCCGACGGCAACGGCGGGCACGGCGTCTTCGTCCTGGCCGGCGTGTCCGGAGGCACGGTTCGCGGGTCGAGCATGAAGGGGAACGGCGGCGAAGGCGTGCTGGTGCAGGGCGACCAAACGTGGGTGGAAGGGAACGTGGCGAAGAAAGGGGACGGCTTCGTCGACGACGGAACGGACAACGGCGGGCGCGACAACAAGGTGAAGGGCAACGCGACCAACGACTTCTGAGGAGCACCTCGCCGTCGAACGTCCCGCCGGCCGCCGACCAAGGGACGCAAGATCCGACCCGTGTTTCGCCGATGAACCAGGAGCGAGTGGCTCTCGGAGGCGGCATGGAACGGACCAAGGCAAGGCGCGGGTGGAAACCCACCTTTCGTGCCCGGCTCGCGGTCGTCATGACGGCGATCGTCGTCGTCGCGGTCACGTTGACGGCCGGCGCGATGCTCCGGCTCGTCGGCGGCTCGGTCGAAGGAACCGTTCGTGACGCGTTCACGTGCAAGGGCGCGATGGTCGCGCAGGAGATCCTGCTCTACTTCCGGCAGCAGGTCGGACGGCTCCAGGTCCTGTCCCAATCGATCCCGATCCGCGACGCGATCGAACGCGCGAACGCGGCGTACACGGGCGACGTGGCCGCGGACCGCGCGCGCGTCTTGGAGCTCGACGAACTTTGGCGGAACGCGTCGCCCGACGACGCGTTCGTCGCCCGCTACCTCGATGCGGATCCCGCGGTGAACCCGGCGGTCCTGCCGCTCCTCCGGTTCCTCCACCAGTTCCCGGACCATTCCGAGGTGTTCGTGACCGATCGACTCGGGTCGACCGTCGCCGCGACGAACCGGGTCACGGACTACGATCAGTCCGACGAACCCTGGTGGGCGTCGTCGTACGCCGGCGGCGAGGGAGCGGTCTACATCGCGCAGCCCCAGTTCGACGAGAGCGCCGGCGTCGTCGCGCTGCCCGCCGCGGTGCCGGTCTACGGGGACGACGGGTCGGTGATCGGCGTCCTCCGCTCCACGCTCGACGTGGAGCAGATCATCGCCATGGTCGGTTCGACGCGCTTCGGTCGGACCGGCGAGGTGTTGATCATTCGAGCCGACGGCTCCAGCGCGATCGACGGGCTCCAGGTCTCATGGCTCGGGGAACGGCGCATCGAGGGCCTTCCGAGCGGGATCGCGAACGGATCGACGGTCTGGGCGTACGACGAGGCCGCGGAGGACGTCGCCGTCATCGGGTACGCATCGATCCCGGCGGTCCAGGTGGTCACCGGGGAGGTGACCGACCTGATCGACGCCGGCGTGCAGACGCTGGGATGGACCGCGATCGTCGTGCAGTCCGGTCGCGAGGCGTTCGCGATCGTCGGGCGCGCGTGGCGCATGGGGCTCGTCGTCCTCGTCCTGGCCGCGATCGTGACGGGCTTGGTCTCGGTGTTCGTGGCCCGGCAGCTCACGCGACCGCTCGAACGGCTGTGCGACGCCGCGCGACGGCTGGACGAGAGCGCCTTCGAGGTCGACGTCGGCGCCGCGGGAACGATCGAGGTCGATACCGTCGTCACGAGCTTCCGCTCCGTCGCCGCGCGACTCGAGGGGCTCGTGCGCGAGGAGCGCAAACGCAACGCCGAACTGGTTCGAGCCAACAACGCGCTCGAGGTGGAGGTCCGGCGGCGGCGCGAGAGCGAGATCGCCAAGCACGCGGCCGAGGAGGCCGCGCGCGCCAAGGCGATGTTCCTCGCGAACATGAGCCACGAGATTCGGACTCCGATGAACGGCGTCGTGGGGATGACGAGCCTGCTGCTGGACACCGAGCTCACCGACGAGCAGCGCGACTACGCCGAGACGATCCGGTCGAGCGGGGACACCCTGCTCACGATCATCAACGACATCCTCGACTACTCGAAGATCGACGCGGACCGCATCGAGCTCGAGCAGGTCCCGTTCTCCGTCCGGTCCTGCGTCGAGGAGTCGCTCGACCTCGTCGCGGCGAAAGTGGCGGAGACCGGCGTCGACCTGATCTGCGAGCTCGCGGACTCGGTGCCGGCGCGCGTGCGGGGCGACGAGCTGCGCGTGCGTCAGATCCTGCTGAACCTGCTGTCGAACGCCATCAAGTTCACCCAGCGCGGGGAGGTCGTGGTCAGCGTCGACGCGCGCGAGCTCGACGACGACCTCGTGGAGCTCGAGTTCGCGGTCCGCGACACCGGGATCGGAATCCCGAGGGATCGCGTTCCGATCTTGTTCGAGGCGTTCACCCAGGTCGACGTGTCGACGACGAGGCGGTTCGGCGGCACCGGCCTCGGACTCGCCATCAGCCGGCGGCTCGCCGAGCTCATGAACGGTCGGATGTGGGTCGAGAGCCAGGAGCGGGTCGGGTCGACGTTCCGCTTCACGCTGCAGGTACCGGTCGCCGAGTCGCCGAGCGAGGACGACGACTCGAGCGCGTCGTTGGCCGGACGCTCCTTCCTCCTCGTCGACGACAACGTCACGAACCTCCGCGTGCTCGGGGCGCAGCTCTCGCGGTGGGGCGCCGACGTCGTGACCGCCGCGTCGGGGCGCGAGGCGCTCGAGATCCTCGGCACGCGGCGGACGTTCGACCTCGCGATCGTCGACGGGCAGATGCCGGGGCTCGACGGGCGGCGCCTCGCGTCACGGATCCTGAAGACGCCGCAACGACGCCACCTGCGGCTCGTCCTCTTGACCTCGCTCGGCGTGGCGAACCTCGACGCCGGCGATCCCGAGGCCGCGCCGAACTCGGTCTTCGCCGCGGTCCTCACCAAGCCGGTCAAATCGGAACGCCTCCTTCACGTCCTGATCGACGTGTTCGAGGAGGGCCAGCGTGCGCCGCGGCGGGAGCGCGCGCCGAGCGCGATCGATGCGAACACGGCCGGCCGCAACCCGCTGCGGATCCTGATCGCGGAGGACAACGTCGTGAACCAGAAGGTCGCCCGCAAGCTGCTGGAGCGGCTCGGCTACACGGCGGACATCGCGTCGAACGGGCGCCAGGCGGTCGATGCCGTCCTCGCCGGGGACTACGACGTCGTCTTCATGGACGTTCAGATGCCCGAGATGGACGGTCTCGAAGCAAGTCGTCGGGTCTGCGAGCTCGTCCCCGCCGAGCGGCGGCCGCGCATCGTGGCGATGACCGCGAACGCGATGGTCGAGGATCGTGACGCGTGCCTGGCCGCCGGCATGGACGCGTTCATCGGCAAGCCGGTCCAGATCGACGAACTCACGAAGGAGCTCGAGGCCTGCTCGCGCGTGGGCGGCTCGATGGGTTGATCGCGGGCCGGAGCTCTCTTGGCGCGGGCCCCTACAGCAGCGCCGCGACGTCCGCGCTCGCTCCGGGCGGCACGAACTCGCGCGCCGTCTTGCCGCTCGTCGTGATGAGCGTGCGATCCGCGCCCGCGTCGAGCAGGATGCGGCACAGGTCGGCGTCGCCTCGATGGGCCGCGGCGTGAAGCGCCGTGAACCCGCCCTCCTGGGGCGCGTTCACGTCGGCCCCGGCCGCGAGCAGCCCCTGGACGATGTCGCGCGCCGCCGCCGACGCGGCGGCGTGGAGGGGACGCAGCCTCGAGTCGTTCGTCGCCACGGCGTTCACGTCGGCGCCGCACTCGATCAGGCGGAGTGCGACCCCCGTGCGGCCGAAGTAGGCCGCGAGGTGCAGCGCGGTGAAGCCGTCCACGCTGGTCTCGCTCCAGTCGGCGCCGCGGGCGATCGCGCGGTCGATGAGGTCGAAGCGCCCGAGCGCGGCGGCCTCGAACCGATCGAGCGGAGGCGAATGCTCGAGCAACGCGTCCACCAGGTCGGCGCGGCGGTGATAGAGGGCGACCATCACCGCGGAGAGCCCCGCCGCGTTCCGTGCCGCGGCGAGGCTCGGGTCGGCCGCGACGATCTCCCGCAACCGATCCGCGTCGCCGTTCACGATCGCCTCGAAGAGCGCGTCTTCGTTCGACATCTCGAGTTCCTTGCGTCCTGGCGACCGACCTCGGGGAGCGATCATGCGGAATCGAGCTCGGCGAGGGAAGCCCCGCCGCGGCAAGCGTCGGTCGCGTGGCGGCGCGGATCCTCGGCGGCGCGGATCCCCGGCGGCGCGGATCCCCGGGGGGAGGGAGTGCGCCGACCATCGACGCGGGACGTCGAATCGCCTGGCCCGATCGCGGCGCAGGGCGGAGGGGCGAATCTGGAACACTCACCCGATTCTCGGAGGGCCGGGGCGGGACGGTCGGGCTAGAATCTCGGACTTCTTCGCACGGACGGAACCGAGGCACCCGCTCCACCCCCGCATGACTGATCCAAACTCCGAGCGTCGCGAGGGCCCGATCGCGTTGGGTCTCTTCTTGCTGTCCGCGGCCGTCCTGCTCCTCGAGGTCGGGCAGGTCCGCATCTTCTCGTTCATCCTCTGGCATCACGTGACCTACCTCGTGGTCACCGTCACCCTCCTCGGGTTCGCGGCGGGCGGCACGTGGCTCGCCATTTCGCGCCGGACGTTGGGCGAGGTCCGCGCGGGGCGCTCGGCGTTCCTGTTCGGGCTGCTTTCGATCGTGACGTTCGCGTTGCTGGCACGGCACCGCCTCGACGTCCTTCCCCAGACCGACGTCCGGCTTCCGGCGCTGAGCGCGGCGCTCTCCTACCTCTATTTGATCGTGCCGTTCTTTTTCGGCGGGCTCGGGGTCGCCGCCGCGCTCGACGGCGTGGGGCGCTCCGTCAGCCGGCGCTACTCGATCAACATGATCGGCTCGGCGCTCGGCGCGCTCATCGCGATGCCGATCATCCGCGCGACGGGCGGCCCCGGCGTGGTGCTCGTCGCGTCGGGGATGGCGCTGGCGGCCGGCGGGTTCTTCCTGCTGGGAGCCGGTCGTCGCCGCGGCGCGTGGGGAGCGATGCTCGCCGCCGTGGCCGCGTTCGCGTGCCTCCCGTTTCGCGACGCGGTGCTGCCGTTCCCCTGCGCGATCGGGAAGACGCTCGACACGGAGCTGAAGCACGGCTCGAACCATCTCGAGACCTACTGGGATCCGATCTGTCGGATCGACGCGGTCGGCGACGAGGCGAACGACGCGTGGCTGCGGGTCTATCAGGACGGCGACGCGCCCACGTGGATCCCGTCGGCGGCTCGGACCGACCCGAACCAGCTCATGGCCCACCACCTCGGCCTCGGCTACCTGTTGGCGTACGACCCGGCGACCAAGCGGAGCCGCGACGACGCGCTCGTGATCGGCGTCGGCGGCGGTCAGGACGTCAAGATGGCGCTCATCATGGGCGCCCAGCGCGTGACGGCGGCCGAGATCAACGAGTCGACCGCCAAGATGATGCGCGGTCGGTTCGCCGAGTACACCGGCCACCTCTACAACGACCCGCGGGTCACGGTCGAGGTGGCGGACGGTCGCTCGGTCATCGCGCGCTCGACCGACCAGTACGACATCGTCCAGATCACCGGGGCCGACACCTATGCGGCGCTCGCCTCGGGCGCGAACATCGTCGCCGAGTCGTACCTCTACACCCAGGACGCGATCGACGACTACATCGATCACCTGAAGGACGACGGGGTCCTCTGCGTGGTGCGCTGGCGCTTCTATCCGCCGCGCGAGACGCTGCGGCTGTTCGGCATGGCGGCGCGGTCGCTGAAGGCGCGCGGCGTCGAGGACCCGGGCCGCCACATCGCGGTGATCAACATCGACAACGAGGGCTCGTTGTTCGGGGCGGAAGGCGTGAAGGCGCGCTACGCCACCACGATCGTCAAGCGGACGCCGCTCACCGCCAAGGAGCTGCAGACGCTGAACGACTTCTGCACGCTGCACCCGCGCGCGAAGGCGTTCACGCCGGCGTTCCTGCCCGGACAGGAGAGCGAGAAGGAGTTCGTGGAGTACATCGCCGCGATCCAGCGGGGCGAGGACGCGGCGCGGGCGTACGAGGAGTCGTACGCGTACGCGATCGAACCCGTCACGGACGACCGGCCGTTCTTCTTCGACTTCTTCCGCGGCACCGACGTCCTGGTCGACCGGGACGAGGAGAAGGGGCGCGAGGTGTTCCACCAGGTGATCGGTCTGGGACCGGCCGGCATGCAGGTGCTGTGGCTCTCGCTGATCGCGTCGCTCGTCCTCGTCTTCCTGCTCGTCGTGGTGCCGCTGTTCGCGTTCCGGCGCGACGGGCTGAAGGTCCAGGGCGGCTTCCGGATGGTCGTGTTCTTCGTGGCGGTCGGTCTCGCGTACCTCGCGGTCGAGATCGCCACCATGCAGCGCCTGACGCTCTACCTCGGGCACCCGCTGAAGGCGCTCGGCTTCGGGCTCACGACGTTCCTGCTCGGCTCGGGGATCGGCGCCGCCGCGTCGGCGCGCGTCGCGCCCGGCCGCGAGCGCGGCGGAGTGCTCATCGGCGCCGCCGCCGTCGTGGTCCTCCTCCTGGCGCACGTGCTCGGGGTCCCGGCGATCTTCGGGTCGACCCTCCACCTGTCGTCGGGAGCGCGAGAGGCGATTGCCGTCCTCGTCATCGCGCCGCTCGCGTTCGCGATGGGCCTGCCGTTCCCGCTCGGTCTCCGACTCGCGCGAAGCGCCGCGCCGCCGCTCCTGCCGTGGGCGTTCGGCGTCAACGGCGGCGCGTCGGTGATCGCGAGCGTCGTCGCGATCCTGTTCGCGATGGACCACGGGTTCGCGGCCGTCCTGATCGCTTGCGCGGGATGCTACGCGGTCGCGGCCATCGCGCTGCCCCGGTCTCGGCCGGCGACGGCGGACGGTTCCGCCGGGACGGCCGCGTGACCGTCCGTCCCGCGCTCCCGGAGAGGCGGCTCGGCGCCGAGCGCGCGCACGCGAGCCGTTGAATCACTAGGAGAAGGTGGGAACGCGAGCGAGCGATGGTCGCGACGAGCTGGCGGGAGATCCTCAGCGACGAGAACATGGTCGAGCGCGAGGATCGCCGCCACGAGCCGGCGCTCTGGACGGCCGGCGGCCGCCACGGCGCGGTCGCGACCGCACACTGGCGTGCCACGCGCGCGGCGGCCGAGGTGCTGGAGCGCGGCGGGAACGCGGTCGACGCCGCGGTCGCCGCGTCGTTCATGCTCGGCGTGTGCGAGCCGGCGGGGTCGGGCGTCGGTGGCATGGCGATGATGCTCGTGCACTTCGAGGGGCGGACGCGCTTCTTGAACGGCGGATGCCGCGCGCCGCGCCGCGCCACGCCCGACGCGCTGCTCGCGTCGAAGCGGCGCTACACGGGGCACGGCGCGATCGCGGTGCCGACGCACGTCGCGGTGATGATGCGCGCGCTCGAGGAATACGGCACGGTCCCGGCGGCGGCGCTCCTCGAGCCGGCGATCGGCGCCGCGACCGAGGGCGTGCCGTCGACGCGCCTCCAGCAGGAGCTCACCGCGCGCTACGCGAGGTCGCTCCGCCGGAACTCGGGAGGGTCGTGGTTCCTCGACGCCGCCGGCCGGCCGTTCGCGCCGGGGACCGTGCGGCCGCAGCCGGCGCTCGCGCGCACGCTGGAACGGCTCGCTCGCCACGGGCTGGAGGAGTTCTACCGCGGCTCGATCGCGCAGGACATCGCGGCCGAGATGGACGCGAACGGAGCATTCCTCTCGCTCGACGACCTGGCCGACCTCCCGCGACCCGAGGAGCTCGAGCCGCTTTGGGGGAGGTTCGGGGGCCTGGACGTCGCGGCCGCTCCCTCGCCGGCCGGCGGGCGGACGCTGCTCGCGCTCCTCGAGACCTACGATCGGCTGCCGGACGAGCTCCAGGACGCCGACGCGCCGCTCGGCTCCGTGGCCGTCGCCGAGGCGATCCGCCGCGCCCGTACGGATCGACGCCGCGCGTTCCGCGCCGCCGCGAGGGGGCGCGAGCCGCCCGATCCTCGGTCGGCCGAGGCGATCGCGGCGGGCGCGGCCGCGATCCGCCGCCGGGCCCTCGGCGAGGGCGAGACGACGCACCTGTCGATCGTGGACGCGGGGGGGAACGCCGTCGCGCTCACGCAGTCGCTCGAGCGCTCCTTCGGTGCCAAGGTCGTCGCGCCGGACCTCGGCTTCCTCTTCAACGGCTACTTGAAGGCGTTCAACGCCCGGCGACCCGGGCATCCGCACTACCTGCGGCCCGGCGCGGTCGCGAAGTCGAACGCCGCGCCGGCGATCGCGTTTCGCGCCGGGCGGATCGAGCTCGTGATCGGCTCGACGGGCTCGGAGCGGATGATCTCCGGGATCTTCCAGGTGATGCTCCGGCTCCGCCGTCAAACCGCGTTCGACGCGGTCGCCGCGCCGCGGCTCCACGCGACACCCGAGGGGGTGGTGCTCGCCGAATCGGACCGGATGTCCCGGGCCGTGCTCGAAGCGCTCGCTGCACGGGGCTACACTCTCGAACGGCAAGATCCTTACTCGTTCCAGTTCGGCGGGCTCCATCTGGTCGCCCGGCAGGACGATCAGTATTGCGCGGTCGCGGAGCCACGTCGGGACGGGGCCGCGGCCGCCCCGATCGGAGTCGATGCTTCGTGCGACGCAGGAATCCACCCGACGTCCACCTGAACCTGAACGTGCGCGGGCTCACCGAGTCGGCGACCCTCGCGATCAACGAGCGCTGCGCGGAGCTGCACGCGCAGGGACGAGAGGTGTTCCGCCTGGGGCTCGGACAGTCGCCGTTCCCGGTGCCGCGCGGGGTCGTCGACGCGCTGCGCGCGAATGCCCATCAGAAGGACTACCTCCCGGTCCGCGGCCTCCGCCAGCTCCGCGACGCGGTGGCGGAGTTCCACCGCCGTCGCTCGGGCGTCGAGTTCCGCGGCGAGGACGTCCTGATCGGCCCCGGCTCGAAGGAGCTGATGTTCATCCTGCAGCTCGTCTACTACGGCGACCTCGTCATTCCGACGCCGAGCTGGGTGTCGTACGCGCCGCAGGCGTCGATCATCGGTCGCCAGATCCGCTGGGTGAAGACCAAGAGCGAGAACGACTGGCAGCTCACGCCGGAAGAGCTCGACGAGCTGTGCCGAGAGGACTCGACGCGCCCGCGCATCGTGATCCTGAACTATCCGTCCAACCCGACCGGCGGGACGTATACCGCGGACGAGCTGAGGGCGATCGCCCGCGTCGCCCGCGAGTATCGCGTCGTGCTGCTCTCCGACGAGATCTACGGCGAGGTGCACCACAAGGGCCAGCACGTCTCGGTCTCCCGCTTCTATCCCGAGGGGACGATCATCAGCTCGGGGCTCAGCAAGTGGTGCGGCGCCGGCGGCTGGCGGCTCGGGACGTTCGCGTTCCCCAAGCAGCTCCATTGGCTGCTCGACGCGATGTCGGTCGTCTGTTCGGAGACGTTCACGTCGACGTCGGCGCCGATCCAGTACGCAGCCATCCGCGCGTTCGAGGGGGGGCTCGGCATCGAGCGCTACCTGATCCAGTCCCGGCGCGTGCTCGGCGCGCTCGGGCGTGGCTTCTCCCGCCGGCTCCGGGACGTCGGACTCCATGTCCCCGAAGTCAAAGGAGGGTTCTACCTCTTCCCCAGCTTCGAGCCGCTGCGCGAGAAGCTCGCCGCGCGCGGCATCACCGGCAGCCGGGCGCTCTGCCATCGGGTCCTGGAGGAGACGGGGATCGCGATCCTGCCGGGCGTCGCGTTCGGCCGCCCGCCGGACGAGCTCACCGCGCGGATCGCGTACGTCGACTTCGACGGCGCGCGCGCGTTGGCCGAGGCCGAGCAGGTCCCGCCCCAGAAGGAGCTCGATCGCACGTTCCTCGACGTGTGCTGCCCCAAGGTGGTGGAGGCGGCGGACCGGTTGCAGAATTGGGTCACGGAGCGGTGATCACGCGTCGCTCGGCTCGACCCGAGACGCGAACCTCTCGAGCGCGGCGAGCACGCGCTCGCGCTTCTCCTCGACGTCGATCCAGGGCTCGCGCGAGAGTTCGACCTGCACCCACGGCATCTCGCGCGAGTGACGACGCACGATGTAGCCGCCGCCGAACGGGTCGTTGGCGGAGACGCCGCCCTCGAACGCGACCTGGAAGCACTCGATGAGCAGTCGAAACCAGGCGTCGGGCAGCGTGCCGTCCCCGTTCGAGAGGCAGACCCGCGGGCGCCTTGCGCCGGCGTCCGGCCCCACCGGCGGTCCGATCGCCGCCATCGTGTGGCCGTCGACTCCGAGGATCACGCCGTCCCTCGGCGCGGAGAGCCGCTGGTGGTACGGGCGGTGGTAGCGTTCGATGAGCGCCGCGACGAGGGCGTGGTCCGGCGCCTCGCGGTAGACCGGGACGTTCCAGCACGTGTGGGTCTTGACCACCCCGTCCTTGCGGAAGTCGTCCTCCGCCCGGTTCACGTCGACGATCGCTCGCGCGACGCCGGTCGCGACGTGCTGGAGCACGTGGTCGGAGAGGGCATAGATCCGATCCACGCCCTCGTCGCCGTCCTCGACGACCTGGCGCTCGGTCAAGACGCAAAGGGGCCGGACCTCGACCGGTATCGTCGTCCCGCCGTGCGGCACCGAGAGGAGGAGCGGCAGCGCCGTCACGATCGCGGCCCCGCGGCGGAGCCGTCCCGGCGCGGATCGGCGACGCCGATGAAGCCGTCGCGGTCGCGCAGCACGAGTTGCACGCAGCCGAGGTAGAAGGAGAACGGGTCGCGCCGGTCGACTTCGAAGCCGTGCCCGGCGAGCGCGAGCGGAATGTCGTCGCGGAAGCGCGCCGCCTCGAGCGACACCTTGCCGTCGAGCGAGCAGTGGAGGCGCGGCGCCGCGACCGCCTCGTACGGCGTGTGCGAACGGAAGAGTCGAATCAGGACCTGCAGGATCGACGTCACGATCCGCTCGCTGCCCGGCGAGCCGATGACCATCGTCGGCTTCCGGTTCTTGAACAGGATCGTCGGAGCGACGCTGCCCCACGGCGGCGTGTTCGGCCGCAGATAGTGCGGATGCCCGATGTCCCGGTAGTCGTACGCCGACATGTAGTTGTTGTAGAGGAAGCCGAGCTCCGGAGTCAGGCAGCAGGAGCCGAAGACCCGTTCGATCGATTGGGTCAGGCCGACGGCGTTGCCCGCTTCGTCCATCACCGACAGATGGGTCGTCTCGCCCTCGGTGCGGATCGGTCGAACGCGCCGGGCCAACTCCTTCGCGACCTCGGCGGCGTAATCGCGATCCACCATCTGGCGACCCGTCACCTGCGCGTAGAAGTCGGGATCGAACGGGCGGTCGCGGCGGTCCTGGGCCGCCTTCCTCATGACTTCCACCAGCAGGATCGCGCCGTCCGGCGACTCGGGATCGAGCCGCTCGAGCGGGAAGTTCTCGATCACGTTGATCATCTCGACCAGGACGCGGCCGGCGCCGGGCGGAGGGAACGTGCGCAGGCGGCGGCCCTGGAAGCTGCAGCCGAGCGCCTTGCGGACGATCGGCCGGGGCGGGCGGGCCATGTCGTCGGCGCGGATCAAGCCATCGTTCTGCTCGACGTCCTTCGCGATGAGCCGTCCGATCCGGCCGCGGTAGAAGTCCCGCACGCCGTGCTTGGCGAGGCGGCGCAGCGTCTTCGCCAGCGCCGGCTGGCGCAGGACGTCTCCGACCGCGTACGGACGTCGGCCCCCGCGCAGGAAGATCTGCCCGGCCGGGTGGCGCCTCAAGGATCGCACCTCGCGGACCATGAGCGAGTGCAGCAGCTCGCTCACCGCGAAGCCCTCCTCGGCGATCGCGATCGCCGGCTCGATCACGCGCGCGAGCGCCATCGTGCCGTGCTCGGCGAGCACGTAGTCGAGCACGGCCGGCGTGCTCGGCACCGTCGTCGCACGGAAGCCGTGCAGCCGCGCGCGCTTCGGCATCGCCTCCGGCGTCGCGCGGCTTGGCGCGGACGACGAGCCGTCGAGGGCGAACGTCTTCTGCGTCTCGGCGACGTGGACGAGCATCAGCGTCTGACCGCCGAGCCCCGACGCGTTCGGCTCGCAGACCGAGAGCGCGAACGCGGCGGCGACCGCGGCGTCGATCGCGTTGCCGCCGTCGGCGAGCGCCTGCGCGCCGGCCTGCGTCGCGAGGTCGTGCTGCGTCGCGATCATTCCGCGCGCGGAGTACGCGAGGCGCTGCGGCTCCGGGCGGTGACCCGGGCGGACCTCGCTGAGCTCGCGTTCGTCGCTGGTCGAATCGTCGGGCGCGGGCGGCACGACGTCACTGCTTCTGCGTCGACGTGAACAGGAACGACGCGAGGAGCAGCGTGCGCTGGATCAACGAGAGCCGTTGAACCGCCTCGTTCGGCGTGTAGATGTCGCGCGTGACCGGGCCGAGCCCGCAGACGACGCCGCTCGTGTCGGGCGCGAGGCCGGCCATCGACGGCCAGACGGACTCGTCGGTCCCGAGCGTGATGTCCCACGTCGCCGCGACCGCCGCGAGCCGTTCGGCCAGCTTCTCGTTCTGCGGACGCCGCGTCAGCGACGGGCGGTCGGAGACGATCTCGAGCCGCCACTTCGGCCCGCGTTGGCCGAGGAGGTCGCGGATCCTCGCGTCCGTCTCGTCGGCGCGCCGCGGCTCGACGTAGGTCACGAGCAGCTCGGACACCACGCGGTGGGGGTAGAGCATCGGGAACCCGTCGGTCCGGACGCTCGTGACCGACACGGAGATGCGGTTCTTCTTCGAGCTCAACGCCGACATCTCGCCGAGCTTCTCGGCGAACCAGACCAGCGCCTGCGGCTGCCGGCTCGTTCGCCCCGGCCGACCCGGCTCGCCCTCGACCACGAACCGGTACTTCCGTTGCCCTCGGCGCTGCAAGAAGACCTGCTGTTGCGAACCGCCCGGACGGACGACGAGCACCTGGCTCGCGTGGCCCATCGCCGCGCTCACCTTCTCGCGGCTGTGCCCCATGTCGCGCCCTTCATCGAACACGACGGCGACGCCGACCTTCGTGCGGCGCAGCTCGCGGAGGTGTCGCAGCGCGCGAAGCGCGAACTCGGTCACGACGAGCGGCGCGCACGAGACGCCGATCCCCTCGCCGTGGAGCCACTCGGGGTCGCGCCGGAACGCCTGGTGTTGGCTCCGCTCCGGGAGCGGCACGTCGAGATGGAACGCCAGCAGGGTGCCGTCCTCGAATCCCGAGTCGGTCGTCCACGTCTGCACGGAGCGCTCGTCGGAGAACCGGGCCTCGACGTGCAGCCCGAGGTCGACGTACGTCCGCTCGATCGACGCGAGCGCGGCCCGGATGCCGATCGCGTCGTCCGTCCGCGAGGAACGGTTCACCCACGTCTCGAGACGCTTCTCGATCCGGTCGCGGCGCTCCGTCAGGTAGGCGGAGATCGCGGCGAGCGGATCCTCCGCCTTGGTGACCACGCGCGGCCGTGGAGTGCCGAAGTAACGCGCGCTGGTCACCTCGACGAGGCGGTTGACGAGGGCGCGGAAGTCGAGCCCCGCCTCGCCGGCCGCGCGCACGAACGACCCGCGCGGCCCGAGGCTCGGCAGCGAGTTGATCTCGAGGATGAACGGATTGCCGTCGCGATCGAGACGCATGTCGACGCGGGCGCAGTCGAAGCAGCCGACGGACGAGAACGCGCGGCGCGCGAGATCCTGCACCTTCGCGGTGAGCTCGTCGCCGATCGGCGCCGGGCAGATCAGCTCGACCTTGCGGCCCGATTTGCCGGTCTTGTCCTCGTACGAGTAGACCGTGGGCCCCTCGCCGAAGGCCAGCTCGACGGGCGGCAGGGCGTCGGGCGGCGCGTTGCCGAGCAGTCCGACGTTCACTTCGCGGCCTTCCACGAACTCCTCGACGAGCACCGACTGCCCGAACATGTCGAAGATGAGGCCCGCCGCCTCGCGCAGCTCGGCCTCGTTGGTGCACACGCGGATCCCGAACGACACCGCCTCGTGCTTCGGTTTGACGATGCAGGGGTACGGCAAGCCCGGCGCGTCGAACTGACGGGACTCGAGCACCGCGAACGGCGGAGTCGGAAGGCCGTGCTGCACCAGCACCATCTTCGTGATCACCTTGTCGAGCGCGATCGAGTGCGCGAGCGGGCCCGAGCCGACGTACGGGATGCCGATCATCTCGAGGATGCTCGGGACGTGGGTGTACCGGGCCTGTCCCTGGATGCCGTACGAGAGGTTGAAGACCATCCCCGGCCGCTCGCCCTTCACCACGCGCGGCATGAACTCCTCGAGGCGAGCGATGAGATCCTTGTCCGCCTCGAACGAGATCGTTTGATGGCCGCCCGCCTTCAGGTCGTCGACGATCCGCTCGATCAGCTTCAGGCCGATCTTCTCGCGGTTCGGCTGGCCGAAGAGGTTGATGACGTTCTTGCTGTCACGGTTGTAGACGACGGCGACTTTCATTCGGGCTCTCGCGTCGATCGAGGACGGGCGGGTGCGCGGTCACGCCCGCGGCTTGGTCATCATCACGAGGAGCACGAGCTTCTCGCCGCCGTCGTTCTCGACGCCGTGGTCGAGGCCGGCCGGACAGATCGCGGCTCGTCCGGGATCGAGGCGGTGCGTACGGTCGCCGATCGTCACCGCGCCGCGGCCCTCGAGCACGTAGTAGATCTTGTCGGCGTCGTCGTGGCGGTGGGGTTTCTGCTTCTGGCCGGGCAGGAGCCCGTACACGTCGAGGAACATGCGCGGCGAGTCGAACAGGTTCACCTTCTTCGGCTTCGCGTCGTCGAACGCGGCGCGGGCGAGCGGGTCGAGCGGGTCGAGCGGCACCATCACGACGTCTCCAGCGGCTGCCGGTCGGCGAAGCCGGTGTCGACGTGATGCCAGTGCGTGATCTCCTCCTCGCCGCGCTGCCAGCAGAGGAACACGACGTGGTGGCCGACCACGCCGTAGAAGTCGACGAGGCCGGGCTCCACGCCCTTCACCATGCCTCCCATCTCGCCGACCTTCTGGGACTCCACGTTGAACCGCTCGGTCACGCGGCCGAGCTCCTCGACGAGCGCGAGGTACTCGCGGTGGTCGGCGTTCGCCGCGTCGCGAATCGACTCGCCGTGGATCAGCTCGAGCGCGTTGATCCGGATCTTGGCGTTCCTCAGCTCGTCCTTGATCGCGTCGACCCGATCGAAGATGCGCGCGAGGTCGGGGATCATCGAGTTGACCTCGTCGACGGTGTAGACGCGTGGCCCTGGCATATCCGCTCGTTCTTTCCGTGGGTCAGTGGGGTGGGACGTTGCTGCATGATGCAGCGGCGAGTCGTCGTCCTGCAACCGTTCACGAGAACAGATTGCGAACCAAGTCGAGCGCCCCGTTCGCGGTGCGGCCGGCGAAGGTGAACAGCGTCTGCCCGACCGAGAAGAAGATCACGACGAAGAGGATCATCGCCACCTGGCCGAAGTTCGGCCGTTCCGTCATGCGGCGATAGCTCGCCGAGTACGTCGTGAGCACGGTCGCTCCGTCGAGCGGCGGGATCGGGATGAGGTTGAACACGAAGAGGACGACGTTCAGCATCGCCCCGATGAAGAAGAAGTTGGCGAGGTTGGCGCGGAACGGCCCGTCGACTCCGGTCGAGAACGCTTCCCACAGACCGCCGGCGAGGATGGCGATCGTCGCGAGCACGAGGTTCGTCGCCGGGCCGGCGAACGCGACGAACGCGTGGTCCTTCGGCCCGCGGAAGCGGTACGGGTTGACCGGCATCTGCCCCCACGCGATCCCGACCAGGGCGAACATCAGCAGGCTCATGGTGCCCATGTGGACGAGCGGGTTGAGGGTCATGTGGCCGGAATCGATCGGCGTCCGATCGCCGCAGCGGATCGCCGCCCACCCGTGGGCCAGCTCGTGGAGGACGACCGAGGCGATCACCCAGACGATCCACGACAAGACCCATGCCGGCCCATGGTTTCGAAGGTCGTTCGCCACCCACCAGCTCATGTCCGCGCTCCCGAGTCGAAGTCGCGGCATTCTAGACCGGGCGGCCGCGTCGAGTATCCTCCATGCTCCGTTCTCGCCGAACCCTGCCGGAGAACCCGCTTGGCCCGCCGTCGCATCGAGAAGACGTCGTCGATCCGGCAGGGGCTCCTGCTGCTGCTCGCGATCAACGCGCTGCCGCTCCTCGGGCTCGGCTTCATGGCGTACAGGGTGCACCGCGGCGAGGCGGCGTGGAGGGACCTGCTCTCGGACGGCGTGGCGCGAAACGGCCCGTACGTCGTCCTCGGGATCCTCGCCGTGACGCTGTTCGCCTACGTCGTCCTGCCCGGCGTCCAGGCCGGAGGGCGCAAGGTCGCCGCGTGGATCGGCCGCGCCGACGAGGCGCGCCGCGGCGGCGGCGCCGGCCGCGTCGTCGCGGGGATCTCGTGGCCGTTCGAGCGCCTCGCGTTCGGGCTCCTCTTCCTGCTGCGCGGTCTCGCCGTGCTCGGCAGCCTCGCCACCCTCGCGTTCGTCGCGGTCTTCATCGTGCGGATGTTGCGGCCGGAGTTCCTGTCGGCGTGGCTCGCGTTCCTCCCCGAGGACCCCTTCGCGCTGGTGCCGCGGGGATGAGGCGCCACTCTCGCCTCGCATCGAGGACGGATCCGCGCGGAGCATAGCGCACCGCGTTGCGCTATGCTCCGCGCGCTGATCAGGACGTCCAGGAGGGGCCATGCGACCGATCCGATGGCTGCATCTGTCCGATCTGCACCTCGGCTGCGCGGGGCGCGGCGCGTGGTGGCAGACGCACGAGGAGTTCGCGCAGGACGTGCGGAAGCTCGTCCTGCGGCGGGGGCCGCCCGATCTGCTGCTGCTCACCGGCGACCTGACGTTCTCGGGCCAGGCCGAGCAGTTCGACCGGCTCGACGAGTTCCTCGACGCGTTGAAGGGGTGGATCGGGGCCGAGCCGATCCTGCTCCCGGTTCCCGGCAATCACGATCTGACGTGGCCGCGCGGCGCGGCGGCGCTTTCGTACGCGGCGCTCGATCGCTACGGCCAGGCGGCGGATCCGTCGGTGCAGCTCCTGCGCGAGATCCTGTGGCAGGAGCGCGACGCGTCCCTGATCGACGCGTTGTTCGCGAACTACCGCGCCTGGTTCGAGCGGCGCGTGCTGGCGCAGTGGCAACGCCGCGGCGTGGAGCATCACGCATCGTTCTTTCCCGGCGACTTCCGCGCGCGCATCGAGCTCCCGGGCTGCGCGCCGCTCGGCGTGGTCGGGTTGAACTCGGCGTGGTGCCACTACCGCCGCTCGAAGGACGAGAACGAGTTCCGCGGCCGGCTGCACCTCACGCTCGAGCAGTTCCACGCCGCGCTCGCACCCGACGGCGCCGGATCGCCACTGGCCGCGCTCGCGCCGGGCGAGCCCGCGTTGCTGCTCCAGCACCACCCGCTCGAGTGGCTGGCGCCGGCCGCGTCGGCGACGTTCCGCGATGCGATCTACACCGGGCACCGCTTCAGCGCCGCGTTGTACGGTCACATGCACGACGCGCGCAGCGAGTACGTCGCGGTGGCCGGCGGCGCGCCGCGCTGCTACTACCAGTCGTCGTCCTTGTTCGGCGACCCGCGGTCCGATCCAGACGGCCACGATCGGCGGCGGATCGGCGGCACGTGGGGCGAGATCGGCGCGGACCACGCGATCCGGGTGTGGCCGCGCAAGCGCGTGCGGCACGGCGATGGATCCGGCGGTT
Source organism: uncultured Phycisphaeraceae bacterium (assembly GCA_964649825.1). Lineage (GTDB taxonomy): Bacteria > Planctomycetota > B15-G4 > B15-G4 > JADJEK01 > CAZYQW01. Next base: position 9,666 of record CAZYQW010000067.1, on the reverse strand, counting down.
TCGTGCACGACGATCACTTCCCCGAACCGGACGGCGACGCCGGCGTGTGCCTGCGCGAGGGACGCCGCTCCGGCGCGGTCGCCCGGCCGGCAACCGCCGAGAACGACGTCGACTTCACGCGCTGCTTGTCCGACCTGCGCGACCGGACCGCGACGCTCAAGATGGAGGGTTTCGGATCGAGGCCCGGCGCGCAGCGGACGGCCGTTCTGTATCGGATCGACGAGCTCTACACCCGGCTGCGCGCGCGCGACGAGCGAGCGACGGGCGTGGGCGACGGCCACGAGCGCGTCGAGCTGGGACAGGTGCTGCCGCGGCATCCGCACCTGCTCATCGTCGGCGAGGCCGGTTCGGGCAAGACCACGTTCCTGAAGCTGGTCGCCAACCTGCTCGCCCGCGATCGCCTGCACGAGGATCCGCCGCCCGGCGCGTCGAGCTGGCGCGCCGCGAGGCTCGGCATGCAAGACGCCGAGCCGCTTTTGCCGGTCTTGCTTCCGCTCGAGCGCATGGCCGCGCTCCTCGCCGCAAGAGACCCGCGTCCGGACGATCGCGAGCGGCTGCTCGACCTGCTCGATCCCGGCAAGGACGGCGGAGCCGACTGCGGCGTGACGCGTGACGATTGGCGCCATGCGATCGAGGCGGGGAAGGTCTACCTGCTGCTCGATGGGCTCGACGAGGTGACCGACTCGACGCATCGCAACCGGCTGTTCGCCATCCTCGACGACGCGGTGCGCAACTGGCGGCCGTGTCGCGTCGTGGTCACCAGCCGGCCGTTCCAGACCGACGACGTGCGCGCGCTCGGCTTCGCCGCGGTGGCGGTGGAGCCGTTCGACGACGCCGAGATCCAGACGTTCCTGGAGCGCTGGGTACGCGGCTTCCACGGCATCGCGGAAGGCGATCCGCTGACCGGCGAGGCGATCGAGCACGATCGTCTGCTGAAGGCGGCCATTCGCGAGCGGCCGCGCCTCGGGTTGCTGGCGTCGAACCCGGTCATGCTCACCTGCCTGTGCGTGATCCACTTCAACGAGGGCAAGCTGCCCGAGAGCAAGACGCGCGTCTACCGTGCGGTGATGCGCTGGCTGATCGCGGCGCGCGAGGAGCAGCGCCGGCAGGCCGGCTTCAACGACTCGCTGGCTCAGCGCGGCTTCGCGTGCCTGGCGCTGGCCATGCTCGCCGGGCCAGCCGGCAAGCGGGCGACCATCGATTTCGACGACGCGGCGCAGGCGCTCGACCCGGTGTTCCAGCGCGACTACCCGAAGCTCGACGAGCGCGGCCGCCGCGATCGCGCGCGTGGCTGGCTGACGTTCGAATGCATGGGCAGCGGCATCGTGCAGGAGATCGCGGGCCGGCGCGTGCGCTTCTGGCACCTGACCTTCGAGGAGTACTTCGCCGCGCTGGAATCGTCGTGGGCCGACGACGGCGGCTGGTCGCGGGTGAAGGACCACCTCGACGACGCGCAGTGGCGCGAGACGGTCGATCTGCTGCCGGGCTGCCTGCATGACGGCGGCGTCGGCAAGGTCGACGCCTTCCTCGGCCGCATCCTCGCGGAGCGCCGGCAACCGGCCGAGCTCGCGGTCGACGCGCGCATCGCCGGCGTCGTCGGTCGCCTGCTGGCCAGCCTGGAGGGCGAGGGCTACCAGCCGCCGCCCGAGGTGCGCGCGCAGTATCGGGACTGCCTCGATCGCGCGCTGGCGATCTTCACCGTCGAGGGTGCGGCGCGGGTCGCCGTGAAGGACCGCGTCGCGGCGGCGGAGGCGCTCGGGCGCGGCGGCGACCCACGGCTCGGAAACCCCGAGGCCAACCTGCTGCCGGTGCCGGGCACCGGCATTCGCCTCGGCAAATATCCGGTGACGGTGGAGGAGTTCCAGGAGTTCGTCGAGCACGGCGGCTACGACGACCGGCAGTGGTGGGATCCGGATGGCGACGGCTGGCGCTTCCGCACCGAAGGGCAATGGACCGCGCCCGGCGATTGGATCCGACAGCTCCAGACCCCGAATCGGCCGGTGGTCGAGGTGTCATGGTACGAGGCCGCGGCGTACTGCCGGTGGCTCGCCCGGCTGCGCCGCACGACGATCCGCCTGCCGACCGACGAAGAATGGGAGCAGGCGGCGACGCCGGAACGGGGCAAGTACCCGTGGGGCGACGTGGAGCCCGATCCGGAACGGGCGAACTACGAAGGCAAGATCGGCGCTCCCACCCCGGTCGGCATCTACCCGAAGGGCATGGGACCCTACGGCCATCTCGATCTGGCCGGCAACGTGTGGGAGTGGTGCGGGGGAGGGCCCCGAGGTGGGGGCGATGTCGACAATGTCAACAAATGGGGACCTGTCTTCTCGTGGCGGGGCGGCTCTTGGCCCAGCGGCGCCGGGGACCTGGCCGCGGCCGTGCGCGTCGGCTACCACGCCACGCGCCGGCGCGACCGCGTCGGCTTTCGCGTCGTGTCCGTCCCCGCGAGCACGGTCGGTTCTTGACTCGCCGCGCCGCGAGGCGCGGCGAGTCGCGGAATGTCAGTTTGACAAAGTGACAACCTCGCCCCGGTGACAGCGGCGGTCCGACTTGGCAGACTGCCGCGATGGACCTCTCGATCGCCCAGGCCGCGGCCACGCTCGGCAAGACCGAGCGGCAGATCCGGTACCTCATCAAGACCGGCCGACTGAAGGCGCGCCGCGACGGCGGGCGCTGGCTCATCGCGAGCGATGACCTGCCGCTGTCGCCCGCGCAGCGCGAGTCGATGCAGAAGAACGTCGAGGCGGCCCGACAGGCCGTCGAGCAGGCGATCGCGCCGGCCACCGCGGCGGCCGACGGCAAGGCCACGGAGCGCAAGCACTACTCGGTGACCGACCTGAAGGCGTTTCGCATCGGGGAGGGGTTGCTGGCGCAGGTGGAGCAGGCCGGCGGCAGCGCCGACGTCGTCGCGGGTCTGTTGCGGCAGGCCCTCTTGCACCTCACGCGCGGCTGCCACACCTTCCACCCGCCCCAGAAGGTGCAGCGGCTCGGCGAAGCCCGCGACTTGGTCGCCGACGCGGTCACCACTCTGCTCCTCTCCGGCGACGAAGCGCGGCGCGCGCTGGCGCTGCGGATCGAGCAGGAGCTGATCCCGTGCCTCGGCGGCCTGCTCGCGTCGCACGAGCGGCGCTACCGGCGCTCGCGCTTCGAGCGTTTCGATTCGTCGCGGTGACCGCGAGCATGGCAGCGAAGCCGGCGACCCTCACGATCCAGCGCGATGCCCAGGCGTTCGCCGGCGTGCTGCTGGAGGAGCTGGAGCGCATCGGGGGCTTCGCCGAGCTGCGGCACGCGCTGGCCGAGGGGGTGCTGCGGCTGCTCGACGAGATCACGCTGGCCGTATCTCGAATACGCGGTCGTCGTCGCGCCTTGCCAGCGACGACGATGACCTCCGGATAATCCACCAACAATCTGAATCACACCACTAGCGGCCCGCGATTCGTCGTGCCGCGTTGGTAGCAAGCCGTACGCGCCACGTCCGATCGACGGGCCGGTTCCCGCCGGTCGGCCGGTCGTGCTACCATGCCGCGCGGACGGTCCCGGTGCTGTGGACTGCTCATGGATGAGACGGGGCGGCTCTTGGCACAACGACGCCAGGAACCTGGCCACGGCCGTGCGCATCGACTACCACGCCACGAACCGGAACGACAACGTCGGCTTTCGCGTCGTGTCCGTCCCCGCGAACACGCTGACCGCGAGTCACCGTGCAGGGACTGGTCCGGACGCCGGCAACGGCGTCGAACTGCCTGGGCCGGCCCGTTCTCGTAGGCCCTTCATGGGGTCGAGCGTCCGGGCTGGCGTTTTCTTGGCTCCGATGCGCGCCGCGGAAGCCGCGGACGACGCGGAAGGAGGAGCGGGCCGATGCGGCGTTGCGGCGAACCGCTGGAGCGCGTGATCGCGCCGGGCAACCTGTGGCGCGCGTGGCGCGACTTTCGCCGCGGCAAGCGCAATCGACCGAGCGTCGCCGCCTTCGAGGCGCGAGCCGAGCGCAACGTGCTGGAGCTCCATCGCGACCTGGCGCACGGCCGCTATCAGCCGGGCGGCTACCGCCTGCGCCTGATCCACGAGCCCAAGCGCCGGCTGATCGCGGCGGCCGACGTGCGCGATCGCGTGGTGCACCACGCGATCCACCGCGTGCTCGCGCCGGAGGTCGATCGGCGGCTCATCGATCAGACCTACGCCTGTCTGCCCCGGCGCGGCTGCCATCGCGCGGCCCTCCACCTGCTCGGCGCGCTGCGCCGCCAGCGCTTCGCGCTCTTCCTCGACGTGCGGCGCTACTTCCTCTCGATCGATCGCGCCATCCTCATCGACGAGGTGATGGCGCGCGCGGTGAAGGACCGCGGCCGGCTCGAGCTGATGCGCCGGGTCGCGAACAGCGGCGCGGGGCTCTACCGCGCGCCCGGCGTGGCGGAGTTCCTCGACCTCGAGCCGGGCTTCCCGCCGGCCGGCGCCGGCCTGCCGATCGGCAACCTCACCAGCCAGTGGTGGGGCAACCACTATCTGTCCGGGCTCGACCATTACGTGAAGCGCGATCTCGGGGTCGCCCACTATCAGCGGTACATGGACGATTTCGTGCTGCTCGGCGCGGATCGCCGCTCGTTGCTCGAGGCCCGCGACGCGATCGCGGCGTGGCTCGGGCAGCACCGCCGGCTCCAACTGAAGCACCCGAACGCGACGCCGAAGGACGCCGCCGCCGGCCGCTTCGACTTCCTCGGGTTCCGGGTGTCGCGGGCCGGCCTTGCGCCCACGCGCGCGGCGATGAAGCGGATGCAGCAGAAGGTGCGCGACAAGGTGCTGCACGGCGACGCGGCGTCGGTGCGGCGCAGCCTCGCGTCGTACCGGGGCCTGTTCGCGTTCTCCCGCGTGGTCCGGCCGTCGTCGACGGAGATCGACGGTCTTTGACACGAAGCGATACGTCGCTGACAAGATCTGTCGGCGTTCGTCGACATGAATGGCCCTTCGGAGCGAAGGTTGTCGACAAAGCGACCATTTGCAGCGACCAGGGGCTTCGCCCCTGGACCCTGGGAAGACGAGGACCAAGAATCAAGCCGGCCGAACCGTGCTCGCGGGGACGGACACGACGCGAAAGCCGACGCAGTCGTTCCGGTCCGTGGCGAGGGAGGCGAAGCGCACGGCCGTGGCCAGGTCCCCGGCGTCGTCGAGCCAAGAGCCGCCCCGAAGAACAACGCTTCCCGGGTCCGACGACCGCTCGGAATGGATGCGCTCTCCCTTGGCGCGACGTTTGTACGCGTCGGTGCTCCACGCGTCCTCGCACCACTCCCACACGAGACCGGCGAGATCGAGATGTCCGAACGGACCCTTGCCGGCGGGACACGATCCGACGCGCGCCGGCCGATGCTCGGCGTTGTCCCAGTCGAGACCGAAGCACGCGTGTGCTGGCGTGGGCTCGGGTCGATCGCCCCAGGGATACCGGAAGCTCTTCTCTCCGCGCGCGGAGTACTCCCACTCGTCCTCGCGCGGCAGGCGCACGTGCAACGTGGTGGGCTGCCAGGCCGCGGTCAGCCAGGCGCAGAACGCGTTGGCATCGTGCCACGACACGCCGACCACCGGCTGCTCGGGATCGTTGAACCGGCGATCGCGCCAGTAGGCGGGTTCGTCTGCGCCGCAGGCGGCCCGGAACACCTCGTACTGGCGGTTCGTCACCGGCGTCTCGCCGAGCCAGAGCTCCTCGACCCGGACGCGGTGCACCGGCCGCTCATAATCCTGGCCATCCTCGCGGCCCATCAGGAACGTGCCGGCCGGCACGCGCAGGAAGCGGATCCCGGTGCGGGGCTCGACGCGCACGTCGTCGTCGGTTCGAGCCGTCGCTCCGCCCGCGCGGGTGGCGCCCGCGCGCGGGCGCGGCCGCTCGATCTCGCGGGGCGCGGCGGCCATGTCGAGCCAGCCGCCCTCGTCGAGCTCGGCGGGCAGCGGTGCTCGCCGTCCGCCGTTCGACGGGCCGGCGTCGACGGCCCGCATATCCAGCTCGTCGGCGAGCACCGGCAGGATGTCGCGCAGATCGTCGACCTCCCACGGCGGCGCCGCGGGATCGACGGCCAGCCAGAGGGCGGCCTTGCAGCACGCGAGCATGTCGCCGAGCCGGCCGAGCCACGCCTCGTGGTCGGGAGCGCGGCCCTCCGGCTGCCACACGCGCAGGCCGCGGCCGAGAAGCGCGCGGGCGGCGGCGTCGGCGGCGGCGCGGTCCTCGGGGCGGAACACGAGCAGGACGTGCTCGCGGCCGGGCCGCTCGGGGGCGGACATCGCCGCGGCGAGGCACTCCCGCGCGCGATCGCGCACGCCCGCGTCGATCGCCTCGTCCTCGACCACGCGCGTGACCGCCGCCAGCACGGCGGCGTCCTTGCGGCCGTGCAGCAGCCTCAACAAGGCGATCCGCTCCTCCGCGTCGTGCGATGCCTCGAGCTGATCGAGCAGGGGCGACACGTCCGGCGCCTCCGACGCCGACTCGGCCAGGCAGTCGCGGATCAGGCCGGCGTGGCGGAGGACGCCACCATCGCGCAGCAAGCCGCGCAGCAAGTGGGCGAGCCACTCCGGGGTGGCGATTCCCGCCAGCATGGTCACTATCTCGAGCCACCAGGAGCGAGTCGTCTCGTCGCCGGCGCCGCGCGCGATGACGTCGATGTGGTCCTCGTTCGCCGCGGCGTGGGCGGCGGCGAGGTACTCCTGCAGCCCCAGGTGGAAGAAGCCGAAGCGATGCGGGGCGAACTGGTCGAGCACTGCGGCCTGCTCGTGCAGCCACGCCAGCACCTGCAGCGCCTTGGCGGTGTCGCACTGGCCGAGGTGCTGGCGAATGGCGGCCAGCACGGCACCTCGGGTCAGGTCGTCGCGCCGCTGCCGGTGGTGCAGCTCCCAAGCGATGGGTCGCAGCAGTGCTTCGGCGCCCATCGTGTCGATCGGCACGTCGATCGTCGCCTTGTCGCCCGGCTGGCCGCGCCACGACAGCAGGGTGTCGAGGCACTGCTTGAAGAACTGCGCGCGCCGCTGCGGCATGGGATGACCGCCCTGGCGCACGACGCATAGGATGGTCAGCAGCAACGGATTGCCGACGAGCTCGGCGTAGCGCTGCTCGCTGAACGGCGGCCGGTGCAGCGCCGCGACGAGGTCGTCGCGTTGCTCGCCGAGCGCCTTGGCATCGGTCGCGCGCTTGCGGATCAACTCGCCGAACCAGCGCGTGACCAGCGCCTCGACGCTGGCCTGATCGAGCTGGCGCACCTCGGTGCGGGCGAAGCGCTCGGACAGGCGCACGTCGCCGCGGTAGCCGAGGCGGCGGCACGACACCAGCGCGTGGATGCCGCGATCGGTCGTGCCGGCGAGCTGGGTCTCGAGCGCGCGGCACATCCTGGCGCGAAGCGTCTCGTCGGCGATCTCGTCCAGTCCGTCGAGCAGCAGCAGCAAGCGGCCGCGGTCGATGAGCTGGTTGCCGATCCCCTTGGGCAGCTTCTTCTCGCTCAGCTCCTGCAGCTCGCGCTCCAGGTAGTCGCCCAGCGGCTCGGTCAGGTGCTCGGCCTTCTTCGCCCGCAGGCGCAGGAACACCGGCAGCGTGTCGTCCGACAGGCCGAGCGTCTCGCCTTGGCCCTGCAGCAGCAGGTGCGCGACCTTCTTCAGCGCGGTGGTCTTGCCCGCGCCCGGATCGCCGAGGATGAGCGCGTGCGGCGTATCCGGCGGCCGGCCGGCGAACAGCCGCTCCAGCACGACCGTGCCGTCGCCGTGGCCGCGTCGCCACGCCTGTGCTCCGTCGCCGGCGACGTCCATGGGCTCGTGCCCGCTCGACAGACGCAGCGGCACGAACACTTGATCGAAGTCCATCTCGACGTCGCTGCGCAAGAGCGCGCGCATGCGGAGGCGCTTCAGCTCGCTCGCCGCCCAGGCACGGTAGGCATCGATCTCGGGGTTCTCTCGCCGGGGTGGCGCGCTCTTGGATTTCGGCTCCGGCGGCACGAGGCGCGTCAAGAGACGCGGCAGGTCTTGGAACGACTCGCCGTACGGAAGAGGCACGATGCGCGAATCGAGGCTGTGCCGCTGCCAGAGTTCGCCCGTCTCTTCCGCGAGGCAGAGTCGATAGTGACGGTGGGTCGTGGACTTGAGCGCTTTCGCCATCCACTGCAGGAGAGTGGCGAAGTTCGGATCGTCCAGACCGGCGCCGCAGCCGACGAACAGCAGGGTCTTCTGCACGGGCAGCGCGCGCTCGACCACCGAGATCAAGTCGTCCCGCGCGATCGCGTCGTACGAGCGCACGCCGAGGACGACGCTCTCCGGTGCGCCGAAGTGTCCGTGCAGGTGCAGGATGGAGTTCGTGCCGTCGTTCAGCCACGGCGCCAGTTCGTGGCCGTCCTTCCAGGTGAACGACCCGCGCCCGGTTGCCGTCTCCAGCAAGCCGTCGTAGTTCGTCGTGATGAGCGGCACGCGCAGGTCGCGCAGCGCGTGCAGCACCGCAAAGTCGGTCGCCTTCAGCGCGCCCGCCGTTTCCGCGAGCCAGCGCCGGAACTCGGCGCCACCACTACCGCCGAGGTACTCCGTGATCAGCTCGGCCGCGGCGATCAGCGACGCGTCGTTGCCCGCGGCGATGAGCGCGCCGATCGCGTCGAGTTGGTTCGGCGGATTCCGGCCGAGCCCGCGGAGACGTTCCACGCCGCTCTCCAGCAGGCCAGGCCACGACGCGATCGCCCTCTGCGCGCTGTCGACGCTCGCCATCGACACCCCGGCGCCGATCACCGCGATCACCTGGCGGTCCGCGATCCGCTGCCTCAGGTCGTCTTCCAGCTCGTCGCTCATCACGCTCCCTTCCGGTCGCCTGACTCTACGCGGCCCGATCGGCGGAACCAAGCCACCCTCTCCCTCGCCGTCCCCGTCGGCGGTTACGAGCCCCGGCGGCCTTGCACGTCGGCGCACGATCCGGCCGATGACCCGACGGCGCTGTTCCTCCGCCGGCATCGCCTGATCGCCATCGCGCTCTCGACGTCATGCTCGGACATCCCCTCGATCCGTCCCGTCGCTCCGACCCACGGGCACGGACCGTCGCCGTGCTCGGCCGAGGATGGGTGATGCGGTAGCGCCACTTGCTCTGAGCCTCTCCGCAGGAGAGGCTCATCTTGAATTCGAGGTTCCTGCGCGCATCGTTCGAGTTCGGATATGGTCGGCTCCGGCCAGCGCCGTCGACTCGGGCTCGCGAACGACGTAGTACGCGGGAACGGGAACGAAGAGCTCTCCAGAGTGATACCGCGTGGAACGGTGTCGTGCGGTCGCGGAGTTCGGCCGACGATCGGTGATGGGGTAGCGCGACTTGCTCTTAGGAAGGGGGAGGAACTTGACGTGCGAATTCGACGGTGATCGTGGCGACGCCCGGGCCGCGTGGCCGCGGCCACGAGTCTGGGCGTCGATTCCTGACGACGCGGACAGGGAGGAACGACGTGGTACGCGAGAACGAGGACGAAGAGTTCTCCAGAGTGATACCGCGTGGAACGGGGACGCGCGGTCGTGGGCCGCGCGGCTCGATGCCAAGAAACTAGGTTCTCCTGACCCAAACCCACGCAATGACCTGCGGGACTGGGCGGAACGAAAGCTCCGACGAGGAGCGGGAGAAGGGAATGAGGAAGGGACTCATGAATGCGACGTCGTGAGCCACGCGACGGCCCGGAGAAGGCGCGCGGC
>CAZYQW010000066.1:0-41328 GCA_964649825.1 uncultured Phycisphaeraceae bacterium | reverse complement strand
GATGAGCGGGGACGGGAAACGGAGTTATGGATCGGACTGAGGCACCGGCACAAACGGCGAAAGCCGCCGGCAAACGGCTACTCCCCGGCCCTACGACCACCGCGCCCGTCCTCGACTCTACCGCCCGTCCCGCGCCTGGCGGGTGCTCGTCGCCGATCTCTGCGTCGTTCGTCGTCGAGAACCCAACCGTCCGCCAGGGAAGCTCGCTCCATTCCTTGCAACCGGTCTGTCGGTCCAAGTATGGGGTTGTGCTCCCGCGCCGCTCCGTTTCTCGCGGGACGGGCGGGAATCGTCCGGGCTCAGAAGCCGAGCCGACCCCTCACGTCCATCGCGACTCCCTCGAGGGCGAGGGTTGGATCGACGTTGGTGCGAAGGTCGAAGATCCCTTGCATCACGGCCTCGGTCGCGGCGGTGCATCGCTCGGGCGTCGTTCGGGCGGCGGCCGCCGCGAGGTCGTCGCGCCAGTCTTCGTTGAACAACGACGGTACGTCGGTCCCGTACGCCAGACAGCCGAGGTCGCGAAGGGCGAACTCGAGCAGGCGAAGATACCGCTCGAGACGGTCGCGGGTCATCTGCCGCTCGTCCTCCTCGCCCGTGGCGCACGCCATCAAGTCGGCGGCAAACTCGTACGGGGAGGCGTCGTGACCGAGCAACCCTTCGCGCAGGACGACGCGGGCGGATCGAAACCGCTCGTCCTGCAGCTCGAGCCATCGGCCCGGCGCGCCCTGCGCGAGTGCGAGCGGCAGGCCGCCCGGGTCGAGGCGCCGGCTCGCGAACTCCTCCATCTCTTCGTCGTCGAGCCGGCCGAATCGATGGATGGCGCACCGCGATCGGATCGTGGCCAGCAGACGATCCGGTCGCGCCGTCACGAGGATCAGCAGGCTCGATGGAGGCGGCTCCTCGAGCGTCTTCAGGAACGAGTTCTGCGCGGCGTCGTTCATCCGGTCGGCGTCGTCGATGAACGCCGCCCGCCCCTGCGCCGGCGCTCGCTTGCGATGCAGCGCATCGGCCAGCGACCGGAGCTGATCGATGCTGATGTCCCGGCGGGACGCGTCGCGTTCGACCACCTCGAGGTCAGGATGGCTGTTGGCCTGGATCCACCGGCAGGAATCGCACTCGCCGCACCCGTCCTCGCCCTTCCGCTCGCAGAGGAAGAGCGTGACCAACGCGCGCGCGGCGGCGCTTTTGCCGATGCCGCGCTTCCCGGTGAAGAGGAGCGCGTGCGGCAGCCGACCGACCCGCAGCGCGGCGCGGAGCTCGTCCAGCTTCGACCGATGACCGATCAGGTCACGGAAGAACATCCGCGATCGCGTCCAGGAGCAGCTTCGACACCTGGTCCGACGGCTTGCTCGCATCGATGATGCGCCACCGGTCCGGTTCGCGCCGCGCGAGCAAGCGATACCCCTCGCGGACGCGATGCATGTACTCCGGACCGCGCGCTTCGATGCGATCGAGGTTCTTGCCGACGCGGTTCAACGCCGTGTTCGGGTCGACGTCGAGCAGCACGACTCGGTCCGGCTTGACCATCTGCGTTGCGTACGCGGAGAGGGACTGGAGCGGCCCCGTGTCCTCGACCAGGCCGTAGCCCTGGTACGCGAGCGTCGAGTAGTAGTACCGCTCGCAGACGATCGACTTCCGCTCCTTGATGGCCGGCATCAACACCATGCGGACGAGTTCGGCCCGCGCGGCCGAGTAGAGCAACGCCTCGGCGCGCGAGTGGATCTCGACGTTCGCGTCGGGAGTCAGGATGAGCGATCGCAGCCGCTCACCCAACACGGTGCCACCCGGCTCATGCAGGTGGAGCGGCTCCACGCCGCGCTTCTTCAGCTCCTCGACGACGCGTCGAGCTTGCGTCGTCTTGCCACAACCGTCGATGCCTTCCAGGACGAGGAACATGCCGGCGGTAACCTCCGTCGCGAGTCGCCGAATCGATTCGGCTCAGTTGACCGCGACGCAACCCGGAGTGCCAGTGTCGACGTGCGATTCCCGCGAAGTTCGTCGGGCCGAGCCCCGGAAGGTCGGTCCGATTCGCCACGCCGGGAGCCCGGTCCAACCACGGCCCGGACGGCCGGAAACGGCTCAGAACAGCAGCTTCTGTCCCCCGTCGAGCTGCTCCATCAACCGGCGGACCCGGGCATCGAACGTTGGGTCCTCCTTCCGTTTCAGCTCGATCTTGCGGCGCGCGTAGGCCGTCGTCGACGGGGAGAGCCCCCCGAGATGGCGCATGACGCGCCTCGCCGTGATGTCGTACACCGTCGTCGCCAGGTAGACGACGAGATGGCGCGCCAACACGACCGAGCGGACCTTGCCGTTCGATGCGATCGCGTCGACGGTGGTGCCGAACTCCTGCGCGACGAGGGCGATGAGGTCGCCGACGTCGACGTCGCGGGAGCCGCTGCCGGCTAGCTCGGGGAACCTCTCGGCGATCAGCTCGAGGGTCGCCGGCCTACCCTCGGTGGTCGCAAACGATGCGACCTTCTCGAGGAAGCGAACCTGCCGATCGAATGTGCCGGGGACGCGGTGCGCGATCCGTTCGATCGTCTCCCGCGGCATCGGGTGCGCGAAGGCCTCGGCGATCGTGGCGAGGATCTCGGCACGGGATGCCTCGGAGTATTCCGCGATCTTCAGGAGCTGACCGGAAAGGAAGTGCGATCGAAGCCCTTCGTCGAGGAGGAAGACCGCGCTCGGGGCGTGACGACTGGTGAGGATCACCGGCCTCCCGCGTTGGACGTGGTACTGGATGACCGACTGCACTTCGTGCTGCGTCCTCGGCTTGCCGCGCAGGCGATGCGCCTCCTCGAGCACGAACACGTCGGCGGCCAGCATGCGTCCGCGGAACGACGACACCTGGTTGTCGTGGATCGCGCGGACCAGAGCGGTCGAGAACGCATCCGCCGTGATCGACACCGTCGTGCGCGGACTCGCCGACTCATCGAGGAACCGGCCGATGTGATACCGCACGAGCCTCGACTTTCCCGACCCGGACGGCCCGTGGAGGAACAGCGGGTTCCCGCTCGACGGTTCGCGCAGGAGCTTGTGCACCGCCGCCGCGGCGATCCGGTTCTCGGGACGGGCGACGAAGGTCGACGGGCTCGGCGCGCGGGCGGCGGGACGCGCGCTCGCCACCTCGTTCGACGGCGCGACGCGGCGGAGCGAACGATCGACGCAGACGCGCACGCGGACGTCGCTGCCGGTCAAGCGGTGGAAGATCGACTCGAGGTCGTCACGGTAGCGGCGATCCAGCCATTCACGAACGACGTCGTTCGGAACGCCGAGCGTGAAGACGCCGCGCGCGAACTCCACGGGCTCCGACTGGCGGAGCCAGAGATCGACGGCCGCGCCCCTTGCGTCGGACCGCATCTCCCGACGGACCTCTTGCCACAGATCGAGAGCGAGGACGTTCATCGTTTTCCGCGACCCTCTTTCGTCAGCGCCATGTCGTCTTCCGCGGCGAGCCTACAGAGAAGCCGCGTCGCCGCCATCAAGACCGTTTCAACGCGTCGAGGAGCTCACGAACACGCTCGGAATCGGGGTCGAGCCGCATCGCCTCGTGGAGATCGCGCTCCGCGGCTCGGTCATCGCCAACCTCGAGCTCGATGTCCGCGATCTCGCAGTACAGCGCCGCCCGCCGCCGCCGATCCTCGTCTTCATTCACACCGCCGCGCGGATCGTACCCCGGCTCGAAACGCGGGTCAACGAGCAGGGCGGTGCGGAGGGCGTCGATCGCCTCGGCCGGGCGACCGGCTTCGCGCAGGACCTCGGCCTTCCCCTGGTAGATCGCGGACACGAAGGGGTCGGTCTCGGTCGCTTCCCGGAGGTAGAGCAACGCCTCGTCGTAGCGCCCCTGATGCCGCAACCACGTCGCGAGCTCGATGCGTTCGTCCACTGCGGTCTCGGCCCGATCGACGAACGAGCGGAGCACCGCCATCGCGTCCTCGGTGGCGCCCTTCGCGGCGAGGAGCTGGTAGAGCCCGATCTCGGGGTTGGTCGGGCCGACGTCGTAGGGGAAGCACTCCCGCGCCACCCTCAGGACACGTTCCGCCGCTTCGTGCTTCTCGTCGCGCGTGTAGATCCGTGCGAGGTCGAGCGCCGCGAAGTATTCGACGTCGCCGTTCTCGAACGCGGTCTCGATCTGCTGCTGCGCGAGGTCTCGTCGGTTCCGATCGAGGGAGCGGCGGGCCGCGAGCCGGAGCGCGGTCCCGTGGGCCGGGTCGAGCTTCAGGGCCTTGTCCAGGTAGACGTCCGCGTCCACCGTGCTGCGCGATTGGTAGTACGCCCACGCGAGGTCGGCCAGGAGATCGACGTCGTCCGGCTCGTTGCGCGCACGCCGTCGCATCTCGTTCCTCGACTTCGTATCGAACGTCGGCTGCACCTTCACGTCCTTCAGCCGCGTTTCGAACAAGTACTGCTTGAACCGCTCGTCCATCTCCTCGCACGTCACGCCGAAGACTCGCTCGATCGCTTCGGGCGTCTCCAGGTCCTCCGCGTACGCGTCGAGCAGGGCGAGGATCTTGTCGAATCCGTGGCGCCGTTCCACGAACTCCGCGAACAGGCCGCCTTGGTAGTAGGCGAACCCGATGCGCGGGCCGCGGAAGTACTTGTTGAACTCGCGCAACGGCATCAGCTCGTCGTTCACGTAGGCGTTCAGCAGCTCTAGTTCCTGATCGCGACCCCAGGTCGGCCGAGCCGCGCGCTCCTCGTAGACGGACAGTCCCTCGGTGAGCCACCGCGGGACGCGCCCCTTCGAGCGGCCGATCGTGAAGACGTGCGCCAACTCATGCAGGATCGTGCGCCGGTAGCAGAACGTGCGACGGAGCTGCGAGCGCGGCGACAGGAGCGTCACGAAGTCGCCGAAGCACGCCCCCACCGCACCGAGCCCCATCATCCCGACGGTACGGACCGAGAAATCCTGGTGGTCGGGGAACATCTCGACCAGCACCTCGCCCGGCGGCTCCCAGCCGTACTTGGCGGCGAGGATCTCGCGGTCCTCGTGGAACGCCGCGGCCATGCGCGGGCCGAGGATCTGGTTCTCGTCGACGTGGACGCGGAAGCGGAACTCCGGATCCTCGGCGTCGACGTAGTCGCGGTCGAGCTTCTTCAGCACGATCTCCATGTTCTTGCGCCATGGGTGCTTGTACGGGTGGTTCTCGTACGACTTCTCGAGGGCCTCGAGCCCTTCCTTCTCGCGGCCGGCGAAGCAGAGGTCGCGTCCGAGCGAAACGAGCGCGAGCTGGATCTTCGGGTCGACTTCGAGCGCGCGCTCGTGCATCCGAATCGCCTCGTTGAACCGGAGGTGGCGCGAAAGTGCATCGCCGACCGTCTGGTAGACCTCGCCGAACGTCGGATCGATCTCGAGGATCCGCGCGACCTCCTCCTCGAACTCTTTCGGCCGCCGCAGAAGGTAGAGCGCGGCGGCGCGGACGGCGCGTGCGACCTTGGCGCAAGGATTCACGGCGAGCGCCCGCTCGATGAGGTCGAGAGCCTCCGTGTGGCGGCCGTCGAGGACGCGGATCCACGCCTTCACCTCGAGCGCGCCGACGCTGGACGAGTTGATCGCGAGCGCCTCCTCGACTTCCTTCTCCGCGTCCCAACTGTCGCCGACGTACAGGTGGACGAGGGCGCGGCCCACCTTGGCCGGCACGAGCGCTCCGTTCTGCTTCAGAGCATCGCGATACGTCGAGAACGCGCGGGGCGTATCGCCGTCCAGCACGAGCGAAAGCCGGTAGAGATCGCCGAGCTCGAGGAGCACGTCCGTCGTGGGACGATCCTCCTCCTTGCGTCGCTTCTCGGCGTGCGCGCAGCACTGCGCGGCGAATTCCCACTCCCCGGTCGCACGGTAGAGCCGGCCGACGGAGAGAAGGTCGTCGGAACCGAGATCGTTCACGTCCACGCCGTGGAGCGCACGCTCCACGTGGGCCTTGACCTCGACGTCGCGGCCGGTCTCGACCAGGAGCCGGGCGAGGCTGACGTTGGCGGCGAGATCATCGGGCGCCCGTTCCACCGCCTCGCGAGCGAACGCTTCCGAGTCGACGAGCCGACCCCGATCGAACGCGAAGTCCGCGCGGGCCTTCAACACCTCGATCGGCGCGTGCTCGGGGAACCGCGTCGCGAGGTCGCGATCGATCTCGTCGGCCAAGTCGATCTCGCCTCGAGCGGCCTCGACCTGCATCAGGAGCACCGACGCATCGACGTTCGCCGGAGCCTGCGCCAGGACCTCGGCGAGCAGATCGGCGGCCTCGAAGTAGATCCCGCGCTCGTAGGCGTCCTTCGCTTCGGCGAGCATCTCGGCGGACTCGTCGATCGCCGCCGAGGCTCCGGCGGCGGTGGTCGCCGCGAAGAACAGGGACAGGAAGCGCGGTCGAAAGCTCATGCGAACCCTCCATTCGAGGGGCGCTCGACGCCCCACCACCTTCTCCTATACGTCGCGCCGCCTCGAGTTTCGAGGGTCTGCTGGTCCTGCCGCTGCGACCGGCGGTCCGGTGAACGCGGATCGGACCGACCCAAGCGGCCACGGACGCAGCGGAGACCAACTCTTGGCGAAGCCATGACTTCGTTCCCGCCGAGCCGGGGGTTATGCTTCGCGCACAGTCAGGTGGGCCCCATGCGGGCCCCTCCAGAGAATCGGGAGTCTCACATGAAGAGTCGGGTCTCGGCACTGTTGGTCGCGTGCGTCGGTGCTCTCGGTCCATCCGCCGTGGCGGATCTCACGCTCACCGAGACCGGGGCCGCGACGCTCGGGAAGCTGACCACCCTGGAGCTGACGGGGAACCCGAACGCTCCGTACGCCGTGTTCATCTCGCTGGTCAACCAGCCGTTCCCGCTCCCACCGCCGCACATCCCCAGCCTCGACATCGTGCTCGCCCCGGCGTTCCTCGTCAACCTGACGTTCATCCTCCCCGGTTTCTTCGGCACGCTCGACGCAGCCGGCAAGCGGCAGATCCCGCTCTTCTTCCCTCCGGACATCTCCCTGAATCCGCTCGTGATCTACTTCCAGGCCATCGAGCACGACGGAGCCGTCTTCCTGGACAAGTCGAACGTCTGCGCGCTGACCCCCAACATCGCGCTCTTCCCCGAGCTCACCCAGAACGACATGTCGGTGCTCCGCGCCGGACACGCCACGATCGAGCTGCCGGACGGGAAGGTGCTGCTGATCGGCGGCGGCCCGGACGGCCTGGTCGCATCGTATGGACAGACGGCGATCGACCTGTACGACCCCTGCACGCAGAAGTTCACCAAAGTCGGCGACCTGAGCCAGGCACGCGTCTCCCATACGGCGACGCGGCTGAACGACGGGCGGATCCTCGTCACCGGCGGCGCGGACGACGTGCTCGGCGAGCCGGTCGACACGGCCGAGGTCATCGACCCCAACAACAACTACGCGAGCACGCCGACGCTGAACAACCTCGGCACCGCCCGCGCTCTGCACACCGCGAACAAGCTCGCCGACGGCCGGGTCATCCTGATGGGCGGGACGTCGTCGTTCAACAACCCGCAGGCGATCATCGAGGGCGCGACCAACACGACGCTGATCTACGACCCCGTCACCAACATGTTCTCGCCCGGTCCCAACATGGACAAGCCGCGGATCGGTCACACCGCGACGACCCTCCAGAGCGGCACGATCCTGGTCGCCGGCGGCTTCAGTTGGACGTTGATCGTCATCTTCAAGATCCCCTTCATCACCGACACGGCCCAGATCTACACGCCCCTCGGCGGCAACCCTGGCACCTTCGGCCCGAGCATGACGATGACCGGCGACCGGTTCGCCCACTCCGCGATCCGCGTCGACGACGGATCGGTCCTTCTGTTCGGTGGCGGCGAGGACAGCCTGTCCGACCCGCTCAATCCGCAGGCGGTCAACACGGTCGAACGCTACGACCCGGTGGCGAAGACGTTCTCGCCATTCGGCACGATGAGCGTGGCGCGCGGCGTCTGCGCGGTCGCGAAGCAGCCGGGCGATGTCCGCGTGATCGTGGCCGGCGGCGGGTACGGCACGCTCGCGTCGCCGACTCCCGACGACACGGTCGACATCTTCGATTCGACGACCGGCGCGACGGTCACCACGTTCAAGATGGCGCACGTCCGGGCGAACTTCTCGAACACGGCCCTGAAGAACGGCGCGTTCCTGCTCGCCGGGGGCGGCGAGGAGCCCGACCCGCAGAATCCGACGCTGGCGATCTCCTACGGCGACGCCGAGGTCCTGACGGTTCCGTGAACGGAGCCGGCCCCTCGCCAAAGCTGTAGACGAGTCGGGTTTCCGCGCGATCTCGGTCGCGCGGACTCGTACGCTCTTGTTCGATCCTGCGTCCCCTCAACCGCACTGGAGAGCCGATTGATTCACTCTTCCGCGGTCGTCGATCCCTGCGCCGAGTTGGCCGACGACGTCGAGATCGGTCCCTGCGTCGTCATTGATGGCCCGGTCAGAATCGGTCCCGGCACGCGGCTCGTTGCGTTCGTGCACGTGTCGGGACACACCGAGATCGGGTGCGAGAACGTGATCCACCCGTTCGCGGTGATCGGTCACGAGCCTCAGCACACGGGCTACCGCGGCGAGCCAACGAAGCTGATCATCGGCGATCGCAACGTCATCCGCGAGCACGCCGAGATCCACCGCGGAACGGTCCAGGGCACCGGCGCGACGGTGATCGGCGACGACAACCTGATCATGGGGCACGCCCACGTGGCCCACGACTGCCGCCTCGGCAACCGCGTGACGCTCGTGAACGGGGCGCTGCTCGGGGGCCACGTCGAGGTCGACGACAGCGCATTCGTGTCCGGAAACGTGGTGGTGCATCAGTTCGCGCGGATCGGTCGCCTGGCGATCGTCCAGGGTCTGGGCGGCATCGGCAAGGACGTGCTCCCGTACGCGATGGCCTCCGGCATCGACACGATCGTCGGCACGAACGTGATCGGCCTCCGTCGCGCCGGGTTCGATCAGGAGCTGCGCGAGCGGATCCGCAACACGTTCCGCCTCTTCTTCCGGCTCCCGATCCACGACGCGGTGAGCGAGGCCATCCTCGATCCGACCCCGGAGGTCCAGGAGATCGTCTCGTTCATCGAGCGCTCCCGCCGTGGCGTGTGCCGTTTCGGACGGCGTGACAAAGCGGTGGTCGCGAAGCGGCTGCCGATGCGACACGTCCTCGGCGAAGAACGATAGGGGTCGGCACGCACCGGTATCACGTCACCGAGAACGGACGCCAACTCAGCGCACGGAGAGCGCTCAGGGTCGATCACCGATCCAGACGGCGCCGTCCTCGTAGAACTCCTTCTTCCAGATCGGCACCGTCTGCTTCAGCGTGTCGATGACGAATCGACACGCCTCGAATGCCGCGCCGCGATGTGCCGCCCGCACCGCGATCGCCACCGCGACCTCCCCCATCGCGAGCTCCCCGACGCGGTGGACGACGTCGACACGCTCGACTTCGAACTCCGCCGTCGCCCGCTCGACGATCTTCGCGATCTCCGAAAGCGCCATTGCGTCGTACGCTTCGTACTCGAGCCTCACGACGGCGCGACCGCCGGTCTGGTTGCGCACGGTACCGAGGAACAGGACGAGCCCGCCCGAGGTCCCCGTGACATCGAGGGAAACGAGCCGCTGGACGTCGATCGGGATGCGAACGATCTCGATCACGGCTCAGCCCCCGCTCACCGGCGGGATCAGCGCCAGCTCGTCCTCGGCCGATAAGCGCGTGGCACCGTCGGCGTAGCGACGGTTGACGGCGATCGCGTACCGAAACCGCTCGAGGTCGGACTGTCGCCGCACAAGCGCATCGATCGCGTCTTGCACGGTGGCCTGCTCGTCGAGGTCGAGCTCCAGGGACGGGGTTCCGAAGCGCTCTTTCAGAGCCGCAAAGAGCAGGACGCGAATGCGCACGACCTGCTCGGCGTTAGAACGGCACCTGCGACGATTCACCACCCGCCGTCTCGCCGCCGCCGCCGCCGTCGCCGCCGCCGTACGGCGCGGTGATGCCGAAGTCGGCCGGGTCGAGGGACTCGCCCTCGGTCTGGTTCGCGCGTTGCGTTCCGCCGATGAACTGGAAGCGCTCGAGGACGACGCGCAGCTTGGAGCGCTTCTCGCCTTCCTTCGTCTCCCACTGATCGAACTTGAGACGCCCCTCGACGAAGATCGGGTTTCCCTTCTTCAGGTAACGATGGATCAGGTCGCCCTGCGGACCCCACGCCTCGATGTCGATGAACGCGGTTTCCTCGCGCTTCTCGCCGTTCGTCGTGTAAGTCCGGTTGACGGCGAGGCCGATGTTGACGACCGCTTGCCCGCTCGTGATGAAGCGCTGCTCGGGGTCTCGGGTGAGACGGCCCATCAGGAAGACTCGATTCAGGTTCGACATGGCATTCCTCTGTATGGAGCCGGATCGTAGCACGGTGAATGGAGCGTCGCCAGGCGCGGGCCGGACTCTTCGATCGGGTGCGGTCGTTTTGTTCAAGTCCGCCGGCCGTTCCAACCGATGAGAGAGTCCGGTTTCGGACATCGACCCTCCCGACGGGAGAACGAGGACATCATGGCGGAACGCGTGAAGGATCGTCGCGGGCGACCGCGAGTCGAGGCGTCCCTCGACGCCAAGATCTCAACCGAAGATGGAGGCTTCGAAGCGACCGTCAGGAACATGAGCCTGTCGGGAATCCTGCTCGAGTCCAACCGACCCGTCGCGGAAATGACGATCCTCGGCATGCGGCTCTCCATTCCTGCTCCCTCCGACCATAGCGGACCCGCCTACGCGTTCGAGTTGACCGGCGCCGTGGTCCGCTGCGAGCCGCTCGCCGAGGACCCGAATCGCTACGAGCTCGCCGTGTTCCTGACCGACATGCCGCGCGAGTCACGCGCCGCGCTGCAGGAATTCGTGCAGCACCACCTCCAGCACGGTTGAGCCTCCGAGCGAAGCACGAGTCCGCTCCGCAACCAAGGACGCGACCAAAGACGCGACAGGGACGCAACCAAGGACGAGACGGATGTGCGGAGGTTACACAGAACTCCGGGTCCTCGCCGCGACCACGCGGCCGATGCCGCTCAAATCGGGATGGACCTCGACATCCACGTAGCCCGCGTCCCGAACGATGGCGACGACCTCGTCCGCCTGTCCCGCACCGACCTCGAACAGGACCGAACCACCTTCGCGGAGCCAACCTAGTGCGGCAACGGAGATCTCACGGTAGATCTCCGGGAAGCCGAGATCCGCGCCATAGAGCGCCTCGCGCGGCTCGTGGGAGAGCTCGTCGACGAGCGCGGTCTGGTCGGGGACGACGTACGGAGGATTCGATGCCACGATGTCGAACCTGCGCCGGAACCTCTGTGCGCACGTGCGGAAGTCGCGTGCAATCCACCGAACCCGATCCGTCACCGCGTGAGCGCAGCCGTTGCGGCGCGCGAACGCGAGCGCTCGCGACGACGTCTCCAGCGCGACGACTCGTGCCAGGGGGTCGGTGACCGCGATCGCGATCGCGATGTTGCCCGAGCCCGTGCCGACGTCGAGCAGCCGCCACGCCCGATCCGCCGGGCGCCGTGAGAGCGCGGCATCGACGAGTTGCTCGGTCTCGGGTCGTGGAACCAGTGCACCTGGCCCGACCTCGAGCGCGAGCCCGTAGAACTCGCGGACGCCAGTGAGGTAGGCGACCGGCACTCGGCGGCGCCGCTCGCGCACAAGGGCCAGGAACCGCGCCCGCACGAAACGGTCGAGCGGATCGGCGAGGTCACGGTACAGGCCGGTGCGATCGACGCCGCGCGCGTGCGCCAGCAGCAGCTCGGCATCGAGGCGTGCCTCCGGAACCTCTCGACGCCGAAGCAACGTGGTCCCGCGCACGATCGCGTCGCGCACGGTCGCGGCGCCCGGCACCGGCCGCGCCATCAGGATGGATTCAACGGCGACGACCGCGCGCACCGCCGCCGGCCCGCGCGGCCGGGACCGGAACCGGTTCCTTCTTGCCCCCGGAGGCGGCGCCGAACAGCGCCTTGATGAACGTGTAGACGACGTAGGTCGAACCGAACAGCACGACCAGGAAGCCCGCGCCGATGTCGAGCGCCAGACGGTTCCACATCGTGAGCAGGTACATGTCGCTCCAACTGAACCATTCGAGGTCGCCAGTGACCGTGATCAACTTCATCCAGCACCATCCGGCCGGAAAGAACGCGAGGAAGACCCCGGTCAGCTTCACCTTGCGCTCGGCGATCGCCGTCTGCATCTGCGCGACGAGCAGGAGGCCGATCAAGAGGAAGATCGCGCCCGTGAACGTCTCGAACCCGGGCGCGGAAGGCATCGTCGGTGCCGCAGTGACGACGGCCGCCGCGGGCTCTGGCATGTCGACGCTCAGTGTTCGGGCCAGTTCCTCGGGGGTGAGGCCGCCCTTCTCCGGCGTCGCCGCGATGAACTCGGAGAACATGTCGGTCACGACGGCCGAGCCGAACGGCAGGAGTGCGCCGATCGCGATCATGATGCCGCCCCAGCGGAACTTGAAGAGCTGCGGGAACCCCCTCGATGTCGCCGGGCCCAGGACGTTCTCGGTGGCCGGCGCTGCCGCGGCGACCTCGGCGATCTCCTGGTTCATCGCGACCACTTCGGCGACGTCTTCGAGCTGATCTTTATCCATCGGTCTTTGGTACTCTCGCGTTGACGGTGGAACGGACTCCGCGCGTCAGAGAAGCGACTTCAGCTTCTCGTCGATGTCGAGGCGCTTGAGGTCGTCGATGAGCGTATCGAGATCGCCTTCGATGATGCGCTGGAGGTTGTAGTTCTCCTTGAGCCGGTGGTCGGTCATCCGGTTCTGGGGAAAGTTGTAGGTTCGGATTCTCTCGCTGCGATCCCCGGAGCCGACCATCGTTCGCCGGGTCGCGTCGCGTTCGTTGCGACGCTTCTCTTCCTCACGGTCGTAGAGCCGGGCCCGCAGGACGCGCATCGCCTTGGCACGGTTCTTATGCTGCGACGACTCGTCCTGACAACTGACGACGATGCCGCTCGGCTCATGCGTCAGCCGCACCGCGGACGAGGTCTTGTTGACGTTCTGCCCGCCGGGACCGCCCGCGCGGAACGTGTCCATCCTGATGTCCTCGTCACGAATGTCGATCTCGACGTCCTCGGCCTCGGGAAGGACGGCGACGGTGGCGAGCGACGTGTGGATGCGACCCTGGTTCTCCGTGTCCGGGACGCGCTGTACGCGGTGTCCCCCGCTCTCGTAATGGAGCTTCTCGAACGCGCCCGGTCCGGACATCGCGAAGATCACTTCCTTCAGCCCCCCGACCTCCGACTCGCTCGACGTCAGGATCTCGACCTTGAAGTGGTGTCGCTCGGCGTACCGCGAGTACATGCGGAATAGACTGGCCGCGAACAACGTCGCCTCGTCGCCCCCCACGCCGCCGCGGATCTCGACGATCGCGTCCTTCGCAGCGTTCGGGTCGTCGTCGACGAGAAGCCGACGGAGCTGCTCGTAAAGCTGGTCGCGCTGCTCCTCCAGGTCGGCGCGCTCGGACCGCGCCAGCTCGACCAGATCGTCGTCCGCGCCGGCCGCGATGATCTCCTCGGCCTCCTGCCGTTGCCGATCGACCTTCTCGAAGCGACGAAAGGCCTCGACCGTCTTCTGGAGGCGTCCTCGCTCGCGGAGCAGAGAACGGGAACGCGCGGAATCCGAGCAGACGGTCGGGTCCTCGAGAAGCTTCTCGATCTCGTCGTACCGTCGTGAGATCTCGCGGAGCTTCTCGAGCATGGCCACTTCGTTCCCGCGGGAACGGTCCTCGCTGTTTCAGCTTACGGTCTTGACCTGGCCATACTTGCGGCGGAACTTCTCGACGCGCCCGGCGGTGTCGACGAACTTCTGCTTCCCGGTGTAGAACGGGTGGCACGCGGAGCAGATTTCGACGCGCAGCGCGGGAACCGTCGCCCGGGTGACGAACTGGTTTCCACAGCCGCACGTCACGGAGCAGCGGAGGTATTGAGGATGCACGCCGGTCTTCATGGATGGACTCCTGGGACCTCGGTACCAACGGACGTCGTCCCGGATCGTTCGATGCTCGTCCGTCCTGGACACAAAAAGTGAGCAGTTTAGCGTCTCGGCTGCGCTCGACAAGCGCCGAGCCGAGTCCAGCGTGAGTCCAGCGTCATGGACCGATGCGCCTCGGGAGGTTCTCGCCGAACGGGTCGTCGTCGACTGCCTTCAGCTCGAGGAGGGCGCCCGGAATCTCGATCATGTCGCTCGCTTTCACGCCGTGCCGGGCGACGAAGCCGGCGGGCAGCTCGAGCGCGAAGCGACAGTCTCCCAATGACTTGTAGCTCGGAGACTCTTGAAACGGCACCATGTTCGCGTGGGTGTTGATGATCCGGGCCGAATCCCCGAGCTCGGCGATGAAGACGATGTCGAGGGGGATCTGCGTGTTTCGCATCCAGAACCCGAGCGGGCGGGGCGTGGGGTAGACGAACATCATCCCCCAATCGTCCGGGAGCTTCGACACGAACATCATGCCGTAGGCGCGCTTGGCGGGGGTGTCGGCGACTTCAACGGTCAAGGTCTCGCCGCCGAGCTTCATCTCGATCGTCTGGTATTGCGGTCGCGGCAGATCCGGCGGGTAGTCGCCGGGAAGAGGGGGCGCGCTCTTTCCGCCGGCGCCGCCGCTCCCACACGCCGCGAGGCAGGCGAGCGCGATCGATCCGACGCAACGCCCGAGCACCGCCACGATGGTGGGTTGCAAGGCGCGCATCCTCACGCGCCTCCGCGGAGCGCGAGCTCGCCGTCCATCCGAGCCAGGAGCGCGCGAAACGCGGCGCTCGGGAATCCGACCACGTTGTCGTACGGCCCGTCGACTTCGACCACGAAACGGTCGCCGTGCTCCTGGATGGCATAGGCGCCCGCCTTGCCAAACGCCTCACCGCTCTCGACGTAGGCCGCGATCTCCCCCTCGTTCATCGATCGCATCGTGACGCGAGTCGTGGTGCTGTCGAACACCTCGATTCCCTCCGCAACGTGGACCAGGGCCACTCCGGTGATCACGCGGTGCGTCGTGCCGGAGAGTTTCGCGAGCGTGGCACGCGCGACGGCGGCGTCGGCGGGCTTGCCGAGGAGCTCGCGATCGCCAAGGACGACGATCGTGTCCGCGCCGATCACCGTGCCACGTCCGACGGTCGCCGCCACGGCGCGCGCCTTGCGCAGCGCGAGCTGCTCTGCGATCTCCTCGGCCGTCGCGTTCTCGGGCGGCGATTCGTCCACGTCGGATGGCACGATACGGAACTCGAAACCGAGCCCGCGCAGGATCTGCTCACGCCGCGGCGATCCGCTCGCGAGCACGAGCGGCTCAACCCGACTTCCTCGTTCGGTCCCTTCGCTCACGCCTCGAAGCGGTGGATGTAGTAGTGGAAACGGTAGTAGTCTTCCTTCGGGATCAATTTCTCGAGCAGCTTCTTCGCGACGTTCATGCTCGAGGTCTTTCGGATCCAGCCGAGCTTGGTCACCGTGTTCAATGCCTCGGGCGACAGCACGAGCCCCTGCGGATCGAGGGACTTGTCGTCGAACTGCTGCAAGAGGACGTACGTGATATGCAGCGGCAGCGGATCGAGCGACAGCATGATCTTCTGGCGCTGCTGCGCTTCGAAGATGCGCACGAACTGGAGGTCCTTCTTGTGGAAGTCGTAGAAGAGCCGCGAGAGGAGAGCGAGGATCCGCGAAACCTTGTCGTCGAGGTTGGCGAGCTTCACGCTCTTTAGCACCGCGACCACTTCCTTCGGCGTCGCGACCCGGAGCTCGTTCCACTCGACGTACTCGTCCGCAAGGAGCTTGAGTGCCTTCTGCGCCTTGCGGAAGTCGTTCCCGTCCCTCAAGATCAGGAACAACGCGTGCTCCAGCGCCGGGACGTCGTCCAGCAGCTTCAAGGCGCCGTGCTTCGCCTCGAGCTTCGACAGGAGCGTCTTCAGCTTCTTGGTCGCGCCGGGAGCGAGGTCCTTGCTCTTGACGGAACTCATGAAGTGGATTCGACCTCCGAGGCCGTCGCCGTTCCGACATCGGCCTTCGCCGACAGCACGGCTCGAGCGCCGGTCACCCCGGTCTTCTTGAAGATCTGCCGCACGATCTCCGACGGCTTCGCTCCCACCGACAGCCAGTGTCGCGCGCGATCGACGTCGACCTTCATGTGCGTCTCCGAGCCGATCGCCTTGTCCTTCGCGAGCGAGTCGTAGAAGCCGAGGTCCTCGATCGAACGTCCGTCGCGGCGCGTCCGGCTGTCGAACACGCAAATCCTCCAGCACGGGCGGTTCCGCCGCCCGGTCCTCTTCAGTCGAATGCGAACTGCCACCTGATTGATACCTTCCTGTCGAGGGTCCGTCCGTTGTTCCTGCGGCGAGCGACCGAGGTCTACCGCCGCTTCCGATTGCTCTTGCGCCGGTCTCGCTCCAACTTGCGTCGCTTCTGGACCAGCTTGCCTTTCGACCGTAGCTCCTGCACGGCCGCGGCCTTGTACTGCTTCAAACCCGCACTTCCGGGCATCATGCGCCCGGCCAAACGTCCGAGCAGGCCGCCGGAGCGGAGCTGTTTCATCATGTCGCGCATGGAGTTGAACTGCTTCACGAGCTGGTTCACCTGCTCGACGCTGGTTCCGCTTCCGCGTGCGATCCGCTTGCGGCGCGTGCCGTTCAGCACCGACGGGCGGAGGCGCTCCTCCGCGGTCATGGAACAGATCACCGCCTCGACGTGATCCAGCGCCTTCTCGTGGATCGGCGTGTCCTTGAGCTGCGCGCCGACGCCCGGCATCATCCCGAGCACGTCCTTCAGCGGCCCGAGCTTCTTCATCGCGCGTAGCTGGTAGAGGAAGTCCTCGAAGGTGAACTCGTCCTTCAGCAGCTTCGCGACCTGTTCCTCGGCGTCCTTCTGATCGATCACCTCTTGCGCGCGCTCGACGAGCGACACGACGTCGCCCATCCCGAGGATGCGCGATGCGAGCCGGTCCGCATGGAACGGCTCCAGGTTCTCGAGCTTCTCTCCGACGCCGATGTAGCGGATCGGCGCGCCGGTCACGTTCTTGATCGAGATCGCGGCACCGCCGCGCGTGTCGCCGTCGAGCTTGGTCAGGATCACGCCGTCCAGACCGAGCCGCTCGTGGAACGTCTTCGCCGAGTTGACGGCGTCCTGCCCGGTCATCGCGTCGCAGACCAGCAGCACCTGATGCGGGTTCGTCCTCGCCTTCACCGCGGCGAGCTCGTCCATCAGCACGTCGTCGATGTGGAGCCGGCCCGCGGTGTCGAGGATGACGATGTCACGTCCGTTCTGCTTGGCCCACGGGATCGAGTTCGCGCAGACCTCCGGCGGCGTACGCCGCTCCTCCCGGAACACCGGCACGCCGACCCGCTCGCCGAGCACGGCGAGCTGATCGACCGCGGCCGGGCGCTGGAGGTCGGCCGCCACGAGCATCGGGTTGCGTCCCTTGCGGCGGAGCAGGTGAGCGAGCTTCCCGGCCGTCGTGGTCTTCCCCGACCCCTGCAGCCCGCAGAGCATGATGATCGTCGGCGGGTTCGCCTCGAGCTCGATCGGGCCGCCTCCTTCCATCATGGCCGAGAGGACGTCATGGAAGATCTTGACGATCTGCTGGCCCGGCTGGACCGACTCGATGACCTTCTCGCCGACCGCGCGCTCCGTGACCGCCGCGATCAATTCCTTCGCCACCTTGAAGTTGACGTCGGCCTCGAGGAGGGCCTGTCGGATCTCCCGCAGACCATCCTGGATGTTCGACTCCGTCAACCGGCCGCCGCGGCCGAGTTTGGCGAAGACCGACTGAAGGCTCTCGCTGATCGACTCGAACAAAGCAGTTCCTCGGCGGCAAGGCGTGCGCCCCGCATCCGTACCTGAAACTCGTCATCTCCCGTGGCGAGGAGAATCGGGTCTTATATCAGAGCGCCCGCGCCTGGACAAGCCAAGGGGCGGTTTCGCAACGGGTTCCGCGATCCCCCCCGCGGCGTCCCCGTACGCGTGCCGAGGAACGTCGATCCAAGTCACCCCCACCGATACCAGATCGTGGAACGAGCCGCGTCGACGGCGCGGCCGATTCGAGCTGGGATCGGCCGCGGACCCGCAAGCCTTCGTGAACGACCTCATCAACGCGACGAACTGCCCGCCCGGGAGGTCGGCCGTCCCTGATCCCTGACCCCGCGCGAGCGAGGTCGCCGCGCGAGCCGCATCACGGCTCGCGCGGATCGTTCATTCGGAGAGCCGCTCGATCGACGCCCCGAGCGACCGCAGCCGCTCATCGATCCGCTGGTAGCCCCGGTCGATGTGGTAGACGCGATGGACCACGGTCTCGCCGTGCGCGACGAGCCCGGCCAGCACGAGCGCGGCGGACGCTCGCAGGTCGGACGCCATGATCGGCGCGCCGGAGAGAGTGTCGACGCCGATCACGATCGCCTGCGCCCCTTCCTTCCGCACGTGCGCGCCGAGACGGCCGAGCTCGGGCAGGTGCATGAAGCGATCGGGGTAGATCTTCTCAGTGATGACCGAGATGCCGCGGGCGATCGACGCGAGGGCCATGAACTGCGCCTGGAGGTCGGTCGGGAAGCCGGGGAACGGCAACGTGGTGACGTCGACTGCCTCGGGTCGCGCGGGACCGCGCACTCGAATCGACGTGCCGTCGACGGTCACGTTCGCCCCGGACATCCGGAGCCGCTCGAGCGCGGCCATCAGGTGGCGCGGCTCGGCGCCGTCGACGGTCACGTCGCCGCCCGTGATCGCTCCGGCCACCAGAAACGTGCCGACCTCGATCCGATCGGGAATCACCTCGTGCTCGACGCCGTGGAGCCGCTCGACGCCCTCGATGACGAGGCGATGCGAGCCGATCCCCTCGATGCGCGCACCCATCTTCGTCAGGCAAGCCGCGAGGTCCGCGACTTCCGGCTCGAGCGCCGCGTTCTCGATGACGGTCGTTCCCTCGGCGAGGGTCGCCGCCATCATCACGTTCGCGGTGGCCAGCACGGACGACCCGAACGTCGACCCGAGGTAGACCTCGGCGCCGGTCAGGCGCCCCGGATTCCCTTGAAGGTAGCCCTCGCGGACCTGGAGTCCCGCGCCGAGCAGGTTGAGCCCTTTTTCGTGCAGGTCGATCGGACGCACGCCGAAGACGCAGCCGCCCGGCATCGACACCTTCGCGCGTCCCCGTCGGGCGAGGAGCGGCCCGAGCACGCAGATCGATGCCCGCATCGTGGAGACGAGCTCCCACGGAGCGGTGCAGGACTCGCCTCCGGTCGCCTGCAGCTCGAGGCGACCGCCGGCGAACTCCGACTCGACACCGAGCCCGGCGAGGATCCGACGCAGCGTCTGGACGTCGCGCAAGTCCGGCACGTTCGTCAGCACGACGGGATCATCCGTCAGGATCGCGGCCGCCATCAGGGGCAGCGCCGCATTCTTCGATCCCGAAGCGGTGACCCTTCCATCGAGCCGATGCCCACCACGAACGACGATCTTGTCCATTCGGTCAGCGTCCCTCGAACCAAGCCCGCCAGCGCTCGATCACGGCTCGGCGGGCCTCCGCGTCGAGATCCGGGTCGAACCCCATGTCCTCGTCGGCAAGGGTGCACAACGCCTCGTCCGCCTCCTCGCGAACCGTCTCGTCGGCGTCGTCGAGCAGGGGCAGGATTCGGGCGTATGCGGCGCGGAGCCCGAGTCGCCCGAGTGCATGAAGCGCGAGCACGCGCGCCTCCACCGGAAGCTGGCCGTCCGCAGCAACGTCGTGAAGGTCGCTCAGCGCGCCGGCGTCCTGGAGCCGCTCGCGAAGCCCGCGCACGATCGCGTGGACACCGGCCGCGTCGGTCGCGGCCGCGAATCGCGCCGCGTGCCGCGCGAGCGCGCCGAGCCCGACCGGTCCGAGGGCGGCGACGCGTTGCGCGGCGATGGCGCGAGCGGATTCGTCGCCGTGTTCGACGATACGAAGCAAGTCGACGATCACTGAATCCGCACGGGCGCGGATCTGCTCGACGGGCTCCCGCAGCAGTCCGAGCGAAAGCTCCGCCGGGGCTGCCTCCGTCGCAGCCGCCCGACGGTAGAGATGGACGACCTCGATCTCTCCGTCCGGTCCCGTGAGATCGAACGTCGATGGCTCGAGCCGCGGGTCGGCCGCGAGGGCGCGAGCCACCACCGTGGAGAAGTGTCCCGGGACGAGGAGTCCGACCGAGCCAGCCGGCGCCCCCTCCACTGGATCGCCTTCGTCCAACGCACCGAGCGGGACGCCGGTCGCAGCCGCGGACTCACGCACCCATCCCGCCACCTCGGCGTCCTCCGCGAGGATCAGGTGGAGTTCGAGACCCAGCCCCGGGGGCGGGCTCGACACGTCCAATGTTTCGACGAGGGCCACCGCACAGTCGGGGCACTGGGCAGCGAACGCCTCGAACTCCTGTCGGCACGATGGGCAGTACCGCATCATCTAACTGCTCAGGAGCATGCGGCCGAGCGGACGCCCGCCGATCACGTGGACGTGGAGGTGGAACACCTCCTGCCCGCCGTGCGAGCGTGTGTTCGCGATCAGCCGGAAACCAGCCTCGTCCACGCCTTTGAGGCGCGCCACGTCACGAGCCGCCAGGATCAAGCGCCCCATCAGCTCACGATCCGTCTCATCCACCTCCGCCACGTTCGCCACGTGCTTCTTCGGGATGACCAGAGTGTGAACGGGGGCCAGGGGAGCGATGTCATCGAACGCGATCAGGAAGTCGTCCTCGAGGACCTTCTTGCAGGGGATCTCCCCCTTCGCGATCTTGCAGAAGATACAGTCCATATGACTCGACGGTCGCGCCCGCCTTGACGCGCCTCCGGTGGGTTATAGAATCTCGCGTTTCGGCGCAGTTCCGAAAGCGGTTTCGCCAGTCGAGGGCTGCGACCACCCGGTCCGAATGTATACGCCCCCGCCGCCCTTTTCAATTCGGACTCCAACCGGAGGCGCGGGCGGACCGCGTACGAGGAGAATCGATGGCCGACGTTGCCCTTGCGATCGATGTGCAGGAGCTTCTTTCCCGCGATCCGATCACCGTCACCGACTGGTATGAACTCCGCCGCGAGGTCTACCGCACCGAGACATCGCGAGACCAGTTCTTGGCGATGATCAAGGAGAAGTTCGGTGGTGAGAAGGACGCATGGCGACGCGGACTCGGCCTGATGGCGGCCGGGCGCGTCGAAGAGGCTGCGCCGCTTCTGGCCAGCTCCAGCGACCCCCTGGCGCGGTTCCTTCAGGGACGCGCCGCGCTGGACCGCGACGACGGGCAGAGGGCCCGCGAGCTGCTCGAGCCGATCTCCGGCAAGGAACAGCCGAACGACTACCGGCTCGCCTACGCCGACGCGGTCGCGAGCGTCGAAGACGTCGAAGGCCTCCGCAAGATCGCCGCCGACCTCCACAAGGATGATGCTCGGGGCGCGGACGCCGCGTACGTCGAGGGTCGGATCCGCGAGATCGAAGGCGACTACGGGGCGGCCATCGAGTTCTACGAGCGCGCGATCGCCACGCAACCCGATCACGGCCCGGCTCGCTTCCGCCTCGCGTACCGGCTCGACCTGATGGGTCGCGACGACGACGCGATCGCGCACTACGAGCGGATCAAGCAGATCTTCCCCGTGCCGATCGGCGTCCTGATCAACCTGGGCGTCCTCTACGAGGACCACGAGAACTACGAGAAGGCGCTCTCCTGCTTCCGGCTCGCGCTCGCGCACGACTACAACCACCCGCGGGCGCGCATGTTCGCGGTCGACGCGCAGTCGTCGTTGGAGATGTTCTACGACGAGGAAAAGGAGCGCAAGGACGACAAGCGCGCCCAGATCATGAAGATCCCGGTCACCGATTTCGAGCTGTCGGTGCGCTCCCGAAACTGTCTCGCGCGCATGAACATCCGGTCGCTCGGCGACCTGATCAAGAAGACCGAAGCAGAGCTCCTGTCGTTCAAGAACTTCGGCGAGACGTCGCTGAACGAGATCAAGGAGATCCTTCGTTCGAAGGGGCTGAGGCTCGGCATGCAGTCCGACGACGACGATCGGCGGGGCCGGCCCCGGTCGCGCAGCATCGATCGCGACTCGATCCGGGCGAAGACCGTCGCTGAGCTCGACCTCTCGGTCCGATCCCGGAAGGCGCTGTCGACGCTGAACATCAACACCGTCGGCCAGCTCGTGGAGACGACGGAGGATCAGCTCCTCTCCTGCAAGAACTTCGGACAGACGTCGCTGATCGAGATCAAGAAGAAGCTCGCGGACTTCGACCTCTCGTTGAGGGGCTGAGCGAGCCGCGGTGCTCGATTCCGTCCGCGGCATCGTCGTTCGACGGACCCCCGAGGCCGTCGTGCTGGAGAGCGGAGCGTACGGCTTCCGTCTACGGACGCCCGTCCGCGCCGCCTCCAACGTGGCTCCGGGGGTCGAGCTCAAGCTCTTCACGCGCCTGCTCGTGCGCGAGGACCACCTGGTCCTGTATGGCTTCGACACGTCCGTCGACCGCGACCTGTTCGTCGTGTTGATCGGCGTCTCGGGCCTCGGACCGGAGAAGGCGCTGGCGCTGCTCGGCGCGCTGTCGCCGGCCGCGATCGCGACGGCGGTGCGGCGGCGCGACGCGAAGCGATTCCAGCTCGTGAAGGGCGTCGGTGCGAAGCTCGCCCAGAAGATCGTCCTCGAGCTCGAGGGCAAGCTCGAGGCATTCGAGACCGCGACCGAGGGGGCAAGCTACGCCGACGGAGCGACTCCCCGAGCCACCGGCGACGTCATCGCGACGCTGATCAGCCTTGGGTTCCCGCGCGGAACCGCCGAGGCTGCGTCCCGGGCGGCGATCGAGTCGGAGGGAGAGGCCGCGGACGTCGAGTCCTTGGTCAAGGCCGCGCTGCGGCGGCTGCAGTCCTCGGCGTGACTGGCCGGCGAGCGCGGGCGCGGACCCGATGATCTATCGAGCCCGCTCCTGGCTTCGCGGCGGCCGGTCGCCTAGACTCCCGGAGATGGACGGATCAACGTCGCCCCTCCGCTTCGTTCCCGCGCTTGCGCTCGGCCTCGTGGTGGCCACGAGCGCACCCGCACAGAACGAGAACGCCGGGACGAACGCGGCGGCGGCACGTCGTGACCTTCTCTCGGTGGCGCGAGCCGAGGCCGCGCGCGAGCGGGCCGCGATCGATGCCCAGGTCGTAAAGCTCCTCGACGAGCTCAAGGCGACGACCGAGACGAACCACAGCTTCATCACGACTCGGATCGACGCTCTGGTGGCGTTCGGTCCGGCGGCGATCCCGCTTCTCGTCTCCGCGATGGACCACGAGGACCCGACGCAGGGCGCCCAGAACGCGGGAACGAATGCCGCGCGGGCCGCGGCGAGGATCCCGGGTCAACCGGTCGTCAACGAACTCACGAGGGTCGCGAAGAGCGGCGGCAAGTTCGGTCGCAAGAACGTGGCGCGCTGCATCGGGTGGCGCGGCGACCCTGTTCTCCTGCCGATCCTCAAGGAACTCCTCGCGAACGAAGACACGGACATCCAGCGGGAAGGCCTCCTCGCGGTCGGCATGGTCGGAGGGAAGGACGCCCCCGAGCTCTTGCGGCCGTTCTACGAAGACACGAACGCCGCCCTCGCGAGCGCGGCGATCCACAGCGCCGCGCAGATCGCGGACGCTTCGTCGGCCCGCGCGCTCGAGCAACGCCTGCGGGCCGAGATCTCATCACCACCGACCGCTCGCGACGACCGCGTGCTGGCCGCGTTGATCGAGTACTTCTCCGCGGTTCCCGATCCGGCCGTGTTCGATGCGCTCGACGACGTGCTCCGAGTCACGGACACACCAGTCCAGGTGAGGATCGCGGCGATCGACGCGCTGGCCGAGCTCGCGTTGAGTCAAGAAGGGTCGAAGGCGCGCGTGATCGATGCGCTGCGCCTGGCCACCAAGGCCGGCTTGAAGTCGATCGTCAAGGCGGCGGCGCTCGCCATGCTCCGCCTCGGCGACCCATCCGGCGCCGACGACGTCACCCAAGATCTCGACCAAGAGATCAGCCGCAACAAGAACAACTTCAATGCGCGGTACAAACGGGCCGAGATCTACCTCGACTTCTACCGCTATAAGGACGCGCAGCGCGACTTCAGCGAAGGACTCCGCATCGAGAAGGACCCGCGGGACCCTGAGCGCGTCTTCGTCGGAATCGCGCGGGCGTACGCCGGGATGGGTCGGTTCAGCGACGCGGCCAAGTACCTGCGGAAACTCCCCGATCGCGATTTCTCCGATCTGCCGAGTCTCTACTCCGAGTTCCAAGGGATGGCCTCGGACCCGCGTTACGGCGCGATCCTGAAGCCGAAGTGACGCGCCCGGTAACGAGACGAATGCCGGCGGCGGACCCGCGCACGGGCTAGAATCGGGAAGCTCGGTTCGTCGTGAAACGTATATTCGAGACGGCGAAGACGGTCAAGAGGGCCGGACTTCGGCCGCGGAGGCCAAGATGAGTTCACTCCCGCGCTTCCCTCACGTCCTCGGTCTTGGACTGTCGCTCGCGTCGGCGATCCTCCTCGCTCCGGCCGCCGACGCGGGAACTCGAAATGGTCGTGCCGATGGCGCCGTTTCCGGCTCACGGGCCGGACCGCCGCCTTCGAAGGCGTTCCAACGCAGCAGCGACCGATCCGGCCGATCTTCAGCCAACGCGCGCAGTTCCACGCCGCAAAGTTCCTCTTCTTCGTCCGCCGCCCGGAACCGGAACTCTTCGGCCGGCCAGTCCAGCGGCTCGTCTTCGGGAGCCCGATCGTCGAACCGCTCCTCCCCGTCGTCCCAGCGCTCGTCGCCGACCCCGCCCGCCCGTTCGCGATCCGATCGCACACCCCCGAGCCGATCCACGCCCGTCGATCGGGGCCGCTCCGGAGATCGTCGCGCCACGTCGCCGCCGGCGGCACCGCCCACCGCACCGCGGCTCGACCGCGGATCCGGTGACTCCAGCGCCCGTTCCAGCTCGGTGGGCCGCGGATCGAGCGGCGCCGACGAACGCGCTCCATCCACCGGGACTCCGAGTCGACTCGGTGAACCGATCCAGCCGAGCACGTTCCGTCGTACCTCCGGCGGGACGGTCATTCGTTCCAGCGGAACCCGAGCCGGATCATCGCGGTTCGAGCGGCGCGCGAGCCCCCCGATTCCGAACGAGGATCGACTCGGGCGACCGATCGACGTCTCTTCGTTCGAGGGTCGTACGACGCGTGCCCCGACCTTGAACGCCGAAATCGTGGAGGGTCGCGAGGCCCGCGCGACGGACCGACGGCGATCGCTCTCCGATGCGTACCGGTCGAGCTTCGGCGACTCGACCTCGATCACCGCGGGGACGACCGAGCGCGAGAGGCGGCTGAACGAGTCCCGCAAGCTGAACGCCACCATCCATCCGGCGGAAGAACAGGCGCACGGCGGTCAGGAGTCGCACTACAGCGGCTCCAAGGCGAAGCAGAACGCCAAGTACAAACACAAGTACAAGTATAAGTACAAATACAAGTACAAGTACCCGCACCACGGCGGACACGGGTGGAGCTACTGGGACTGTTATCTCTGGAAGATCAACGTCCACTCGCTGCTCGGCTTCCATTACTACCCGTTCAAGTACCACTGGTACGCGTCGTGGTTCGGCGCGCACCCCTGCTACTCGTCGTACTGGTGGCTCGAGTGGTGGCCGTACTACACGGTCTATCCGTCGTATGTGGCGTCCTACCCGACGTACGTCCCGGTCTACGAGAGCTCGACGGTCATCTACTACCCGTACTACGAGACGCCCACCGGTGACGCGCCGCCAGCGGCCGAATACGTTGACCCAGAGGCCGCGGCCGCCGTGCCGCGCGACGAGGTCGATCCCGCGTTCGCGGCCGAGCTCGAAGCGCTGTCGTCGAACGGCGACGCGATCCGCTACCTCGAAGAGGGTGGCGAGCGGTTCAAGAACGGCGACTATGCGGGTGCGGCCGACTCCTTCCGCCGGGCGATGCTGGCCCAGCCGGACAATGCAGTGCCGAAGTTTGCCCTGGCGCACGCGCTCTTCGCCGTAGGCGAGTACGCGTACGCGTCGTTCCTGGTCCGTCGTGGCATGGAACTCCTGCCCACGTGGCCGTCGGTGGGAGCAGACCTGCGCGATCTCTACGGCGATCCCGATCAGCTCGCCGAGCACTCGATCGCGCTGGACATCTTCGCCCAGACGCACGCGGACGATCTCGACGCCGCGTTGCTGTTCGGCTACGTGTCCTTCTTCTCCGGTGACCTCGACAAGGCGCAGGCGGAGTTCGAACGGGCCATCGCAATCGACCCGGCGATCGGCGTCGCTCCGCTGTTCCTGGAGCGAATCGCCGAGATCCGCTCCCTCCTCGAGACCAACGGCGTTCCGGCCAAGGACCCGGCGAAGCTGACCGCTCCGACGCCACCGAGCGGCGACGACGGTCAGGACGGCTGATCGAGCTTCGATCAGCCGCACGTGCGGGCGGACGGCGGGAGTCCTCGATGGCTTCCGCCGATCGTTCGTTCTCCGATGCCGCTCGATCGGTCGGTCAAGACGGGCCGCCGTCGGCCGGCGCGACGAACGCGGTGAACAGGACGTCCTCGCCGACGATCTCCCACCGGCCCCCGTCGAATCGAACGCTCTGCTCGACGCGCGCGACGCCCCGTCCCCCGAGCGCTGGCCTCGCCGCTTCACCACCGAACAGCTTCGGCGCGATGAAGACGACGACCTGATCGATCACCCGCGCGTCGTGGAACGACCCCAGGAGCGTGGGACCGCCCTCGACGAGGAGCCGCTCGATCCCGCGCGAGCGGAGCTCGACGAGCGCCGCTCGCACCTGCGACGGCGGGTCGACGTCGTCCACCGCGATCAACTCGGCCCCCCGCTGGAGCCAGACGCGCCTTCGATCCGACGACGCGTGACTCCCGTGCACGAACGTGATGGGCGGGCCGCCGTCGCCCGCGGCGCACCAGCCGTCCGGAGAGCGCAAGTCGCGATCGAACACCACGCGGCGCGCGACCCGCGGACCGGGTGGCCGAGCGGTGAGCCGCGGATCGTCCTGCTCGACCGTCCCCCTCCCGACCACGATCGCGTCGACGTGCCCTCGAAGAACGTGGGCGCGCGCGCGCGCCGGCTCTCCCGTGATCCACCTCGACGCCCCCGTCCGCGTGGCGATCCGCCCGTCCAGAGTCTCGGCCCACTTCGCGATCACGAACGGCCGCGCCGAGTCCAGGTGCCGCCGAAACCGGGCGAGCAATCGGACGTCGATCTCGGGCGAGGCGACGTCGACGGTGACGTTCGCCGCGCGCAGCATCGCGATGCTCGCCCCCCGATGGCGCGGATTCGGGTCGACGCATCCCACGACGACGCGCGTGATTCCGGCCTCCCGAACCGCTGCGACGCAGGGGGGAGTCTTCCCATGGGTCGAGCACGGCTCGAGCGTCACGTAGAGGGTCGCGCCACGTGCGTTCGTTCCTGCGTCACGGAGCGCCGCGACCTCGGCGTGGGGGCCCCCGTACGCCGCGTGCCATCCCCTTCCCACGATAACGCCGCCGTTCACGAGCACTGCGCCGACCGGCGGGTTCGGCTCGACGTTTCCGACTCCGCGCCGCGCGAGATCGACCGCCTCGGAGAGGAATGCCTCGTCGTCGACCGCGATCATCGCCCGTAATCGATCACCTCGCCGAAGAGGGTCAGCGCCGTCGCATGCTGAATGCGCGCGGTGACGATGTCACCCGGCGCCAGCCGCTCGTCGTCGAGGATGACGACGCGGTGCGCAGGATCTCGGCCGGACCACCGCGACGCGTCGAGCCGGCTGCGCGCCTCGACGAGGACGGACGTGACGTCGCCGACCCGACCCCGGTTCTTCTCGAGCGACACTCGCTCCTGGACCGCGAGCAGGTCTTGATTCCGCCGCTTCTTCACGGCAAGCGGAACATCGTCGATCATCCGTTCCGCAGCGTTCGTCCCGGGCCGCGGCGAGTACTTGAAGACGAACGACTGCGAGAACCGGAACTCCGCGCAGGCCGCGAGACTTGCCCCGTGGTCCTCGTCCGTCTCGCCGGGAAAACCGACGATCCAGTCGCAGCCGATCTCCATGTCCGGGATCCGCTTCGTCACCTCGTTCACGATGCGGCGGTAGTCGTCGACCGTGTACCCGCGCTTCATCGCCCTCAGGACTCGATCCGCGCCCGACTGGATGGGCATGTGAAGAAACCGATCGAGCCGTCCCGATTCCGCCATCGCGTCGAGCGTTTCGACGTCGAAGTCCCGCGGATGGGACGTGATGAAGCGCAGCCGCCGCAGGCCGCGAATACGATCCAGGCGCCGCAGGAGCGTTCCGAGGGTCACCTCGCCGCGTCGTTGACCATCGTACGCGTTCACCGTCTGCCCCAGCAGACACACCTCGACGACGCCGTCGTCGACGAGCTCCTTCACCTCGTCGACCACCTCGTCGACCGGACGGCTGATCTCCCGCCCTCGCACCGCCGGCACGATGCAGTACGTGCACGGCCGATTGCAGCCGCGCATGATCGTGACGTACGCCTGGAACGGCCGCGGCCGCGACGTCTTGCTGCGAGCGATGTCGGGCCGCGCCTCGCCATCGATCGCGATGAACGGCCCCGCACCGTCCCGTACGCGCGCCACGAGCGCAGGCAGCCGCGGGAAGTCCTTCGTCCCCGCGACCACGTCCACGTGCGGCATCCGCCGCCGGATGTCCACCGCCTCGCGCTGCGCCATGCACCCCATGACCGCCAGCACGCGGTTCGGCCGTGCCTCCTTCCACCCGCGCAGGGCGCCAAGCCGCGAAATGACACGGTCCTCGGCGTGTCCCCGTACGCTGCACGTGTTGAACACCACGACGTCCGCGTCGTCGTACAGGTCGGTCTCGATGAACCGTAGGTCCTTGAATCGGCCCAGGACCAGCTCGGCGTCGACGACGTTCATCTGACACCCGAAGATCTCCATCTTGACGCGGGGAGCCTCTTCGGTCGTTTTGTCGGGGCTGGAGAACATCCCGGACGTTCTAACCGGCGTCGGCTCGGTAGACAAGGCGGCCCGTGGCGCAACCACGCACCAGCCTCTGATCACTCCGATCAGCCCTCGAAGCTGTCCTTGTTCTTCGCCAGCCACTCTTCCCATTTCTTGATCCCGTTCTCCCTCTGCGATCGGCTCCCCGTGACGTCGAACTTCAGGTTCTGGCCGGTGATCACGATCAAGCTCGCCAACGCCTCCTCGCGGATCATGATCTCGTCGTCACGGAGCATCTTGACGAGCTTCGGCACCGCCTTCATCGCCTTGAGCTCGCCGAGGGTGTAGATCGCCTGGGCTTTGACGAAGGTGTCCCGATCGTCGAGGAGGGGAAGGACGTGCGCGGTCAACTTCTTGTTGCGAAGCCGGCGGATCTGATCGACGGCCTCCCAGCGTGCCATCGGGTCGGCCGCGCCGAGCTTCTCGACCACCGCGAGCAGGTCCGCGCCGAGCTCGCTTGACTCGTCGCCGGTCCCCGCGACATCGCCCGAGGTCGGGGTGCTCGGCGTCATGATCACGGGCGGCCGATCACGGATCTCCGCGACTTCGTTCGCGATCGACTGCACGGACTCGATCAGCCGAGTCAACTTCTCCGCCGACTCGTCCTGGCGCAGCGACAGGGCTTCGGCCCGCTCGCGCAGGCCTCCGACCGCAACGAGACCATCCTGCAGCTCCGCGACGTCCCGCGTGAGCCGGGCCTCCGCCGCCGCGCGTGACGCGGCCGCCTCCTCCAGACGCGCGATCTGGTCGGGCACGGCGTTCAGCTCGGTCAACGCGTCGATTCTCGTCTGAAGCGCGGACACGACGGTACGCAAGTCCGCGACTCGCGTGTCGAGCGACGACTCCATGCTGGCCACGTGCTCGCCGTTCGCGGACCCGACGATCTTCATGTCGTAGATGACGTATGCGAGGCCGCCGAGGACGAGAATGAGCAGGATCGCGACCAAACCGAGCAGCGGAGAGCCGGACTTCGCCGCGCCCCCCGACGCGGGCTCCGTCGCGGCCAGCTCGTTCAGGGGGTTGCACTTCCGGCAGAAGATCTTCCCCTTGATCGTGGTCGACTTGTTCTCCTTGATGTCCTGCAGCGGGATCGACTCGTTGCAGATGTCACAGAAGAAGAGCTTCATTCACCCGTTCTCCGAGGCCGGTTCCTACGCGTTCGTAGCGGTGTTCCCGCAAGTTCGACCAAGTTTGACGTGGGGGGGCCTGCGAGACAAAAGGGGCCGGTCTCTGTTACGCTGGGCTCGGCCCCGCGTCAGTATATGGACGCTGATCAGTCAAGGTAGCAACCGTTCCGGAGTGGAAATGTCCGACTTCCTCGCCGCCCTCATGGCCGACACACGGCGCGGGATCGCCACGGTCGCCGACCACAGCGAAACGGAGCTGTTGGAGGAGGCGCTGCGGCTGCACCCCGACGACTTCGAGATCCTGGTCCGCCTGGGTGAGCTCTATCCGCGGCTCGGAGAGCCCGACCGCGGCGTGGCGATCGACCGTCGATTGGTCACCCTCGCCCCGCACGACCCGATCGTGCGCTACAACCTCGCTTGCTCGCTCTCGCTGGGCGGTGACGCCGATGGTGCATTCGATGCCCTCCGTCACGCGATCCGACTCGGCTACAACGATGTCGGGCACTTGCTCCAAGATCAAGACCTGGCGCCGCTCCGCGCGAGCCCGCTCTTCGAAGACATCCTGCGGCTGCTTCGACGCCGTCAGCGAGAGGAACGTGAGTCGAGCTGAGCGGCTCAGATCGGGACGAGGTCGCGCGACCGCAGCCACTCGACGACCACGGCCGAGACCAACGCAATCGCCGTCACGAGGATCACGATCGAGTCGAGTCGGCTGAGGAACGTCACCGCGCCGCCTTCGCGCGCACCGATCGGCCCCACGATCTTGTCGAACCCGTCTTCGGTGACCCGCAACGCGAAGTCCCCGCAGTTCGAGCAGAAGATGTCGCTCTCGGGAATCAACGCCTCGCACGCGAGGCATGGCTTCACCGCCTCCTCCTCGTCGGCCGCGGCCGTCCGGGTCCGAGTGCCGCAGAGACCGCAGACCTCGGTGTCGAACGGCAGGACGGTTTCGCACTCGAGACAGGGACGAACGCGCTCTTCGGTGGCCATGCCGCATTCTAGATCGAGGCGGCGGCTTCGGCAATCGTCCCGAGACCGGGCGACGCCCGCCGCGGCGGGCGAGCGACCGCCGGGGTCCGTTCGCTCAGTGCGCCAGCTTGGCGAAGTGGTCGCGGAACCGTGCCATCGCCTCGCGTCGCCGGGTCTCATCGCTGTCCGGGTGGTAGCCGAAGTCCGAGCCCGCCGCGTCACGGAGCGCCAGGAACGCGCGCGCCCGCGTCCCCCGGTTCGATGCATCGAGCGCGGTGACGAGCGGCTCGATCCCGTTCCAGTCCCCGGTCTCGAGCAGGGCGCGAGCCGCCTCCAGCCGAACCAGCGCGTCGCCGTCGTTCATCGCGCTCTTGACCGCTTCGAGGGCCCGTTCGTCTCCGTCGAGCCGATAGATCTCGCCGAGCACGAAGATCGCGTTCGAACGGATCTGAGGGTTCGCGTGATGGAGCAGATCGCGCGTCACGCCTTCGGTCGCGTGTGGGCCGAACGCCGAGAGCTTGCGCAGCTCGCCGAGGCGCGCCGCACCCTGCGTGTACTGCGCGCGTCGCAGCGACTCGTCCATCTGCGCGGCCAGGCCCGGCGGAAGTCCCAGATCCGGCTCCGTCGCCTGGCAGCCGAGCGCGAACAGAAACAGGGTCATCGTGAGTTCTCGACGCATCTCGTGTTCTCCCGTGTCACTTCGGCGATCGTTCCCGCGGCGACCACGTCGTCGCCGTCGTAGAGCACCGCCGTTTGACCCGGAGTCACGGCGAACTCCGGCTCGATGAAGGTCACTTCGATTCGCGCATCGTCGAGCGCACGGGCTTCAGCCGGCGCGCCGAGATGCCGATGGCGAATCTGGGCATCGATCGCGAACGTCGCGCGCGAGTCCGCGGCGAGACGCTTCACCCAGTTCGCACGCTCGATCGTGAATCGACGCGCGCTCGCCTCGTCCCGCCGCCCCACGACCACGCGTCGCGTCGCGGGCTCGATCCGCACGACGTGATAGCGCTCGCCGAGCGCGACACCGAGGCCCCGGCGCTGACCGATGGTGAAGCTCGACACGCCGTCGTGGCGGCCGACGACGCTTCCGTCGGTCCGCACGATCTCGCCGTCCAACTCTCCATCACCGTCTCCGTCTCCAGGCCGCTCTCCATTCATCGCCTCGGCGCCGCCACGCGCCTTCAGCAGGTCGCGATAATCGCCGGTCGGGACGAAGCAGATCTCCTGGCTCTCCGGCTTCTCCGCCACCGGAAGGCCGGCCTCGCGGGCGAGGGAGCGGACCTCGGTCTTCGTCCACTCGCCGAGCGGGAACTCCGCGAACGCGAGCTGGGTCTGCGACAACGTCGAGAGGACGTACGACTGGTCCTTGTCTCGGTCCCTTCCTCGGCACAGCACGTAACGTCCCCCCTCGTGCCGAACGCGCGCGTAGTGCCCGGTCGCAACCTTGCTCGCGCCGACCGAGCGCGCCAGCCCGACCAGATGACCGAACTTCACGTCGACGTTGCACTCGACGCACGGGTTCGGCGTCCGGCCCTCGCGGTACGCCGCCACGAACCGATCGACGATCCGGCGGAACGGGGCCGCCACATCCAAAGTATAGAACTGAATGCCGAGGTGCGCCGCGACGATGCGGGCGTCGGCGGCGTCGGAGACCGAGCAACAGGATCGGGCCGAGCCCGGTCCTTCGACGGAGACGCCGTTGCGCAGGAAGAAACCGACCACGTCGCGCCCGGCGCGCGTCAATGCGAGCGCCGCGACGCAGGAATCGACGCCCCCGCTCATCGCGACGGCGATCCGTTGGTTCGAGATGTCGTGAATTCGGTCCATTCCGGCCATCTTATCGGCAGCACCGCGCCGGGACTTTCGCCCGAAACCTCGTTTTGGGCCGCGGGCCCGCGACGAGAGGCGCCCGCGCGAGCCGGTCTCGAATTGTGCCGGCCGTGCCGGACCGCTAATCTCCCCGGTTCGCCTTCGTGCAATGGACTCGATGGTCGGATGACCTGGAGAGGACTCTCGTGAATCACTTGTTGCCCTTGCTCTTGACCGGAGCCACGCCCGCCGACTCCCCCACCGGCGGTTCGCCGTGGCCGCTCTTGATCGGGATCGTGGCGATCTTCTACTTCCTTCTCCTCCGCCCGCAGATGAAGGAACAGAAGCGGCGCCGGGAGATGCTCTCCACCTTGAAGAAGAACGACCGGGTGGTCACGAACGGCGGCATGATCGGCGTCATCAGCGCGATCTCCGACGATGAGGTGACGCTCAAGGTGGACGACAGCCAGAACGTCCGGATCCGCTTCACCCGCAGCGCGATCGCCGGCCCCGCTCCCGTCCGCAACAAGGAGGCGCCCGAGAAGGACTCGGGATGAGCGATCCCGATCGGGCGCACGATCTGGGCCGTCGGGGAGAGGCGCTCGCGGCGACCGCGCTGGCGGCGCGAGGCTTCGTCGTGCTCGAACGAAACGTCCGGCTCGGCCGCGCCGAGGTGGACCTCATCGCGCGGGACGCGGCCGGACTCGTCTTCGTCGAGGTGAAGACGCGAAGCAGCGCTCGGCTCTACCAGCCCTACGACGTAGTGACGGACGAGAAACGGGAACGGCTCCAGAGCGCCGCCCTCGAGTACCTGGAGTCCCGGGGGTACGAAGACGTCGACTTCCGGTTCGGAATCGTCTCCGTCGTCGAGTGTGGCGACGGTTCGGATCCCACGATCGAGTGGATCGATGAGGCGTGACCGAAGGTCCACGCCCCTCGGCAAGGGGGGGGCCTTTTCCCGCCGTCACCGGCTCGATACGTTCACCGAAATGCCCGCGCGCGGGAGCGGCCGACAGCAGGACTGTGGCTCGAGTTTCATGACCCGGGACAGAAACGACGAAAGGGATCGGTTGGAACTTCCCCGGTCGCCCTCCGATGGTCGACGGATCGTGGCCAAGCGCGCCTCGTCGCCGATCGAGCCCAAACCTCTGAGCACCGCCCGTGTCGATCCGTAAGGCGTTCCTCGTCCTGCTCGAGACCCTCGTCCTGCTGGCCGTCGTGGTGCCGGTCGCGCACCTCCGTACGGTCCTCGTGGTCATCCGGGGCGACATGCCGCTTTCGTCGTTCGACTTCGTCGAGGCGTCGATCCGCTCGCTGCTGATCATCTTCACCGCGCAGGTCACGTTCTTCATCAACGACCTGTACGCGTGGAAGGTGCTGCGGAGCCGGCAGCAGTGTTCGATCCGCCTGCTCGAGTCGTGCTCCTACGCGCTGATTCTCGTCGCGCTGCTCTACTTCACGCTCGACGGCCTCGATCGCTTCGTCCTCGACGTCGCGGCGGGGGAGTCGCGTCTCGGTCTGTACAAGACGTCCGTCGTGCACGCCATCGTCGTCATGGTGATCGTGTACTTCACCGCGTACGGCTACCGGCGCGCGTGGGCGTGGAGCCTCCACCGGCTGCCCATCGCCGATCGGCTCCTGATGATCGGCGACGGACCGATCGCCGAGACCATCGAGCAGGAGCTCGAGCAACGCGCGGAACCGGGCTACGTCATCTGCGGCTACGTGCTGCCGAACGGCAGCGACGATCGGCGCGAAGTGCGCGGAACGAAGGTCGTCGGCGCGTACGGCTCGATCGTCGCGAACGTGAAACGGCTCGGCATCGACCGCGTGATCGTTTGCCTATCGGAGCGGCGCGGGCAGCTCCCCGTGATGGAGCTCCTGAACTGCCGCCTCCAGGGGGTGAAGATCGACGAGGGCGAGCTGCTCTACGAGCGCATCACCGGGAAGATCGCGATCGGCAAGCTGCGCCCGTCGTACCTGATCTTCTCGGAGGGGTTCAACCGCTCCCGGTTCACGTACATCTTCAAGCGCGGGCTCGACGTCGTCCTTGCGATCCTCGCGCTGATCCTCGCGATGCCGATCTGCCTGGTCACCGCGCTTCTCATCAAGGCCACGTCGCCCGGTCCCGTGCTGTTTCGTCAGAGCCGCGTCGGACGCGAGGGTCGGATCTTCACCCTGTACAAGTTCCGGTCGATGCGATCGGACGCGGAGAAGCACTCGGGGCCGGTCTGGGCGGCAGCCGACGACGACCGGGTCACGACCGTCGGCAAGATCATCCGCAA
Source organism: uncultured Phycisphaeraceae bacterium (assembly GCA_964649825.1). Classification (GTDB taxonomy): domain Bacteria; phylum Planctomycetota; class B15-G4; order B15-G4; family JADJEK01; genus CAZYQW01. The sequence continues at coordinate 6,200 of CAZYQW010000066.1, read as the reverse complement.
GCTCCGAATCGATGAGATCCCCCAGTTCATCAACGTCCTGAGGAGCGAGATGTCGTTCGTCGGCCCCAGGCCGGAGCGTCCGTTCTTCGTCGAGGAACTGAAGAAGGACATCCCGTACTACACGGAGCGTCTCGTCGTGAAGCCGGGGATCACCGGTTGGGCGCAGATCAACTACCGCTACGGCGCGTCGAAAGAAGACGCGATCGAGAAGCTCCAGTACGACCTCTACTACATCAAGAACATGTCGATCTACCTCGACGTGTTCATCATCTTCCGCACCGTCAAGGTGGTGGTGCTGGGGTTCGGAGCCAGATGACGCAGCCAAACGTTCGGATCCTTGTGGCGGACAAGCTCTCGCCGGAGGGCATCGACCTGCTGAGGGCGGAGGAGGGCGTCGAAGTCATCGTCCATGCCGTCCCTCCAGACGACGTGTTCGCGCAGCTCGCATCGGACGTCGACGCGATCCTCGTGCGCAGCGCCGCGAAGGTGCGGGCGCCGATCCTCGACGCGGCGAAGCGGTTGAAGGTCGTCGGCCGCGCCGGAATCGGTGTGGACAACGTCGACGTCAAGCACGCGACGACGCGCGGCGTGATGGTCATGAACGTCCCCGATGCGAACGCGGATACGACGGCGGAGCACACGATCTCGCTCCTCTGCGCGCTCGCGCGCAACGTGCCCCAGGCGGACCGATCGGTCCGAGAAGGTCGCTGGGAACGGTCCAAGTTCATCGGCGCCGAGCTGAACGGGAAGGTGTTCGGAATCATCGGTGGCGGGAACATCGGCCGCCGCGTCGCGCGGCGCGCGCGGGGGCTCGGACTCGAGGTGGTCGTGCACGACCCGTTCCTCGCGAAGGACGCGCTCGCGGAGCTCGGCATCGACGTCGTCACCCTCGAAGATCTCGCGGCGCAGGCCGACTTCATCTCGCTCCACGTGCCGCTCATCGACGCGACGCGGAACATGGTGAACTCCGCCCTGATCGACAAGATGAAGCCGGGCGTACGCATCATCAATTGCGCGCGGGGCGGAATCGTGAACGAGGACGACCTGGTCGCCGCCCTCGAATCCGGCAAGGTCGCGGGCGCCGCGCTCGACGTCTTCGCGACCGAGCCGCCGCCGAAGGACCATCCGCTCCTCTCGCGCGACGACGTCGTGCTGACGCCGCACCTCGGCGCGTCGACGGCCGAAGCCCAAACGAGGGCCTCAGTCGACCTCTGCCGGCAGGTGCTCGACTATCTCCTCAGGGGAGAGGTGCGGAACGCGGTCAACCTGCCTCGCGTCGCGAAGGAGCTGATGACCGAGCTCTCGCCGTGGATCGACCTCGCCGGTCGCCTCGGCCGATTGCTCGGCGGGCTGCTGGACGCGCCCTGCGAGCGTATCGAAGTCTCCTACCGCGGACGCCTCGCACGCGTCGACGCAGAGACCGTGACGCGCGCGGCGGTCGCCGGCGTCCTGAGCCCGGCGTTCGAGCATCCGGTGAACCTGATCAACGCGCTCGACCTCGCCAAGTCGCGCGGAATCGCGATCGAGGAGCGTCGCAGCGAGCAGATCCGCGACTTCACGTCGATGCTGACCTGCCGCGCTCGCTGCGGCGGCCGCTCGCTCACCGTCGCCGGCACGCTGTTCGGAATCCGTCAGCCGCGGCTCGTGAGAATCGATCGCTGGCATCTCGAGGCGATCCTGGAGGGACCGATCCTCGTGGTTCAGAACGACGATCAACCGGGCGTGATCGGCCGACTCGGGTCGGTGCTCGGCGACGCCGCGGTGAACATCTCGGCCATGCACCTGTCGCCGCCGCGAGCGCCTGGCGAGCGGGCGCTGGTGGTGCTGAACGTCACTCCCGACGTGCCGGCCGCGACGCTCGAGCGGATCCGCAGCCTCGCCGGCGTGAGCCGCGCCGGCATCGTCGTTCTCCCTCCGCGGTAGGGATCCGCGCCGAACGGCCCGCTCCGCCCTCGGCGGCTCCGAGCACCGTCACTCCATGTCATCGAGCAGGCGCCGAGCCGCGCGGCGCAACCGGTCGTCGCCGATACGGTCGAGCTGCGGCAACACGGTGTAACGCCGGTTGATCTCAGGGTAGAGCTCGGGGTGCGCAATCACCTCGTCGACGAGCTTCTTCACGAGCTCGTGGTAGCCGGTCGAGTGCGGCGGAGCGATGTCCCGATCGGGAAGAAGGATGGCGGTCGACGCGAGCACCGCGGTCGGGCTCTGCGCGTCGCGGAGCGCCACGAGCTGCGCCCGTTCCTCGAGCCACGCCTCGACGGAGGAAGGTCGGAAGCCGTTCCGCGACAGGATGCGCAGCTTCTCGAGCCAGTTCGCAAAGAGCGGCAGGAATCGCCGGGCGTCGCGAATGTGCGCGCGCTCGTGCGCCTCGACCGCGTCGAGCAGGATCGACTCGTACCGGTCGGGATCGCCTCCCGCCGCAACGTACGCGTCGAACGCACGCTCGGTGGCGCGAGCGGCCAGCGAGAGGGGCTCGCCAAGGTCGCTGAGCGGCGTGGCTTCCTCGACGGCGAGGAGCGGATCGGTGAGCAGCGAGTCCCGCTCCTCGCGGGAACTTCGGCCGAGCTCGCGAGCCAGCGAGGCCGACGAGCGAACGCGGTCGACGTTCAGCACGATGAAGGTCTCGAACGCGAAGCCCGCGATCTCGGCGCCGCGCGACTCGGCCAGGGACGGAATCAGGAGCGACTCCCCCACTACGCGGTAGATCGGCTCACCGTCGACATCGATCCGCGCGTCGGCGATCCGCGCGAGCGCGTACGCTTCGGGTGGCGACAGCGTCCGCTGCCCCACCAAGAAGAACGTGCCGAACCGGTCGAAGTAGCGGACCAGGCCGCCGCCGTTTCGCGGATCGGGATCGAGAAAGCGGCCGATCGGGAAGAAGCTCCGCTCCACGATCGGATCGATGACGTTCTCGCCCAGCACTTCGCGCGAGATCGCGCGAAGGTCGCGGAGCGTCTCGTCGAACGAATGAGCCACCTCCCCGCGGTAGACCCGCCTGAAGTAGGCGTTCAGCTCGCCGACGAAGCGCCGATGTCGGATCGCTTCATCGAGAAGCGCGCGCACCCCCGCCGCCGTCGGATCCCGATCGAGCGAGCGGCGGGCCAGGGCGATGGCGCCCTCGACGAGCCCGTGCCGGAGCAGGCGATCGATCAGCAACTCGGCGTCGGAACCGTGCGGGACGCCGTGATCGCCCGGGAGGCGATCCCGAACCGCTCGCAGCTCGGCCGCCGCGCGTCCCCCATCCTCGAGGGAGAAGCCGACGTCGTGGCGACGGCGGAACACCTCCGAGATCCACTCGCGCAAACGACCCGTGCGGAGGTTCAACCTTGCTTCTGCCGCCTGGAGCGACTCACTCCGGTGGTGCTGCGGAAGCGCTCCCTTCAGGGTGAACAGCGCGGCAGCGGGGTCACCCGCGCGCTCGTCGAGCCACGCCCGCAACCGCAGCCACTCGCCTCCCTCTGACTCGACGGTGATGCCCCCGATCCGCGCGCGGAGCGCGTCGATCTGCGCCGCGGTCCCGACCCGGACGAGGAGGTCGTGGAGCAGCGTCGCGAGCTCGGCGTTTCCCGAGCTGACGGTGACGTCCGCGAGGCGGTCGATCGCCGCCGCCGGCTCACCGGCCGCGACCGCTCGCAGCGCGAGGGTGCGGTGGGCCGCCGCATCCAGCGGGTCGATCGCGAGCAAGCGATGAGCCAGCCGTTCGCTCTCCTCGATCTGGGTCGGTTCGCCGGAGATCGCGCGGAGTCGTCCCGCGTACCCCTCCGGCCGGCCGGGCTCCAATTCGATGGCGCGTGCGAACGCGGCCGCCGCGCCGGCTGCGTCGCCGATCTCGAGCGACGCGTAACCCCGGCCGACGTGCCCGAAGAACAGGTGGGGGTCGGCCGCGAGGGCGTCCTCGAAGCCGGAGAGCTGCCGCTGGGCGTCGCTCCACAGCCGCGCCAGCAGGTACCGCCGTGGCGCCGAACCCGGCGCTTCGCGGAGCCGCGCCCGGTACTCTGCGATGAGCTGGCCGCGACGCTGGCGGAGCAGGAGGAGGTTCTGGTAGCGCCGGTGGGCGTCGATGAACTCGGGGGAGTGTTCGATCGCCCGTTCGAACGAGCGGATCGCAGCGTCGGCCTCGCCGCGGCCCTCGAACTCGATGCCGCGCTCGTACGCCGAACGAGCCTCGAGCGAGACCGGCCGGGGGTCGGCGTTCGGCGCCACGCGGCATCCGACGAACAGCAAGGCAAGGGCCGCCGTCGTCTTGACCCGCCCGGCGATCGGACTACCATCGAATCCACCATCGCGGAGGATCGCCATGTTCAGTGCATCACCTCTTGCCGTGACGTGCCTGTTGTTCTTGTGCGTCGCTCGCGCAACGGCGGCCGAGTCGTCGATCAGCTTCTGCGAATCGTATGACAAGGCGTTCGAGGAAGCCAACGAGCGCGGCGTTCCGATCATGATCGTGGTGATCGAGGACGACGAAGAGGCGAACGACGACATTTGGCACAACACCATGCTCGCCCCGGAATTCGTCAGCGCGACCGAGCACACGGTGAACATCGTGGGCAACCGCGGCGATCAAGACATCCACGGCGTCACGGAGGTCCAGGTCGACGGCCGGACGCAGCGCCTGTGCAAGAAGTTCCACACCGTCGCGTGTCTGGACCACAAGAAGGCCGAGCAGGGGATCTTCCGGGATTTCGCCCGCGACGGCGTCCTCAAGACCCCGATGTTCCTCATCGTGCTGCCCGACCAGACGATCGTGCAGCAGCTCATCGATCGCCACCCGATGGGCGCGTTTCTCGACGCGTTCAAGGAGGCCGAGAAGCGGCTTCCCAACGGCCTCACTCATGCCGAGGCGGCCAGCGTGCGGAAAGGTCTTGCCGAATCGAAGGCATGGCTCGATTCAGGCGACGTGGCCAAGGTGATCGATTTCGCGCTGCCGTTCCAGAAACGCAAGTCCAACGCGGGGCTCATCCAGCGGGTCCTCGCGCTTCTCGAGCAAGTGACGGAGCGCGGCCGGGTCGAGATGGACGCAATCGAAGCGCGCATCGCGAAGAAGGACTACGTTCCGGCCATCGACGAGCTCGACTCGATGATCGAACGCTACCGGAAGTCGGACATCGAGAAGGTCGCCAAGGAACGACGCGCCGCCCTGGCGAAGAACCGGGAGGTCAAGGAGGCGATCGCGCAGGCGAAGCGGGAGGACGCGGCGCGGAAGACGCTCGAGTCAGCCGATTCGTTCATGGAGAAGGGCCTCGAGGATCGAGCGAAGAAGCTGTATGAGCGCCTGCTCGACAAGTTTCCCGACACCGCGGCGGCCACCGAGTACAAGCAGCGCGGCTGAGCCAGCCCAACGCGCCATTCGAGAGGGGCGACCGCGTTCGGGTGCGGCCGCCCCTCGGTCCTTCATAAAACCCTATTGATCAGGAGGTTGCTGCGCGCCAGGTCGGCCGCTCGACCACCCTGAACCGTTGTTCACTATCTACAAACTACGCAGTCGCAGTCACTTACAGTATGTAGGTCGATGTTAGCCTGAACGACGGTTCCGACCTGGTGCACTCGAGGGAAGGAAGCTAGCTTCGCACCGACTTCAATCAGAACTCTAACTAGCTATTTATTCGTATGTTATACGATCCAACTCCACATCGTCCGAACTTTGGCACAGCGGTTGTTAAGAGAACATCGACCAAGGATTTCCGAGAGAAGAAGGCACGAAGGAACGCAGTTTTTCCTCCTGAAGAGGTGACCTAGGTGTCGGGACCCGGGTCGCTTTTGACGCAGGGCTCAGGGGAGTGCCGGGGCCAGTCCAGCTGGGTGGGATTGGTCCCGGCACCTTTTTGGGGAGAGACCGGAAACGGATACGCCCCTCCGCGTGGCAGCATGCGGAGGGGCGTCTTTCTTCTCGCCTGCTCCTCCTCTGATCCTCCACGGCTCCTCCACGGTTCGATGGGACCGTGCCGGCGGTCCGTCGATCGTTGACGGTGTCGCGCCGGATCCCTACCGTGCCGGTTCGCCGGTTTCGGATGCTCACGCCGCGCGGCACCGGCGCCGTCGCGCGGCCTCCAGATCGATGGCTCTAGTGGTGTGATTCAGATTGTTGGTGGATTATCCGGAGGTCATCGTCGTCGCTGGCAAGGCGCGACGACGACCGCGTATTCGAGATACGTCGAGGAGGAGCAACGCAGCAAGCGATGACGAGGGCCCCGGAGAAACGT
>CAZYQW010000065.1:0-57069 GCA_964649825.1 uncultured Phycisphaeraceae bacterium | reverse complement strand
TTGGTGGATTATCCGGAGGTCATCGTCGTCGCTGGCAAGGCGCGACGACGACCGCGTATTCGAGATACGTCGAGGAGGAGCAACGCAGCAAGCGATGACGAGGGCCCCGGAGAAACGTCAACAACTCTGAATCACACCACTGGCTGTACGTCGAGGATCCTGCAACGAAGAGATCGGTCGCGAGGGCCCGCCGCAGCCGGAATGACTTTCACCACGGGCTGCTACAATCACCCTTCATGAGTCCACGCTTCAAACCGGTCGCGATCCTCCCGACCCTCTGCACCCTCGGAAACACGTTCTGCGGATTCCTCGCGATCGCGAAGGTCGCCGACGCGCTTCTCGACCCCGCCGCGTTCGCGAGCCACATCTTGTTCGCGGCGTGGATGATCTTCCTCGCGATGTTCTTCGACGCCCTCGACGGACGCATCGCGCGTCTCACGAACCAGGCGTCCGACTTCGGCGCGCAGCTCGACTCGCTGACCGACCTCATCACGTTCGGCGTCGCGCCCGCGTTCCTGGTGAAGGTCGTCTTCGATCACTCCATGACGGCCGCCGGCCATCCGTACGAGAAGAAGGTGACGCTCCTCCTGTCGGTGATCTACGTGATCTGCGCGACGCTCCGGCTCGCCCGGTTCACGCTCGAGACCGACGCCGGCGAAGAGGCGCACGAGAAGTTCTACGGCCTGCCGTCGCCGGCCGCGGCCGGCGTGGTCGCATCGTCCGCGTTCCTCGTGTTCGAGGGCGAGTCACCCCTGGCTTCGCTCGCGCCGGAGACGCGCGTCCTGATCATGAAGGCGTTCCTCGGGCTGCTCCCGCTGCTCGGGATCTTGATGGTCTCGCGCGTCGAGTACGTGCACCTCGTCAGTCGCTGGGGACGCGGGCGGAAGCCGTTCATCCACCTCGTCGCGATCGTCGTCATCCTGCTCGCGGCGTTCATGTACCACGAGGTGATGTTCTTCGTCTGCTTCGCCGGCTACGCGGTGGCCGGACCCATCATGTCGTTCGCCGAACGCAGCGCGGGGCGCCGCATCTTCGCGCCGCCCGAATCCGCCGAGCACCCCGAACTCGAGGAGTCGCCCGTCCTGGTGCGAGCGACGGCGCTGGTCGCCGTCGGCTCCAACCTCGGCGACCGCGAGGCGCACATCGCGTTCGCGCTGGCGGAGATCGCGCGCATCCCGCTGTCCCGGGTCGTGAAGGCGTCCGACCCGATCGAGTCCGAGCCGATCGGTGGCCCTCCGCAGCGCCCGTTCTTGAACGCCGCGGTTCGAATCGAGACCGCGCTCGAGCCGCACGCGCTCCTCCGCCACCTCCTCGCCATCGAAACGCGTCGCGGTCGCGAGCGGACGGTGAGGAACGGTCCTCGCACGCTCGACCTCGACCTCGTGCTGTTCGGCGGCACGATCTGCGAAACCGCCGACCTGACGCTGCCGCACCCTCGGTTCCGCGAGCGAGGTTTCGTCCTCGAGCCGGCCGCAGCCGTCGCCGGCGAGCTCGTCGACCCGGTGACGGGGAAGACCGTCGAGGCGCTCTGGAGCGAGCTCGAGGCGCGGCGTTCTAGATGATCGAGCACGTCGAAGAGAAGGGAGCGATGACCCGGCGGACGTCCGCGTGGCGCGCGGAGGGGCTCTCGGTCGGGTTCGTGCCGACGATGGGCGCGCTCCACGACGGCCACGTGTCGCTCGTCCGCGCCGCGCGCGACCGGTGCGATCGCGTCTGTGTGTCGATCTTCGTCAATCCGCTCCAGTTCGGGCCGAACGAGGACCTCGACCGCTATCCGCGCGATCTCGATCGTGACCGCGATCGGCTGGACCGCGCGGGCGCCGACGCGTTGTTCACGACCGACGCGGCGACGATGTACCCGCGCGGTTTCTCGACGTACGTGGTGAACGACGCGGTGGCGACGCGCTTCGAGGGAGCCTCGCGCCCCACGCACTTCCGCGGGGTGCTGACCGTCGTCGCCAAGCTGTTCCACGTCGTCTTCCCGGACGTCGCGTTCTTCGGACAGAAGGACGCGCAGCAGGCGACGCTGATCCGCCGCATGGTGGCGGACCTCGAGTTCCCGCTGGAGGTCGACGTCCGGCCGATCGTCCGCGACGAAGACGGGCTCGCGCTCTCGAGTCGCAACGCGTTCCTCTCGCCCGCCGATCGCTCCCGGGCCCTCTCGCTGTCGCGCGGCCTGCGCGCGGCCGAGGAGCGCTTCCGCGCCGGGGAGCGGCGCGGCCCCACCCTGGTCGCCGCCGCGCGCGAGCCCCTGGACGTCGACCGCGTCGACGTGGACTACGTCGCGCTGGTCGATCCGGCGACGTTCGACGCGATCGACCAGGCCGCCGATGGGGACCTCCTCATCGTCGCCGCGCGGGTCGGCGTCACGCGTCTCATCGACAACGTGATCCTCCGCCGATGATCATCGACGAAGCGACGTCCGACCGCGTCGTCGCCCGCGCGCCAGCCAAGCTCAACCTCTACCTCGACGTGCTCGGCCGCCGCGACGACGGCTACCACGAGATCGAGAGCGTCATGCAGACGATCGACCTGTTCGATCGGCTGACCGTCACCCGGGCCTCGGGCACGGACGTGACGCTCGAGGTCACCGGCCGCCCGTGTCCCGTCGACGGCAACCTCGTCCTGCGCGCCGCCGAAGAGTTCTTCTCCTGCACGGGGCGGCGGTCCGGTTTTGCAGTCGTTCTCCAGAAAATCGTCCCAATGGGCGCAGGTTTGGGGGGAGGTTCGTCCGATGCAGCATGCATGCTCGGCACCTTGAACCTGCTCCTGGATCAACCCCTCGCCCACTCGGAACTCGAACGGATCGGGGCCCGCGTCGGGTCGGACGTTCCGTTCTTCTTCTCCGGAGGCGCCGCGATCGCGCGCGGGCGCGGAGAGCGGATCGAACCGCTTTCAGACCGTGCGTTGCCCCGTTTCTCGTTCGTTCTCCATTTTCCCGGAGTGAACGTCTCGACGGCCGCGATCTACTCAAGCCTCAATTTGCGCTTGACCGGAGCCAAGAACGATTTACGAAGAGCCATCGAGTCGCTTGCGACGGTCGAAACCGTCCACGATCCGGAGTTCTTCAACGCGCTCGCGGAGCCGTTTCGAAGGTTGTATCCGGAGCTCGCGGCTCTACAGGATCGCGTGTCCCGCGAAACGGGGTACATGTTCCACCTGACCGGATCCGGTTCGGCGATCTTTGCGGCGGTGGAGGACCGCGCCGCGGGGTTGAGGGTCCAAGAACGGCTCCAGGCTGTGGCGGCCGGGGAGACCTTCGTTGTTGAGAGCCTGCCCGGTGAAGGCTGGACTGAAGGATAAGAAGGAGGAGTTGACCGTGCGCATCTCAGAAGCTCGGGTCAAGCTCGTCGACAATCGGACGGAAAAGCTCCAGGCCTTCTGCACCATCACCCTCGACGACGACTACGTCATCCGGGACATCAAGATCATCGAAGGCACGCGCGGTCCGTTCGTCGCGATGCCGAGCCGCAAGCTGACCGATCGTTGCTCGCGGTGCGGCACCAAGAACCACCTGCGCGCGAAATACTGCAACGAGTGCGGAGGCCGCCTGGCCTTGAACCGCGCCCGCCCGGACAGTCGCGGTCGAGCGCGCCTCCACATGGACATCGCGCACCCGATCAACGCGCGTTGCCGCAAGTCGATCGAGGAGGCGATCCTGAACGCGTTCTACCTCGAGGTCGAGCGCTCCAAGTCTCCCGACTACGTCGCGCCGAACATCGACGAGTTCGACGACTACGACGACTACACCCAGCCCGAGGCAGAGCAGGAGCAAGTCTGACCGGAACCGCTCGTGACCCCTAGGAATCTCGCGAACCGCCGCCTCGTGATCGTCGGGGCGGGCGTGGTGGGACGCGCGCTCGGCAAGGCGGCGCGCGAGGCGGGCCTGCCGGTGTCCTGTGTGATCTCGCGCTTCCTTCACCGTGCCCGGGAGGCGTGCCGATTCATCGGCGAGGGCGAACCGACGACCGACCCCGCCGCCGCCGCCTCCGGGAACCTCCTCATGTTGGCGACGATCGACCGCGTGCTCGAGTCGAGCGCGGAGCGGATCGCGAAGGCGACGAAGCTGCCGCGCGGATCGATCGCGTTCCACTGCTCCGGCGCGTTCCCCGGCGAGGCGATCGGGGTGCTGCGCGGCGCCCGCGCGGCGGTCGGGTCGCTCCACCCGCTGCAGGCGTTCGCGTCGCCCGAGGAGGGGATGCTTCTCCTCCCTGGCTCGTCGTTCGCGGTCGAAGGCGACCCCCGCGCCGTCCCGGTCCTCGCCAACCTCGCGCGGATCGTCGGCGGCCGCCCGGTGCGGATCGGGGCCGAGGACAAGGCGCTGTACCACGCCGCCGCCGCGGTGACGTCGAACGGCGTGGTCGCGATCGCCCACCTCGGGACGAGCATGCTCGGTTCGGTCCCGTCCTTCTCGAAGGACCCGTTCACGCCGCTTCGCTCGCTCCTGCGCGGGACGCTGCGCAACCTCGAGCGGCTCGGCCCGGCCGAGGCGCTGACCGGGCCGATCGTACGGGGCGACGTCGAGACGGTGCGCGAGCACATCGCCGCGTTGAAGCGCATGAACCGCAGAATGCTGCCCGGCTACCGCATGGCCGCGCGCGTCACGCTCGCCGCCGCGATCGCGTCGGGCCGCCTGAAGCACGCGCAGGCGAAGAAGATCGAGCGGATCGTGGACGAGTCGTAGGGGCCGTCGCCGATCATCGGCGAGTCGAGCCCGGGCCGCCGAAGAGACGACCAGACCGACTCGACAACCGCCGGCACGTCGGTGAACGAGGCGCTCGAAGCGCGGACGGGCGGACTTGAGCCGCGTCCGAGTCACTCGACCATCGAGCGCAGCGGCGAGTCCCCGGGGAGCTCGTCGGCGGCGATCGGCACCGCCTCGTCGACCGCGAGCACGTTGATCTTGATCACCTGCGTGGCGTTCTTCTTCTGGATCACCGCGTAGACCCACCCGCCGCGGCTCGCGAGGCGCGTCGGCTCGTCGATCGCGTGGCTCCAGACGCCGTCGGCGCTCGGATTGAGCCGGACGACCAGATCGCTTGCCACGTCGAGCAGCACGACCGAGCCCGGCGTGGCCTCGCCGCGGATGATGATCTCGGCGCTCCCCGTCCCGCGGACGGAGTTGAAGTACATCTTGGCCCGGCTCAGCTCGACCGGGACCTTCTTGTCGCGCGTGAACCCTGTGATCGTCTGGCGGACGTCGGTGAGCGCGTCCATGTCCGGGATCTCGGTGAGCGTGAAGACGTACCACCGATCGTCGTTCAGCCGGCCGCCCTCCGCCCGGTAGCTCACGCCGTACCGCGAGAGCTCGTCGGCGAGACGCTCGACGTCCTGCGGCTCGAGGTCCTCGACGAAGAAGTCGGTCTCCACGCCCCACGGGACGACGCAGCCGGTCAGGAACGCCAGCACCAGCATCGACGCACGCATCATCGGGACAGCTCCCCTCGCTTCGCCAAACGAAATGGCGCGGCCCGCACGCGCCGGCCGACCACCCCCGAGGATGTCGCCGCGGCGGCGGGAACGCAAGCACGCAGGAACGCGATACTGCGAAGCCGCGTCACGTCGTCGGCCGCTTCCCGTGGAAGGTGATCGGCGGACCGCGGCGGGCGGCGGCGGCGCGCACGACCATGCGCAGCGCGCCGCAGAGGATCGGTGAGCGCCGCGAGGTCGTCGACCTCGCCGAGCTCGGGCCGCTCACAGCGTCGCGCACGCATCGCGGAACGCGCGCGCGTCGTCGATTCCGATCTCCGCGAACGTCTCTCGCGGCGGCAGCGCAGCAAACGCGAGGACTTCGCCGGCTGCGCGGGATGACGGCGCGAGCAGGATCGCCAAGCGGATCGCGAGGGCGACGTGGACACGGGATCGCGTAAGGAGCTCACCGTCGACACCGCGTTGCTCGCGCTGGCGCCGCCCGGTCGCTCGGGGTCGCCGACCCAGCACTGATAAGGTGAAGGTGACGCCGGCGGGGACGCCGGGCGGCCACGGCGCGGCGAGCGCGAAGCCGCCGCCCGCGCCGGTTGCTCCGAATCCCGCCGTCGTCGGTCAGGAAAATCCGCGCCTCACGGGGCGAGCGCGTTCGCGCCCGACGCGTTGGCGGGGATCGCGAACGGAAGCGTCACGCCCCGCGCCGTCGAACGGGATCGGACCGCACGGGCCGAGCGCGGGCGACGAGCAGCCGCCGGCGGCGGGGATCGACGCGGGAACCGCGCCGAGGAAGAGGAACGCCGCGCCGCTCGCGAGGCCGTTCTCGATCGTCAGGCATACCGACTCCCCGGCGGCCCACGCAGCGCTCCTCGAGCGGCTACGCGAGATTGGATACGCCGGCGGCCGGTAGGCGTACTACCACCCAACGCCGCGCTCCCGGCACGAGCCCCGTTCTCGTAGCGCCCTCGGCATCGCTGGAGGCGGCCGTCGTGGTCCGTATGATGCGCGGCGCAGACCCGCGCGCGCCAGGACCGCCACAGGAGAGCATCATGGCCCGGACTCCGTTCCCACCCGTCTTCTGGATCGCCAACCTGATCGAGGTGCTCGAGCGCTTCGCCTACTACGGCATCTACATGGGATTCGGGATCTACATGGAGTCGCTCGGCCACACGCGCGAGGATCTCGGCGTGGTCCAGAGCCTCTTCCTGCTCGTGTCCTACATGACGCCGGTGGTCTCGGGCACGTTCGCGGACCGCTTTGGCTTCAAGCGCGTGCTCATCATCTCGTACTTGGCCTACCTGCCGGCGATCCTGCTACTGATCCTGACCAAGTCGTTCTCGGGCATCGTCCTCACCATGCTCACCATCGGCTTCGCGGCCGGGATCTTCAAGCCGCTCATCTCCGGCACCGTGCGCGCGGTGACCGACGGCAGCAACAAGACGCTCGGGTTCGGCATCTTCTACGCGATGGTGAACGTGGGTGCGTCGTTCGGCCCGATCGTGGCGGGGAGGCTGCGCGCGATCTCGTGGAACTACGCGTTCCTCGCCGCGGCGATCGGGATCGGGATCATGTTCCTCATCACCATCTTCTTCTACAAGGAGCCCGAGCGCGAGATCGAGGGAGCGAGGCTGGGCGACAAGCTGCGCGAGATCGGCGTCGTGCTCGCCGACGCGAAGTTCACCACGTTCCTGGTCCTGCTCGGATTGTTCTTCTGGCTGCCGTTCTGGGCGTTCTTCAACCTGTGCGCGGTCTACGTCGACAAGAACGTCGACACGGCCGCGCTGTACACGTCGCTGCAATCGTGGTTCGGATCCGGCGTGGCCGACTTCATCTCGGCCACGGGTGAGGACGGGGTCCGCCGGGTCTTGGGCGAGACGATCTCGCACACCGGCTGGATCATCATGGTCTTCCAAGTCGTCGTCTCGGGGATCCTCACGAAGTTCCGCGCGATCCCGTCCTTCTTGTTCGGGCTCCTCGTCGCGGCGGCGGGTTTCGTCGTGTTGGGCATGGCGGTGACGAGCCCGGCGTGGACCGTCTTCCTCGGCATCTTCCTGTTCGCGATCGGCGAGATGATCGCCTCGCCGAGGATCCAGGAATACATCACGTGGATCGCGCCGAAGGAGAAGGCCGGCCTCTACATGGGAACGAACTTCCTCGCGGTCGGCATCGGCGGATTCACCAGCGGTTTTACGTACACGACGTTGTCCGGGTCCTTCGGCGACCAGGGTCATCCGGAGTACGTGTGGTACGTGCTGGCCGCGCACACGGTCCTCGGGATCCTCGTGCTCGGGTTGTTCACGAAGTTCGCGGGCGAGTTCCAGGAGCGACGGGAGTAGGCGCGCTACGCGTGCACATGCGCCTCGCCGAGCCGGCGCGGGAGCTGGTGAACGAGGTAGACCGGCAGTTCCGATGCCATCACCCCCGCCCTGATCCGCCGCCGCATCGAGGTTCGCGACGTGCTCCTCGAGTACGAATTCGACGTCGCCGTGTCGTTCCTCGTCGACAAGGCTCTCGCCGTCGAACGAGTCCTCGACCAAAGGTTCTGATCCGAGCCGCCGCCGACCTCATCGCGAATCAGCCCGACACCACACAACGATGCCTCTTTCGCGACGCCGCCCGACGCATCCACGACCTTCGCCGTCCCCACGCGCGCTCGCTTCGCTACCGAACGAACGACGCCTCGCCCGACTCCTCTGGCCTGCCGCCAGATTTCCTGTAACGCGCCCCGGCGCTTCTGGATTCGTTCGCCGACCCTTGCACGCCGACTGCGCGCTCGATCGCGCCAGCCGCTTCCAACCACCCGGAGGTCGCCGTGAATCCGTTGTCACGCCTTGTCGTCGCCACCACCTTCGTCCTCACGTTCCTGCTCCCCGCGGGCGTCGAAGGTGCCGTGGACTACCTGAAGCCGGACCTGAAGATCCTCTCCATCGGTTCCTCGCCGAAAGGCCCGGGCTACGCGCGGGTCGTCGTGGCGAACGTCGGGTACGCAGCATCGGGCGCGTGTTCGGTTCGCGTGTCCGCGCTGATTCCGAACCCCGGGCTCTTGTTCTATCACGTGGTCCCGGCGCTCCCGGCGGCGACGGTCTGGGTCTACCCCACCGTGAACATCGACGTCAAGCTCAACGGAGCGTCGCCCCAGACGCCCGGCCAACAGATCCAAGGCTTCGTCGACTGCTTTGGAGAGGTGGTCGAGAAGAACGAGTTCAACAACGGCTACACCTTCGTGCACCCGTAGCCTCGACGTCGGGCGCAGCTCGCTCCCGTGCCAGGGGCGACGAGGCCCGTTCCGTCCAACGTTCGACATCGCGACCCTTCTGTCCCGTGGATGAGCAGCCGGCACGGCGATAGCCTGGCGTCCATGGACGCGATCGAGCTGGTGGCATGTTCCGGGGCACGGGAGCTCGACTCCCTCGAAAAGGACGCGCGCGAGGTCGTGGGTCGAGCGGCGCTCATCGAGGTGCGGCTCGATCGCTTCGCCGCGCCCGAGGCCATCGACCTCGCGGACGTCGTCGCCCGCGCCGCCATGCCGGCCGTCGCCACGCTTCGTTCCACGGCGGAAGGCGGCGAGTGCAACCGCGACGACGCGACGCGCGCGCGGATCCTCGCGGCGGCCGATCGTGCCGGGTTCGGATGGATCGACCTCGAGGAGCGCGACGCCGCCGCGCTGCCGCGGGGAAAGGCGAAGCGGATCGTGTCGTGGCACGGCGGGGTCGAGACGGATCCCGGCCCGCTCGTGACGCGGCTCGCCGCGCTCGACGCGGACGTCGTGAAGGCGGCGGCCGCCGTCTCGACCGCGAGCGAGGCGCTCCGCTTCGTGTCCGCGGCGGTGGACGCCGGGAAGCGCGTGGGGACCCCGGTCGTGGCGATCGCGATGGGCGCGGCGGGCCGCTGGCTCCGCCCGCTCGCCGGACGCTTCGGGATGCCGCTCCTCTACGCCGCGATCCACCGCTCGCGCAAGACGGCCCCGGGGCAGGTCACCGTCGCGGACGCGCTCGACGTCTACGGGGCGACCCGGGTCGCGCCGAAGACCTTGGTCTTCGCGGTGGTCGGCGCCGACGCGTCGGCGTCGCTCTCCCCCCTCGTCCACAACCGCGTCTTCCGAGGGCTCGGCGTCGACGCGATCTACGTCGACGTGTCGACGCCGTCGTTCGAGCACGTCGCCGAGGTCTTCGTCGACCTGCCGCTCGCCGGAGTCTCGGTCACCGCGCCGTTCAAGGCCGAGGCGGCCGCGTTCGCGACCAGGGTGGAGGACGACGCGGCGGCGACGGGCGCCGCGAACACGCTCGTCCGCGACGGCGACGACGTGGTCGCGCTCAACACCGACCTCGGCGGCTTCCTCGCCGGACTCGACTTCGCGGCGGCGGACCCAGAGGGAGCGCGCGACGTATGCGTCGGCCATGACTTCGACGGCCTCGAGACGCTCGATGGAGCGAAGGCGGCCGTTCGCGGGAAGGGCCGGGTCGAGAACGCGCTCGTCTACGGGAACGGCGGCGTGGCGCGTGCGATCGCGATCGGCCTGCGCCGGCGCGGAGTCCGCACGTTCGTCACGGGACGCTCGCAGGCGCACGTCCTGCAGATGGTCGTCGGGCTCGGCGCGGGGATCGAGGGGCTCACGCCGGAGCGCGCGACGTCGCACAAGTTCGACCTCCTCGTGAAGGCGGTGCCGGACGCCGGTGACGAAGAGCTCGAGCTCGACCCGTTCGACTTCGAGCCGGACGGGTTCGCGGCCGACGTCGTCTACCGGCCGCTCGACTCGCCGTTCCTCCTCGCAGCCCGCCGCGCGGGCCGCGTCCCCGTGCCCGGGGTCCTGATGTTCGCCGAGCAGGCCGTCCACCAGGCGGCGCGCTTCTGCGGACGAGACGCGGCGGAAATCCGCCCGCTCGTCGTTGCCGCGCTTCGCGACGCCTTCGGCGTCGGGCGCCGTTGAATGACTCGCACTGGAGATCAAGCGATGAGAACGACCACCGCCTCGATCCTGTTCGCCGCGCTCGCCGCCTGGGCGTGCTCGAAGTCGGAGACGCCGCCGAGCGCCGCGTCGAACGCCGGCGCCGCGGTGCTCGCGCCGGCCGAGCTCGGCTCGATCGATCACGTGCACGCCCTCGGCGACGTCTACGTCGCCAGCCAGCCGACCAAAGCCGACCTCGATGCGGCGAAGACGCGCGGGGTGAAGACGGTGATCGACCTGCGCGCCGTGACAGAGGACCGCGGCTTCGACGAACGCACCGTCGTGGAGGGACTCGGCCTCGAGTACGTGAATCTGCCGTTCGGCAAGCCAGAGGAGCTGACGGACGACGTATTCGACCGAGCCCGCGAGCTTCTCGGCACCGCCGAGCGCCCGATCCTCCTCCACTGCGGGTCCGCCAATCGCGCCGGTGCGGTCTGGATCCCGTGGCGCGTGCTCGACACCGGCTTGACGCTGGACGCGGCGCTCGCCGAGGCGAAGACGGCCGGGCTGAAGACGGCGGCGTTCGAGGAGAAGGCCAAAGAGTACGTCGCCCGGCACGCGCCCGACGCGCCGGGTGCGAAGACGAAGGGATCGTGAACGGTCCGGACCGCGGGGCGACCGGGTGGATCCCCTCGACGCCGAGGCGGAGGCGGTAGAGCCCGCTCGAGGCGGCCGTCGATGACGTGGCGGGCCGCGTCGACCGCTTCCTCTTCGACCGCTTCGACGTGCACGCACCTTCCGAGGAGGCGTTTCGCGCCGGCGAGCTCACCATGCTCGAGCGCAACCGCCCTGCGTCGGACGCGACGAAGTTCTACGACCCGGCCGTCCTGCTCGCCGGCGCACACCGGACGCTGTTCCGTCCGGGGGAGCTCGCGTTCGCGAACGGCGCGGCGAACGCGGCGGCCGTCCCGTCCGGCGTGCTCCGCGGCGAAGTCAACCTCGCCCTCCCGCGTCGCGCGCCCGGCGCCGCCGCTCCCTTCCGAGCCGGGCATCGATGGCGTCCTCGAAGGAGACGAGCCGGCGGATCAGGGCATTGAAGCGAGCATGCACGTCGCGCGGATCGATCGCCTCGAGGAGTCGATGGAGCCGAAGCTCCGGCGCGGGATCCTGCGTCGGCGGTACGTGGAGACCGGCTCTCCGCAGGCGAGGGGCGCCGATCTGGACGAGGAGCCGCTCCACGGTCTCCTTGTCGTCGACGGCGTCGCGCAAGCCCGGCAGGACCAGCTCCGCACCCGGCAGATCCCGCAGAACGTCCGGCGACGTGCTCACGCGTCGTCGCCGGACGTCGCGACGAAAAGATCGAGCCGGTGCCGCAGCTCATCCGCATCGATCGCGGGGTAACGAATCAGGTTCCCTTCGACGCACTCGAACAGTCGGAGAAGCTCGGCCGGATCGACGAACCCTCTCTTGACCATTTGACGTGCGTCGTCGAGATCGCGCGTGTGACCACGAGCCACCTTGGAGAGCACCTGCGAGTACATGTCGTAGTGGAAGAACCGCACCGGTCCGGCGGCGTCGATGAAGAGGCTGCGCTCGCGCCAGCCCGGAAGCTCGGGAACGAAGTGGGATGGGGCCGCGAGCTCGACGTTGATCTGGAGATCGTCCTTCAAGGTCGAGATCGCCTCGAAGGCCCCCACCGGTTCCGGATCCATCGAGAGGTCGACGTCGAGCGTGGTCTCGCGCCAACCCAGCAGGAGCGCCGTGGCGCCACCGGTGAGATAGACGTTTCCCGGCCCCCGCGATTCGGTCCCGAGCCGGGACAAGAAGCGGTGGATCTTCTCTGCGTCGGCCGAGTTTCGCATCGCGCCAATGTAGCCGTGTGATGGGACAGGGGCCAGGCACGGAGAGCTGTTGCGCGGGCCCGCGATGGGCTATTGTTCTCGGGTACGCGTCCTCGGAGCCGGATTGCCCTTTCCCATGCGGACGGTCGTCGCACTGTTGCTCGTGCTGCTCGCCCCCGGGCTTCTTCTCCCGGCCTCGACGCGTCTCGATCTCTGCCTCTGCCCGAGCGCGACGAGGGAGGAGGACTCGCGGTCGGAGCACGCTTGCTGCCAACGCGTCGTGGAATCCAGGCCGTGCTGCGGTCCGGCCGGCGACGCGTCGGACGATTCCCCGACCGCCGCTCCGCCTTCCGATCGCTCCGGACACCTCCGATCCGTCGATTGTTGTCCGCTCTGCGTGCGCTTGATCCTGCCGGCCCCGGCGCCTCGGTCCCCGAGCGAGCGCGGCGTGGAGGCGACCCCGATCCCGCCCGATGCGGTGCTCCTGGTGGCGATCCGCGACGACGCGCGTGCGTTCTCCTCCCGACCGCTCCGAGGCAGGACGCGCACGCATCCCTCGTTCGTCCCCCTCCGCCTCTAGCGAGGGCACGGTGGTCTCCCCGGCGCGCGCGCCGCGGGACCCCCGATCCCCGTTCACGTCTACGCCGTCGATCCTCTTCGTGATGCACTCGTCTCTCGCTGGACTCGCCTCGCCATGAACCCCCTTCGACTCGCCGTTCTCGCCACCGTGTTCCTCTTTCCCTGCGCCGGCGCCGTCGCGTCCGACCCGCCCGCGACCCCTCCCGCCCCCTCGAAGCCCGCTCCCTCCACGCCGGCCCCGTCGTTCGCGAACGTGACCTGCCCGATCATGGGCAAGCCGGCGTCGCATGCGTTGTTCGTCGAGACTGCCTACGGCCGCATCTACGCCTGCTGCGCTCCGTGCTACCCGCGGATCCGCAAAGACCTCGAACACGCGTACCGGGCGGCGTACCCCGTCGCGCGGACCGCCGACAACACCCGGTGCCCGATCACCGCGAAGCCGGTGCCGGAAGACGCTCCGACCGTCGAGCTCCAGGGGGTCGTGATCCGTCTCTGCTGCTCGTCATGCACCGAGCCGGCGCGAGCCGAGCCGCTCGTCGTGCTCGTCAAGGCGACGAACCCCCGCGCGCGGGACGTCGGCAACACGATCTGTCCGGTGACCGGCCGGCCGGTCCGTCCGAACCTGTTCTGCCTCGTCGGCGACGACATCGTCCGCGTCGAATCGCCCGAGTGCGTCGCTCTCGTCGAAGCCGATCCCCAGGCCGCGCTCGCGAAGGCGAAGGAGTCGGCGCAGAAGCCACCGGCGTCGAGCGACCCCGCCCCGACCACGAACGAGCGCCCGGAGTCGCCGTGACGGCCGCGCTCGCGACGAACGAGCCGCGATGGGCGGCCACGCGCATCCGATCGATCGCCGGTTGTCTCCTGCTGTTGGCCGGCGCCGCGTGTCGGACCGTCCCCCCGCCCCCGCCGCCGCTCGCCGTCCATCCCGCGTCGCCCCTCGCGCCGGAGTCGCCTCCAGCGGAGTCGTCGGAAACCCTCGCCGGCGCGGACGACCAGGACTCCGGAGACGACCAGGACTCCGGAGACGACCGATGAAACGCGCGGCCCGCGGCTCGGCGTGGATCGGTCCGCTGGGTCTGCTGCTGGCCGGGTGCGCCTCGAACGACGCGGGTCGCGGACCGGACGAAGGGGTCGCCGCCGCTCTCGCGGACGCCGGCGATCGCGTGGGCCTGTCGTTGCCGTCCCCGCCGGCCGACGACGCGGAGGTCGATCGGCTCGTCGCCGATCAGTTGACGCGACCGCTCACCGACGACGACGCGATCCGGATCGCGTGCCTCAACGATCGCCGCCTCCGCGCCGCGTACGAGGACATCGGGATCGCGCGCGGCGAGCTGGTGCAGGCCGGCCTGCTGAGGAACCCGGTCCTCTCCGCGCAGTGGAAGATCTTCAGCCCCGGCGATCAGGTCGAGCTGTCGCTGGCGCAGCCGTTCCTCGACCTCTTCCTCCGTCCGCTGCGCGAGGCCGAGGCGCGCGCCGGATTGGAGGAGGCGCGGCTCGCGCTGACGAGCCGCGTGATCGGCGTCGCGTTCGACGTCCGTCGCGCGCTCGTCGACGTTCGTGCGGCGGAAGCCAAACGCGCGCGACGGACAGCGAGCCTCGACGCGGCGGCGGCCGCGCGGGAGCTGACGGCCACGCTGCGCGCGGCCGGGAACGTCCCCGACCTCGAGCAGTTGAACGCGGACGCGGCGGTCGCGCGGGCTCGGATCGATCTGGCGCGCGCGGAGTCGGAGGACCGCGAGGCGCGCGAGCGGCTCGCCGCTCGCCTCGGGCTCTTCGGCGCGGGCCCGCGACCCGACGTCGCCGGAGGACTCGATGACGTCGCACCGGCCGATCCCGCGCCGGACCTCGACCGCGTCGAGTCTCGCGCGGTGGCCGCGAGCCTCGACCTCGCGGTGCGCCGGGCCCGAATCGACCGTTTGTCGCAGACCGCGCGGCGCGTGTCGTGGACGTCGTTCCTTCCGGATGCCGACGCGGGAATCGCGTTCGAGCGCGAGGTGGACGGCGAGACCGGCGTCGGACCGGAGGCGTCGATCACGCTCCCGCTCTTCGACACCGGCGCCGCCGCCGGTGCGATCGCGGCGGCGCGCATCCGGCGCGAGGCCGACCTCTACTACGCCGACGCGGTCGAGATCCGCTCGGCCGCGCGCCGGCTGCGCGACCGGTGGGTGGAGCGGCGCGAGCTCGCTGCCTACCTCACGCGCTCGCTCCTGCCCCTCGAGCGGCAACGGGTCGACGAGACGGTGCGCAACTACAACGCGATGCAGATCGGCGCGTTCCAGGTGCTCGACGCACAACGCGTCCAGATCGACGTCGAGGCGCAACGGGTCCGCGCGCTGCGCGACGCGGAGGTCGCGCGGCTCGATCTCGAGGAGTTGCTCGCGGGAGTCCTCGACCGCGAGCGCGTCGACCCGGTCGAACACCACCCCGATCGGGACGACGACCGTCCCATGTCCACTTCGCGCAGGGAGCACTGAGATGCCTTCCACGAGACGACAGTTCTTCGCGGCCGGCGCCGGCGTCGCGCTCGCCGCCGGGATGGATCCGGCCCGCGTGGTCGCCGCCGGCGACGGACCCGTCGACGACGCGGCCCCGGTTCCTCATCGGCCCGTCGTGACCCCGAACGGCGCGACCCTCCCATTCCGCGTGATCGACGGCGTGAAGGTGTTCCACCTGACCGCCGAGCCGGTGACGCACGCGTTCGGGGAGGGGCTCGTCGGCGAGTGCTACGGGTACAACGGGCGGGTCCACGGGCCGACGATCGAGGCCGTCGAAGGCGATCGCGTGCGGATCTACGTCACGAACCGGCTTCCCGTGCCGACGACCGTGCACTGGCACGGAATCCCGGTTCCGAGCGGGATGGACGGCGTGGGTGGCCTGACGCAACGGCCGATCGAGCCGGGCGAGACGTTCCACTACGAGTTCACGCTCGGCGTCCACGGCACGTTCATGTACCACTCCCACCACGACGAGATGGTCCAGATGGCGATGGGGCTGATGGGGATGTTCGTCGTCCACCCGCGCGCGCCCGCGTCGCCGCCGCCGGACCGGGACTACGTCTACCTCCTGAGCGAGTGGGCGCTCCGCCCGGGGTCGCGGCGGCCGGACCCGAACGAGATGACCGACTTCAACGTGCTGACCCTCAACGGCAAGATCTTCCCCGACACCGAGCCGATGGTCGCGCGCCTCGGAGAGCGCGTGCGCGTTCGCTTCGGCAACCTCTCCGCGATGGACCACCACCCGATCCACTTCCACGGACTGTCGTTCCAGGTGGTCGCCACCGACGGCGGGGACGTGCCGGAGTCGGCCCGCTGGCCCGAGACCACGGTCCTGGTGCCGACCGGGAGCACGCGGACCATCGAGCTGCTCGCGACGAATCCGGGGGACTGGGCCGTCCACTGCCACATGACCCATCACGTGATGACGCAGATGGGCCACGGGATCCCGAACCTCACCGGCGCCGACGCGAGCGCCTTCGACGACGCCCTGTTGCGCGTCGTGCCGCGCTTCAAGGCGATGAACGAGCGCATGATGTCGTCCGCCGACGACGAGTCGGGGATGCCGCAGAACAGCATGCCGATGATGGGCGGCGTCGGACCGTTCGGGTTCATCACGATGGGCGGCATGTTCACGTTGCTGAAGATCCGCGACAACACGGTCGAGGAGACCGGTGCATCGACGTGGTATCAGGCGCCGGCGGGTACGCAGGCAGACGTCGCGAGTCCGGAACAGCTCCTCCGGGATGGGATCACGCCGTAACGGAACCCGGTCGAGAGCGGGAGCGGCGAACGCGCTCGGTGATCCTTCACCGACTCCTCCCGGCGGCGCGCGGGCGACGCTGCGGCACCTCGGCGGGCGGCGCGAGGTCCTCGATCCAGCGCGCGACGAACGCGCTCGAACCGGTTGGATGGCTCGCGCCAACGCCGCGGCCGGTGTCCGCGGGACGAACGTGCGGTCGCGATGGCCGCGCGGTCCGGACGGTCTGTAGACGCGCGCCCCGACGAGCTGGCGCGCTCGATGCGTTCGTCAGCGGCGCGTGACGGACCGGCCGGCCTCCTCCAACGCTCGCCGCCGCTCGCGCGCCGCCGGCTCGCGACGATGGCAGCCCGGCACGTGGTCGTTGACGATCCCGACCGACTGCATGACCGCGTACATGGTCGTTGGTCCGACGAACCGCCAGCCGCGCGTCTTCAACGCCCGGCTCAGCCCCTCGGACGCGGTCGTCTTCGACACCACGCCGGGGAACGGCTCGACGTCCGCGGCGAAACTCCAGACGAAGTCGGCGAGCCGTCCTTCTCGTTTCTCCAGGTCGAGCGCCCGCCGCGCGTTCTCGATCGCCGCCTCGATCTTGCCGCGATGCCGCACGATTCCCGCGTCACCGAGCAGGCGATCGATGTGCGCGCGGTCGAACCGCGCCACCATCGCCGGCGCGAACCCCGCGAACGCGCGCCGAAAGTTCTCGCGCTTGCGCAGGATCGTCAGCCAGCTCAGCCCCGATTGGAACCCCTCGAGGCAGATCTTCTCGAACAGCCGCACGTCATCGCGCTCCGGCCAGCCCCACTCCTCGTCGTGGTAGCGGACGTAGTCCGGGTCGTCGCCGCACCACCAACAGCGCGTCACGCCGCCGTCGGTGCGGAGCCATTTCGGTTCGATCCTCATGAAGTCGAATCGTAGCCGCCCCGAGGCCCCGAGCACGCTTTGCGCGGTTGCCGCCCACGTGGATTCGCGACTCATGCCGTTCGAGTCCTTCGTCGCCGCGGGTCTCGACCGCGATCGTTCCCCGGATCGGTTGAAGTTCAGGGATTACGGCCGAATCAAGGTGTGCAGACGTCAACACCCGCACAGGCTGGACATGTACAGGCGGCGCAGGCGGACCATCTTTGGGATCGGCGCTCTGCTGTGGCGCGCGTGTCCCTGTCTCGTATGTGACAAGCGACCGGTCAGACCGTGCATCAGTCGCCCGCTGATGCTGAATGGCAACAAGAATGAAGAGGATGACGGCCAGGATGAACGGCGCGACCGCGCGGACCGAAAGGCGGCGCTCCTTCATCGGTCACGATGCTCCCCAGCGTGGAGATCAACGTCCACCGCGCGAATGCCAAGTATGGACTCAATGCGCGTCCGGCACTCGCGTTCTCTTGTGGCATAGTATCCAAAGATATCCTCGGAGAGGATGTTATTGGAGTATATGTCGCCAAGTTCAACGAGACGAACAAATGCAGCCCGCTCACGCATTGTGATCTCTGGTATCAACGATCCGACGAGGACCTTCTCGCGCCACGCTTCATAGCGATCCATGGCGTCCAAGCTTGCGTTCGTACCTAGACGAGGGCGAAGCGTATCTAGTTCAGCATAATGGACGTCGAGCAAACCTACGAAAGTGCATCCTGGGGGCAGCCTTGGTGCCAGTCGTACGGGCTCGCCCGTAATTAGCCGCGTGATGGTCTCGTAGGGCGACCGCACGGCCCGGCTGACCGGGCCCCAATATGGGCTCATTGCTTGCTTGGTGTGGGGCAAGAATAACAAGAACGCTACAGCCGTGACCACTATGATCGCAAAGAGTGCTTTTCTTGCTTTCAAGGCGCTGTCCTGCACTATTCCGCCCTCCGCCGCGGCACGGTCACGGTGTAGAGGGCGTCACGCGGCTCGGCAGTGTACCGCAGTGGCGGATCTCCGTCACGCTCGACGGCGGTGCGAAAGCCGTGGGTCGGATGGAGTCGGCCAGCGTTCAAACGTTCAAGCGCGTTGGCGCACGCCGAAGCGAAGACGCCGCGGTGTCTCGGGGGGACGGGGAGCGGCGCTTCGAGGCCGCTCCCTGGCGCCTCGTCTCGCGCCGTACGGCAAGCAGCGCAAGCCCGCGAGCCGCGCCGTCATGGGGCAAGAGACCGATCCTCATCGGCTTAGTCTGCCCGCAGCCGCGCGACCTCGCCCTTCGCGTCCGTGCGCGCGACGACGTCGCGCCGCTCCGCGTCGAACACGAGGAGGAGATCCGCCTTCTTCCCATCGCCGGCCGCGATCAGGACGAAGCGTCCGTCGGCGCCGACTCCCGCGACACCGAACGTGTGCTCGGGGAGCTCGTGCTGGACGGCACGCAGACGCGGCGCGCCGTCCTCGTCGTCGATCTCGAACGTGACGACGACGTGGTCGGCCTCGGTCTCCCGATCGAGCTCGGTCTCGCCGCGGCTCTTGCGCTTCCCCGTCCCGACCGACACCAGCCGGCGGTGCTTCGACTGCACGACCGGCGTGTCGAGCCCGCGCGGTGCCTCGACTCGCTGGACGACCGCGCGCGAGGCGAGATCGATGAGAGTCGCGCCGCCGCCCTCGCCGGCATTGACGATGATCAGAAGCGACCGGCCGGCCGCGTCGAACCGCGCGCCGCGATCGGGGAACGCCGAGCCGAACGAACCGTCGAGCGCGGCGGAGATCGTCGACGCGTTCTCCCAGCGCCCCTCGAGCGCGGCGCCGAGGTCGGACAATCGGATCGCGCCGTACAGGTCGAGCGTCAACGCGAGCACGTCGTGGCGCGGATCGAGGAACGCGAGCTCGGGGTTCGGGCCCTGCTCGCGCTCCGCGGTCGTGTAGTGCAGCTCCTCGTGGTCGCGGGGCACCGCGAGGTCCGCGCGCACATCGAGCGTGGGCACCGCAAGGACCACGATCCGGCTCCCGAGGTGCTTCCCCTCGCCGCTGTCCTTCTGGAACGTGACCAGGACGGACTCGCCGTTCGGCAGCACGTCGATGCTCTCCGGCTTGTGACCGGACGGCTCGAGCTTCTTGCGCGCGCTCCACGTCTCGACGACGCTGGCAGCCGCGGGATCGATCACGGCGACACGGCCCTTGCTCCCGCCGACGACGAACCGCTCCCCGATCGCGACCACCTCGTCGGGCTCGCTCTCGAACTCGATCTCCGTGGCGGCCGCCGCGTCGGACGCGAGGTCGAGGAGCAGGAGGTTTCCGGCGCCTTCATGCACGCTCGCGACGAGCAGCCAGCGGCGATCCGCGGTGAGCGCGAACTTCTCCGGCGCGATCAGCGCGACGGCCGCGCCGAGGATCCGATGGTCCTCGATCGCGCCGGTCGCGTCGTCGACCGTGACGCGCGCGACCCCGCCCACCGTGCCGTCGTGGAACGAATAGAACACGTCGCCCGCGGCGGCGTCCGGCGCCGGCCGCGCGGCGGCGAAGACGAACGCGAGGAGGAATCGCGGGAGCAGGGCGGTCGGGGTGGGAGAGTCCATGCTTGGTGCTCGGTACGCGGCGTTCGGCCGCGCGATCGTAGCGAAGCGGGACATCGCGGCGACTCCGCGCCGCGTCACGCGACGCGAGTGCGCACGCCTCCGGTCCGCGGAAACGCGTCGATCACGCCGAACGGCGCCAACGCCGCGATGAGCTGATCAGCGCTGCGGGACCACGAATACCGCTCCGCCGCGCGGCGGCACGCGTCGGGCGGGATCGAGCCGGCGGCGAGGACGGCGGCGCGCAGGTCCTCATCCAGCACGCCCGCGCCGGTCCCCTCGAGGATGTCCTTCGGGCCGCGCACCGGGTAGGCCGCCACGGGCAGGCCGGACGCGAGCGCTTCGAGCACGACGAGCCCGAACGTGTCGGTGCGGCTCGGGAAGACGAAGACGTCGGCGTCCGCGTAGACGCGCGCGAGCGCCTCGTCGTGACGCGGGCCGAGGAAGTGGGCGCCCGGGAAGCGACGCTTCAGGCCCTCCAGCGCGGGCCCGCCGCCGACGACGACCTTCTCGCCGTCGAGGTCGAGCCCGAGGAACGCGTCGAGGTTCTTCTCGGCGGCGACGCGCCCGACGTAGAGGTAGACCGGCCGCGAACGCGCGGTGCGTTCGTCCGGTCGCGGGCGGAAGCGGTCGAGGTCGACGCCGCGCGTCCAGGGCACCAGGTTCTCGAAGCCGCGTTCCCGAAGCTCGTCCATCAACCCGGGGGTCGCCACGGTCGTTCGCGCCGCCGCGCCGTGGAACCGCCGCATCAGGCGATAGGTCAGCCAGGCCGGCATGCCGATCCGCCCCTTCAGGTACTCCGGCCAGCGCGTGCAGAACGACGTCGTGAACGGCACGCCGCGGTGCCGGCAGTACGCTCGCGCGCGCCAGCCGAGCGGCCCCTCGGTCGCGACATGGACGGCGTCGGGCGCGAAGTCATCGATCGCGCGAGAGAGCCGGCCCGGACGCGGCACCGCGACGCGGATGTCGGGCTCGGTCGGGCACGGAAACCCCGTGAAGTGGTGCGGCGCGAGGATGGAGACGCCGTGACCGCGCCGCGTCAGCTCGTCACGCGTTCGCTCCAGCGTACGCGTCACGCCGTTCACCTGCGGGTGCCACGCGTCGGTCACGATCAGGATCCTCATGTCGATTCTCCTCGGCCCAACGAAGGATGTGGAACCGTCCGGCGTGGTCCTCCGCGAGCGCGGTGCACGACTCGACCCAATCGCCGTCGTTCATGTAGGTGATGCGCCCGAACGACTTGATCTCGGCGTGGTGGATGTGCCCGCAGATCACGCCGTCGAGCTTCTTGCGGCGGGCGGATTCGGCCACGACCTCCTCGAAGCGTCCGATGAAGTTGACCGCGTTCTTCACCTTCAGCTTGAGGTAGGCCGAGAGCGACCAGTACGGGTAGCCGAGCCGCCGGCGCACCGCGTTGAACCAGACGTTCACGACGAGCAGGAACGCGTACGCCCAGTCACCAAGGTGAGAGAGCCAGCGGATGTTGCGAACCACCACGTCGAACTCGTCGCCGTGCAGCACGAGGAAGCGGCGGCCGTCCTTCGCCTCGTGGATCGCGGTCCGCTCGATCGAGAGCGTGCCGTGATGGAGGCCCACGTACTCGCGCAGCGCTTCGTCGTGATTGCCGGGGATGAAGATGACGCGCGTGCCGGCGCGAGCGCGATCGAGGAACTCGCGCACCACGAGTCCGTGGGACGGGGGCCAGTAGACCGACCGCTTCATCTTCCAGAAGTCGATGACGTCGCCGACGAGATAGATCTGCTCCGCCTCGTGACGCCGGAGGAAGTCGAGGAGAAGCTCGGCCTTCGCTCCCCGAGTTCCGAGGTGGACGTCGGAGATCCAGAGCGCTCGGTACGAGCGTGAGACTTCTTCGGACATGACCGGTTCCATGAAGACCGCCCGGTTCGGCAGTCCTATCAGTCCTATTCATGGCCGATCGAAGTCAGAACGGAGCGAGCGAGGGATCAAGCTCTCTCGAAGATCGCGGCGCGCCGATCCCTCTCGCGCTCGCGCCCGTGCTCGCCGCGCCCTGCTACCGCGGCGCCACACGCACCGACGTCCACCGGAGGCGCACCGGCGGACCCGCGCTCACCGCCCGCGCGATCCGCTGGAGCTCGTCGAGCGGAACCGCATCCGGCTCGCACTCGATGCGCGCCGCCTTCGTGATCGGGCTGCGGATCACCGGGGACGAGAGAACGACGTCGTTCCACACCACGGCGATCGCCATGTCGAGGTTGCTCCGCGTGAAGTCGCCGAACGCGGCGCGGCGCTCCGGCTTCAGCTCGAAGTCGAGGGCCGGCCGACCCGACGCGGAGAGGTTCGCGCTGGCGGACGACACGTCCGCCGAGCCGAACCGCTCGGGCCCGAGCTCGAGCAGCACGAACGGCGGCGTCTCGACCGCCGGCGCGGCCGAGCGGGCCCGCCACGCGTAGCGTCCGCCCGCGACCTCCAGCGCACGGCGGTCCACGCGGTCGAGGTCGCCGCCGGCCGCGTCGAGGAGTTCGCCGAGGCGCCGCCGCTCGGCCGCGAGGTCGACGCCGACCTCGCCGCTGGCCACCACGAAGAACTCGAGCCGCCCGACCGCGTCCTCGATCCGCTGCGCGACCTGGCCCGGCTCGTCGGCGGCCGGCGTCGACGCCGCGGGCCAGCGCGCCACGATCGCGCCGCCGACGACTTCGACCTCGGCGCGCGCGGGCAGCCCGACTCGGCCGAGGTACTCGGCGGTCTCGGTCACGAGACGGTCCGTCGGTCCGGTACCGTCGCCGCCGTCGACCGCGAACTTCGCGTGGATCCAGAGCTCGGTCGCCGCGACCGGCTCGGTGGTGGAGCCGGCGGCCTCGTCCACCTCCGCGTAACGTTCGAGGAACTGCGGCGGGACGGCGCGGCGCGGTCCCGCCGGCGTCAGCCGCACCGAGTAGGCGATCGGGGACGCGGCCTCCTTGCCGCGGCGCGCGTTCTTCTGCGTGCGCCCCCACCGCGAGCCGCGCGCGAAGAGCTCGAACGACGTGAACTCCTCGGCGCCGTAGTCGAATCGCGCGCGCCCGAGGAGCTCGACGTCGACGCCGCGCTCGGTCGCGCCGCCGAGGGCGGTCTCCGTCGTGCCGCGGCACCGCGTGCGTCCCTCGAGCCGCAGGTCGACGGTGGACCCCGCGCCGCCGGTCACGACGACGTCGAGCCGCGCGATCTCGACGTCGCGGTCACCGAACGGCGGCGCCGGACCGTTCACGTTGTCGAGCAGGTGGAACTGCGCCACGCGCTGGACCAGCCCGGCCGGCACGGCGTGCCGGGCCCCCGGCGCCGGCTGCGCGGGCACGAACGCACGCGCTTCGTCCGCGTCGAACCAGATCTGGCCTCGGCTCCATTCCGTGAAGCGGACGCTTCCGTCGCCGCCTGGCGGCGGGAGGTCGCGTGCGACGCACGTCAGGACGAGCCCGCCGCGCGGCGGCGCCGGCGCGGGTCGAAGCAGGGCGGCCCGGTCGCTCGACAGCAAGCGCTCCTCGGGAGCGAGGGCGTACCAGCTCTCGAGCCCCTGGCCGAGCACGTCGAGCACCTCCTCGGGATGCAGCGAGCGGCCGACCGCCAGCAACCGGCCGCTCGCGGCGAGCGCGTAGATCCCCGACGCGGGCTCGGTCCCGCCCGGGAGCGCCGCGGACGCCAACGCCTCACGGAACCAGGCCGCCGACGGCTCGTCGTCGACGCGCAGCCGCCAGACCTCGTCGACGGCGACCACGAACGGCTCGGCGAGGTCGAGCACGTCGGGCTCGCCCCAGACGTCACGCTGTCCCGGCAGCTCGCTCGGACAGTTGCACGCGAGGGGGTTTCCGTTCATCACCCACAGGATCAACGGCTTCTCGTCGCGCTGCGCCGCGCCGAGTCCGGCGCTCAGGTCGGCGAACCACGGGAGCTGCTCGAACTGCAGCTCGCCCGGAGTCGGCTCGACGTACCGCATCCCCGCTTCGAGCTCCTGGTCGGTGATCGTGACGGTGAGCGAGCCCGGCGGCTCGGGCGAGCGACGCGGTGGCGGCTCGGATGCGGGCTCCGACCTCGGTCGCGGGGAGGCGGGGTCGGGCGCGGTCGTCCGCGGGCCGGCCGCGATCGCGGGGCGGCGCGAGCCAGTGGATCCCGCGGACGGTTCGGCGGCGGGGCGGAGGATCGACGGCGGCGGCCGATCCGTCTCCCGCTGGTGGGCGCATCCGACGGCGAACAGCACGAGTCCGGCGCCCATCCAAGCGTTTCGCTTCGAGTCCATCACGGCGTCTCCTCCGGAACCGCCATCCCGCGCTGTCGCGCCTACCGATCGCGAGAATCCTACTCAGGAGTCCGGGGCGAGACGAACGAAACGCGATCGCGACGGGCGGCGAACTCTCGTCGATTCTCAGGCGACTCTCACCACCGCACGGCCCGTTCGCAGCACCGCCGCGCCCGAGCTCGCGTCGGCCGCCGGGTCCATCCCGGGTCCTCGCCGCTCGATTCCCGGCCCCGTATGGACTAGCCTGGACGTCGATCCTTCGATCCGACGACGCGCCGGGTCCGGCGCCGGAGGTGGAGATGAGCGGCACGCCCGCGAGCACGCCGATCGATCGGCGTCGATTCCTGACCGCGTCGGCGGCGGTTGGAGCCGCCTGCCTGACCGGGGGACGCCTGGCTCCACTGGCCAGGGCGGCGTCCGGTCCGCCGGCGGGACGGGCGGCCCGAGCCCGGTCGATCATCCACGTCTTCCTCCCCGGCGGCATCGCGCAGCAGGAGTCGTTCGATCCGAAACCCTACGCGCCGTCCGAGTACCGCGGCCCGTTCGGGGCGATCGCGACGAAGCTGGACGGTGTGCAGTTCTCGGAGGTGTTCCCGCGGATGGCAAAGCTCGCCGACCGGCTGACGATCTGCCGCGCGACCACCCACGGCGAGGCGGCCCACGAGCGCGGGCAGCACAACATGTTGACCGGATACCGCCCCAGCCCGGCCCTCGTCTACCCGAGCATGGGGAGCGTCGTCGCCCACGAACTCGGCCCGCAGAACGACCTGCCGCCGTACGTTTGCATCCCCGACGCGCCGAACGAGTACGCGGGGCCCGGCTACCTGAGCGCCGCCTACGGCCCGTTCAGCCTGGGCAGCGACCCTGGCGACCGGCGCTTTCGCGTCCGTGACCTCGCCCCCCCGGAGCAGGTCGGCGAGGCGCGCTTCGCGCGACGGCGCGAGCTTCTCGACGTGGTCGACGCCGAGTTCGCGGACCGCGCGGGCTCCGACGCGGTGGCCGCGATGGAGAGCTTCTACGAGCGCGCCTACGCGTTGATCGATTCGGCGTCCGCACGCGACGCGTTCGACCTCGGCGCGGAGGACCCGAAGCTCCGCGATCGCTACGGGCGGAACGCGGCCGGGCAGCGGTTCCTGCTGGCGCGACGCCTGGTCGAGGCCGGCGTTCGGTACGTTACCGTCACCGTCGGGAGCTTCGACCACCACGTCAACCTCGCCCGCTCGATGCGCGCCGAAGCGCCGCCCGTCGACGTCGCGTTCGCCAACCTCATCGAGGATCTCGACGCGCGCGGCCGGCTCGACGAGACGCTCGTGCTGCTCACGTCCGACTTCGGGCGCTCGCCGAAGGTGAACGACACGGACGGCCGCGACCACTGGCCGCGCGTCTTCACGACGGTGCTCGCCGGCGGCGGCGTGAAGCGGGGCCACGCGCACGGCACGTCCGATGCCCGCGCGGCCGAGCCGGAGGAGGACGCCCTCTCGATCGCGGACCTGGCGATGACGGTCTTCCATCTGATCGGGATCGACGGCGAGAAGGAGCTCATCGCGCCGGGCAACCGTCCGATCGAGGTCGTCAAGGGGGGTCGCGTGATCGAGGATCTCCTCGCCTGAGGCCCTCCGTGGATCGCTCCGCCACCGCCCTCCTTCTTTGGTCGCTCGGGTCGCTCGGGGCCGCGAGCCCCGCGCTCGCGAGCGACCCGCGGCTCGCCACCGTACGTCCCAAGGGCGCCACGCGCGGCGCCGAGGTGAAGGTCACCCTCGGCGGCGAGCGCCTCGGCGACGCCGTCGCGGTGCTCTGCGGCTCGCCCGGGCTCTCGTTCGGCGAAGTCGCCCCGAAGGACGCGAAGGCGGTCGATGTCGTCGTCCGCGTCGCGCCCGATTGCGACCTGGGCGAGCACTTCCTGCGCCTCCGTACTCGCACGGGAATCACCGGCGTGCAGACCTTCTGGGTGGGACCGTTCCCCACCGGGTTCGAGGCCGAGCCGAACGACGACGCGGATCAGGCGAACTCGTTCGCGCTGGATACGACGATCGAGGGAACGATCCGCCGCGAGGACGTCGACCACTTCGCGTTCGACCTCGCGCCGGGCGCGCGGTTCTCGGTCGAGATCGAGGCGATGCGGCTCGGCGAATCGTTCGTCGACCCGTTGATCGAGGTGCGCGGTCCGCACGGCCGCGTGGTCGCCGGCTCGGACGACTCAGACCTGTGGATGCAGGACGCGAGCGTCTCGTTCGTGGTCGAGGAGGCGGGACGTCACGTCGTCTCGGTGCGGGACGCGACGTGGTTCGGCGACGGCGCGCCGTACCGCCTCCACGCCGGCCGGTTCCCGCGGCCGCGCGTGGTCTACCCGCCCGGCGGGCGCCCCGGCGAGACGCTCGAGATCCGCTTCATCGGCGATCCGACCGGTCCCGTGACGCGGTCCGTCACGCTGCCCAAGCGAGGCGTCTACCCGTTCGGTCTGTACCTTGGCGAGGACGGCGACGAGGACGGCGCGTCGCCGCCGTCCTGGAACGTGTTCCGCCTGATCGGACTCGACAACGTCCTCGAGGTCGAACCGAACGGCACGCGCGAGCGGGCGACGACGACCGACCGAAGCGGCGGCCTCGCGTTGAACGGGATCATCGAGCCCGCCGGCGACGCCGACTGGTTCAGCCTCTCCCTGAAGAACGGCGAGCCGACCCGGCTGCGGGTCCTGGCCCAGTTCGTCCAGTCGCCGCTCGACGGCGTCCTCGAGCTGTTCGCGCCGGACGGCAGGCGGGTCGCGGAGAACGACGACAGCGGCGGGCCGGACAGCCGCATCGACTACACGCCGAAGGAGGACGGCCACTACTGGGTGCGGGTCCGCGACCTGCGCGGCCGCGGCGGCCCGGAGTTCGTCTATCGCGTCGAGGTGACGCCGATCCGGCCGTCGCTCTCGTTCTTCACGCCGCGCTTCGGCCGCGACAGCCAGGCGCGCCAGCACGCCCCGGTCCCGCGCGGCGGCCGGTACGCGTCGACGTTCCGCGTGTCGCGCGACGGGTTCGACGACGACGTCCGCTTCGAGGCGCGCGCGCTCCCCGACGGCGTCCGGATGATCGCGCCGAACGTTCCGAAGGGGACCACGACGATCCCCGTCGTGTTCGAGGCGGACGCGGACGCGCCGTCGTCGGGAAGTCTATGCGACCTCCTCGCGTACACGACGACGCACGAGCCGCGCCTGGCCGGCCGCTACCGCCAGACCGTCGAGCTCGTCGTCGCGCCTCCGAACCGGACCGTCTACTACCGCCAGTCGGTGCCGTCGTTCCCGGTGGCGGTCACCGAGGCCACGCCGTTCTCCGTCGACCTCGTGCCACCATCCACGCCGCTCGTCCAGGGCGGCGTGCTGGATGTCGAGGTCCGCGTCACGCGCGCGAACGGCTTCGAAGGCCCGGTGCAGTTGCGCCGCGTGTGGCTCTCGGCCGGCGTCGGCTCGCCCAGCGTCGTGACCGTGAAGGAGGGCGAGACCACGGCGAAGGTCCGGCTCGACGCGCGGGACGACGCGGCCGTCGGCGAGTTTCCCCTCGTCTGGCTCGGTGAGGCGACGGTCGACGGCGGCGTCCTCCTCGCGTCGACCGGGCTCGAGGCCCTGACCGTCGCGCCGCCCTACGTGACGGGCAAGATCACGCTCGCCGCCATCGAGCGCGGCGGCCGCGCCGAGCTCGTCTGCCGGCTCGAGCAGAGGGTGCCGTTCGACGGCAAGGCGACGGCGCACCTGCTGAACCTCCCTCCACGCGTCCAGGCGCCGCCGCGCGAGGTGTCGAGCACGGACGCGCAGATCGTCTTCGACGTGACGGCCGAGGAGGCCGGACCGACCGGCCGTTTCGCGCAGCTCCTGTGCGAGATCGTCGTGGACGCTGGCGGCCCGATCCGCCACCGCACGGCGCAGGGCGGCGTGCTGCGCGTCGACCCCCATGGGACGGGCGGGGCGGCCGGCTCCCCGAACGCGTCGGGCGCGGCGCCGAGCCGCCTCGAGCAGCTCCGCGCCGAGGCGCGCGGTGCGGAGGCGCCGCGCCAATGAGGCTCGCGATCGCGATCCTCGTCCTGCATCTCGCGGCCGCGGTCGGCGCCGCGGCGGCGGAGACGTCCGCCCCCCGGCCGATCCGAGCGCTGCGGCTCGATCCGCCCGTCGTCGAGCTCGCGACGGCCGCCGCAACGCAGCGCCTCGTCGTGCAGGTCGAGTACGAGAACGGCGTCACCGAGGACGTCACCGATCGTTGTCGCCTGCGCGTCGCCGACCTCGACGTCGCGACGCTCGAACGCGGCGTGGTTCGGCCGCTCGGCGACGGCCGAACGAGCATCGAGGCCCGCTTCGCGGCGGCGACGGCCCGCGCCGACGTCCGCGTCGAACGCGCCGCAGCGCGCCGCCCGGTCCGGTTCGGTCCCGACGTCCTCCCCGTGCTGACGAAGTCGGGGTGCAACTCCGGCCCGTGCCACGGCTCCGCCAAGGGACAGGACGGGTTCCTGCTCTCCTTGTTCGGGTTCGACCCGAGCCGCGACTACGCGCGCGTCACGCGCGAGCAGAAGAGCCGGCGCATCGACCTCGCGGTGCCGCCCGAGAGCCTGCTGCTGCGGAAGGCGACCGGGGCCGTCCCCCATACCGGTGGACGGCGCTTCGACGAGAGCCATCCGTCGTACGCGACGATCCTCCGTTGGCTCGAGGACGGCGCGGAGGCGGACCCGGAGGGCGTCGCGACCGCGACCTCGCTGGAGCTCTACCCGAACGAAGCCGTCCTCGGCGTCGAGGGAGCGACGCAGCGCTTCATCGCGGTCTCCGGCTACGACGACGGCAGCAAGCGCGACGTGACCGAGCTCTGCGTCTTCCACTCGAGCGACCCGAACTCCGCGACCGTCGACGACGCCGGCCTCGTTGTGGCCGGCCGGCACGGCGAGGCGTTCATCACCGCGCGGTTCGCGACGTTCACGGTCGGAAGCCCCGTCCTCGTCGTCCCGGAGGACGCGTCGCCGGCGGCGATCCGACCCGCGGCGGCGACGAACGACCTCGACCGCGCGATCCTCGAGAAGCTCGCCCGCCTGCGCGTGGTTCCGTCGAGCCGCTGCGACGACGCCACGTTCGTGCGGCGCGCGTACATCGACGTGATCGGACGCCTGCCGAGTCCCGGCGAGACGACGCGGTTCCTCGCGGACTCGGCGCCCGACAAGCGCGCGCGCCTCGTCGACGATCTCCTCGATCGCCCCGCGTTCGTCGACCTCTGGGTGATGAAGTGGTCGGAGATCCTGCAGATCCGCACCGACGTCCTGCTGGGGAAGAGCCGCAAGGCGATGATCCTCTACTCGGACTGGCTCGCCGAACGCGTCGCGTCCGGCGCGCCGATCGACGCGATGGTGCGAGAGCTTCTGACCGCGTCCGGGAGCACGTTCGAGAGCCCGCCGGCGAACTACTTCCAGGTCGAGACCGACACGCTGAAGCTCGCCGAGAACACGGCGCAGGCGTTCCTCGGCATGCGCATCCAGTGCGCGCAGTGCCACAACCACCCGTTCGACCGTTGGACCATGGGCGACTATTACGGGTTCACCTCGTTCTTCGCGCAGGTCGCGCGGAAGAACGGGCCGGACCCGCGCGAGACCATCGTCTTCGACCGAGGGTCGGGCGACGTGAAGCACCCGGTCACGGGCGAGGTCGTGCCCCCGCGCTTCCTCGGCGACGTCGCGCCGAGGACCGGCGACCGCGACCGCCGCGAGGTGCTGGCGGAGTGGATCACCTCGCCCGACAACCCGTACTTCGCGCGCAACGTCGCGAACCGCGTTTGGGAGCATTTCCTCGGCCGGGGCATCGTCGATCCGGTCGACGACGTCCGGATCAGCAACCCGCCGTCGAACGCGTTGCTCCTCGAGCGGCTCGCGGAACGTTTCCGCTCGAGCGGCTACGACTTGAAGAGCTTGGTGCGGGCGATCTGCGCGACGGAGGCGTACCAGCGCTCGACCGAGCCGACCCCGACCAACGCGTCGGACGAGCGCAACTTCGCGCGCGGCACGATTCGCCGGCTGCGCGCCGAAGTCCTGCTCGACGCGATCGGACAGGTGACGGGGACCGAGGAGAAGTTCACCGGGCTGCCCCGCGGAACGCTCGCGGTCGAAGTGACGGACGGCGCGATCACGAACCCGTTCCTCGACACGTTCGGCCGCGCGAGCCGGACGTCGGCCTGCGCCTGCGACGTGCGCATGGAGCCGAACCTGGGTCAGGCGCTGCACCTCCTCAACGGCGAGACGACGTGGAAACGCATCACCGACGGCGGCGTGATCGCGAGTCTCGCCGAGGACGGCGCCGCGCCCGTCACGATCCTCGACGAGCTCTACCTCCGCTGCCTGGCGCGCCGCCCCACCGACGTCGAGCGCGGTCGCCTGCTCGCCCGGGTGGAAGACGAGCCCGACGCGACGAACGCGGTCCTCGAGGACGTCTTCTGGGCGCTGCTGAACTCGAAGGAGTTCCTGTTCAACCACTGATCATGAACCTCCCCTCCTTCGCCTTCCCCTCCTTCGCCCTTGGACTCGTCCTTCTCTCGGCCGGCCCGACGCGAGCCGACGAGACCGTCACGTACGAGGAGCACGTGCTCCCGATCTTGCGGAGCTCGTGCCTGAAGTGCCACGACGCCGACCGCGCGCGCGGCGGCCTCGACCTGAGCGGCTACGACGCCGCGATGAAGGGAAGCAGCAGCGGCGAGGTGTTGGTCGCCGGCGACCCCGATTCGAGCCGCCTGTTCGGCGCGGTCACGCACGAGCTGGAGCCGAACATGCCGCCCGGCGGCGAACGCCTGCCGGATCCCGAGATCGAGGTGATTCGGCGCTGGATCGCCGACGGGCTCGTGGAGAAAGAGGGCGGCCGGCGTCAGGCCGTGAAGGCCACCGGAATCGTGCCCGTCCTCCCGATGCACGGAGCGACCGGCGGCGGCGCGCCGGCCGGGCCGCCGCCGATGCCGGAGCGGCTGTCGCTCGAGCCCGTCGTCGTCGCCGAGCGCGCCCCGGCGCAGACCTCGATCGCGGCGAGCCGCCACGCGCCGCTGGTCGCGATGCGCGGATCGCGCCAGGTGCTGCTCTACCACGCCGAGACGTTCGAGCTGCTCGGCGTGCTGCCGTTCCCCGAGGGTACGCCGGAGTCGATCCGCTTCTCGCGGGACGGCGCGTTGCTCGTGATCGGCGGCGGCGAAGCGGGCCGCTCCGGACGAGTCGCCGTGTTCGACGTCGTCACCGGCGACCGCGTCGCGACGCTTGGCGACTCGTTCGACGCGGTGCTCGCCGCCGACCTTCGCAACGACCGGGCCGAGCTCGCGTGGGGCGGCCCCGACCGCAAGGTCGTCATCGTCTCGGCGGCGTCCGGCGAGCGCCGGCACGTGCTCGAGCGGCACGCGGACTGGGTCACCGCGATCGCGTACAGCGACGACGGCGTGCTGCTCGCCACCGGCGACCGCAGCGGCGGCCTGTGCATCTGGGAGGCGCGATCGGGGCGACTCTTCCACGCGCTCGACGGACACGACGGCGCCGTGTTCGCGGTGGCCTGGCGCGCGGACTCGAACGTGCTCGCGTCGGCCGGCGCGGACGGGACCGTGCGCGTGTGGGAGATGAACGAGGGGAAGCAGCAGAAGAGCCTGAAGGCGCACGAGGGAGGGACGCTCGCCGTCGACTTCGCTCCGGACGGCCGGTTCGCGACCGGCGGACGCGACCACCGCGTCGCGATCTGGGACGCGGCGGCGAACAAGCTCGGGGCGTTCGAGACGTTCTCCGACGAGGTCGGCGCGGTCGCGTTCACGGCGGGCGGCGCACGCATCGTCGCCGGCGATTGGTCGGGCGACGTCGCGGTCGTCGACGCGATCAGCGGATCGGTCGTGGCGCGGCTCGACGCGAACCCGCCATCGCTCGCGGCGCGGATCGTCGAGGCGACGGACCGGCACGCCGAAATCCTCCCGCGCGCGCGGCGGGCCGCCGAGCTCCAGGACGCGTTGCGCGCGAAGCTCGCGCCGATCGAGGCGAAACTCGCCCTCGCCGAGGGACGGCGCGCGACGCTCGAGGGCGTCGTCCGCGAACGCTCCGACCGCATCGCGGAGCAGCGGGAGACGCAGACGCGCGCGGACGACGAGTCGCGTCGTGCCGACGCGGACCGCATCGCGGCCGAGCAGGATCTCGCGCGCGCCCGCGCCGCGCGCGCAGAGGCGCGAGCTTCGCGCGAAGAGGTCGGACGGTCGCGCGAGCGGGCGCTGCGCGACGTCGTGAAGCGCCGTCACGTGTCGGACGAACTGGCGAAGATCGCGCTCTCCCTGCGCGCGGAACTCGAGGCCGACCCCGAGCAGCCGACGCTGCTCGCCGTGCTGGAGAGCACCGAGGTCGCGGTCGGCGCCGCCGAAGCAGCGATCGACGCCGCGCGCCTCGCGCTCGCGGAGCGCGTCCGCGAACAGGAGCGCGCCCACGCGGCGCTCGTCGGGGCCGACGCCGACGTCGCGCGCGTCGAGCACGAGGCCGAGGAAGCCGTGCACCGAGCCGAACGCGCCGGGCTCGACCGCGACGCCGCAGCCGCGGAGATCGTCGCGTTGGAGCACGAGCTCGAGGCCATCACGCTCGATCTGGCTCGAGAGTGGGCCGAAGCGAGCACGGCGCGGGCGATCGTCGCTCGTTCCGCCGGCGAGCGCGCTCGCCTGGAGCGCGAGCGGGAGAAGCTGGGGCGCCAGCTCGCGGCCGCGGCGGCCGACCTCGCCCGCTGGGAGGCGGAGCGGATCAACGTCGAGCGGCACGCGGCGCGACGCGACGTCGCCGCGCTCGAGGCGGTGCTCGCCGCCCGTCACTCCGGCGCCGGCGCCGCAGCCGCCGGCGTGGCCGACCTCGACGCGAGGATCGCGGAGATCGACGCCGCGACCGCGAGCCGTCCCGAACGCCTCGCGGCGGCGGACCTCGGGATCGACACGCGCCGGGCGGGCCTCTCCGCCGAGGAGGCGAAGGAGAGCGGCGTGCGGACCGAGCTCGACGAGCGCGAGGCCACGCTCGCACGGACGCGACGAACCCTCGCCGGGATCGAGCGGCGGGCGAACGCGGAGCCCGACAACCACGCGCTTCGCGACGCGGTCCGCATGACCGGGGACGTGATCGCCGTCCTCGCCGCCGACGTCGACGCCGCGCGCGCGGAGCTCGCCGCCGCCGCGGAAGCGACCGCGGCGGCACGGGCTCGCCTCGACGAGGCGCGGCGGCTCCGCGACCTCGTCGCGGACGAGGATCACACGTCGGCCCGCGCGCGCCTCGTCGCTTCGCGCGCGGCGGCCGAGGAGCACCAGAACGCACTCGATGCGGCGGCCAGCGACGCCGCCGCGAGCGCCGCCCAAGCGCGAGCGGTCCTCGTCGAGCGCGAGGAACGGTTCGAGGAGGCCCGCCGGAAGGCCGTGGCGCTCGCCGCCGCCGCGGGCCGCGCGATCGAGACGACTGCCGCGACGAAGGAGTCCGTCTCCACGCTCGACTGACGCGGCTGGACCGACGCGCCGCCGCGCTCCGTCGATGCGGCGGGCACGGCCGCGTCTCGACGCGGCGCGTCGGATCAGATGGACGGCGGCGGTTCCGCGGAGGACGGCGGCGGAGCCGCGGGGGGCGGCGGGGGCGCCGCGGAGGACGGCGGCGGGGTGGGGAGCGTCTCTTCCCACGCCGTCAGCCCGCGGAGCGACGCCTCGCGGGCCTCATCGAATCCGCCCCGGCCGGCCGGACCAACGTGGCCGGCGATGACGTCGAACATCCGCTCGACGTTGCGGCGCACCGTCCGCCGCCGGCCGCCGATCTTCTGCCAGCGACCGTCGCCGGTGAACTGCCGGATCTCCTTCGCGGCTCGGTAGACCTGCGTCACGTGGAACGACGCTCCGAAGTACGGTCGCACCCGCTCCCACTCCGATCGCGTCAGGCGGGCGGAGGCGCGGAAGTATTCGTCCAGGAACGCAGCCTCGAGCCGCTTTCGGCGCCGGCACCACCGCTGCAACGCGCGCTCGACGTCGATGCCCGGATGACCGTATCGCGCGGTCGCGACGTCGATCAGCCGAGCATCGCCCGCGTCCGTGACGAGCAGGTTCGTGTTGCTCACGCGCAAGTGGCACGCGCTGTAGACGTCCTTCGGCTCGACGTCGCCCTCGAAGCCCCGGAACCAGCTCCGCACGTCCGCGCCGGTCAGCGGGCGCAGATCGGGCACGTTCGCGGCGAGGTCGTCCAGGCGCCGCTCGACACGCGACGTCAGCGCACGGAAGTAGCCGCCTTTCCGGCCGACGCCCGGCAGCATCGCCCCCCATCGCGATCGCGTGATCGCGTGCAGACGCGCGAGCGCCGTGGCTGCGGGCCGGATCATGCTCTCGTCGACCTCGACCTCGTCGAGCGATCGACCCGGCACCATCTCCTCGACCGAGATCGTGGCGCCGTAGCGGACTCGCGTGACGGGCGAGAGGTCCGCGACGAGGAGCCTCGGGATCGGCGCGCCGCGGCGGATCAGGTGGCGCATGGCGAACACGGTCCGCGTCGCCTGGACGAAGTCGCGATCGCCGCGAACGACGAACCTCTCGCCGCCGACCGTGAGGAACAGGACGATCGAGCGCGTCCCCTCGGGCGCGACGTCGAGATCGAACGGAGCCCCCGCGAAGCCGAGCGCCGGGAGCACGCGCCGTTCGACGTAGGGCCGGAGCCGCTCGAGCGCCGCTGTTCTCGTTGCCACCACGAGGTGTTTCAACCGTCCACCTCGCGCGGGCCGCCGGTGCCGGACGACGAGCTCACCGGTCGTAGAGCCAGCCGCACGCTTCGTGACGACCACTCGGCGAAGCGCCATCGATCACCGCGTACTTCCCCCCCGCGAACATGGCGGCCGATCCGTAGGTGCCGTCCTTGCGCACGGCGTAGAACTTCAGGTCGAACGTCGGCTTGCCGTCCTTGACGAGCCCGCGCTTCCTCCCGTTGTGGGCCACGCGCTTCAGTACGTCGAGACACGCGTCGATCGGCTCGCGGCCCGCGGCCATCGCCGACACGACGGAGAACGCGCCGCAGTTGACGATCGCCTCCTCGCCGCGCCCGGTCGCCCCGGCCGAGCCGACCTCGTTGTCGCAGTACATCCCCGCGCCGACGATCGGCGAGTCGCCGATCCGTCCGGGGATCTTGTACGACAGGCCGCTCGTCGTCGTCACCGCGGCGAGGTCGCCGTTCTCGTCGACCG
This sequence comes from uncultured Phycisphaeraceae bacterium, assembly GCA_964649825.1. Taxonomy (GTDB): domain Bacteria; phylum Planctomycetota; class B15-G4; order B15-G4; family JADJEK01; genus CAZYQW01. The sequence goes on along the minus strand of CAZYQW010000065.1, from coordinate 21,677 downwards.
CCGACAGGTGGATGGTGCCGTGCGTGAACTCCGAGAGGACCGCCGCGCCGACGTCCTCGTCCGGCGGCGTGAGCCAGTCGTCGCGATCGCTGTGGCTCTGCCGCCAGTAGAGCCAGATCTTCCGCGCTTCCTCGGTCAACAGCTCCGCGTGCTCGATGCCGAACGCCCGCGCGAACCGGTACGCGCCCTCGCCGACGATCATGGAGTGGTCGGTGTAGCGGAGCACGTACATCGCGACGCGGGCCGGGTTCTGGATGTTCTCGATCGCCGCGACCGCCCCCGATTGGTGCGTCGGCCCGAACATCACCGACGCGTCGAGCTGGACCACGCCCTCCTCGTTGGGGAGGCCGCCGAGCCCCACGCTGTGATCGGTCGGGTCGTTCTCGACCTCGGCCACGCCGGCCACCACCGCCTCGAGCAGGCCGAACCGCTTCCTCTGGATGTCCGGGTCGCGGAGCAGCCGGAGCGTCGTCTCGACGGCGGAGCCACGTTCCGTTCCGCCGCCGCGATCGGCCGGCGGATGCCAACCGTTCGCGCTCGCGATCACGACCGGGCGCGGACCTCCTCGCGACACGTTCACCGCGGCGGCGCGCGCCGCGACCGGTGCGGCGGCCACGGCCGACGCGGCGGCGACTCTCTCCAGGAAGTGGCGTCGGGTCAGAGGGGTCGGCATCGTTCGCTCCCGTGGGTTCGTGCGACGGAACGATGATCCTACGACTCCTACAGCTCCCACGGGATCCAGAACAGCCGCAGCATCGATCGATCGCCGTCGCGCCCCCAGCCGAAGAACGAAAGGAGCGCCGACCACTCGTAGCCGTTCTCCGAGCCTTCGTACGAGAAGAGGGGCCGGAACCAGAACGCCGACTGTCCCTCCTCTTCCTTCGTTCCGATCAACGGCCAGAGGAAGTGGAACGAGGAGCGCTGGCGTTCGGGGTCGTCCTCCCACCAGAGGAGCGGGAACACGAAGTAGCGCGCGATCGTCGCGGCACCGCGCGTCGTGCTGCCGTAGAACGGCCAGAGCATGCGCGTGCGCGAGTCCTCCGCGTGCCGGACGTTCCAGTAGAACGGAAAGAGGATCGTCTTCTCCTGATCGTCGCCGGGAGCGCCTTCGTGCGCGGCGCGCCGTTGGAACAACGACCAGTCCTCGTTCGCGAAGAGCGTGAGGAAGCGGAGATCGTCGTGCGAACCGACGTCGTCCCAATGGAACAGGTTGACGATGCGCCCGAAGACCGACGCGAAGTCGACCGCGAGGCTGGGCTCGTCCGACTCCGGCCGGATCGAGAGCCCGGTCCGATCGATGTCGAGGAGCGAGAAGAGCGGCCCGGTCGGCGAGATCTCGAGGCCGCGGATCAGGCTCAGCCGTTCGCCAGCCCCCCGCTCTTCCCACTGGAAGAGCGGGAAGACGTTCAGTCGCACGAGACCCTCCTCGCCGTCGTACCTCGACCATTCGCCGAGCAGGACGAGGGCGGACCGGTCGATGCGCGCTCCGGTGCGCACGTTGCTGAACAGGGGGAACAGGCTCGTCGACTCGTAGTCGACGCGCTCTTGGTGGGTGTAGAGCGGCGGCACCATCGGGACGAGCGTGACGCCATCCTCGTCGCCGTTCGACCAGTGCGCGTAGAACGGAAAGACCCACTCGCTCTCGCTCATGCCGTCGCCGCTCCACTCGAACTTGGAGAGCGGCCACAGGACCGCCACCTCTCCGCCGCCGTCGGAGCGTTGATTCCGGAAGATCGGCCACAGGTCGAAGTCGTCCGGCGCGGTGACGCAGCCGCCGCTCGCGGACAGCAGCAGAAGCGCGCTCGCGGCGACGCGAATCGACCGTATCGTCATGTCGACCTCCGAAACCAAATGCGACTACGCACGAAGCGCGCAGACTACAATGGCCACGGATCGAATGCGCCCTCTCGTCACCGACCTTTTGCACGACGCCGTCCGCTCGTTCGCAGAACGGGCGCCGTTTCGTGACTACGTCGACGCCGACGCTCTGCTCGTCGTCGCGACGCGTGGACGTCGCGGCATGGTCGGCAAGCGCGCGGCGTGCCACTTCACGCGCTTCAAGGAGACCGGCGAGCGGATCTCGGCCGATGGACGGTGGGAGTTCCCGTCTGTCCACGTCGCGGGCCGCGAGATCCGGTACATCCTCTCCTTCGTCCTGCCGCGGTTCCTGTTCCTCGACCCGAAGGAGCAGGCCGAGGACGTCGTCCACGAGCTCCTCCACATCGATCGATCGTTCGGAGGCTTCTCGTCGCCGCTTCGACACGGCAGCGCGTACGACGCGCGCGTGCGTACGGTCGCCGCGGCGGCGCGAGACGACGGCGCGTACGTTCCGCCGCTCGCGACCGGAACGGGAGATGCCGTCTGGTTCCGTCGTCTCCGCCCGTTCCCCCACCCCTTCCTGCGCCAGGACCGCACCGCGAAGCGCTGGTTCGACGACGACGACGTCGAGGTCGCGAGGCTCACCGTCGATCCGCTCGACCGCGTCGCGGCGCCCCCCCGCTACGTCTACGTGTGCCCGGCGTGCGGCACGGCGTTCCCGCGGCAGAAGCCGTTGCTCATGGCGTCGTCGTGCGGCGAGTGCGCCGACCGCTACGACGGGCGCTTCAAGCTGAAGCTGGTGCGATCGTCACCATCCGGTTGATCGGCCGCGCCGCTCGAATTCCCTCAAGTCCCCGCGCGAGTCGACGCGAAAAGACTCCATGGAGGTGGTCATGCACTCGCGCTTACGCGGATTCACCCTCGTGGAGATGCTCGTGCTGGTGGCGATCGTGATCGCCGTGGCCGGAGTCGTCGTACCCGTCGTCTCGATCTACAAGCTCGATGACCAGTGGAGGCGCGTCGACCGCGACCTCGGCCACATCACCGACGCGCTCCGCCAGTACGCGTTGCACACGCGCACGTTCCCGACCGGTCACAGCGGCGCGACCACGTACCACTTCCTGTACTCGGACGGCGTGCGTCCCACCAACAACGTGTTCGACTCCGGCCCCTCGCAGCACATCGATGAGTTCCTGTTGCGCGGCGACATGTCCGGATCGGACTGGCGCGGCCCCTACCTCGCCTCGGTCGGCCCGGACCCATGGGGCCACGCCTACCTCGTGAACGTCAACGGGTACTTCAGCTCGGTCGAGCGGATGCTCATCCTCTGCGCCGGTCCCAACGGACAGGTAAACACTTCCCCGTCGGCCACGACCGCGGGCGGCGACGACGTCATCGTCGTGATCGAGTAGGGCACGCCAGTCGACCCGCGCGAGCGACTCGGCCCGCGAGGCCGAGACCCCGGGCGCGGTTTCCCCGCGACGAGCGAGTCTTCTTTCGATTTGACACGCTCGATCGCCGCAATAGGCTGACCGGCCCTTTCCCTCACCCTAATCTCGTACCTGGTGAGCCTTTGCCAAGGTGAGTGGGTGCAATGACGGATCTTGGCACGCATGTGATCCTCGACCTCGACGGATGCCCTGAGCTCCTCCTGGCCGACACCGTCGAGATTCGGCGCAAGCTCAAACAGGCGGCCGAGCGCGCCGGTGCCACGATCGTGGGCGAGGCGTTCCACGAGTTCGACCCTCCGGGAGTGTCGGGCGTCCTGCTCATCGCGGAGTCGCATCTCTCGGTGCATACCTGGCCTTCTCTCGGCCGGGCGGCCCTCGACGTCTACACCTGCGGCAAGAAGTTCGACGCGATCCGGGCGGCCGACCTCCTCGTCCGCTCGCTCGGGGCCCGTCGCCAGCGGCGGGTCGTCGTCCACCGCGGCTTCGCGTCCGAAGCTCGCACCCAGCCAATCGCATGAACGCCCCGTACGAGGACGACTTCTCGCCCGGCGAAGTGATCCGGTTCGAGGTTCGCGAGGTGCTCTGCGACGAGCGGACCCCGTTCCAGTCGGTGCAGATCGTCGACCTCGTCGCCTTCGGTCGTTCGTTGATCCTCGACGGCAACCTCCAGTCGACGACGGACGACGAGCACCACTACCACGAGCCGCTGGTCCATCCCGCGATGCTGCTCGTCGACGACCCCGGCCCGAAGAGCGTCCTGATCCTCGGCGGCGGAGAGGGGGCGACGCTGCGCGAGGCCTTGTGCCACCGTTCCGTCGAGCGGGCGGTGATGGCCGACCTCGACGAGCGCGTCGTGATGCGCTGCCGCGAGTTCCTGCCGGACCACCATCAGGGCGCGTTCGAGGACCCGCGGGTCGAGCTTCGATTCGCGGACGCCGACGCGTTCCTCCGGAGCACGCGCGAGCGCTTCGACGTCATCGTGTTCGACGTGGTCGATCCTGGCGAGAGCGGGCCCGCCGCCCACCTGTTCGAGGAGCCGTTCTTCGCCGAGATCAAGGACCACCTGCATCCGGACGGAGTCTTCTCCATGCAGTACGGCGCCGCGTTCGGCCCCGATCTCGCGGCCGCCGCCCGCGTCGTCGCGCGCCTGGGCCGCGTCTTCGAAGAGATCCGCCTCGGGCGCGTGTTCGTTCCGTCCTACCACGGCGCGTGGGGAACCCTCGTCGCGGGGCGCGACCTGCGACCGTTCGAGCCGGCGTGGATCGACGAGCACCTCGCGTCACGCGTCACCGCGCCGAGGCGTGCCATCGACGGCGCCTCGGTGGTCGGTCAGTTCGCTCTTCCGAAGGACGTCCGCGAGGCGCTCGCGCGCGCCGACACCGATTGACGCCGCTTGACGCGAACGCGGCGACCCGGTTCCCCGTCAGCGGGGTGGGAGCCGCCGCGCCACCAGGAAGCGCCCCACTTCCGGGTTCTCACGCCGCCAGATGACGTGATCGATGAAGTAGTGGTGGACGTTGACGAACGTGACGAAGAGGAAGACGAACAGAGCCGGTCCATACGTGCCGGCGTCGTAATGGACGAGCCGGTCGAGCGCGGCAGGCGCCGCCATGAAGAGGAACGCACCGAGCACGACGCCGCCGATCAGGAACCGCGCGAAGCGGAACGCGACGACTCCCGACTCGGCGTGCGGGGCCGCACCACCGTCGTCCGCGACGTCGGCCGCGACTCGATTCCATTCGAGGCGCCAGACGAAGGCGAGATACTGCAGCGCGTGGAACGCCGGTACCAACGTGAGGAACGCCGGGTGGAGCTCGCTCAGCAGCAGCCAGACGTAGAGCGCGCTCGCGTAGCCGATCGTCCCGTTGAACGAGAGGACCGGCCCGCCGCGAAGGACGCGCCGAACGACGAGAACCGCGGCCGCCAGCGTCGTGGCGCACGCGAGCGCGCGCGCCGCGCCGACCAGCCCGGCCGGCATCCCGATCGTCGAGTACGAGACGCCGTGCCGGACGTACGTCTCGATCGCCTCGTTGGCGGAGAGCCAGGACACCATCCAGACGGCCAGCGCGTTCGCGCGGAACAGGACCTGCTCGACGCGTGAGAGCGCCACCCCCTTGCGCGCGGACAGCACCACGAGGACGCCGTAGGCCTGTTTGACGTAGTGCCAGCCGACGAGGAAGAACATCCCGTTCAGGGCGTAGCCGAGGCCGGTTCGGCTGCGGGCCGCCACGCAAGCCGCGAAGTACGCGACCATCACGGCCGGCACCACGAGGCCGGCGATCACGTACCGCCGCCGCTGCCGCGGGGAAGCCTCGCGGATCCGGGCCGAGAAGCGGCGATAGAGGAGCTGGTAGGAATGGGCGAAGTGCGGATAGTTCAACAGCAACGACGCCGCGATGCCCGCCGCCGCCACGCGCCGTGCGGTGTCATCGTCCGTCGGGACGACGAGGAGCGCGAGCACGAGCAGGATCGTCGACCCCCCGCCGACGAGGAGGAACTCGACGGACGACGCGACGTGGCCGGCCCGAGCCCCGGCTCCCGCCCGCGGCGGCACGGCAGCGGCGGCGGCGGCCGACGCCGTTCGCATCGTTGTGAGAGGGACCGGATCGGCCGAGTCCCGGGCATGAGCCGCCATCGTGTGCGCTTCGGGCCTCGAACCCGACACGTCCGCTGAGTTTCGGGGGCATTTCATCAAGTATCGACGCCCGGAAGATCGAGTGAATCGGGTGAGTTCCGTTCGGGTCGCTTCGTTTCCTTCGCCGCGCGAGGCGCCGGCGACACGGGTGGCCGGGCGCGCGTCGTTTCCGGCCGCTCCGGCCGCCGCGGACTCACGTTCGCGTATGCTCGACCTCCTTCGTGGCGGTTTCGAGTTCGCGCGGCGCGTCCGTTTGCGGTGCGACACCGAGAAAGGAGACCGATGCCGACGGTCTTGCTCGTCGAAGACAACGAGAACAACCGGGACATGCTGTCGCGACGGCTCGAGCGCAAGGGGTTCTCCGTGGCGCTCGCGGTCGACGGCCAGCAAGGAGTCGACGAAGCGGTGCGCATCCTTCCGGACATCGTCCTCATGGACCTGAGCCTCCCGACCATCGACGGTTGGGAGGCGACACGCCGTCTGAAGCAGGACGAGCGTACGGCCCAGATCCCCGTCATCGCGTTGACCGCGCACGCGATGAGCGGCGATCGCGACAAGGCGATCGAAGCCGGATGCGACGACTACGACACGAAGCCGGTGGATTTCAAACGGCTGCTCGAGAAGATCAACGTTCTCCTCCGTCAGGGTTCGGCCCCGCCCCTCTCCCCTGAGGATCGCCGATGCTGAACGCGCTCCGCCTCGGCCCGCGGTTCACGCTGATCCTCGGTCTCGTCTTCCTGGGCGGCGCCGGGGTGACTTGGATCGCGCTCATCGATCGCCTCGGGGACGAGTCGGAAGAGGAGGTCGCGGAGAAGGCCGAGGTCCTCCTCCAGGTGATGAACGCGGTTCGGGAGTACACCGGGAAGAACGTCGGGCCGATCCTGGCCGACCTTCAACCCCATACGCAGGCGTTCTTGCGCGAAGCGGTCCCCGGCTTCTCGGCCAGGGAGGTGTTCGAGTACTTCCGCCGTCGTGACCCCAGCTTCGCGGAGTTCGAATACAAGGAGGCCGCCGAGAATCCGACGAACCCGCGGTCGCAGGCCGACCCGTTCGAGCAGGAGTTGATCGAGCAGTTCCGGGACGACCCGAACCTGAAGCAGCTCTCGGGATTCCACGACGACTACGCGAGCAGCGAGCGCCTCTTCTTCACCGCGCGGCCGATGCGGGTCGAGTCGGAGACCTGCCTCGGCTGCCACTCCACCGTCGAGGAGGCGCCCGCCGCGCAGATCGCGGCGTATGGTTCGGGCGGCCTCGGCTGGCAGTTGGGCGACCTGATCGCGACCCAGGTCGTCTACGTGCCGGCGTCTCGCGTCATCGCCGACGGACACAAGAACGCCTTCGCCCTGACCGGAATCTTCGTCGGCATCTTCGCCGTCGCGATGGTCTTCATCAACGTGCTCCTGCGCCGGACCGTGATCCGACCGCTCGAGTACTTGACCGACGCGACGCGTCGCGTCGCGGACAACGCCGATCAAGTCGTCGAGAGAGCGAAGTCGCTGAAGGAGTCGGGGCTCGCGCACGTCGCGTCCCGGGGCGACGAGCTCGGCCGGCTCACGACCGTGTTCAGCCAGATGGCGGACGAGGTCGAGGCTCGCGAGGTCCGTCTCAAGCGAGCCCACCACCAGATTCGCCGGCGCGAGGCGTTGTTCCGGACGCTCATCGAGAACGCGTCGGACTGCATCCTCCTGCTCAAACGGGACGGCTCCATCCGCTACGCGAGCCCGGCCGTGACCGACGTGCTCGGCAAGCCCCCGCAGCAGGTCGTGGCGACCACGATCTTCGAGTACGCGCACCCCGACGAGCGCGCGGCGGTCGAGCGGGCTCACGCCGAGTCGATCGAGAATCCCGGGGTCAGCGTCACGGTCACGTGGCGCTGCCGCGTTCGGAGCGGCGGCGAGCGCTGGATCGACATGGTCGAGACGAGCCTCCTCCAGTCGACCTCGGTGCGCGGCGTCGTCGTGAACCTCCGCGACGTGACGGCGCGCCAGCGTGCGCTCTCCCTCAGGCACGAGCGCGACGCGGCGGAGCGCGCGAGCCAGGCGAAGAGCACGTTCCTCGCCAACATGAGCCACGAGCTCCGAACGCCGCTGAACGCGATCATCGGCTACAGCGAGATGCTGGAGGAGGACGCCACGGACCGCGGCGACGACGCGGCCGTGAAGGACCTCCTCAAGATCCAGACCGCCGGCAAGCACCTCCTCCACCTGATCAACGACATCCTCGACCTGTCGAAGGTCGAGGCGGGGAAGATGCAGCTCTACCTCGAGTCGTTCGACGTCGCCGCCGCCGTCGAGGACGTGGTGGCGACCGTCTCGCCGCTCGTACGGAAGAACGGCAACGAGTTCATCGTCACCGTCGCCGGCGACGTCGGCCGCATGCGGTCCGACTTGACGAAGGTGCGCCAGAACCTGTTCAACCTGACCAGCAACGCGGCGAAGTTCACGGAGAACGGCCGCGTCGAGCTCTCGGTGCGCCGGATCGACCAGGGTGGGAAGGAGTTCATCGAGTTCTCCGTCTCCGACACCGGAATCGGCCTGACCGTGGAGCAGGTCGATCGCCTGTTCGAGTCGTTCACCCAGGCCGACCCGTCGACGACACGCAAGTACGGCGGCACCGGGCTCGGACTGACGATCACGCGGAGCTTCTGCCGGATGATGGGCGGGGACATCACGGTCGAGAGCACCCCCGGCCAGGGATCGACGTTCACGATTCGCCTCCCCGCCAGCTCTCCGGGCGACGGAGCCGAGCCGGCGGACGAGGCGACCGAGGAGCTCCGGGCCGAGCCGGTCGACGACGCCCTGCCGCCCGACGCCCCGACGATCCTGCTGATCGACGATGACGCCGACGCGCGCCGGCTCCTCGCGCGCAACCTGAACCGCGACGGCTTTCGGGTCGAGACGGCGTCGGACGGCGACTCCGGCATCGCGAAGGCCCGCGAGATCAAGCCGGCCGCGATCACGCTCGACGTGATGATGCCCGGCAAGGACGGCTGGCAGGTCCTGACCGAGCTGAAGGCGGACGAGGAGCTCGCCCGCATCCCGGTCATCATGGTGACGATCGTCGGCGAGCAGCGCATCGGATACACGCTCGGTGCCGCCGACTACGTCACGAAACCGACCGACTTCGAACGCCTGCGAGCGGTGATCCACCGCCTCGCCCGGGCCGGCGACGTCCGGATCCTCGTGGTCGACGACGACGAGGACGCGCGCCGGCTCGTGCGGCGGAAGCTCGAGCGGGCCGCGTTCAAGGTGGCCGAGGCGACGAACGGCCGCGAGGCTCTGGCGAGGATCGAGGAGAACCGACCCGACGTCGTCCTGCTCGACCTGATGATGCCGGAGATGAACGGGTTCGAGGTGTTGGAGCGGCTGCGCGCCAACCCGGAGTGGTCGACGATCCAGGTCATCGTCATGACCGCGAAGGTGCTCGAGCCGGCCGAACGTGCCGCGCTGAACAGGTGCGTGGAACAGATCATCGAGAAGGGCGCGGGCACCTTGGACGAGATGTTCGTGGCGGTGACCAGCATGATCTCGGAGCAATCCTCCGTTTCCCTGACGGACGACCGGAACGGCTGACGCGGGATCATGCGGAACAAACGCAAGCGACCCACGAAAGACCGCCCGCCCGGCACGGTTCCGTCCGAGACCGGCCGGATCCGGCTCGCGCGGCGTGCCCGCACCACCGACGACCTGATCTCTCCGATCTCGGCGATCCTGCACTACTCTCAGTCGCTGCTGCGCTCGTTGCCGAAGGCGAAGCGCGACGCGCTCGAGGAAGATCTCGGCAAGATCCTGGGCGCGGCGCTGTCGTTCCGCTCGCTGCTCGAGAAGGAGTTCGAGCGGGCCGCGGCCGAGGACGTGACCCTCGAAGAGCGCCTCTCCCAGCTCGAGCGCCAGTCGCGCCACGACCTACGGACTCCGCTGAACCATATCATCGGGTACAGCGAGATGCTGCTCGAGGAGGCCGAGGACGCCGCCGAGGGCGCGCCGCCCGAGCTCGCGAAGCTGCTCGACTGCGGCCGCCGCCTCCTCGCCGGGTTCGACAACCTGACGGGCGCGGGTGGGCCGTCCGCTGCGACTCCACCGGTGGGCCGGGACACGGTCATCGAGCGTCTCGTGCGAACGGTACGGCCCCTCGGCGAGGACGACGCCTTCCAGCGCGACCGTCGCCACGGGCACGTGCTGATCGCCGACGACAACGACATCAATCGCGACCTGCTCTCCCAGCAGCTCACGCGCGCCGGCCACACCGTTCGCGAGGCGACGAACGGGCGCGAGGCGTTCCAGATGCTCGAGGCGGAGCCGTTCGACGTCGTGCTGCTCGACGTGATCATGCCGGAGATGAACGGCATCGAGGCGCTGCATCGGATCCGCGCCGATGAGAGGCTGCGTCACGTCCCGGTGATCATGCTGTCCGCCCTGGACGAGCTCGACAGCGTGACGCGCTGCATCGAGATCGGGGCCGAGGACTACATCCAGAAGCCGTTCGAGTGGGCGCTGCTCCGGGCGCGCATCGAGGCCGCGCTCGAGAAGAAGCGCTTGCGCGACCGCGAAGTCCGGTATCTCGATCAGATCGAGGCCGAGCGGACGCGCTCGGACCGGTTGCTTCGCGTGATCCTGCCGGACGCGATCATTCGCGAGCTCAAGAGCGACGACGCGGTCCGCCCGCGCCGTCACGAGGGCGTCGCCGTGTTGTTCACGGACATCGTCGGCTTCACCAGCTATTGCGACCATCACGACCCGGAAGAGGTCGTCGGCCACCTCCAGAACCTGGTCGTCGCGTTCGAGGAGGCCGCCGCCAACCGCGGGATCCTCAAGGTGAAGACGATCGGCGACGCGTTCATGGCGGCAGCGGGGGTGTTCACGTCGTGCGAGAACCCGGTGCTCTCCTGCCTCGAGTTCGCGGTCGACATGGTGGCGAAGACGCCCCAGGTGACCGGCCACTGGCAGATTCGGACCGGCATCCACTATGGGCCCGTCGTCGCCGGGATCCTCGGCAAACGCCAGTTCGGATTCGACATCTGGGGCGACACGGTCAACACCGCCGCCCGCGTCGTCGATACGGCCGCACCCGACCGCATCGCGCTCAGCCGGAACGCGTGGGAGCGCGTGGCCCACCTGGCCGACGGAGACGCCTTCACGGCGGAGCTCAAGGGCAAAGGGCGGATGGAGATCATGATGTTCCGGGGCTTCCGCCGGTAGGCGCGCCACGCGGAACGCGCGCGGCGGGCGGGGCATCGCGCCCCGGCCAAGAGCCGCGTCGACCCGGGGAGAATCATCGCATCGAAGGGGCTCACGGACCCGATGAAGCGCCACGAGCGGCAACCTCTCGACATTGGAACGTTCTCCCTATCAACGCGCCGGATGCCGACATAGAGTAGCCGCGACTCAGGCGGTACCCCGTTCGCGAGCGGGGTCGATGATCGGGAGGTGGTAATGTCGAGCAACAAGTTGATGCTCATCGTGGCGATCGTTGCTGGGTTCCTGGCGACCGTCCTTGCGTTCACGTACATCAGCTCGGCGACGAAGGAGCTGGAGCAGCGCGAGTCCGAGCCGAAGGTCGCGCTCGTCTTCACGGTGAACAACCTCCCGGCCAACCATATTCTGGACCCAGACACGGACTTGACCTCGGGGATGGTAGGAGCCAGTTCCTCGCCGGGTCTCGTCCACGCCGCGGTCAAGGCCGACGAGCTCGAGTCGTTGCGCGGGCGGCGGATCAACGCGCCGGTGCCGGCCGGGATGGCGATCCTCTACTCGCATCTGTCCGGGCTCAAGGACATCGAGCTCGCGCCGGCGACCCGCGCCGTGTCGATCACCGTCAACGAGGAGGGGATCCTCGGCGGACTCCTGGTCCCCGGTGATCGCGTCGACATCCTGGTGAGCTTTCGCAAGGACAAGACGGTCAACGAGGAGGCGATCCCGAGCTTCGACTACGACAATCCTCAGGCGGCGATCGGCGCGATCCTGAGCCAGGTCTCCGCGCAGTCGATGGACCCTGATCACTGGGAGGTCGAGGAGATCCTCCAGAACGTCCGTGTCATCGCCATCGACGATCGACTGACGATGAGCCGCCAGCAGCACGTGTTCTCCGGCGAGGCGGGTCTGCAGGAGATCCAGGACGCGGGCGGACCGCAGAACGTCGTGACCCTCGAGCTGACGCCGACGCAGGCCAAGATGCTGATCAAGGCGCGCGCGGGCGGCGGGAACTACCTGAGCCTGCTGCTGAGACCCGGTTCGCCCGGGGTGGTCACGCGCGAGAACACGTCCGACGGGAGCTGATCGCCGTGCGAGTCGTCGTCCAGGACACGCTCAAGAACAAGCAGTGGGTCGGTTACGACGGCCTGGCCGGATTCACGGTCGGCCGGGCCGACGATTGCGGAGTCTGCCTCGGGAGCTCGCGCTTCGTCTCGCGGCTGCAGTTCGTGGTCGAGCGCGCCGAGGACGGCTGGGAGCTTCGCGTCCACGAGCGCGCCACCTCCGTGCACGTCGATGAATCGATCGTCGAGCCCGGTCAGACCGCGACCCTGCGTCCGGTCAGCCAGGTGCGCGTGGCCGAGTTCGTCCTCACCTTCGTGCAAGAGGTGCATGAGGTCGCGTCGGAAGAGGCCGCCGCGATCGAGGACATCGACTCGCTCCAGCGCGAGCTGCACACCGCCGTGCTCCGCCGACTCGACCTCCGGCGGGCGGGCAGCGACAAAATCGAGGCGACGCCGCAGAGCCTCGACCAGTTGAACGTCTTCATCGACGAGCTGGTGCAGACCGACTTCAAGCAGCGCATCTTCGGGTCGCAGTTGACGCAGCACCGCCTCCTGACGATGGACTACGAGAACCGCCTGCTCAAGGCGATCTCGGGCGGCCAGGACCGCGGCAAGCCGGTCGACCACGAACGGATCACGATCCCCGGCCGCAACATCGCGCTCGAGGAGTCCGCCGACGAGTTCGTGCAGCGGCTGATCCGGCGGATGAAGATCGACACCTCGGCCGGCGACCTCGACATCGACTACGAACGGATCAACGACGAACTGAAGGAACAGCTCCCGCGCATCATCGATGAGACGCCGGACAACATTCGGCTGTACCTGATCGCGCGGTTCCTGAAGAAGGTGATCTGCGACCTGGTCTTCGGACTGGGACCGCTCCAGGACCTGCTCGACACGCCGTCGATCACCGAGATCATGATCGTGAGCCCCAGCCAGGTATACGTGGAGCGCGGCGGCAAGGTCTTCCGCTCCAATCGCACGTTCCTCGGCGACGACGCGGTCATGTCCGTGATCGAGCGGATCGTCGCGCCGCTCGGGCGACGTGTCGACCGATCGCAGCCGCTCGTCGACGCCCGACTGCGGGACGGCTCGCGCGTCAACGCGATCATTCCCCCGCTCGCGCTCAAGGGGCCGTGCCTGACGATCCGCCGGTTTCCGGTTCAGCGCATCACGGCGGAAGACCTCGTCAAGTGGGGATCGCTCACGGAGTCGGCGCACGCGTTCCTCGATGCCGCGGTCCGCGCCCGGAAGAACATCGTCGTCGCCGGCGGCACGGGTTCGGGCAAGACGACCCTGCTGAACGTCCTGAGCAGCTTCATCCCCGAGGAGGAACGCATCATCACGATCGAGGACGCGGCGGAGCTCCAGCTCGACCAGGAACACCTCGTCAGCCTGGAAACGCGGCCGGCGAACGTCGAGGGCAAGGGCGCATACACGATCCGCGACCTGGTGAAGAACGCGCTCCGCATGCGTCCCGATCGGATCATCGTCGGCGAGTGCCGCGGCAGCGAGGCGTTCGACATGCTCCAGGCGATGAACACCGGCCACGACGGCTCGATGACGACCGTTCACGCCAACAGCTCCTACGACGTCGTGGCCCGCATCGAGACGATGTGCCTGATGGCGGTCGAGATCCCGATCGCGGCGATCCGCCGCCAGATCTCCCAGGCGGTCGACCTGATCGTCTTCATCCGCCGGCTCAAGGGCGGCAAGCGCACGATCACGCAGGTGACCGAGGTGACCGGGCTCCACCCCCACACCGGCGAGGTCGAGATGCAGGACGTGATGACCTGCGTGGGACGGCCCGACGACCTGCGGCTGCAGCCGAGCGGATACATGCCCACGTTCATGGGCGACCTGATCGACCTCGACCTCCTCGACCTCGATCGCTGGTTCGGGAGGACCGCCCCGTGACCCCCCTGCTCTTCGCGATCGTGCTGGGAGCGTCGCTGGCGGTCGCCATCTGGGCGTTGCGCGACGAACTCGAGACGCGCTGGCATCAGGACGTGCGCTGGCTCGAGCACACGGTGTGGCGGTTCACGCCGGACCCGTTCGACGGCCGCCGGTACGTCGCCGCCTACTACACGTTCGCCATCGTCTCCCTGCTCGTGATCACGTGGGTGATGCCGAGCAAGGTGATGGCGATCCTGATCTGGTTCATCCTCCTCATCGTCCCGAAGATGTTGATCAACCGCGCGTGGGAGAAGCGAAGGAAACTCGTTCACGAGCAGCTCCCCGGCGCGGTGACGCGGATGTCGTCGAGCGTCGCCGCCGGCATGTCGCTGATCCAGGCGATCGAGCGGCTCGCCGAGCGCGAGCCGGAACCGATCAGCACCGAGTTTCGGGTGATCGCAAGCTACTGGAAGCTCGGCTCCGACCTCGACTCGACGATCGAGGAGGCGAAGCGACGCCTCGACCTGCAGGACTTCAACCTGTTCGCGTCCGCGATCCTCATCAATCAGCGGATGGGCGGCAACATCGTCGTCACGCTCGATCGACTCGCGAACGCGCTCGAGTCGATCGCCCGCATGCGGCGGGAGGTCTTCGCCGCGACGGCCGAAGGCCGACAGAACATCAAGGTGCTCGCGTTCGCTCCGTTCGTCATGCTCGGGTTCATCGCGGTCATCGACGCGCGCGCGGTCGGAATGCTGTTCACGACGCCGCTCGGCAACATGCTCCTCGGAATCGCCCTCCTGCTCGTCCTCGCCGGGACGCTGTGGGCATGGAAGATCATCAATGCCGACATCTAGCTTCTTCCACCTCGCGGCCGCGCCGGACGTCGCGATGCTCGCGGTGGCATGCGTGCTGTTCGGGCTCGCGCTCGGCATGGGGCTCTTTCTCGCGGTCCATGCGCTGAAGACCGCGGCGACGCCGGTCGTCGCCATCATCGGCGACGCGCAGCGACGCATGCGCCGCGAGCAGGCTCGTCAGGACTCGAACCTCTACCGACTCGTCCTGTCCGTCCTCCCCGCGTTCGTCCCGGTCGCGCGGGCGCTCCCCGAGTCGGTGCGCGAGTCGGTGAGCGAACGCTACGCCGCGGCCGGTTGGCCGGGCGGCATGAACGACGACGAAGTCACGGCGCTTGGGATCGTCATCGGTCTGATCCTGATGATCCCGCTGCTGCTCGTCTTCCTCCTCCTGAAACCGATCGTCGCGCCGCTCGCGCTCCTCGCGTTCGTCATCGGTCCCGGTCTGGTGAGCTCCAACCTGTCCGGGCGCGCCGCGAAGCGCGACCGATCGATCGCGCGAACGATGCCGTTCGTCCTCGACCTCCTCACCCTGACGATGCGCGCCGGCGCGTCGCTCCTCATCGCGGTGCAACGCGTGGCCCAGGACTTCGGCAACCTGCCGATCGGAGTCGAGTTCAAAGCGACTCTCACCGACATCGAGATGGGCATCGGCACGAAGGAAGCGTTCGAGAAGCTGGTGCTCCGGGCGCCGCAGCCGGTCGTCAAGTCGTTCGTCGACGAGCTCGTCCAATCGGAGGAGCTCGGACGCCCGCTCGCCGAGACGATGGAGGCGCTGTCCGATCGGACGCGCATCCGACGCATTCAGGACGCGGTCGACACCGCGGGCCGCGCGAAGGTCATGGTGATGGTGCCCAGCACGCTCGTGCTGTTCGCGACCATCCTCCTGCTCTTCGCGCCGTTCATCGTGAAGTTCTACTACGAAGAGGTCGCGTTCGAATAAACGCGAACGACGGGCCTCT
Organism: uncultured Phycisphaeraceae bacterium; assembly: GCA_964649825.1. Lineage (GTDB taxonomy): Bacteria > Planctomycetota > B15-G4 > B15-G4 > JADJEK01 > CAZYQW01. Next base: position 5,808 of record CAZYQW010000065.1, on the reverse strand, counting down.
CCTCCTTTGCTGGAATCGGACGCATGGCGTTCTACCTCACCGTGAACCGAGGACCCGACGAGGGCCGATCGTTCCGAATCGAGCCGGGCGAGTACCTCATCGGTCGGTCGCCCTCGGCCGTGATCCAGCTCAAGGACGAGAGCGTCGCGTGGGAGCACGCGAAGGTCCGCGAGCTGAACGGCAAGCTCTACATCCAGAACCTCTCCTCGGCCGGCGTGCGCGTGAAGGGGACCCGGATCACCGACGAGGTCCGCGTCGCGCCGAACACTGAGATCCAGCTCACCGAACAGTGCCGCATGCTGGTCGAGGAACGGCTGGCGGGCGGCGGCACCGCGTCCGGCACGCAGACGGTCATGCTCTTGATCCTCCTCCTCATGATCGTGGTCGGCGGAGTCGGCCTTCTGCTCAGCCATCGCGAGCCGCAGGCGCGCCCCATGCTCGAGCGGCACTGGCGGCAGGCCTACACGCTGCTCGACGCGCGGATGGCGAAGTGGATCGACGAAGAGAACTTCGCCGCCGAGGCCGCCGAGCTGTTCCGCGAGGCGTGGCGCCAGGATCAGACCGGCAGCTACACGCCGGCTTCGCAGAAGTGGGCGCAGCTCCGCGCGGTGCTGCTCGTGCTCCCGATGAAGTTCGGATCGGATCAGACGACCACGACGTGGGCGGAAGCGGCGGGGTCGACTCCAAAGGCGCTCGGGATGATCATGGGTTGGGACCGCGAAGCCGCCAGCACGGACTTCGCGGCGAACACGGACAAGTCATACGCGGACGCGCTGGTCTGGTTCGTCCGGAAGCGTGCCGACATCATGAAGGCACGGGCGGCGGAGTAAAGCGATGAAGGAAAAGCTCGGCGACTTCACGATCCAAGAGCAGATCGATCCCGGCGCGTACACGATCGTGTACCACGCGACGCAGGAGATGGGGATGGGGATCACCCGTCCCGCCGCCATCAAGGTCCTGCAGACGATGAAGCTCGACGACGCGGAGCGCGTCGAGGCGTTGAAGCGCGAGGTCGGGATGCTGATCGAGGTCAGCAACTCCCCGAACATCGTGACGGTGCTCGGCTTCGGCATCGATGAGGACGAAGGCCCCTGGATCGCGATGGAGCTCGCCGGGCGCAGCCTGAAGCACTTCATCCAGGCGAAGCCGGCCGGTCCGGAAGACGTGCGCGTCCTCCTTCGCGACACGCTTCGCGCCCTCGCCGTGGTGCACGGCACCAAGCCGCCGATCATTCACCGAGACCTGAAGCCGAACAACATCCTGAGCACGAAGTACGGGATCTGGCAGCTCGCCGACTTCTCGCTCGCGAAGCGCCAGGACACCGACGACACGCTCGAGGTCATGACGGTCAAGTACGCGGCGCCCGAGATGCTCGACGCCCAGCTCGGCGAGGACTCGCCGAAAATGGACATCTACTCGCTCGGGATGGTCGCCTACGAGTACGCGCTCGGCACCGAGCTCCATCGACAGCAGTTCCCCTCGATCTACGATCCGCAGGGCGGCGGCGACGCCGACGATCGCCCCAAGTGGATGTACTGGCACACGTCGATGCAGATGACGGCGCCGCCGCTTGCCGAGGTGATCCCGGACTATCCGAAGGACATCTCCGACTTGATCGTCGCGATGACGGCGAAGCAGCCGCGCGAGCGCATCGAGTCGGCCGAGCGCGCGCTCGAGCAGCTCGGCCAGGTGTACGGCTCCGTTCGACACTCGATCGAGGAGAAGATCGGCCCGGACGCGAACAAGGGCAAGGCCACCCGCCGTACGATCATCATCGCCGCTGCGGCCGGCGTGCTGCTGCTCGCGGCCGTCGCGTACTTCTTCCTCCGCGACGCCGCGTCGCGACCCGAGATCCTGCTCGCCCAGGAGGACGTGTGGGTCGCGAACGGGCCGTCGGTCGAAGTGACCGGCAAGATCGCAAACTACCCGGCGGGCGGCTCGGCTCAGGTGCGGCTCGCGGACCTGTCGACGTGCCAGGTCTTCGTCGACGACGCGGGCGAGTTCCGCTCCGACGTGCGCGTGCCGAAGCTCGGCGAGACGACCGCGTTCCTCTCCGTCTACGACCCGCTCGGCGACGAGGTCGGCAACCGAATGATCCGGCTCACGCGCAGCCCCCCCACCCAGGTCGAGGTCGAGATCGCGACCCGGCCGGTGGTCGGCGGTGCCGAGATCACCCTCACCAACCGTGACAAGCCGGACCAGCCGATCCACCTCAAGTCCGACGTGAACGGCATCGCGACCGGCCAGGTGCCGTTCGGCTCGTTCGACCTCGAGGTCTCGCACCCGCGGTTCGGCCGCGAGGTCGCCACCTACAACACCGGCATCGATCCGAAGCTGAAGATCACCTACCGGCTCACGCCGATCGCCGAGGAGAACCTCGACCGGAAACGCGGCGACCTGCTGGACGAGATGGACGACATCGTCGACGAAGCGGTCGCCGGCGACGACGACAACGTCGCGCGATTGAAAGAGATCCGCAGCCGCCTGAAGGACCTCGCGCCCGACACCGCGGAAGAAGGAGGCGAGCTGAAGGTGCCCCTCTTCCAGGAGCTCGACGAGGTGTCCGGCCTGGCGTTGAACGGCGAACGCGGCGCGATCGCACGGGTGCACGACCTCAACCGGGAGTTCAAGGAGATCGCGGGCGGCGAAGCCGGTTCGTCCGGCGGCGCGGGCTCGGACGCTTCGGCGCCGGGTCGCTACGTCGATCCAAAGAGCCCCGAGGGACGCCGGATCGCACTCGTCAACGAGATGGGCGACCTCGCGGAGCGTGCCGCGAACGGCGACCGCTCCGCGGCCGCACGGCTCGAGCAGGTGCGCAGCGAGCTTGCGGCGTTGTCCGAGAGCGAGCTCGGCGGCGACACCGCCGCTCGTCGAGCCGCGCTCGTGCGAGAGATGGAGAGCTTGACCGAACGCGCCGCGAACGGCGACAAGGACGCGATCGCGCGTCTCGCCGAGGTGAAGGACGAGTTGCAGGCCCTCACGGCCGGCGACCGTTCGACGGCCGGAAACCCGCGCCGTCGCGCCCTCTTGAACGAGATGGAGGGCCTCGCCGAGCGTGCCGCGGCCGGCGACGAGGCGGCCGCCGAGCGGATCCGCCAGATCCAGGGAGAGCTCGCCCAGATGGACGCGAGCGACGGCGCACGCGGCTCGCGACGCGACCGGCTCGTGGCCGAGATGGACCAGCTCGCGGCCCGCGCAGCGGCCGGAGATCCCGCCGCGATCGCGCGCATCCAGCAGATCCAGTCCGAGCTCGAACGGATCGACGCCGACCAAGCGACGGTCAGCGCCGACGCGGCCCGCGCCGAGAGGCGACGCGCTCTCCTCGCCGAGTCGGAGGAGCTTGCGAAGCGCGCGGCGGCCGGCGATCCCGACGCGAAGGCGCGGTTGACGGAAGTCTCGGCCGAGCTGGCCAAGCTCGAAGGAGAAGAAGCGAGCCGCGTCGGCGCGCCGTCGCGCGACCGGCGCGCGGCGCTGATCGCCGAGATGGAGCAGCTTGCCGAACGCGCGGCGAACGGCGACCCCGCGGCGATCGCGCGGCTCGCGGAGATCCGCGAGCAGCTCGCGGCGGAAGACGCCCCCGCGAACGCCCCGGGCGGGACCGCGTCCCGCCGCGCCGCGCTCCTGCGCGAGCTCGACGGCCTCACCGCCCGCGCCGCCGCCGGCGATCCCGCGGCCGCGAAGCGCATCCAGGAGATCACGGGCGAGCTCGGCCGCATCGAGGCCGAAGCCGCCCTCGCGGCCGGCCAGGATCCGGCAGCCACGCGGCGCGCCGCGCTCGCGGCCGAGGCCGCCGACCTCGCGAAGCGCGCGGCGGCCGGCGACAAGGCGGCGGCGGCCCGGCTCGCCGAGGTGCAAAAGGAGCTCGCCGCGCTCGACGGCGACGCTGCGCTCGAGGCGGACCAGCGTTCGAACGGCGCGAAGCGCGCGGCGCTGCTGGCCGAGATGGACGAGCTCGCGGAGCGCGCCGCGGCCGGCGACCCCGTCGCCCAAGCGCGCATGGCCGAGATCCAGAAGGAGCTCCGGACCCTGAACGCCGAGCAGGTCGCAGAGGCCGGTGAGGGGAAGAACGCGGAACGACGGGCCGCGCTGCTGAACGAGATGAGCGGTCTCGCCGCGCGCGCCGCCGCCGGCGACCCCGCGGCGATCGCCCGCATGCAGGAGATCCAGGCCGAGCTCGACGGTCTCGACGCGGCGGAGGTCGCGGCGAACACCGGCGGCGCGACCGCGCGTCGCGCCGCGCTCGCGCGCGAGATGGCCGAGCTCGCCGAGCGGGCGGCGGCCGGCGACCCCACCGCCAAGGCGCGCATGGCGGAGATCCAGAAGGAGCTCGATCGGATCACGGAGGAGGAGCTCGCCGGCGCGACCCCGGACGGGAACGCGGCCCGCCGCACCGCCGCGATCGAGCGGCTCGACTCCGCCGTCACGAAGCTCGCGGCCGGCGACCGGCGGGCGGCCGCCGACGTCACCGCGATCCACGACGATCTGAGCCGCATCGACGCCGAAGAGAAGGCGTCCAAGGCCGCGGCGCTGGGCGAGAGCCGACGCGCCGCGTTGACGGCCGAGATCGGTGACCTCGCGCGACGGGCCGCGGCCGGCGACAAGCAAGCCGCGAAACGAGTGGCCGAGGTCCAGCGCGAGCTGCGCGAGGTCGCGGCGGCGGATGCGGCGACGAACGCGCCGGAGAGCGGCACCTCGAAGCGGCAGGCGCTGGTCGCCGAGCTCGCGGATGTGGCCAAGCGCGCCGCAGCCGGGGATCCGGAGGCGATCGCACGCCTCGCCGAGATCCAGCAGGAGCTCGCCGCTCTCGACGACGCCGAGCCGGCGGCGGGCAGCCGCGCCGCGCGGCGGGCCGCGCTCATCGCGGAGCTCGCCGACGTGACGAAGCGCGCCGCGGCGGGAGATCCGCAGGCGATCGCCCGCCTCGCCGAGATCCAAGGCGAGCTCGCCGCGCTCGACGCGGCCGCCCCGACGTCCCCCGGGGCATCCCGCCGCGAAGCGCTCGTGGCCGAGCTCGCGGACGTCGCGAAACGAGCCGCGGCCGGTGATCCCAAGGCGATCGCGCGCCTCGCCGCGATCCAGCAGGAGCTGGCGTCGATCGACTCGGACGGGTCCAACCCCGAGGTCGACGCGCGGCGCGCCGCCCTCGTCGCCGAGATGGGCGACCTCGCGGAGCGCGCCAAGAACGGCGATCCGGCCGCCATCGCGCGGATCCAGCAGATCCAGGCCGAGCTCGCGCAGCTCGACGATCAGGAGCGCGACGAGTCCGTCGCCGGGCGACGCGCCGCGCTCGTCGCCGAGATGGATGACCTGGCCGAGCGCGCGAAGAACGGCGACCCAGCGGCCATTCGCCGCCTCCAGGAGATCCAGGGCGAGCTCGCGCAGCTCGAGGCCGAGGAGAAGGCGGGATCCGCCGCCGGCCGCCGTGCCGCTCTGGTGGCCGAGATGGCGGACCTCGCGGAACGTGCGAAGAACGGCGATCCGGCCGCCATTCGCCGCCTCCAAGAGATCCAAGGCGAGCTCGCGCAGCTCGACCAACAGGAGCAGAGCGAGTCGATCGCCGGTCGCCGCGCGGCCCTCGTGGCCGAGATGGACGACCTCGCGAAGCGCGCCGCGGCCGGCGACCCCGCCGCCGTGAAGCGCCTGCAAGAGATCCAGGCCGAGCTCGCGCAGCTCGACGCGGAAGAGGAAAGCGAGTCCGTCGCCGGACGTCGCGCCGCGCTCGTGGGCGTGATGGACGAGCTCGAGAAGCGCGCCGCGGCCGGCGACCCCGCCGCCGGGTGGCGCCGCCCGGTGATGCGGGGCGAGCTC
>CAZYQW010000064.1:0-48818 GCA_964649825.1 uncultured Phycisphaeraceae bacterium | reverse complement strand
GTGGATTATCCGGAGGTCATCGTCGTCGCTGGCAAGGCGCGACGACGACCGCGTATTCGAGATACGTCGAGGAGGAGCAACGCAGCAAGCGATGACGAGGGCCCCGGAGAAACGTCAACAACTCTGAATCACACCACTAGTGCCGTTCGACTTCTCGTGGTGCGAATCGGTGCTCGTCTCGCTGTTGCACGATCCGCCGATCCGCCGATCAGCGGTGGATGCGGAACTTCGCGAACGTTCGGCGAAACTCGTCCTCGGCGAGCGTCGTTCCGAACGCCAGAAAGCGTCCCTTCGCTTCGACGACGCGGACCGGACCGGGAAAATAGGGTCGATGCTCCACGCCCGGCAGCAGCAGGTGATGCGGGATCTCGGCGAAGACGAGCGTGTTGTGGACGTTGCACATCACGACGCCACGGCTCTTCACGTACTCGAGCGTCGGCTCCTTCTCGTGCGCCACCATCCCGCGCTCCTCGATCGGCATGTGCGCGATCGTCACGTCGTTCAGTCCGTGGAGATCCAGGATCGGGAGCTTCGAGTAGTACGGCAGAGCTCCGGCGCCGCGCACCGCGGTGAGCTCGTGTCCGGTCAGGTACCCCTCCTCGACCAGGGACCGGAGGAACTTGCCCTGCTGAGCACGCCCTCGCGCGTAGCCCTCGATAGCTTCGATCGGTGCGATGTGGTCGCGCGGTTCGACGGGCGGCGCGACGATCGTCGGCAGCGTCGCCGTGGTCAGCACCAGCGCGACCAGGACGGCCGCCGCCGGTCGAACGAAACGGCGAGTCGACGCGGTCTCGGCGAGATCGTGGCAAAGCGTTCGGGCCGACTCCTGGAGAAGCCAGTAGAGCATCGGTAGCACCGGCGTCATGAACCGATACTCGAACCGATCGCCGCCGACGTAGACCAGATAGGTACCCCAGACGACGAGCGTCGCCAGGAAGAACCCCACGACGTGCGTCATGCCGCGCCGGAGAAGGACGAGCAGGATCGGAAGCGCGACGAAGAGAACGTGGTCCCGCACGAACCAGCCGAGGTACTTGCTGGCCTGATCCCACCAGAACCCGGAGACCTTGGCGTAGAACGTGTTCGGCAGCCAGAAGCCGTAGTAGGAGCGACGCCACAAGAAGTGCGCACCGACGAGGAGGACGACCGGTAGCGCCCAGACGCACAGGTCGACGAGAGTTCGCCGGCGACGCATCAGCACGTCGACCGCGAAGAAGAGCCCCGCGACCGCGAAGAAGATCCCTCCCTCGGGACGCACCAGCGTCGCCACCGCGAACAGCAGACCAGAACGCCACGGCGTTGTTTCCTTTGCGCGCCACTCGCGCACGAACGCGACGCACGACCAGAGGACCGTGAACGCGAACAGCTGGGTCCCAAGACCACCCGTGCACCACCCGGTGTGCGTCCGATTCAGCGCGAGGGCCGCCGGAGCGAGCCAGATCCAGAGGCCGCTTCGCGCGTCGTTCCACCGGGACAGTCGCAGGAGCAGCACCAGCGTCAACCCGCCGAACAGGATCCCCACGGCGGGGCCGAACCGCTCGGGGTCGAACCCGAGCCTCATGCCGAGCGCCACGAGCACGACCCAGACCGGCTGCGTGTAGCCTTCGACCCGTTCGCCCGGGTTGTAGACCGGCCCGTGTCCGAGCACGATGTTCTCGGAGAAGCGAAACGCGATGTAGCCGTCGTCCCCCAGGAACCAGTAGCGGGAGACGTTGACCCCGAACGCGGTGAGCGTCATGAGGCCCAAGATGACGTGGAGGGCGGAGAGGTTGCGCATGCGGGCGAGGACGGGCTCGTGGAAGCGAGGATGATCGACTATCGTGGGGCCGATTGCAACGTGTGGACGGATCCGTGAACGCGCTGTCGGTCCCTCTCGCCTTCGTCCGGATCTCGTTCCTGTCGATGCTCGCGTATCGGCTGCGCTTCTACACCGGGATCGTCACCTATCTGATCTACGTGACCGTCTTCACGTCGATCTGGTCCGCGGTCTACCACGACCCGGACTCGCGCACCGCGCTCGCCGAGTTCGATTCCTTCGATGTGCTCTTCTCCTACTTCGCGCTCGGCTGGCTGACGCGATCGTTCTCGTTCAATACCGTCGATCGCGAGCTTTCCGATCTCGTGGGAAGCGGGCAGATCGCGTCGCGCGTGGCGCGTCCGGTGTCGCTCCACGTGCAGATGCTGTCGGCGGCGCTCGGGCAGACGTTGTTCCGCCTCGTCTGCTTCACCCCGCTGATTCTCATTGCCCTGGCGACGTTCTATGAGCTCGAGCCGCCGGCCTCGCTGGGCGCGTTTCTCCTCTTCGTGGTGACGTTGGCCTTGGCCGTCGTGACCTTCGCCGAGGTGAACTTCCTGGTCGGCTTGATCGCGTTTCGCACGAAGTCGGTGCAGGGGATCATGCACGCCAAGCAGACGATCGTCGAGCTCCTCTCCGGGCTCCTGATCCCGCTGTCGTACTTCCCCGACGTGCTCCAGACGATCGCGCGAGCGACGCCCTTCCCGACGCTCACGTCGGTCCCGAATCGGATCTACCTCGGTCTCGCCACCGGCCGCGAAGCCGCGCAATCGGTCGCGATCTCGGTCGCGTGGTGCATCGCCTTCGTGTTCCTTGCCCACGTGGCGGGGCGGGCCGCATGCCGTTCGCTGACCGTCCAGGGAGGTTGAGGTGGGACGCGACCTGTCGATCTTCGGTGCCTACTTTGCGCAGTTCCTGAAGGCGCGCATGGCGTACCGCGCGGACTTCTTCGCCGAAGTCGCCGCGACCGCCGCGCGCAGCGCGACGTCGCTCGTCTTCGTGCTCGCGTTGTTCGTGCCGATCGACGCGCTCCACGGCTGGACGCGCGACGAGATCCTCTTCATCTATGGGTTCTCGATGATCCCGTACGGGATCTTCGCCATGGTCTCCTGGAACCTCTACGACTTCGGTGACCACTACGTCATCGAGGGGCACTTCGACCGCGTGTTGCTGCGCCCGATCAACTCGTTCGTTCAGGTCGTGTTCGAGTCGTTCCGGGTGCAGGCGCTCGCCGAAAGCGTGATCGGCATCGTCGTCGTAATCACGGTCTCGTCGTCGCTCGGCCTCGAGTACGGACCCGTCGATCTGTTCTGGCTCGTGGTCGCCGCGCTCTGCGGCGCCGTGATCTTCCTGTCCGTCTTCGGGATCGTCGCGTCGCTCTCGTTCCGTTTCGAGGATCGGATCGGCATCGCGCCGCCGATCTTCAACCTCATCAACGCCGGGCGCTACCCGACCGAGATCTTCCACCCGATCGTCCGGTTCCTCCTGCGCTGGGTCGTCCCGTTCTCGTTCGTCGCGTTCTACCCGTCGACGCGCCTCCTCGGCCATCCGGAGTTCCGCGTCCTCTGCAACCTGACTCCTGTCGTCGCGCTCGCGTTCCTGGGGGCGCTCGCGTTCTGCTGGCGCTCGGGTGCGCGTCGCTACACGAGCACGGGGTCATGATGCGTACGCGTGTCCTCGCCTTCGTCGCGGCGACTTGCGTCGTTGCGTGCGGCCCCACCTACGACGACCTCGCGAACTTCGGCGTCGCGGACGGATCGACGGTCGTCTTCCTCGGCGACTCGCTCACTGCGGCGGCTGGCGTGGCGCGCGGCGACGGCTTCGTGGAGCGTCTCGCGAACGAGCTTCCGTACGCGGTCGTCAACGCGGGCAGGAACGGCGACACGACGTCGAACGCGCTGGCTCGGCTCGAACGAGACGTGGCGCCGCATGATCCGACGATCGTCGTCGTCCTGATCGGTGGGAACGACGGACTCCGCCGGCTCTCGCGCGACGAGGCCCGCGAGAACGTCGCCGCGATCCTCGACGAGGTCATCCAGCTCGGCGCGGTGCCGGTCGTCATCGGCTTCGAGATGGGCCTGTTCGGCGCTGGGTTCACGAGCTTCCTCGAGGATGTGGCGAGCGAGAAACGCGCGCTGTTCCTCGACGACGTCCTGGACGACGTGCTCCGGAACCCAAGTTTGAAGCTCGATCAGATCCATCCGAACGCGCGCGGACATCGACTGATCGCAGAGCGGCTGGGGGAGCCGCTGGCGAACCTGGTCGACGCGCTCGAGGCGCGTTGATCGTGGCTCGATGGCGGGGCGGTTCAAGGACCCTGGAGAACGCCGACCGCCGAGACGGCGACGGGGCGGCACCCCGGCTGGGCGGCCGCCCCGATTCCTGATGCCGGTCTTCGATCTCAGCCGTGCGTCCGCTGGTTCGGAGCGCTCTCCTCGACCTTCTCTCGCTTCACGAGCTGGTACTCGTACTTCGCGTTCGTGGGCGCGTAGCGGAGGAAGCCTTTCGAACACTCGAAGCAGCGCCACTCCAGAAGCGCGCTCATGCTGACGTTGTAGTGCGTCAGCATGTTGTTGTTCTGGTTCACGTAGATCTCGAAGCCGCACTCCCGGTTGTCGCAACGGAACTTTAGGAGCGTCACGTTCGTGCTCTTCATGGAGCCCCTTTCGAGGTCAGGGCGCTTTTTCGGCCGCCCGCAGGCGTGGGCGGATACGAATCCCGTCTACGCCGCTTTCCGCCCGGACGTTGGTCCGCGACCAGCGATGGAAACGAGAGGAAGATCCATCGGCCAATCCCGACCGGTTGCCAAAGCCATGGGCGACATTGAATCCCGGTTTCCTAGAGGTGTCAAAGGCATTTCACCAGACCACAACATAACCTTAATAACTACAGAGGCTTGCGTGGCGGCGATCGCGCGGCTACGGCGAGGAGGCGGGCTGGTGGACGAGCATCCGGTCGCTTTCGATCTCCTCGAGCATCTCCGGAGTGACGTCGCCGGTGGGGTACCGGCCGGTGAAGCAGGCATTACAAAACGCGCCCAGATCCGGGTTTCCCTCGCGTGTGGCGTCCTCGAGGTTCTCCAGGGTTTGGTAGATGACGCGGTCGGCGCCGATCTCGCGCGCGATCTCCTCCTCGTTACGGTTCTTGGCGATGAACTCGTTCTTGGTCGACATGTCGATGCCGTACACGCACGGATGGCGCAGCGGCGGCGAGTAGGACGCGAAGTAGACCTTGCGGGCGCCCGCAGACCGAGCCAGCGCGACGATCTGGCGGGACGTGTTGCCACGGACGATCGAGTCGTCGACCAGGAGCACGTCCTTCCCCTCGAACTCGAGCTGGATCGGGTTCAGCTTCGAACGAATGGACGACTGGCGCTTCTGGTCGTTCGCCATGATGAAGGTACGCCCGATGTACCGGTTCTTGACGAATCCCTCGCGGTACTTCACCCCCAGCGCGTGCGCCATCGACATCGCGGCGGTCGTCGCCGATTCCGGGATCGGAATGACAACATCGGCCTTGATTCCCGTCTCCTTCCAGAGCTCCGCCATTTTCTGGCCGAGGCGGAGTCGCGTCTTGTAGACGCTCACCTTGTCGAGGAACGAGTCCGGCCGGGCGAAATAGACCCACTCGAAGAGGCACGGGCGATGCGGCTTCTCGACGAGCCGCCGCCGCTCGACCACTCCGTCCATCGAGATGAACACCGCCTCGCCGGGTTGAATGTCCGAGAGCTGGTGGAAGTCGAGCATGTCCGGGACGACGCTCTCCGATGCGATGCAGTATGCGGTGCCGTTCGCGTCCTTCTGACGGGCCATCAGGATCGGTTTGATGCCGAACGGGTCGCGAAACGCGAACAAGCCGCGCCCGGCCACGAAGCCGACGGCCGAGTAGGCGCCCTTCAGTCGGCCAAAGCACCCTTGGATCGCGGTGAAGAGAAGGTCGGTGGAGAACTCGCTCTGTCGCTGGCGGTCGATTTCGTCCGCAAGGACGTTCAGGATGATCTCCGCGTCGCAGGATGAGTTGATCAAGCGCCGGTCATCGCGCGCGAGCGTCTCGGCCAGCTCGCGATAGTTGGTCAGGTTGCCGTTGTGGGCCAGCGCGATGCCGTACGGGTGGTTCAACAGGAACGGCTGCGCGTCCTCCGCCCCGCCGTCCCCGACCGTCGGGTAGCGAACGTGCCCGATCCCGACCCTTCCTTGCAGGAGGTTCACGTCGTCCGCCGCGAAGATGTCCCGCACGAGCCCCGAGCCGCGCTTCATGTGAAAGCGCTGGTCGAACGTCGCGATGCCGGCGGCGTCCTGTCCGCGATGCTGAATGCCGATCAGGCCTTCGCAGATCTCGGCGAAGACGTTGCCCTTGGACCGCAGGATACCGATGAATCCGCACATGGCGCCTTCCCCTCAGGGTAGGACGTGGAAACGAGCCGATCGAAGCACGAAGAGGCTGGCTCAGCTCAACTCAACTCACCGAACACGCCGTCGAGCGCCTCGATGAACTGATCGATCTCGTGAGTGATGACGTCTGCCAGGAACAATAGACGAATCGTGGCGACGTCGCCTGCGCCACCCGCTCCGAGCAGCTTCAAACCGCGGCGCCACGCACGCGAAAGGACCTCGTCGCGCCGACGTACGCGAAGCGCGTACATGCAGCCGAGCCCCGAGAACTCGGCGACGAGGGCCGGATGCCTCTCGGCGAGCCAGGCCAAGCGCTCGCGCAGGTACTCACCTTTGATTCGCTCGTTCTCGAGGTAGGTCCGCCCCTCGAACAGCGGATCGGGGTACGAGGTGAGCGTGTCGAGCATCTCGTAAGCGATCGTGTTGTCGAACACCTTGCCGCCGCCCCACGTGTTCGAGTGCCACCCGGACTCGAGGTACTGCTCGAGTTCGGCCGGCGCGATCGTGACGCCGACCCACGCGCCCTTCGCCATCGTGATCACGTCGGGTTGAACGCCGTGGTGTTGATGGACCCACGCCGCTCCGGTCCGCCCGAACGTCTGGACCTCGTCGGCGACATAGAGGATGTCGTGCTGGGTGCACGTGTCGCGAACGCCCTTCAGGAACGCGGAGTCGGCGAGCCGATAGCCGCCCTCGCCTTGGAAGCCCTCGACGCAGAAAAGCGCCACGAGCTCGGCCGGAACGAGTCCCTTGTCGAGGACGCCGCGCACACCGCCGTCCGCGGCCACGATCTGATCGAGCGGACGCGGATCGAGCCGTTGCGCGAACGCGTCCGGCGCACTGTTGAACGGAACGTGGAGCGTCCAGGCGAACTTGCCGTAGCCGACCTGATGCACCTTTTTCGACCGCGTGAGGTGGAGCGCGCCGAGCGTCCGGCCGTGGAACGAGCCCTCGCAGGCCGCGACGAAGAGCGGGTAGTCGGCGTAGAGAGGCTCCCCGCCGGCTCGATCGAAGTACGGCACGGTTCCAATCGAGAGCTGCGCCATGAGCCGCTCGATCAGGGCGAAGCCGTACTTCTCGCGCAGGCGCACGTAGCGAACGCGCTGCCCGAGCTTCATCGCGGCCTCGTTCGCCTCGGCGCCGCTGTTGCTCAGGAAGACGCGGTAGCCGCCTGGTCGTGGAAAGGAGCCCACGGCCATCGCCGCGACCTTGTCGGCCAACCTCGCGGTCGTGACGATCCCCTCGATTCCCTCGCTTGCGGCATAGACGTCGTCCGTCGCGATCTCGCGGCGCAGCGCGAGGCGCAGCGACGTCAATCGATCGACCGCGGCGAGGAGCCGCGGATGGTTCTCATCGAGCAGCTTCTGGGCAACGCCGAGATACATGTCCATGTAGACGCCGTTGCGGCAGGACACGAACTGGCCCGAGATCGGGTAGCCGAGCTCCAGCACCGGCGCCGCGCGATCGTGCGTCGTCGTGAAGATGTGGGCGAAGTGGTCCTGCCGGGCGCGGGCGGCGAAGCCGTCGTCCGGATCGCCGTCGATCCGAACGACGGCGTTTCCGCGATTCAAGCGACGCCCACCGACCTCGACGTCCGGAAAGGCGTAGCGCTCGCGTTCGGCGAGGACGTCGTAGCCGTCGATCACGGTGCGGATTCGAGTCGGAGGAGCCGTCATGCTGTACCTCGGCCGGTTCGAACGAGTCAGACGAGCTCGATCTCGTTCTGCTGGATCGAGCGCTCGCAGTAGTTGCAACGGAGTCGAATCGGCTTTCGATCGACGACAAGGAACCGAGTCTTGATGTTCTCGTGGTTCGAGATGCAAGATGGGTTCCGACAGAGAACGACGCCTTCCAGCTCGTCCTCGAGTTCGGGCTGGAACTTCGCGACCACGTTGAAGTCTCGAATGATCGAAAGCGTCGCCTCTGGCGAAAGCACGGCGATCTTGTTGACCTCCTCGCGGCTGAGCTCCCGATTCTCGATCTTGATCAGGTCCTTCCGGCGGAGCTTCTTCGAGTCGAGGTTCAGGCCGATCGCGACCGTTCCCTCGGTGTTCAACCCGAGAACTTTCAGCACGCGGAGGCCCGTCCCTTTGCGGAGGTGATCGATCACCGTCCCGCGCTCGAGCGCCGTGACCTTGATGGCTCGTTCGTCGGCGAGCACGCGTTCGGATTTCATTCCACGGCTCCCAACAGGAGGGAGAGGAGCGTCTTGCGAACGGTGATCCCATTTTGCGCCTGCTTGAAGTAGGCAGCGCCCGGGTAGTCGTCGAGATCGGTCGAGATCTCGTTGACGCGCGGTAGCGGGTGCATCACCGTCACCGTATTCGAATAGACCGAGATCGCCTCTCGGTCGAGCTGGTAGGCGTTCTTCACCCGCTCGTACTCGACGAGGTCGGGGAAGCGCTCCTTCTGGATGCGCGTGGTGTAGAGGATGTCGACGTCCATCGGCAGGATCGTGGGGTCGAACTCCTCGCGGCAGCGGACGCCGCGTGCGGCGAGCTCATCGAGGATGTCGGTCGGGATGCGGAGCGTGGGGGGCGAGACCAGCACGAGCTCGCACGAGAACCGACCCAACGTCTCGATGAGCGAGTGAACGGTACGGCTGTACTTCAGATCGCCCAGGAATGCGACGCGCAGGTGGTCGATACGACCATGGATCTTGCGAATCGTGTAGAGGTCGAGCAACGTCTGCGTCGGGTGCTGGTTCGAGCCGTCGCCCGCGTTGATGACCGGCAGCGACGTCGACTCGGCCGCGAGGCGGGCCGCGCCCTCGAAGCGGTGGCGGATGACGAAGATGTCGCAGTAGTTCTCGACGACGCGGATCGTGTCGGAGAGCGATTCACCCTTCGACACCGACGAGAGCGCGGAGTCATCGAAGCCGATGTTGGTGCCTCCGAGCCGGCCCATCGCGGCCTGGAACGACAGCCGCGTCCGAGTCGACGGCTCGAAGAAGAGGTTCGCCAGGATCTTCCCGGTCAGGAGCGGGCGGTCCGTCTTCTCGAACCTCTCGGCCAGATCGAGGATGTGGACGATCGCCTCGCTCTTCAGATCGCGCATCGAAATGAGATCACGCCCCGCAAACGACTGGATCGTGCTGCTCGCGGGCATCTCCTCGGCGGACTGCATCGGCGCTCTGGGGTTCGAGACTTTGCCGGGGTGTTACGGACCTGGGAAGATCCTATCAAGCCCACCGGTCGACATCAACGGTCGCGGATTCCCGAGCCTCTCCCGAGAGCCGCCAGAGCTGGGTCGCATTGATGACCGCGTGTCCGACGATCGGGGCGAGGACGCCGCCCGTGACGAGGGCGAGTCCTCCGAACAGCACCCCGGCCGCGATCGCGAATAGGGTCCATCCGACCATCCGCCGGTCTCCCAGGCCGTGGAGCAGGCCGAACAGGAGTGACGTAATCCAAAGACCCAGCACCGGCTGGAGCGCCCCGCGAAACAGGATCTCCTCCCCGATCGCGGAAGAAACCCCGATCAGGACCGCACGCAGCGGCGTCATGGGCCCGAGCAGCTCGAGGACGCTCTTCTTCAACCGATCCGACCACTCGCAGCGGTCGAGGACGAGGTCTGTGACGAGGATGACGGCGATCGCGGTCGCGGCGCCGATGAGCACGGCGTACGCAACCGAGACCCTCGGCGCGCCGAGGGCGGCCGTCCATCCGTCGACGAGCCAGGCCATCAACCCGACGCCGATCGCGGTCAGCGCTCCATAGAACACGAGGACCCAGCGCAGCGCGGACGAGGGAGACCGCCGCGGAGGGGGGATCGGGAACGAGGCGCGGTCGCCCGGCTCCGTCACGGGTCGATCCGACCCGGGACGATCCGTTCGGTGGTCTTGAAGTGCATCTTCGCAACCTGAGCGAGGAGCGGCTCGCCGCCGACCGCGAAGACCTTGCGCGCCACGTTCTCGACCTCGGCCGACGCGCCCGGGATCAGGTCGACTCCCACGCGGTCCGAGAGTCGGGCCAGGGAACGGACGAACTGAGCGCGCGCGAGGAAAGACGCCGCCGCCACCGCGGGGTTCTTCTCGGCGCGTGGGATCTGTCGCACGCGAAGGCCGGTCCCATCTTCCCCGAGCGCGCGAAGCACGTATTCCTCCGAGCCGAAGCGATCGACCAGCACGCGGCGGCAGCCCTTCGCCCGGCAGGACAAGCGTCGGATCACCTCGGCGTGCATCCGGCCGAGGATGACGTTCACGTTCTTGCACTCACGATGCAGGCGGCCGTACTCCTCCGGTTCATGCTCGACCACCGCGGTCTCGAGCCGATTCAGGATGATCCCCTCCGCCATGGCGATCGCCACGTCGCTCGCGAGCTTCGAGTCGCGGATCCCCGTTTCCCGCAGCCAGACGACATCCTCGGGGCGGACCAGGCAGCCGGCCACCACGAGCGAGCCGAAGTAGTCGCCCTTTCCCGACTCATCGCTTCCGATCGTCGGTTCCTTCACCTGGGCGTCCGGATCCTCGGCGGCCGCGTCGGACTCGGCCCCGAGGAGCTCCCGCAGGCGGAGAACCAGCCCGTCCGTGCCGGGTCCCTGGATCAAGAACTTCTTTCTTTTTCCGTAGTACGTCGCCCTAACGTCAGTTCCAACCGCCTCATAGAGGGCGTAGGGGGCGATTCCCATGCTGAATCCGTCGGCCTCGAGCTGCGCACGGATTCGCTCGGCGATGTCCGGCTCGATGATCTGCACATGGTGGTTCTTCACGACGATCCGTCCTGGTTGGTGTCGAGTTGGGCGAGTCGTGGATAGGCGGCCACAAGCGCGTCGGGCACATCGACCGGGGTGCCCTGGAGAAGCGCCTTCAACTCGAGCGCGTTCACGGCGCCCTTGCCAAGAAAGTGGTTGTTCGCCACCACGAACGTCATCGAGGTCTCTTGGACTAGACGATGGATCCACGGGACGCACGACTCGAGCTCGCGCCGGGAATAAAGGTAGTCGTACTTCTCGTCCCGGCCGGCGCTGGGCGAGAACCACGCGTCGCGATTCCGTCCGTGCAGACGGAAGTAGCCGATCGACCCGGTGACGTGCGCGCCGGGCTCGATCGAGGTGCGGGCGAGCGGCTGGTCGACGTTGCAAAACGAGATCGCGCGGGTGCGGAACCAGTCGAGCACGGCCGGAGCGAGGAACGAGCGGTGTCGGACTTCCACCACGAGCGGCGCGACGGCGAACGCCTCCGCGATCCGGTGGATGTGATCGAGGTTCTCGGGGCTCGCGTCGAAGTAGAACGGGAACTGCGCGAGCAACGCCTCGAGGCGACCCGCGTCGGTGAGCGGCCGGACGCCGTCGCGAAAGGAGTCCACGTCGCCTCGGTTCCATTCGAGCGGCGGGGCGTGCGTGAAGCCGCGGTAGAGCTTGGCGGTAAAGCGAAAGTCGTCGAGGCCCTCCACCGCGTGGGCCCAGCGCTCGCTGACTCTCGCCGGCGGCGCCCGATAGAAGGTGTTGTTGATCTCGATCACGTCCACGTAGGCCGCAAGGTAACGGAGCGGATCGAACCCGGTCGGCACGCGCTTGGGGAAGACGACGCCGTTCCAATCCGGATACGACCAGCCCGCGGTGCCGATCCTCAGGGTCGCTTCCACGCGGTCGCCTCCGTCCCCTCGAGCAACGCGCGCGCTTTCGTTTCGGCGCGCCCCATCGCCTCCTCGTACGCGGCGAGCGTCGGGCCGATCCGCTCCTCGAGGCCCGCTCGTTCGACGCGGATCGGCTCGCCGGCCACGACGACGACACGGGCGAACGGCTTTGGCACCTGGAAGCGGTCCCAGGAGCGAAAGCGCCAGGCGCGGTCCGAGACGAGCGCGAGCGGGAGGATGGGAAACCCGGTGAGTGCGGACAGGTAGGCGATCCCCGGCTGCGCCCTCCTCGCCGGTCCCTTCGGTCCGTCGGGGGTCACGGCGAGGTCTCCGGCTCCTCGCCGCGCCACGCGGACGAGTTCGCGCAATCCCGCCGCGCCGCCGCGCGTCGTTGAACCACGCGCGACGGAGAACCCGAGGCCGTTCAGAGCGCGCACGATCAGTTCCCCGTCACCGTGCCGGCTGACGAGCACGGTCGCACCTTCGTTGCGATGAACGTACGCGAGCGGGAACAGCGTGTTGTGCCACAGAGTCACGATGTACCGCTCGCTTCCCCCTTGCCGGCGTGCGTGGAATGGATCGAAGCCGACGCGCGTCACCTTCCAAGTCGAACCGATCGCCCGCACGACGCTCGGTCCGAACGTGGAGACGAGCGGCGGGAGGACTCGATCTCGGAGGCGGCGCGGGCCCGACGTCACATGCGGGAGGAGCGTTCGTAGTCTTTGATGGCGAGGTAGATGAAGACTCCCCCGATGGTGCCGAGCAGGAGCGGCGCCCACACGTGAACGAGCAGGTAGTAGAAGCTGCCGAGGATGATGATGACGCCGAGGAACGCGATCACCTTCTGGTTGAGCGTGCCGCCAAGGAGGACCGCGAGCAGCCGGGCGCTGGCTCCCGATCGAATCGTGCTTCGTAGACCGTTCAGTCGGCTGAACATGGACATCTCAGGAGGCTCCAGAGTCGCCCCAGCCTACCAGCAGCATGTCCCTCGATTCAAAGGTGCCTCGGCAACGGGTCGCGAAGTGACGAGACCGGGGTGGCGGACCATGATGGCCCCCACCCCGGCCGAGCGGGTCGAGACGAACGGATCGCGCCTACTTCTTCTCGACCAGGATGTCGTCACCCTGCCCGCCGTCGTCGGTTCCGTTCGCGCCGATCGACCACAGTGCGTAGCCGGAACCACGGACTTGATAGCGGTAGGTGTTTCCCCACGGATCCTGCGGGATCGAGTCCGATCCGAGACAGCCCTGCGGATAGGCTTCGGACGGCTCGAGGAGGTCCGACAACGCAACGGGGAGCTGGTCGTTCTGGAGCCGGTAGATGGTGATCGCGGCCTTCAGGTTGGAGAGGTCGTAGCGAACCTGGTCCGCCGGGCTTTCCTCGACCGGTACCGGCGCCGGGGCGACGCGCGACACAGACTGCGAATCCATCTCCTGCGCGCCCCAGACCGCGAGGCCTCCGATGGCGCCGCCCGCGAGCATACCGAGAACCTCGCCTCCGAATGGGCCGTACCCCTCGCTGACGACACCGCCTTCCTTCTCCATGGAGTAGTTGAGCGAACCGAACAGGTGCTCGGTGATCGTCTCCTGCGTCGGGAGAAGCGCCATGTCGATCGGGAGCTCGAAGTCGGCGGCCATCGTGATCATGGGGAGCGCCATCACCAGGCTGCTGTAGCCGCTCTCGATCGAGTACTTGACGTCCGTATAGGACAGCGTCTGGAGCTTGGCCTCTTGGGGCAGCTTCGAGAAGAAGCGCTGGAAGTCTTCGTTCTCCTTGATCGAGCTCTCCTCCGTCCGCTCGGTGCGACGGATGTGGCGCTTCAGATCGCCAACCGAAAGCGACAAGCAGAGCTGCTGGTCGATGACCGCGAAACACGGCGCAATGGGCATTCCCATCTCGGCCCCGACCTCGATCTGATGGATCTCGACATCCTTGTACGTGGAGCTCTTGAGAGAGAACTCGCCTTGGCTCATCTCGCTGCCGAAGGTCAAGAGCTTCGTCAGACCGCCGACGACCGTCGCCTCGTTCTTGACCTGCGCCATCAGCAGGAACGAGGGCATCATCGGGTTGCTCGACTGCGGCTGGATGAAGCCGATCTGAGGACCGATGTTGCCGAGAATATCGTTGCGCAAGCTCAGCGGCTTGTCACCTCCGAGCTGCGCGCCGAAGCCATCGATCATCCCATTGATCTCCTGATGCGCCTCTTCATCGACGGTCTTCACGACGTCCATCACGAAGTCGTAGAAGCCACCGAAGTCGGCTTGCATGATCCCGAAACTCGACGCGTTCTTCGGGATGAGATCGAGGATTCCGAGGTCGATCTCGGAATTCGCCGCGAGCGCGAGCAGACCCTTCCGCTCGCCCTGGATCCCCATCCAGCTACGGCTCCACGCCACGCCGTCCTTGGCGACCGACGCCGCGGCGATCGACTGCATCGCGAGGAGTCCGGACTTGTCGAGGATCTTGTCGACGAGCGGCACGTACTCCGTCTCGTTCTCCATCGCGAGAGCGAGCTTGATCCCCTCGGCGAGCGTCCGCAGACCGAGGTTCGTGTTGATGTAGACGCGAGTCGCCGCCGGGCTGTCGATGCCGACGTTCTTCTGCGCGAGCTGATACGCGGCGTGGTCGGCGAGCGCCTTGCCAGCGGCCCCACCCATCGCCTGGGTCATCACGGCCTTCAACGACTCGTGGCTCAACGAGAAGAGTTGCAGCTTCCCGGCCTTCGCCATCAGCACCGGCGGACGATCCGTGCCGCCGCCCACAAGCTCCTCGTAATCGATGCCGTCCTTGCTCGCCGGACGAAAGCCGAGCTCCATGCCCGAGTTCTTGGCGCCACGGCCGATCAGGTCCTTCACGAGTCCCTGCCAATCGGGGGTTCCCGCCTTGCCCTCGATCCCGACGACGAGCCCTATGTCGGGGAAGTTGCGTCCGGCCTGCGGATCCGGCATCGCGATGTGCGTCAGGGCGAAGAACATGCGTCCGTAGGTGCCAGCGGTGAGATCGTCGAACGACAGCTCGAAGTTCTCGAACCCCTCCTGCTTTTGGATCTCTGCTCTGAGCTTGCCGATCGCCCCGGCGATCATCTCCGTCGGCTTCTCGAGGAAGGTCTGCACTTCCTTGTCCGCCATGATCTTGGTGAGCGGCATGTTCGCGAGCGATGCCTGGTAGGCCTCGTGGTCATCCACGGAGATCGCAAACAGCGTGTCGGCCGGAAGCAGGCGATCGACGCGCGTCTGTTGAGCATCGACCCGGGGTGCGAACAGGAGCGTCCCGGCGATCCACGCCAGAGAGCTCACACGTAGGAATGGGTTCATCTCGACCTCCGCAATGAGTTTCATGATCCGGAGCACCCCACCGTCCGCACGCGGTTCTTCGGGGGTCCAGGGCTTGGGCTTAGCCGCAACGGTGATGCCAAACTCATGAGGATGCATGGCCAAGCGCGCGAGCCACGGCGCACAAGGCCGCGCAAATCGCATCGTGAGAATGGTTTATCGCGTTCCCTCGAGACGTTCTCGAACCACCGCCCGGCCGGGTCCGGACCGAACGGTCGGATGTGCCGATTCGGCACACAACCTCGTGCGAGCCAACGGGATTTCAGCTCCGACGATCCATCCGCTTCGAGCGCGGTCGCTTCACAGCTCCGCGAAGTCGCGGAACGCGTCTTCGTTCTTCATCAGGACCTTCTCGAACGAACGGAACGTCTTCTGCACCTTCTTGCCGTCGTTCACGGCGGCGACCGCCTCGGCGAACTCCTTCCGGACATCGTCGGGGCACCGGTCACTCTTCAGCCAAGCAACGAGGACTCCGCCGCCCAGGATCTGCTGCTCGTGCGGCAGATAGCTCCCGAAATGCGTCTTCAGCTTCAAGACACCGCCGGTCTCGATGAGGCGATTGCGGCTCCAACCGTAGTAGTTCGCGTTTTGGAACCGCGAGATGTAGGCCGATACGCCGTCGATGAACCAACGCGGGGCCGGGTCCGCCGCGGTCGGGCCGATCAGTCGGCGCACGAACTGCTCGACGGTTGCATGAGCGACGTAGACCGCGGTCAGGTCGTTGCTCTGGTTGTACTGCGTCACGGTCACGAGATCGAGGCCCTGCTCGTTGTCACCGAGCCACGGACTCGCGAAGACGTAGAAGTTCGAGGACTGCTCGTCTGCGTTGAAGTTGGTGCCGAGGCGGTTGTAGTCCTCGAGGTTCCGCGTCACGAAGATCCGCAGCTTGGCGTCTTCGGACCGCGGTTCGGCACCGAAGAAGTCGCGTGCGCGGCGGTACGCGCTTTCCGCTTCGATCAGCATCTTGTCGCCGAAGTCGATTCCGTTGTTCGTGTGGAGGTAGACATGCTCTCCCTCCGCGACGTACGGGTTGTTCAGGTCGGCGTAGTACGCTTCCGCCTCGGACTTCGGCACCCACTTGCCTTCGACCTCGTAGAGACCCTTCGCCAGGTTCTCGGCGCGAAGCCGACTTTGCTCGGCTTCCTTCTGCTTCCGCTCGACGTCCTTCTTGTTGACCCACTCACCATCGATGAGCGTCAGGCCCTTCGCTTCATTCTCGCGCTTCTCCTTCTCGGCGCGATCGATCCACTCACCTTTGTAGAGCACGAGGCCATTTGCCTCGTTCTCCTTGCGTTCGGCGTCCGCCTTTCGCTTCTCCACTTCCTTCTCGGTGAGCCAGACGCCGTCGTAGCGCTCGTAGCCGAGGAGCTTCCTCGCGTTCTCGTGGTCCGGATCGACTTTGATGACGTCGCGCAGAACTCGCGTTGGCTCGCTCTTCAACCCCTGCGCCTTCGCCCACAAATAGAGCTCATACAGCGCGTCGGCGTCGCCCTCGGCCGCTTCTCGGCGCGTCTTGAATTCTTCCTCGGGCGTGGCCTTCTTTTCGACTCTCGCCACTTCGGAGGCCATGAACTCGCTCATGCCGAACTTGGTTTGAACGACCACCTTCTGGTCGCTCTGTTCGACGACGGTCCCCTCCACTTTGCGACCGTCCTTGAGGTGAACGATATCGGCCCAGACCGCGGTGCCGAGGAGCATGCAGCAGAAGAGGCTCGTGACGTAGCGTTTCATCGTTGGGGAGTTCCCTCGCATTGGCTTTCTCGGACTTGGTACGGACGGCGGCTCAGTCCGTCAGCTCGACTTCCCAATAGCGGTCCGACACGAACTGCGACCAGGACGTCTTGACGATGCCGTCGGGGAGCGTGACCTGCGGAATCCACCGTGGCTTACGCGGCTGACGCAAGAGCCTCATGCCGGCGAGCTCCGGGGTTCGACTGCCTTTCTTCACGTTGCACCGGAGGCACGCGAGCACGCAGTTCGTCCACGAGGTCGGCCCCCCCATCGAACGGGGTACGATGTGCTCGATCGAAAGGTTCTCGGTTCCTGGCCGAGCTCCGCAGTATTGGCACATGTAGTGGTCCCGGCGGTAGAGGTTCCGGCGCGTGAACGGCACGTGACGGCGAGGCGGTTTCTCGTACCGCATGAGAACGATCACCTCGGGGACCCGGATGGCGCCCGAGACCATTCGAATGCTGACGTCGTTCGCACCGACGGCCTGTGCCGCCCACGAATCGATGTCATGAATCTCGTACGTCTCGGGTGCGATGACGCGAGCCGCGTCTCGACAGACCAAAGTCAACGCATGACGCACCGAAACAACGTTTACCACGGTCCAGTGCCGGTTCAGGACCAGGGTCGGGTGTTCCAGCGATGTCGCTACCATGATCGCGGAGGACTCCGTGAACCGAGACGCAGTGCGGCGGTATGGTACCGTGGCTGCGAACCTCCGAAAACCCCTCGCTTCATGTGGCGCGATCGCTTCGATGCATTTGATCCCGGAGGAATTGCTCGTCGCCGACGATCTCCTCGTACGCGGCCGCGATCTCGATGAACCGACGTTCCGCCGTCGCACGCTCGACCTCGGAGGACCGAGAGAATCGATCTGGATGCCACTCCTTGGCCAACTGGCGATACCGGCGCTTCACGTCCGGCGCGCGCGCGTCGGCGCGAAGACCGAGGACATGGAAGCTCCGGCGGACGCGCGCGCTGTAGCGCGGCGTTCCATCTCGTCGGGTCGCCTCCGACCGCGCCCGTGAATCGTGGCCCGTCCTGGGGGTCACTGGCGGAGGCCGAAACACCGGTTCGTAGGCACCGAAAAGGAGATCCAGCCATCTCCCCCATCGTGACGGTCGCGCGTGACTCCCTCTCGCGATCGACGCAAATCGGTAGATGCGTCCGACGCCCCCCTCTGCCCTCAAGACCAGTCCGCACGCGGGGCACGCGATCGTGAAGTACGGGCCTCCTTGCGACGTCTGCCGACCATGAAGGATGCCGTCATGAGAAAGATCGCGCCAACCGATCGAGGTTGCGCATGCAGGACAGGCGCCGACGACCTCTTTTCTGCTCACGCTCAGTTTCCGAAAGGTTGCCCTGTGGCCTGACTCCGTGACTACAATAGTCGCCCTTTTTCGAGAACGACCTCATCTGGCGCGATCACCCGCGCATGGAGCCGACGATGGCCATCCCGAAGTCAGTGCCGTTGAGTCAATCCCCGCTTTCGGCGGGGTTCTGGGACAAGAACCGCGGCCGCGTCATCGGCGTCTTCGCGTTGGCCGTCGCGATTGTTGGTCTGGTCTTGTTCATCCAGCATCGCGAAGAGTCTACGGAAGCCGCCGGCTGGAACGCGATCCTCGACCCTGCCCAGCCCCTGATGATCCAGCCCGAGATCGACCTGGCGGGTCCGGTCCAGGGTACCAGTGCAGAGCCTTGGGCAATCTACACCAGCGCTCTCAGATCTTTTTCTGACAAGGAGTTAGACAAGGCAGAGGGTCTGGTGACGCGGCTTCAGGCCGAGTTTGCGGATCATCCGATCAACGTGGGCGACACGGTTCCGAAGCTCCTTGCGGATATCCAAGCCGAAAAAAGCTGGACTGCGGCTCATCAGGTTCCGGAGAAGAACCCGGACCCGGGATCCGATCATTCTGTCACCTTGTCCACTTCGCTGGGCGACGTCACCATTGGTCTTTATCCGGACCGGGCTCCGGCCGCGACCCGCGCTTTCCTGGACCTTCTTCGCACCGAGGGTTTGACCGCCGGCTCCTTCGACGAGGCGCAACGCGATCGCTACATCCTGTTGAGCCTTCCGACGAAAGAAGGCGGGTCCGACGCGACGGAGCACGATCACGACACGGACGGCGAACACGAGGCGGACAAACCGTCGGACCTGGCCCAAGGAAAAGTCGCCGACCGAAACAACCTGTCGCATTACGCCGGGGCGGTCAGCTTCTTCCGCGCCCCGCTCGGCTTGCTGGAAGCGACGGCCAAGCCGCGGATTGCGATCTACCTCGAGGACTCGCCTCGCAAGGACACCGAAGAGGTGGTCTTCGGGATGGTCACCGCAGGGCTGGACATCCTGAAGCAGGCGTCGACGCGCGATCCAGTCGAGGGGGAGGCTCGCCTGCAGGAGCCGCTTGCGGTGACGGGCTTGCAAGAGGGTACGGGGCTCGCCGAAATCCGCTGACGAGGACTCGAATCCGACGCGCCTCTCGTACGAGGCGCACGGGCGGCGGCGTCACCCAACGATGCTGCGATCCGTTGCGCTGCCCGCCGACGTTCACGACGGTCTGCCTTTCAGACGACGAACTCGCCCTCTTCCTCTTCCCGGCTCCGCTCACCTTCCTCTTGTTCGGTCTGGATCGACGGCCCCGACTTCCAAAGAGCGGACTCGAGTCGTTCGATGAGGTTGTTGAGTTCCTCGCGCGAAGAACAGCGGAAGGAGACTTCACCGCCGCGACGACTGGCACGAACGTGAACCAGGACTCCCCAGCGGGCGCGGAGGCGGTCCTCCAGATCCTCGAGTGCCGGCATTCGCCGAGGACTTGGTCGCGTCTCGGGATGCTGTGGTTCGCCGGGCGCCGGCTGAGACGATTCGGAACCGTCGATCAGTTCGCGAACGACTCGCTCGGTCTGACGAACACTGAGGCCTTCCTCGAGAATCCGATTCAGGAACTTCTCGAAGTTTGGGCTCGAACCCAAAGGCAGAAGAGCCCGCGCGTGGCCGGCGCTCAACGTTCCACGTGAAACAGCGGTCAGCGCAACCGGAGGAAGCTCGAGGAGACGCAGGGTATTCGTGATCGAGACCCGGCTCCTTCCCACGCGGTGTGCGATCTCGTCGTGAGTGAGTCCAAACCCCTCCTGAAGGTGGCGAAACGCGATCGCCTCATCCACCGCGTTGAGGTCGCTTCGCTGAATGTTCTCGACGAGGGCCAGGACGAGCTGTTGGTCGTGTTCGACCGAACGAACCAGAGCGGGGATGTTCTGCATCCCGAGAGCGCGGCATGCGCGAAGTCGCCGCTCGCCCGCGATCAACTCATAGCCCGAATCGGTCCGACGCACGACGATCGGTTGCAGAAGCCCATCTCGTTGGATGGACCCTTTGAGCTCCGCAAGTTGCGTTTCATCGAAGTCTCGTCTGGGCTGGTGGGGGTTGGGCATCACCGCCGAAACCGGCACGGTTTGAACGGACTGGCTGTTCGCCGCTACCTGCAACCCGCCCTTGCCAAGAAGAGCCTCCAACCCACGGCTCAACCGACGCTCCATCGCCAACTCCTTCACTCTCGCCGCCATTCCGGCGACATCCGTTTCGTTGCTGCGCCCGCTACGCTACCTCTGGCCACCGCCGAAAACCAGCGCGTCGCTGCTTCGGCGGTCCGATGCATCCCAGCACTACTTCGTGGGCCTCGATGCGCCAAACGATGCTGAACGAGGCGGGGTTACACGCCAAATCGAAGACGATCGGCGAGAATTTGGGGGAGTCCAGACTCCAGAATATCCCGTGCGACGGCGTCGATATCGTACGCCACTCGATGGATCGCGACCTCTTTCGCCGTGTCGTTGAATGTCACGAACGCGGCGCGTGCGTCTTCATCCCGGGGTTGCCCAACGCTCCCCACGTTCACGAGCGCCTTCTCCGCACTGGACAGATCGATCTCGCTGGCAAAGGTCAAAGTGACCGCGTTCGAGCGAAGGACGAACGCAAGAGGAACATGGGTGTGTCCGAAAACACCCAAGAACGTTGGTTGCTCGGCCAACAACGCCGCCGCGTGTTCGACCGTCTGGAGGTAGTAGAACTCCGCGGGGTCATCCCGCGTGCCGTGAACGGCTGCGATTGGACCGTCTTCCCACGTGAGCGGAAGGCCGGCCAGGAAAACCCGATCCTCCTCGCGCAGCTCAGCGCTCGTCCACTTCACGGCTTGCCGCGCAAACACGTTGAAGCAGGAGGTATCCAGTCGACCGATCGCGGCGAGGTCGTGGTTTCCCGCCACGACCGGACATCCGAGCTCGCGCACACGATCCAGAACCTGTCGCGGGTGGGGGCCGTATCCGACCAGATCTCCGAGGCAAAGGACTCGATCCGGCCGGATCCGATCGATCGCACTCAAGACTGCGTCGAGCGCCGGCAGGTTGGAGTGAACGTCGCTGAAAATGGCCCAGATCATGGCTCGAACACCACCCTCCGGCCTCACCGGGGTCTACTTGAGGTAGTTTAGGCTTTCCGGTAGCGATTCTAGACCCGCTTCCCCCAATCCATGGTCGAACAGAGTCCGCAAATCACTCAACGGGCGCGCCTCGCCACGGAAAGTCACCGTCCGAGAGTCGGCGTGATTTCCGACGAGCATGATGATCTCCATCAGAGACGCGGCATTGCAGACTTCCCCGTCCATCTCCATCTCGACCCGGGTGTTGTATTGATGTGCGATCTTCACGATGAGGGAGATGGGTCGCGCGTGGAGTGTTTCGCGCGACGGGATTTCCAGCGAGAGGCTCTGAACCCGAACGAACGAACGCAGCGACTCCTCGGCGAGGGCTCGGCCCTCGCGCAGAATGCGCGCCGCGAACAGGAACGCGTAGTTGGCGGCCCGGTCGAGAACCGAGGTCTTGTCGATCAGGTCTGCAATCCTGGCTTTGATCGCTTCCGACCGCACGTCGTTCTCGTGTCGCACATAGAAGTGCACGAGGTCCGTGCCCATTTCCAGCAAGTGCAGCGACATCGAGATGTGTCCACGCAGGCGCTTGAGCGACGGGGTCCGCGCCTCGATCGCCGTCGACTTGATGTAGGTGTCGTACTTCGATTGCAGGCTATGCACCAAGGCCTCAAAGAAGCGGGCGCGTTCCTCGTCGAGGTTCTTCAGGACATAAGTCCGCAGCTCTCCTGCGCTTTCGACCACGGAGTCGCCGGCCCAGCCAAACCGTTCGATCGCTCGAAGGTAGAGGGATGCAACCTCAGCGATCTTCGTCTCCTCGTCGACGACGTCTTCCTCATCGATGTTGTGGGGAAGCTGTTGGCGGTTTGCCTCGTCACGCACGGTCCGGTCGTCTCGGACACCTTCCGGAATCGGGATTCCGATCGCCGCAAGCTCCTGGTGGATCGCACGGATGAGAGCGAGGATCGAGCGGTTGAGGAATCGGTTCGTTCGATCCGTTTCCGCGAAGAAGGCGCTCGAGAGCGACGGCTCCAGTTGAACGTCGTAGCTCGCGAATCGGCTGATCAGGTGCTTCAGCGAAACGGCCGCCTTTCCGAATCCTCGCAACGACGCGACGAGCTCGGTGACGTGGCAAAATGCTTTGTTGTTGCGCGCGCCGAAATCGTCGAGGAGCGTCTCGGTGTCGTGGGCTCGGTTCACGAGCTCGACATAGTGCCGTTTGAGCCAATCACCGGTGTCTCGATGCAGGAGCAAGTTCAGGTACTCGAGGAACCCTGCCGCCCGAACCGCGAACGCCTGAGCGAACGCCGGCTCGGCGACAATCGCCTCGATTGGTGTCGATCCACGCATGACCTCGCCTCTCTCGGTGCCGTCCGCCACGCTGCCCAGTATCGTCATGATCCGTGTCGGGGGTTCTGCGGCATACCACATCCCGTCGACGAGCATCAAGCATCGGGCGCTCCTGGAAACGTGCGTCACGTCCCGCGCCGCCGCTTTCGTCAACGCCCTTCAAGATCCACGCGCCGCCTGGACGAAAAACCGGACGCGTTCTTCGACCCGTCGGACTCTCTGTCGTGGAGGCTCGAATCATCGCTTCCGAATTGGTTCTCGAAACGTACCTGAAGGAGATCAACCGCGTCCCGCTCTTGACCGCGGCCGAGGAGAAGGAGCTTGCGCACCTCATTCGGAGCGGAAGCAGCCAGGCCCGCGAGCACATGATCAGCGCGAACCTCCGCTTGGTCGTGAGCATCGCGAAGAACTACGCGAATCGCGGTCTCGCTCTTCTCGACTTGATCGAAGAGGGAAACGTCGGACTCCTCAAAGCGGTGGAACGGTTCGATCCGGCGCAAGATTGTCGTTTCTCTACGTACGCGACCTGGTGGATCCGGCAGTCGATTCGACGCGCGCTGATCAACACCGGCAAGACGGTGCGCATCCCGTCCTACATGGTCGAGCTGATCGGGAAGTGGAAAAAGGCCCGCCAGGAGCTGGCCGAGAAGCATGGACGCCTCCCGAGCGAGCACGAGCTGTGCGAAGCCCTCGGGATGCGCCCGGCCGGCGTGCGTGCCGTCGAACGCGCGGAGATGTCGTCTTCGTCGGTCTGCCAGTCCTTCAACCAGGAGGATTCGGTTCATCTGACCGAAACGATCGAGGACAAAGCCGCTGTCGCGCCGGACGAAATCGTTCTGAATCAGGCGGAGCTCAGCAAGATCCGCGAGCTCCTTCAGGAGATCGATGACCGCGAGCGCGAGATCTTGCGGCTACGATTCGGACTCGATTCTGGCGAGCCGATGACGCTGAAGGAGATCGGGGTGCGCCTCGGACTCACACGCGAACGGGTTCGTCAACTTCAGAACGAGGCGTTGCGGAAGCTGAATGCAATCCTCTCCCATGGCGGTGCCGACTGATCGCGAGAGAAGCCGTCTCGCTCGCGCGATCTACGTCCACAGCCCCTTCTGCCACCGGCGCTGCCCGTACTGTGACTTCGCCATCGTCGTTCGTCGCCTTCACGCGTCAGCCACGCGCTACCTCGAGAACCTCGATCGCGAGCTCGCGCGTCGTGCCCACGGGATGGGGGTCCGTACCCTCTACATCGGTGGGGGTACCCCAACCGCGCTCACCGGCACTGAGCTCGAGCGTTTCTTCTCTCTTCTGCGCCGCCACCTGAATCTGGAGCGATGCGTCGAAGCGTCGATCGAGGCGAATCCCGAAGATCTCGACTCCCCTCGGGTCGATCACCTTGCCCGGGGCGGCGTCACTCGGGTCAGCTTGGGCGCACAGAGCTTCGATCCTGACGTGTTGCGGAGGCTCGGCCGCCGACACGCGCCGGACGACACGCGGATCGCCGTTCATCGACTCCGGTCTGCGGGGATCCCCCAGGTGAATCTCGACCTGATCTTCGGTGTCCCCGGTCAGTCCCTTGCGAGTCTCCAACGCGATCTGGACGCGGTCGTAGAGCTCGCACCCGACCATGTCTCCGCCTACGGACTGACCTACGAAACCGGAACCGCCTACGATCGTGCGCGGACGTGGGGGAGGCTCGAGCCGATGTCCGAGGACCTCGAACTCGAGATGTTCCGAACGATTCGCAGGACGCTCATGGACGCGGGGTGGGCCCACTACGAACTCTCGAACTACGCCAAGCCCGGTGCGCGATCGTTGCACAACCTGACCTACTGGCGGAATCAACCTTCGCTCGGTGTCGGCCCATCCGCGGTGAGCTACGTCGGTGGAATCCGTCGCAAAAACGCCACGCAACTCGAAACATGGTGCGCGCGGCTCGAGGCCGGATCCGATCCCACCGAGGAGGAAGAGGATCTTTCGCCTCTCCGGTCGTTGCGGGAGACGGTGATGCTCGGGCTGCGCACCCGGTCCGGGATTTCCGAGGCTCGCCTTCGTCGCCGGTACGGTCGCGGAATCGATGCCCTCGATGGGGAGGCGCTGGTGTCTCTCGAACGCGATGGGTTGATCCGACGCACATCGAGATGCCTTCGATTGACCCGACAGGGAATCGAGGTCGCGGACCACGTCGCTGCGGCGTTGCTCTAGCCGGCGCGCTGCGCTTGCATGCGCGCCGTGATCCTGTTCATCGACAACTACGACTCGTTCACCTACAACCTGGTCCAGCTCGTCGGTTCGCTGGGCTGGCGCCCCGTCGTCGTTCGGAATGACGCGACGACCGCCGAGGAGCTGAAGGCTCTCTCGCCGGAGGCGGTCATCATCTCTCCGGGGCCGGGGCGTCCAGCGGACGCCGGCATCTCTTGCGACGCCATCCGGCTCTTTCTCGGGGTCTGTCCGATTCTCGGGGTCTGCCTCGGACATCAGTGTCTTGCCAGCACCTTCGGCGGTCGAATCGTACGAGCGACTCATCCGATGCATGGTCGGATCTCCCCGATCTCGCACGAGGGCGCCGGAGTGTTCGAGGGCATCCGATCACCCTGCCCCGTCGCGCGGTACCACTCCTTGATGATCGATGAGTCGACCTTGCCCGCGCGGTTGCGCGTCACGGCTCGTGCGGAGGATCAGACCATCATGGCGGTGGAGGATCGTTCCACGCTCACCTTTGGGATCCAGTTCCACCCGGAGTCGTTCCTGACCCCCGACGGACCCATAATGTTGTCCAACTTTCTTAGGTTGACTGGCTTATCATGACCCTTGTCTCTTTTGCTGATCGCGCCGTGGAGCGGTCTCGCCGGCTGCATTGTCCCGTGATCGCCGGTCTCGACCCTCGGCCCGGCCTCCTCTCGACCGCCGAAGAGAGCCGCGCCGGGCGAAGTCCACGGCGCCTCGCGAGCGCATTCCGCAAGTTCGGCGAGCGCGTCCTGGACG
Source organism: uncultured Phycisphaeraceae bacterium (assembly GCA_964649825.1). Taxonomy (GTDB): domain Bacteria; phylum Planctomycetota; class B15-G4; order B15-G4; family JADJEK01; genus CAZYQW01. Next base: position 23,252 of record CAZYQW010000064.1, on the reverse strand, counting down.
GCCTGGTCGGCGTGGTCCCGGCGGTCAAAATCCAGATCGCGTTCTACGAGGCTCTCGGGGTGCCCGGGATCGGAGCCTATGTCGCGGCGGTTCGAGCCGCGCGGGAACGCGGCTTCATCGTGGTGGGGGACATCAAACGCGGCGACATCGGAAGCACGGCCGAGGCATATGCCGAGGGACACTTCGGCCCGGTCGCGCAGGAAGCCGAAGCCGACGTCGATGCCGTCACCCTGAGTCCCTACCTCGGCCGCGACTCCATCGAGCCCTTCCTTTCTTATTGCCGCGACGCAGGAAAGGGCGCGTTCGCCCTCGTTCGCACCTCGAATGCGACCGCGGTCGAAATCCAGGATCTCCTCGCTGGCGGCCGCCCGATCTACCGCCACGTCGCCGCGCTCGTGGACTCCTGGGGTGCGGAACTGCGGGGCGGGCTCGGCTATTCTTCCGTCGGCGCCGTCGTCGGCGCCACGTATCCGCGGGAGCTCCTCGAGATCCGTGCGGCCCATCCGAACCTGCTCATCCTCGTGCCCGGTTACGGTGCCCAAGGCGGCACCGCCGCTGACGTCGTCGCCGCGCTCGACGCGCACGGTTCAGGGCTGTTGGTCGCTTCGTCCCGCGGAATCCTGAAGGCTTACCGTACCGCCGCCGACCGGGGGGCTTCGCCCATGCAAGGAATCCGCGACGCCGCGTCCGTGATGCGGGACGAGATCTGGGCCGCGTTCGCCGGCCGGGGTGACGGGGGTGGAGAGGGAGTGCACACGTGCTCGTGACGCCCCACGCGATGCCGGCCGGTTCCGAGGTGCTCGCTCGCTACCTCGCGCGCGAAGGACGTCTCCTCGACCGTTTGGGCGGCGACTTCACCAGCCCCTCGGCCGCCTTCGAAACGGCACGGGCGATCTCGCCGCGCGTCGCTCACCGCGACGCCCTTGCACGAACGCTTCGTGCCATGACGGACGCGTTCGGTGCCGACGCATCCACGCTCGCGAACATCGATGCGCTCGAGGACGACGACACCTTCGTCGTCGCGACGGGCCAGCAGCCCGGGTTCGCGACGGGACCGCTCTACACGCTGCTCAAGGCGGCATCCGCCATCGCGCTGGCCCGGGAGCTGACCGCGCGGACCCCACTGCGATTCGTGCCGATCTTCTGGATCGCGTCGGACGATCACGACCTCGCGGAGATCGAGGGCTGTCACGTCCTGACCGATGACGCCGAGCTGCGGCGCGTGAGGGCTCCGCTCGGCCCGCTCGGCTCGCCATCGTCGCGCCTCGTGGTGGACGATGGCGTTCGCGCCGCTTTCGACGAGTTCGTCTCCGCGATACCGAACGGCCCGTTCCGGACGCCGTTCGTCGAAGCCGCCGCACCGGCGCCGGGCGAGCCGTGGTCGGCGTGGTTTGGCCGAACGCTTCGCACGCTGTTCCCCCGGAGCGGTCTCGTCCTCTTCGAACCCTGCCGTGCCCCCGACCTCGTCCTTCCCGTTCTCGAGGCCGAGCTCGCTGCGCCAGCGCGGATGACCGCCGCGCTGAACGCGGGCGCCCGCTCCCTCGCTGACCTCGGGCTCGATGCGCCTCTTCCGACCGACGCGCCGTCGACCTTGTTCCGGACGGATGACGGCCGGCGCCGACGTTTCGACCCCGCGGTGGACGACGCCGGCGAGATTCGCCGCATCGCCGCGAACGATCCGACGTCGCTCTCCGCCGATGCCGCGCTCCGCCCGATTCTGCAGTCTCGAGTCCTGCCGACCGCGGCGGTCGTGGGGGGGCCCGGTGAGCTCGCCTACTGGCTCCAACTGCGCGAGGCGTTCGAGGGGCTCGACACGCCGCGACCCGTGTTCCACGTTCGCCTGCATGCGACGTTCGTCGAACCCCGCGTCCGCCGCGCCCTCGCCGCGCTGAACCTCTCGGACGAGGATCTCTTCCTCGACGAGGATGTGCTTCGCGCGAAGGTGGAGCTGCCCGATCCTGAGCGCGTGGTCGCGCTGCAGAGCGAGTCAGACGGCGTCTACGCCGCGCTCGAGCGCTTCGTCATCCAGCTCGATGGGTTCGGCGGTCCCGTTCCGAAGACGCTGCGGGAACTGAAGCGCTCTTTTCGCGCGTCGCTCGACAAGGTGCTCCGGCAGGCGCTCGAACAGGAGCGCGAGCGACTCGGCGTGTCGGCGAGGCGAGTCTCGTTGGTCGCACGTTCCGGACGGCCGTTCAGCAAACCACAAGACCGCGTGTTGAACGGCGTGCCCTTCGTGGCCCGGGCCGGCCTCGATCTGTTCTCCCGCCTCGCGGACGCTCTCGACCCATTCGACTCACGGCACCGCATCATCCACCTCGAGAACGAGGGCGCGACTCATGGTTGACGTGCTCGCGATCGGCGCTCATCCCGATGACATCGAGCTTCGCGTCGGCGGGACCATCGCTGCGTTCGTGCGAGAGGGCCTCCAAGTCGGGCTCCTCCACCTCACGCGCGGTGAGGCGGGCACGCGCGGTTCTCCAGAACAACGCCGCGATGAGGCCCTTGCCGCGGCCGACGTGCTTGGCGCGAGCTCCATCGACATCCTCGACCTCGGCGACGGCCTCCTCGTCGATGATCCCCGGTCGCGAGACGCCGTGATCTCCGTCTTTCGCCAGCGGCGACCCTCGCTCCTCCTCGCCCCGTTCGATCAGGACGAACACCCCGATCATGTGGCCGCCGGGAGCATCGTGAAGGCCGCGTGGTATCTCGGTGGAATCCAGAAGGCGGGCCACGATCACCACGCGCCGCATCGGGCCCGTGCGATCTGGTTCTATCCATCGCATGAGGTGCCCCGCGTCGACTTCGTCGTCGCGCTCGAATCGAATGACGTTGAAGCAAAGATGCGCGCGGTCCGGTCGTACGGTTCGCAATTCTTCGATCCGAACTCCACCGAACCGGAGACACGAATCTCCGCCAAGACCTTCCTCGATGAATGTGAGGCTCGCATGCGGTTCGCAGGCTCGTTGATCGGGGTCGAACACGGAGAACCCTTCCTCTCGATGGGACCGCTTCGCGTGAACAACGCGGCGGCGATGCTGTGATGACCGACCGGAGCCTGCGGATTGCGATCGCGTGCTACCCGACCTACGGCGGCTCGGGGATCCTCGCAACCGAACTCGGCGTGGCGTTGGCCGAGCGCGGCCACGACGTCCACTTCCTCGCGTACGCCGAGCCGCCGCGTCTCCACGGGACGTCGAGGGTCCACGTCCACCTCGTGGAGGTCTCGGCGTACCCTCTATTCAAGTACCCGCCGTACGACCTCGCGCTCGCATCCAAGATGCGCGAACTCTTGGTCGATGGAATCGACGTCCTCCATGTGCACTACGCGATCCCTCACGCGCTCTGTGCGTACCTCGCGCGCCAGATGGCGCCCGAAGCCGCAACGAAGGTGGTCACGACACTTCACGGGACCGACATCACGGTCATCGGCAGCGATCCGGCGTACCGCGAAGTCACCTGCTTCGGTCTGCGCCACAGCGATCGCGTCATCGCGGTCTCCGAGTTCCTGCGCGACGAGACGTATCGGTTGTTCCAAACCGACCGGAAGATCGACGTCGTCCCGAACTTCGTCGACACCCGCCGCTTTCGTCCCGCCGACACGCCGGAGTCGCGGCCGCTCCACGTCGTCCACATGTCGAACTTCCGCAAGGTGAAGCGACCTCTCGACGTGATCCAGGCGTTCGCGTTGATCGTTCAGAAGGTGGATGCGCGACTCCTCCTGGTCGGTGACGGACCTGAGCTCCCTTCCTGCATGGAGCTCGCCGACAAATTGGACGTGACGGATCGCGTCGAGCGCCTCGGATCCGTCGCCAACGTGGAAGACGTGCTGAAGCGCTCCGACCTCCTCCTGCAGCCAAGCGGCTCTGAGGCATTCGGTCTCGCTGCCCTCGAGGCGATGTCCTGCGGCGTCCCGGTGGTCGGCTACCGCGTGGGCGGGCTCCCCGAGGTCGTCGAGTCCGGCGTGACCGGTGTGCTCGTGCCGTTCTGTGACGTGAAGACCCTGGCCGCGCACTCGATCGACCTTCTGTCCGATCCCGTCCGACGTTCCACGTACTCGACCGCCGCGCGCGAACGGGCGGTTCGGAACTTCAGCGTCGAGAAGAGCGTGACGCGTCACGAAGAGATCTACTTCGATGTGCTGAACGCATGACCCGGCCCCGCTCGATCTACCTCGATCACAACGCGACGTCGCCCCTCTCCCACGCCGCGCGTGTGGCGATGCGCCCCTGGTTCGACGGCGTGATCGGGAATCCGTCGAGCGTTCACCTCGAAGGGTCACGCGCTCGCGCCGCGCTCGATCGCGCGCGCCACACGATCGCACGTGCGCTCCACGCTCACGACGACGAGATCGTGTTCATGTCCGGTGGAACCGAGTGCAACAACGCCGCGATTTTCGGCGCCACGCTCTCCAGCGCCGAGCGCGGCCGCGTGATCTCGACGACGATCGAACACCCGTGCGTACTTCGCCCCCTCGAGACACTTGCCGAACACGGCTTCCATGTGGTGCTCATCGAACCCGGAATCGACGGACGGATTCGACCGTCCGACGTCGAGGCCGTGCTCACCGACGACACCCGGCTCGTCTCGATTCAATGGGCGAACCATGAGGTCGGCACGCTCTTGCCGATCGAAGAGATCGCAGCGCGTCTCGCGACGCATCCCTGCCTCTTCCACGTCGACGCAGTGCAGGCGCTCGGCAAGATCGACATCGATCTCGAACGAGTGCCGATCGATCTGTTGACGACATCCGCACACAAGATCGGTGGTCCCGTTGGAATCGGCGCACTGTATCTGCGACGACTCTCACGTTTTCGACCACTTCTCCACGGCGGTTCGCAGGAACTCGGCCGGCGGGCCGGTACGCCCTCCGTGATGCTCGCGGTCGGCTTCGCCGCGGCGCTCGAAGGCCGCCTCCTCGGTCATGAAGAGACGGCGCGACGACATCGCGCGCTCGGCCACGCCCTTCGTGAGGCACTGCAGAACCACTTCTCCGATTCTCACGTGCACACGCCGATCGATGCTTCGCTCGCGAACACGCTCAGCGTCTCGTTTCCCGGTTGTGATCGCGAAGCGTTGCTCGTGAACCTCGATCTGCTCGGCGTTCGCGTTTCGGCCGGCGCCGCGTGCGCGAGCGGTGCGATCGAGACGTCTCCCGTTCTGCGTGCGATGAAGATCGACGAATCGATCGCCGCGTCGACGCTTCGCGTCTCGTTCGGACCCGAGACGACACGCGAAGAAATCGCGGCTCTCGTCGACGCACTGCATGTCGCGGTGGCGCGAGCGAAGCTCGCGTGAGTTTCTTTTTCGTTCTCAAAAAGCTCGCAACCCGAGACGTCGAACCCTGTACGTCGTGACCACTCTGCACACGCTTCTCGAGCGGTCTCTGCGAAGCGTTGACAGTCTCTACACAGTTCCGATACAACCCCGCCCGCCGCGAACGACGCGACGGTTTCCCTGATCGAAAACGCATGGCGGCGGTCCTCGCCGAGACCGCAGGGGGGTGGTATTTGGAGACGCACTCCGGGGAACGAGAAGCCCCCGCACGGGAGGACGCGTTCCTCCTTCACGTTCAGGAGTTGGTGACTCCGCAGCAGTTCAACACCTGGTTTCGTCACATCACGCTCGAAGAACTCCGCGACCAGGGTGTGCGCCTGTTGGTACCGAATCTCTTCGTTCGCGACTGGGTCTCCAACTACTACAGCGACATCCTCGCGTTGGCCGTACGTCGAGCGTTCGGCGAGGATCGGTCGATTTCGCTCGCCGTGGATCCGCTCGCTCCACCGCCGCCGCGGCTGGACGTCGCGACGACGATGAGCATGGGTACCCAGTCCGTCGCGACACCGATGTTCGTGGACACGCTCGACCGTTCGTCCGACACGGTGCTCCACGAGGACTACACCTTCGCGAACTTCGTGGTCGGGTCGAGCAACCGCTTCGCGTACGCCGCCGCCTCGGCGGTGGCCGAGGCTCCGGGCAAGAGCTACAACCCCTTCTTCCTCCACGGCTCGGTCGGCCTCGGCAAGACGCACCTGCTTCAAGCCGTCTGCCACCAGATCCTCGAACGCGATCCGAGCACGCTGATGCTCTACCTGTCGTGCGAGGCCTTCATCAACCAGTTCATCTCGTCGCTCGAGAACAACGCGCTCTCAACGTTCCGTCACAAGTACCGCAACGTCGATGTCCTGCTGATCGATGACATCCACCTCCTGGCGAACAAAGAGCGTACGCAAGAAGAGTTCTTCCACACGTTCAACACGCTCTACAACCTTGGTCGTCAGATCGTGCTCACGAGCGACGCGCCGCCGAAGGAGATCCCCACGCTTCAAGAGCGCCTCGTGTCCCGTTTCAAGATGGGGATGGTCGTCGAGGTCGGTACTCCCGACTTCGAGACGCGCGTCAACATCCTTCGCAACAAGGCCCGGCTGCGCGGACAGACGCTCCCAGACGACGTCGCGCACTTCACGGCGGAGAACGTCTCCACGAACATTCGCGAGCTCGAGGGAGCGGTCGTTCGTCTCCTCGCCTACTCGTCCTTGGTGAAGCAACCTCTCAACGTCGAACTCGCCCGCGAAGTGCTCGCGGACAGCATGTCGACGCGCACCACGGCGATCTCCATCCAGGACGTCGTCTCGATCGTGACGCGCTTCTTCAACGTGAAGCTCTCCGACCTCCAGTCGAAGCGTCGCAACCAGTCGATCGCCTACCCACGGCAGATCGGCATGTACCTCGCGCGCAAGCACACGCGGCTGTCGCTCGAGGAGATCGGCGGCTACTTCGGGGGACGCGATCACACGACGGTCCTGTACGCCATCGAGAAGATCAAGAAGATGATCGATCGCGAGGCGGCCAAGGCGGACCTGATCCACCGGCTCGAGCGCGACATCGGTCTCTGACGTTCGACTCCCTGCACGATCGCGCACGATCACCGCTCACACCCTCTGGTGTCGGTTGGCTGGGGGCTCGCGTCCCTTGCGCCGTTCGTTCGTTGCTCTTGCTCGAAGTCCGCTTTGGTTCCTTCGCACCACCACATGTCGCGGTCGCCACGTTCGGATTCTCGTGGATGACTCTTGGAGACGCTCCGGATGGTTCGCCTTTCGATCCAGAAGAGGTGCACACCCCGTTCGCGCCCCGCCGCGTGGATCCGCCGTCGTTGTGCAGAATCGAGCGACTCGTGGATTCTTATCCACGATCGTTTCCGTACCCAAAGCCCTGAGTCCAGCGCGTCTACAGCGCGAACTCCGTGCTTTTCCCGAACTCGTCCATCCTTTCTGAGACTGCTGTTTCTTTCTATACTCCTTTCTGAATCATCAGCATGGACCTGCGAGACGAACGTCGATGAAGATCGTCTGTCAACGTGAATCGTTGTTGAACGGGGTCACGATCGCTTCGAGCGTCGCCACGTCGCGCACCACTCGTCCGATCTTGTCGGGGATCAAGCTGATCGCGTCTCAAGATGGCTGCGCCGCTCTCGCCACCGATCTCGAAATCGCGGTGCGGGCACGCCTCGTCGAGGTGAAAGTTGAACGTGAGGGTGAGATCGTCCTGACCGCCCACACGTTGGTCGAGATCCTCCGTTCGATCGAGGGCCCTGAGGTCACGATTTCGTCGGAGGGGCGCCACTGCGAGATCCATTCCATCGACGCTGACTACACTCTGGTCACCGACGATCCAGGCGAGTTTCCGACGATCGCGGAGTCGCCTCAGGAAGGAATCATGGTGCCGCGGTTGTTCCTGGAGGAGCTGTACCAGCGAACCTGGTTCGCGGCGGCGAAGGACGTCGGCCGATATGCTCTGAACGGTGTCCTGGTCGAGCTGGGGAGGGGGATCGTGCGGTTCGTCGCCACCGACGGCCGGAGGCTCGCGCTGGCGGTCCGTCCGCTGCCTGGTGCGACCGGTGACCGCCTGCGCGCGATCGTCCCCGTGAAGGGTCTCCAGGAGTGTCTCAAGGGGTCCGAGGGGACGACGAACGTCCATGTCGCGATCGCGGAGGGAAGCATCGTCTTCTCGTCCGACTGCTCCGTCGTGACGGTCAAGCCAGTCGAAGGGGACTTCCCGGATTTCGAGGCGGTCATCCCCGTGGACTACACGGGTCGTTTGACGGTTCATCGGATGGCCCTGCTCGCGGCGGTTCGCAAGACCGCGGTCTTCTCGGGCGACGAGATGCGATCGGTTCGGATCGAGATCAAGGACGACGCGCTCGAGGTTCGCGCGGAGGTCGAAGGCCGTGGCGCAGCGCGGACGAGGGTGAAGACAGGAATCGAGGGGTCGAAAGAACTCTCCGTGGATTTCAATCCCGAGTACGTCGCGGACTTCCTGAAGCCTCTTCACGCCGAAACCGTTCGCTTCGAGTATCGCGAAGGGAATGGCGCGGGAGTCTTTCGGCTGGACGACTGCGACGACCTCTACGTGGTGATGCCGATCACGGCGAGCTGATGGCGCGACGTCGCAGCGAGCCCGTTTTGCTGGGGAAGCTGATCCGCGATGTGATCGCACGTCGCGGCATCAGCGGAAGCGAACCTCTCCGTCGAGTCGTCGAGGCGTTCCCGCGTGTGATCGGCCCTGAACTGGCCGCGCGCACGAAGGTCGCCGGAATGAAGAACGGAATCGTAACCATCGAAACCGACACGGCGGGACTCGCCTACGAGCTTGGTGGTTTCCGCGGCCAGGAGTTGCTCGAGCGACTGAAGCTCGAGCCTGAGATCGGTTTCGTCAAGAAGCTTCGGTTCAGGGTGGGAACGTCGACCTATGGCAGATGATGCAAACGAACCGTCCGATGAGTCACCCGTCGACAAGACGCTGACCGACTCCCCCGAATACGACTCCTCGTCGATCCAGGTCCTCGAAGGTCTGGAGGGCGTTCGCCACCGACCGGCGATGTACATCGGTGACACGAGCAGCGGTGGCCTGCACCACTGCGTGTACGAGATCGTCGACAACGCGATCGATGAGGCGCTCGCGGGTCACTGCACTCGGGTCTACGTCACGATCCACCCCGACAACTCGGTGAAGGTGGACGATAACGGACGAGGCATTCCGACCGAGATGCACGAGAAAGAGAAGGTCCCGGCCGTCGAGCTTGTCATGACCCGACTTCACGCCGGCGGCAAGTTCGATCGGAAGAACTACAAGGTCTCGGGAGGGCTCCACGGCGTCGGGGCGTCGGTCGTCAACGCACTCTCCGAGTGGCTCGAGGTCGAGATCCACCGTAAGGGTCGAATCTACATCCAGCGATACGAGTATGGGAAGAAGATGAGCGATCTTCGGGACATGGGCCCGACCGATCGCCGGGGCACGATCGTGACCTTCCGCCCGGATGCCAATATCTTCGAGGAGACGGAGTTCTCGTTCGAGACGCTCAGCCGCCGGCTTCGAGAGATGTCCTTTCTGATGGGGCGTAGCGGTCTCGAGATCGACATCTTGGACGAGCGCACCGGAAAGAGGGAGCACTTCGCGTATCCCGAGGGCCTGCGCTCGTTCGTCGACCTGCTGAACTCGAACAAGGGTCCGATCCACCCCGACATCATCCACGTCCAGCGGTCCACACCGATCGACAAGGAGAACCCAGCCAGCGGCGAGATGGTGCTCGAAGTGGCCATGCAGTACAACAACGGCTACCGAGAGGACGTCTACAGCTTCGTCAACAACGTCAACACGATCGAAGGGGGAACGCACCTGTCGGGCTTCCGTGCCGCCCTCACGCGCGCGGTGAACGGCTACGCTCGCTCCCACAACCTCGTCAAAGAGGACGAGGCGCCGGATGGTGAGGATGTGCGAGAAGGTCTCGCCGCGGTGTTGAGCCTGCACCATCCAGACCCCCAGTTCGAAAGCCAAACGAAGATCAAGCTGGGAAACCGCGACGTTCAGGGGCTGGTCGAAGCCCTCGTGAACGAAGCGCTTGGCACGTACTTCGAAGAGAACCCATCGACGGCGAAGACGATCGTCAACAAGGCGGTCACCGCGAAGCGTGCACGGGAGGCTGCGCGTCGCTCGCGCGATCTCGTGCGCCGCAAAGGTGCACTCGCGAGCGGCAACCTGCCGGGGAAGCTCGCCGACTGTCAGTCGCGGTCGAACGAGGAGACGGAGCTCTTCCTCGTCGAGGGCGACTCGGCCGGTGGATCCGCGAAGCAGGCACGCGATCGGCGCTACCAGGCGATCCTGCCGCTGCGTGGGAAGATCCTGAACGTCGAGAAAGCGCGGCTCGACAAGATGCTGTCGCACACCGAGATCGCGACCATCATCACGGCGCTCGGGACCGGCATCGGCATCGAGACCGAAGAAGATGGACGGGGGCTCGAGATCGAGAACCTCCGCTACGGCAAGATCATCATCATGACCGACGCGGACGTGGACGGGTCGCACATCCGTACGCTGCTGCTGACGTTCTTCTACCGGCACATGAAGCCGCTGATCGACGCGGGCCGCGTCTACGTTGCGGCGCCGCCGCTCTACAAGCTGAAGAAGGGAAAGGTCGAGCGCTACCTCCACAACGAGAGCGAACGCGAAGGCGCGCTCCTGGACGCGGGTTTGGACGGGGCGCGGTTCGAGGACAAGAAAACGGGCCGCTTCGTCGAGGGGGACGAGCTGCGGACGCTGGCGCGGGTTCTCGAGCGAATGGAACGTGCGGCGCGGGTCGTCCTCGCCGCCGCGCCAGGCATCGATCTGACGACCTATCTCGCCGCGGCGAAGCGAATCGGCCGGGCACCACTCCTTCTCGTGCGACCGGCTGACGGTGACGATCAGTACTTCGCGGACGAGGCCGCGAGAGATCACTTCCTCGACGTGGCGAAGGAGCGACTCGGTCGCGAGCCGATCCTGTCGGTCGAAGGCTCTTCACGCAGCGACGCGGACTTCTTCATCCACGAGTTCCGTTCCCGCGGCGACTTCGAGAAAGCGCTGGCCGCGCTCGAGCCGCTCGGCTTCGGAGCAGACGACTACCTCGTCGATCCCGAGTCATCGTCGCGCCTCGTCATCCACTTCGGCAGCCACACGAAGAACCTGTCGAGCCTCGCGGCGGCGGTCGCGACCGTTCGAGAGTTCGGCCAGAAGGACATCGACCTTCAGCGCTACAAGGGTCTCGGCGAGATGAATCCAGATCAGCTCTGGGAGTCGACGATGGATCCGGCGACTCGCACTCTCTACCTCGTCAAGCTCGAGGACGAAGTGAAGGCCGACCACCTGTTCACCGTCCTGATGGGAGAGCAGGTCGAACCGCGTCGCGCCTTCATCGAGAAGCACGCGCTCGAAGTCCGTAACTTGGATGTGTGAAGTTTCCCAACGCACGTCACAGTTCCACTTCAGTCCGACCTTCGGGCAGTCCGATTTCTCTTGTCGGATGCACGGAGGTCCACGGAAGTGGCGAACGCACGCAAGGCACTCGACCGCAAGTTCTCGAGCCAACGGAGGTTGGGCGAGATTCTCGTGGAAGAGGGGTACATCTCACGGGCAGATCTCGATACAGCTCTTCACGAGCAGAAGACGTCGGGAGGTCTGATCGGTGAGGTAATGACCTCCATGGGCCTCGTCACCGAGTGGGAAGTGGCGAAGTGCCTGGTCGCGCAGTTCCAACTTCCATTCATGTACACGTCGACCTACGACATCGCGGGCGACGTGTTGAACCTCCTCCCGCACGCGTTCTTGCATCAGCATCGCCTCGTTCCCCTGGACCTGTTTGGGAAGGTCCTCTTGATGGCCACCTCCGGTGACCTCTCGGTCGAGATCATCGAGGAGATCGAGGAATCGACCGGGCTCGAGGTGAGCCTGTTCATCGCGCTCAACTCGGACCTCCAGAACACGCTTCAGGACAAGTTCCCCTTGGAGAAGATCACCGACGCCCTCGCGGACCGCTTCGACCAGCTCTTCGAGAGCTAAGAGCCATCAACTGAGCTTGGAAGTCGGCTTTTCTTCCTGTCGAGGTGTTTCGCTGTCATCGTCGGGCAACGGATCGGCTCGATCGAACGCGCGAGCGACCGACCCCGCGGCGGGTGGCGTTTTGCCAGCACTTTGATCAGACTTCGAGGGTTGATCCGTCTCTTCCGGAGTCTTCTTCTTCGCGTCGGGAAGCGCGGCGTCCGTCACGTCCTTGGCGAGCTCCTTCACCTTGTTCTGGACCGACTTCAGGTCCCGCCGGGACGGGAAGGACGTGTCGTCGAACCGGAACTCGCGGGTCATGCTGTTGGCCGAACGCTTGAATTCCCCCACCGTGCGGCCGAGCGAGCGCGCCACTTCGGGCAGGCGTCCCCCAAAGAGGAGCAACGCCATCACCATGATCACGAACAGCTCCTGGAAGCCAAGATCCAGGAAGGCGAGGTGGGGTGGTGCGAACATGGCTCGAGTCTAGATCAGAACGTGCGAAACCGCGAGGCCTCGACTTCCCGGGTCGACGTCGAGGCTCACGGCTCGTTCGCACCGAAGACGGGCCCCGACGCGTAGACCGGCTCCTCGAAGATCGGCGTCAGGTCGTAGTTGTCGGAGAGCGCGGTCTGGAACCGATCGCGCTCCGGGCGTTTGAACAGGGCGATCGGAGTGACCGTGATGCCGATGCCGGTGCCGGCACCCGAAGCGCCAAGGCCGAACTCGAACATCCAGTCGGCGGTTCGGCGCCGCACGATGAGCCGATTCTCGCCACCCCCGCTTCCCTCTCCGCCGAAGTCGAACTGCTTGAGGACGACGAACTCCCAGAGACGCGTCGCCTGGTATCCGAACTCGAACGTCAGGCTGCTCAGGTTGTCGTTCTTCTGATCCTTGGGTGCGAACCCCTCGAGCGCGAGCGTCGGGCTGACCCGACCCCGTTGCGCCCATGAGTAGGCGACGCGCGAGTAGAAGTCCTGCCCGGGCTCGGTGTGGAACTCGATCTTGAATCGATCGACCTCCGCGTCGTTCCAGTTCAGATCGGTCGACACCCCCAACGTCGAGTTGCGAAGGAGATAGGGCTCCATGTCGGGCCGCCACTTCGCTTCGACGTGGAGGTCGCCGAGGAAGTCCTGGTCGCCGCGGTCGGTCGAGATGATGAGAGGCTGTTGGACGTCGAAGTCGAGGAACGTGACGGTCTCGACGCCGTTCGCCGTCATCCGCTTCGTCTGGTAGCGGCTGCGGATCCCCGGCACGAGGATGTGCAGCTTGTCGAACGACTCGACGCGGTCGTAGGGGATCAAGTCCTGCGAGTCGACGGTGGAGAGGAACGTCCAGCGGTAGCGCAGCGTCGGGATGACGAGGTGGCGGATGCCGTGGATGTTCCAGAGCTCCGACTCGTAGTCCGCGTCCGTGCGCCAGAATTGGGTGTTCGCGTTGAAGCCGATCGTCATCGCCTCGCGCGCTTCGTCGGATCCGTCGCGGTCGCCGTCGCCGGCCCAGAGCGTCACGCGGTTCTCGACGTACGGGTCGAACCCGAAGGAGCCGACGTCGAACGGCAGTCGCAGGCGTTCGACGTCATCGATCCGGAAGGCGGTGCCGGAGCGATCGCGCTTGTTCTCGAAGTCGCCGAGCTTGCGGTTCACGAACCCGACTTCCGAGCGATGATCCCAGTACAACCGTGCCGGCTCGGACATGCCGAGTGCGTCGCCGAAGCTCTCGAACTCGGCGATCGGGCGCGACACCACGTCGTAGGTGAACTGCGGCAGGTAGGACGTCTGCGACTGCCAGTCGTTGATGCGTGCGCGGACTAGCGCCGAGACCTCGGTGTCCCCGACCGTCTTCTTCAAGTAGGCGTACGTCTCCGGCGCCTTCTCCTCCTTGAACTTGTCCTCCTTGAACTCCTTCAGGAAGTCGCGGTCGCTGACGTAGTAGATCTCGGTGTCGAGCTGCCAGTCGTCGGGCAGGAAGAAACGGTTCTGGGTCTGGAAGTAGCCGCGCAGCCCCTCGAAGTTCTCTCGTTTGCCGCGCGCGGTCTCGTCGTCCCCGCTGAAGTCATGGATGACGAAGAACTCGGTACGGCCGAAGTACTTTCGCCGCTCGCCGTCCTTGGTCTCGTACTCGACGCCGCCGCCCAGGCCGAGCCCCCGCTTCGAGTACAGGTTGACGTCCGCGAACCACAGCCCCGAGAAGTCGCCGTCCACGCCGAGCGCCTGATTGAACTGGTTGCCAGCGTCCTCGAACACGCTGCCCCAGCGAGTCTCGAGGAAGAGACCGAACTGGCTCGACGCGCCGGTCGAGAGCCCGATCAGCGGGAGCGGGCTCTGCGTGCCGGTGCGGATCGAGAAGTACGGCAGCGTCAGCAGCGGGACGTCGCCGAGCACGAATTGGTTGCCGTAGCCGCTGACGCGACCGCCGAGCTCCACCGCGCGGTCCTCGTAGACGAGCCGGTCCATGGCGATGTGGTATCCCGGCTTCGCGAACGAGGACGTCGTGACGCGCGCGTTCTGTGCTTCCCACAGACCGTTGGACACTCCGCGGATCTCCGCCGCGCGGATCACGATCGGCACCGAGCGGACGTCGCCGTCCTTGGAGGCGGCGGGCGAAGACTCTGCGGACGTCTCGGCGAGCGACAAGCCGGCAAGGTCGGTTCGGATCTCGCCCTGCACGATCAGCGAGCGGTTCTCGAGCACGTTGAAGTACGCCTTCTCGGCCTGGAACGTACGGGCTTCGCCCTGCTGGATGTACACGTCGCCCTCGGCGTACAGCTCGCGCAGCCGACCCGTGGAGACGAAGGGAGGAAGGCCGGAGGGATCCTGCACCGACGCGAACCGATCCTGCGCCGCGTCGCGCGGCTCGAGCGGAGATTCGACACCGTACGGGAAGTCGTCGGCCCGTTCGCTCGCGTTCGCGTCGCCGAGCGCGGTCGGCTCGAGCCAGACGAGGATGTTCTGGGCGGTCAGGTAGTAGTCGTCGAACCAGAGCTTCGCCCCGCCGGCGACAGCGAGCACGTACGGGGAGTCGGGGTTCTGGGCCTCGCCGTCGCGCAGGAGGTAGCGCTTGGCTCCTTGGAAGTCGAGCCGGAAGCTCCGCGGCAACTCGGGCGGCGTGGGCACCGTCGCGACTTTCCCCGGCACCTTCTGCGCGACCGCGTCCGCCCCGGCAACGACAACGAGCCACACGGCGCAAGCGACGCGTGCTCCGAAGCATTCGTAGTGACCCGTCCCCGCCAAATCCGAGTGCCCGTTCGTTCTAGATCGAACCATTCATGAACGTCGCGCGCATGACGCACACGACCACCGCCTCGCTCGCTCTCGATGCACACGCGGCTAACGCCAAGTGATCTGATCCACGAACACCGTGTGGCCGTTCTCTGCCTGGACCTCTTCGGAGTTCTTGCGGAGCCGGAACCAGTCCGCCTCGTCGCGGACGTCGCGATCGCCGAGCAGCCCGACCACCCAGCACTGCGGATCCGATCCGGACAGGAAGATCTCCTCGTCGTTCTCGAGCAACGTCCATTCGAGCCGTTGTCCCTCGGCGATCAAGGCGCGAGGTTCGGTCTGCTCCATGTGCACGCGTCCCACGGCGATGATCTTGTCGAGGCCGCCCATTCCGTTCGCCGACTCGCCGTCGCTCGCTTCCGCGAAGAGGACCGTCGCTTGGTCGCAAAGCAGCGCCCGCGTCTCGCGGTCGTCCTCGGCGAAGCCGATCGCGACGTCCACGGTCAGGATGAGCCGCCCGTTCTCGTAGCGGATCGGACCGACCGACCGAGCGACGACGCGAAGCTCCTTCTGGGTGTCGGATTTCGGCCGTACGAGCGTCACCGTTCCCGCGGCGGGGCAGTGAAGCGAGCCGGTCTGCTGGTCCAGGACGATCGTGGGCCCGTGAATCGTGACGTGACGAGACTCGGCCGCGCCATCCGCGCCGGCCTCCGTTCGCGTCACGGACGCGAAGCGCTCGCCGTCTCCGTGGAGCGTCGCGAAGCCTTGGCTCTCCCGGTACACGAGGCGCGACCCTTGCGCGACGAGGCCCTTGGCCGGATCGTCGAACACGACGCGGCTGGTCGCCACGAGGATCGTTTCGGTCCCCTCGCGTGCGAGCAGCTCGAGTTCGTCGCACTTGAGAACGCCGGGCGGACCCTCATCGTGGGCGGCGCCGGGGCCTTCGACCGACAACTTGAGGCCGGCGAGCGCCTCGACCTCCTCGACGGCGTGGAGCCGGCCGGTCTCCGGATCGAACGTGATCGAGCGCGCGGCGACCCGTTTGTCCGGTGTCCCCGTGCTCGGATCGATGGTCCGGGCGATCGCCGGGCGACCGGACAGCACGACGCGTTGGCGGCCGTCCGACGTCGGAACGAGGGTCAGCCGATCACCGTCGCCGACGACGCCTTCCTCGACGCTGTCGAAGTGCACGTCACCCTCGGCGACGAGCGCGGCCAGGCCCGTTTCGTCCGCGTCCGAGGTCATCTCGATCGTCATGGTCCGCTGAGCGGTGAGCGTGGAGAGAAGAGCATCACCCTCGCGCATCGTCAGCGTCGTCGCGCCGGTGAAGACCGCGTGCGTCGGGTCGCTTGGCGCGTCGGGCGGGGTGTACGTCAGCTTGCCGTCCTCCGTACGGATGACCACGGCGCGCGCCTTCTGGCCCTCCTTCGCAGGCGGCGTGTCGAGGCGAACGACCGGGTTCGGGAAGACGTCGATCTGGAACTGCGACGTGCCACCACCCGACGCGACGGGGGTGGCCTCGATGACGTCGCCGGTAAAGCCGCCGCCCGCGAAGGTGCCACGGGCGCCGCCGGTGGAGCGGAGGCCGAGGAGCTCGAGCGAGGACGTCGCGGCGGGGCCTTCGTCGGGCGGCGCGGCGCGAGCGAACTCGACGTCGATCTCGTCGCCGTCGATACGGAAGTCGTTCTCGGGAGCGGCGCTCTTCGTCTCGAGGAACGCGCCGACGCGGAGCTCGAGCACCGTCCGCTCGGCCATCGCGACGTCGGACCCCGGATCCGGATCGTTGGTCGCGACGTCCTGGGTGACCGGCTTGGGACGGAGGCGGATCTCTCGTTTTGCACCGGCGGAGATGATCGTGCCATCGTCGCCAAGCCGGGCGTCCGCGATCTGCGGATCGCCGACGACGGTCAGGACCTGGCCGTCGTCCGTCTTGACGAGCGTCAGCGTCTCGCCGCGGATCGTGCCGCGTGCGTCGACGAGAACGGCCGGTCGTGCCGCGGTCCCGGTGGCGACGACCTGCGAGATATCCAGCGAGGCGTCTTCGTCCTCGTCGGTCGCCTCGCCGTTCGATCGCGGCGCGGCCTTGTCGAGCGAGATCTCGAGCAGCTCGCAGTTCAGCGTCGAACCCGCCTGCTTGCCGACCACGCGATCGCGGAAGGTGAGCACGCCGCCGCCGATCGACGCGAGCTGCTCGTGGGACGAGCCCTCGTTCCCGCCGTCGCCGCCGGGATCGCCGGCCTCGGCCGGCTCGTCGGGAACGAACGTGAAGCGGCCGTCGCAGGTGATCGTGCGCACCGTCTCCGGGGCCGGCGCCACGCCGGTCTCGCTCGGGTCCCGACCGGACGTCTCGTCGGGCAGGCCGAAGCGCGTTCCCTCGACGAACACGTTCTTCTCGAACGAGAACGAGCCCGATTTCTTGTCGTAGGCGAGCCCGTCGCCGTGGATCTCGAGACCCTCCTGGCGGATCGTGCACCGCGCGTTCGAGCGGAACGACTGATCGGACAGATCGAGCTCGGCGGTCTCGAGCGTCGTCATCGTGCGACCCGCCTCGTCGAGGTACTCGACGAGGACGTTCTCGTAGAGGGTCATCGCGTCGATCGCGGCGTCGCGGAAGCCGCCGGTCACGTCGGGCGGCGTGAGGAAGAGCAGCGTGGCGCGGTCGCCGTGGACGCGAGCGACGACGCGTTCGTCCGGCTTCGGTTTCTTGTTGTAGATGTCGATCCGCACGTCCTCGGCCGGCATCCGCTTCGACGGTCCGCTCTTCGTCGCTCCGATCGAGATCGTGTACTTGAGAACGTGGACGCTCGGGTCGTCCTCGAGCGCCTCGCGGACCGGAATGACGGCGTCGGTGAGGGAGACGTCGGCGCGTGGCTCGCCGTTCGCGGACGTTTCGACCGCGGCGGTCGACGCGCTCCCCTCGGCGCGCTCGCGCGCCACCCGGCGGCCGAGGAGGTCCTCGCCGGATTGCACGCCGAAGATCCAGACGAGGACGACGCCCGAGAAAAGCACGAGCATGAATCGAACGACGAGTCGGAGGTTCACTGCGCGACTCCACGGTCGACGACCTCGGAGTTCGCGACGCCGAGGATCGCGTCGGCGATCTCGCGCACCGCACCGTTCCCGCCCGTCGCACGCGTGCGCAGTTGGACGAACGACAGCACTTCCGGGTGAGCGTCGGCGACTGCGATCGAGATTCCGACCCTGGAAAGGGCCGGGATGTCGTTGACGTCGTCGGCCACGAACGCCACCTCTTCGCGCCGCGCGCCGTGTTCCTCGATGATTCGCTCGACCGCGTTTCCCTTCGATTTCTCGCCGAGCACGACGATCGCCATGCCGAGCTCCTCGGCGCGTCGCCGCACGTACGGGTCGGTGCGTCCAGACACGATCCCGGTCAGGATCCCGGCGCGATGGAGGAGCGAGATGCCGAGCCCGTCGCGCACGTGGAAGGCCTTGAACGCGGCGGCGGAGCCGTCGTTCAGGGCACCGAAGTAGAGCCTTCCGTCGGTCAGGACGCCATCTACGTCCATGAGGAGGAGACGGAGGTTCTTCACGGCTTCATGCGTGACGAGCGGCGGCGTCAACCGAGGATCCTCACGTCGAGCAGATCCTGGACGTCGACCAGCCCGATGGGCCGATGCCGGGCATCGACGACGGGAAGCTGATCGATCTTCGAAGCGCGCAGCAGGCGCATCGCCTCGGCGACGAGCATCTCCGGTCGGGCCGTCTTCGGATTCCTGGTCATGAGCTCCTCGATGGGCCGCTGGAAGAACGCGTTCGCGTCGCCGTTCACCACCGCCTCGACGTGGCGGCGGAAGTCGCCGTCGGTGTAGAACCCCTCCAGACGACCGTCCGCGTCGACGAGGCTCGCGGCGCCGGGTCGTCCCGGAGTCTCGCTCATCACCTTCAGCACCTCGAACAACGGTCTACGGACGGACGCTACCGGATTCCGCTCACCGCGCCGCATGACATCTTGGACACGCATCAGGCTGCGCCCGAGCGCGCCGCCAGGGTGGAAGCGCGCGAACTCGGCCGGGGTGAAGTCGCGACGGATGAGGACGGCCATCGCGAGCGCGTCACCGAGCCCCTGCATGGCGGTGGTCGAGGTAGTGGGGGCGAGGCCGAGGTGGCCGGCCTCGTCGTGGCGACCGAACGCGAGGCAGAGGTCGGCCTCCCGTCCAAGCAGCGACGCGGGCTCCGCGGTGAACGCGATGAGCGTCGCGCCGATGCTGCGGATCCCGGGAATCAAACGCACGACCTCTTCCGAAGACCCGCTGTTCGAGAGGGCCAGCACGATGTCGTCCTCCCGGATCCGCCCGAGGTCGCCGTGGAGCGCTTCGGTAGGGTGGACGAAGATCGATCGCGTCCCCGTGCTCGCGAACGTGGCCGAGATCTTCCGAGCGACGTGACCGGCCTTGCCGATGCCGGTCGTCACGAGCGTGCCGGGGCGCGCGAGGATCAGCTCGACCGCGGCGACGAACGTCCGATCGAGCGATGCCGCGAGCGCGCGCAGGCAGTCCGCCCCCGCTTCGAGCACCTTGCGGCCCTCGTTCAGGATCCTCGTCTCGAGTTCGGTAGGGGGTCGATCCGCCGCCACGCGTGGTCACCCCCGCTGTTCGGTAGGGGCTTAATGAGTTGCGGGAAAGAAAGCTACGAGCTTCACGCGACCCCAGGCTAGGCAAAGTGAAAGTCGATCTCAACGGCGCTATGGGTGCCGAGGACCGGATCCGTAGAATCGCGGACCGCCCGGGAGACTCCGTTGCTGGACCTGAACCAATTCGATTTCTCGGCCACGAACATCGGCGAGTTCGTGATCCTGCTGCTTGCGGTCTCGCTCCACGAATCGGCGCACGCGTACGTGGCCGACTGGCTCGGCGACCCCACCGCGCGGCGGCTCGGACGCGTGACGTTGAATCCGGTCAAGCACCTCGACCTGATCATGTCGGTCCTGATCCCGGCCTTGCTCGTCTTCTCGAACTCACAGTTCATCTTCGGCGCCGGCCGGCCGGTTCCGGTCCAGCCGCAGCGCCTGAAGAAGCCGGATCGCGACTTCGCCCTGGTGGCGCTCGCGGGACCGTTATCGAACCTACTTCAGGTGCTCTTCTTCTCGGCGGTCTACGTGCTCCTGCGTCGAGCCGGGGTGCTGGAGCTGACGGATGAAGACCGCCTCTTCCGAAGTTGGCTCACGTTTGGGATCCTCATCAACCTGCTCCTCGCGTTCTTCAACCTGATCCCCATCCCCCCGTTGGACGGCTCGCGCTTCCTGGCGTATCTTCTCCCCAAGCCCGTTCAGCCGTTCTGGTACTCCCTCGATCGGTTCGGGTTCATCATCCTGATCGTGCTCTTCTTCACCCACGTGCTGCAAAACGTGCTCGACGCGACCTACCGACCGACGTACTCGTGGTGGAACACCCGTATTGCCGAGCTGACCGAGGGGTGAGTGCCGCGATGACCTATACCGTCAGCCTCGACAACTTCGCCGGGCCGATGGACCTCCTGCTCTATCTCATCAAGCAGGAAGAGGTGGCCATCCACGACATCCGCATCTCCACGATCTGCGATCGTTACTTCGAGTACATGAAGAGTTTGAAGACGCTCGACGTCGACCTGGCGTCCGAGTTCCTGGTGATGGCGTCGACGCTGATGCTGATCAAGTCGCGCTCGTTGCTTCCCATCGAGGAGGAAGTCGACCTCGATGAGGAACTCGACCCCGAGGATGAGCTGATCCAGCAACTCCTCGAGTACAAGAAGTTCAAGATCGCCTCGCGCGACCTCCAGGAGATGGCGTCGGAAAGGGCGTTGATATACCCATATCTTCCACCTAAGTTGCGCCGAGACGAGGAGGAGATCGAGCTCGACGATGTCGACTTGATGGACCTCCTGAAGGCGTTCGCGGCCCTGATGAACGCGACGGGGCTCGATCGGCGCCCGCGGCTGATCGCGGACGAGAGGCCGCTGCGGGAGTACATCGAGGACGTCTTCCGGATCCTCCTCGCGAAGAAAACGGTCAGTTTCCGAGGTTTGTTCGAGGATCAGACCCAGCGAGAAGACATCATTGGACGATTCTTGGCGTTGCTCGAACTTTCACGACGGGGGCGGATCCAGACCGTTCAGATCGGATCGTTCGACGACATCGAGATTTCGCTCGTGGACGAGCGAGAGCTCACGTCGGAAGAGATCGAGCTGATGGAGGCAGAGCTCTCCGCGCCGATCGAAGAGATCGGTTCGGTCGAGATCGACGCCGAGCCGGAGCTGGATGCCGACGACGAGAAAGACGGTATGGGCGCCGTCGAGCCATCGCATCTCGACGAAACCCCGCCGGCGCGCGAAACCGAATGGCCCGGCGTGGCATCCGAGGTGCCCTAGCGTCAGTCCGACGCGCGCGATTCGATGTCGAGTCTTATGGAGGTTCGAAAATGGCGGTCAACGTCAAGGAAGTCACCGACGAGACCTTCGGGCCGGAGGTGCTCGAGTCACCGATCCCGGCTCTCGTTGATTTCTGGGCCCCTTGGTGCGGTCCGTGCCGTCAGCTCGCCCCCACCATCGAGCGGTTCGCCGACGATGTGGTCGGGAGGATCAAGGTGGCGAAGCACAACACGCAGGATCACCCCGAGATCGCAGTTCGTTATCGCGTGACGGCGATTCCCACTCTGATCCTGTTCAAGGACGGACAGGAAGTCCACCGTCTGATCGGTGGCGGTCGCACGGTCGATGAACTGAAGAAAGTCTGCAACGAGCAGCTCGGCGTCCAGGTCTGAGGGCCGCCCCCTCTGTCTGCGCCGATCGAGTCCGTCCGACGAGTCCACCCGGAAAGTCGGCCACCGCCGTCAGGAATGCCGGGGGAGTTCTCGCCAAGTTCACGTGCCGGGCGGCGGCCCGGGCGTGATCCAGCGGGAACCCCTCGGCGCGTGTTTTGTGGGTCGAGATGCGTATCGTCTTCATGGGAACCTCCGAGTTCGCGGTTCCGGTGCTCAGCCGAGTGGCCGCATTGGACCACGACCTCCGTCTCGTGGTGACCGCGCCGGATCGGCCGAAGGGGCGCGGGCGCAAGGTCGAGAGTCCTCCGATCGCGAAGCTCAGCCGCGACCAGGACCTTCCGCTCTTCCAGCCGGCGAGCGTGAACGCGCCGCACGCGATCGAGACCCTGCGCGCGGCGGAGCCGGAGCTGATCGTCGTCGTCGCGTACGGCCAGATCCTCGGTCGTTCGGTCCTCGCGCTGCCGAAGCGCGCGATCGTGAACCTTCACGGCTCGCTCCTCCCCCGCTGGCGCGGAGCCGCGCCGATCGCGCGTGCGATCCAGGCCGGGGACCAGCGAACGGGCGTCACGCTGCAACACGTCGTGCAGAAGGTCGACGCGGGCGACGTCATCGACGCGGTCGAGATGGAGATCGGACCGAACGAAACGGCGGGCGACCTGTCCGATCGGATGGCGCTCGAAGCCGCGACTCTGCTCGAGAAGAACCTGCCTGGTCTGGAGGCAGGAACGGCCCCCCGAGCCTCGCAGCCCGAGGCGGGAGCGACGTACGCGAAGACGCTCTCGAAGGAGGACGGCGTTGTACCGTGGGAGCTGCCCGCGCGGAAGGTGCACGATCACATCCGCGCGATGACGCCGTGGCCCGGGGCGTTCACGAGGCTCCCTGTCGACGATGCCATGGAGCGTGTCGTGCTGCGGCGGACCGAGGCGCTTGACACCGGTGCGCCGACGGCCATGCCCGGCACGGTGCTGCGAGCGGAAAGTGTGATCGAGGTCGCGACCGGCTATGGGTCGCTTCGAATTCAGCGACTCCTGAGAGCGGGTCGCAAGGAAATGGACACGTCGGCGTTTCTCCGTGGCTGTCCAATCAAGATCGGGACGCGGCTGCAATGAGTGAGTCAGAATCGAGTGACCGCGGACCGAAGCGCGGAAAGAAGAAACCGTTCCAGCGCGGATCCGACTCGGAGTTCCGTCGCCGCGATGCCGGCGACGGAGGCGGCGGGTATCGAGGACGTCGCGAAGGCGGCGAGGGCGGCGGCGGATACCGAGGTCCTCGCGACGGCTCCGGAGGCGGCGGGTATCGAGGACGTCGCGAAGGCGGCGAGGGCGGCGGGGGATACCGAGGTCCTCGCGACGGCGGCGGAGGCGGCGGGAGAGCGGGAGGGCGGCGTGGCGGGGAGGGGGGTGGGGGTGAGGGGGGTGCGCGGGGGGGG
>CAZYQW010000063.1:0-62365 GCA_964649825.1 uncultured Phycisphaeraceae bacterium | reverse complement strand
GCGGGACGGCCGCCGGTGAAACGCCGCGCGCGGACTTCGACACACCACTAGCAGCCCGTGGCGAAAGTGCTTTCGAAGCGAGGCGAGGTCATCGCGACCGAGATCGAGGCGCAGGACCGCAGGCGTACTGCCTGTACGTCGAGGATCCTGCAACGAAGAGACCGGTCGCGAGGGCCCGCCGCAGCCGGAATGACTTTCACCACGGGCGGCTAGACTTTCACGCATGAACGCGCGCGCATGGTTGGCGGTGGCGATCCTCGTGGCGGCCGGTGGCGGCGTGGTCCTGCTCACCGACTCCGGCGACGGGCCGGAATCGGTCGCGGTTCGAGCCGATCCGGAGCGGGTCGGCGCCGCGCCGGATGGACCGGATGAAGGCGATGCGCTCGCGCCTCCCGAGGTCTCCGAGGTCGCCCGATCCGAACCGGCCGTCGATGAACCGCCTCCGTCCTCGCCGGGCGACGGCGCGGACGCTCCGGAGCCCGCGCCGCCGGAGCCCGTCCCCGCCGTCGCCGGGCCAGGGTTCGCGATCCACGGATTGGTGGTCGACCGCGAGACCGGGGTTCCGGTGCCGAACGCGCGCGTCACGGCGTACGAACCGAGCGGATACCGAGGTGATGGAGCCGGACGGCACGAGGCGACTGCGGACGAGTCCGGCCGGTTCGCGCTGCCCGGGCAATTCGCGAATGGGAAGGTCTTCTTCTCCGCGGAGGCGGACGACTTCGTCACCCGCTCGCCGTTCCCCTCGGTGCGGATCGACGGCGCCGACGTGTTCGAGCTTCGCGTGCGCGTCTCGCGAACCCACGCGCTCCGGGTGCAGCTTCTCGACTCGAACCATCGCCCCGTGGCGGGCACGGTCGAGCTCCGGGTCGGCCGGCGGCTGCTCTGCTGCTTCGAGACCGACGCGGACGGCCGGCTCGTCCTCGGCGACGTCGTCGGACGCCTCGGGCTCTCGGCCGGCACGGATGGCACGAAGATCCAGGTCTGGGCGCAGTCGCCCTTCCACCGCGCCGGCTTCGCCGAGATCGACGCCGTGGAGCTCGAGAAGGAGGAGTTCGTCGAGATCCGCCTCGGGCGAGGCGCCGCCGTCCTGGGCCGCGTCCTCGATCCGAGCGGGGCGCCGATCCCCCACGTCCGCGTCATCGCCTATCCCGAGCGCGAGCGCGGCCGGACTCTCGGGCGCGAGGCGATCTCCGACGAGCGCGGCGCGTTCCGCATCGGCGGGCTCGCCCCCGGGCCGCACCGCGTCGAGCCGGAACCGCGGCTCGGGAATCGCGTCCCGAACGTTCGCAGCCTGGCGCTGGTCCTCGACGTCGTCAACGACGCGGTGGGAATCGAGTTCATCTACGGCACGGGCCTCGCGATCGCCGGGCGAGCGCAGAACCAACGCGACGAGTCGCCGCTCATCGATTGGCTGGTCACGCTGCATCACCCCGAGTGGCGCGAGCCCCGAACCACGCTGACCGATGACGCCGGCCGGTTCGAGTTCGCCGTCCCCGACGGCCGCTACACGGTCGCGCTCCGCGGCCGCGGCTGGAGCGATCCGCGGCCCCCGGTCGTGCACGAGGCCGTCGCGGCGGGGAGCCGCGACGTCCGGCTCATCGCCGACGTCGAACCCGCCGACGGCCGGATCGACCTCGCCCTCCACGACGCCGAGGACGGCCGCGCGATTCGCGGCTCGGTCGTGATCGGCCTGCGCTGGACCGCGTTCGGCGTCCCGCAGGAGGATCGCTTCCCGGCCGAGCTCGACGCGTCGGGCTCGCTCGTCCTCGGCGACATGGAACGGACGACTTACCGCGTCGAGATCGCCGCGCCAGGCTACGCCGTGGAACAGTTCGACGTGCCGCTGCTCCCCCCGCGCTTCGAGGCGTGGAAGCGAGTCGCCGCCCGCCGCCCCGTGCTCGTCCGCGGCCGCGTGACCGACGAGACCGGCCGCCCGCTCGAGGGAGCGCAGGTCCGCGTCTTCGACCAGTTCGAGCCCGGCCGTCTCGTCGGCGGCACCTCCTCGACGACCGATTCCCTTGGCCGTTTCGAGGTCCCCGACGCGCCGCCGAGCGCCACCCACGTCGCCGCCCTCGCGGCTGGCCACGCCGCGAGCGCCGTGGCCATCGCGGGTCGCGCCGGCGCTTTCCCCGACGTCCCGATCGTCCTCGGCAGGGGCACCACGCTGCAAGGCACGGCAAGCTACGCCGACGGCTCCGCCTCCGCCGCCGTCGTCCTCGAGCTGAAGGCCGCCGTCGCCACCCGCTACGCCACCACCGACCCCGACGGCCGCTTCACGTTCGAGAACGTGGAGGACGGACCGTTCTCCCTGCTCCTTCCCGACGGAATCGAGCTCGGTGACGGCGAGATCCGCGACGGCCAGCCGCTCGTCGTCGACGTGACGCTCTGACGAGGTCTCGCGCTTGGACACCGCTCCGGCGGAGGCGCTGCAAGAAATCCGTTCACGGCCACGGATTCGGCGCGTCGAAACCGTGGGGTGCGGCATAGCGCCCGCGAAGCGATACCCGGAGGGAGAGCGTGGACGACCGTCTTCACGCCGTCGAGCGCAGCATCCGGCCCGTCGCGCAAGCGCTGGCCGGGCGCGAGATCTCGGCCGACGACGCCATGCAGCAGACCTGGCTGCGCGCGCTCCAGCACGGCGCGTGCGTCGAGGACGCTGGCGCGGGAAGGAACGACCCTGCCGACACCCGCTTGGTTCGCCGAACAGAAAAGCGCCTTCGGCTCCTGGCCCGTTTGCGCTGATTCCGCAGAAACCACGCGTCGAATCCTCCCACCGCGCCATACCGCTCTGCAAAGGTCCTTGGGGAGAGAGCGGGACCGGGTCTCCACGTCGCTTCGACGTGGAGACCCACTTTTTTCGATCCGTCGCGGCGGACGCGCGCTCACTCCCCCCCGCCGCCGTCCCCCCCGCGGTCCGCGGGGCCGCGGCCCTCGGAGGGGACGAACGCCCCAACCTCCGGGTCGAACGCTACCCTCCCTTCGTTCTCGCGAACCCAGTCCTTCGCGCGCGCCAGATAGACCGCCTGCTGCTCCGCGAGCACCGCCGCGTCCTCCGCCGGCAGCTCCTCTCCGAACGTCTTCCCGATCGTGAGCACCGAGCCGCCCGGCTCGCGCCGTAGCGCGGTCCAGAATCGTCCCGAGGAGGGGTCGCGACCGACCAGCCGCGTGAACTCCGCCCACGCGTTCCGCCGCGTCACCTCTTCGCCCGTCTCGACCGCGCGCAGAAGCTCGTGGAGCTCCTCGATGCGCGTCAGGTCGCCGACCTCGTAGCCCGCCTCGACGAACGCCTCGAGCCGGCGCTGCCGGAACGTTCGCCCGGCGCCCTCCTCCGCCCACGCCCGCACCTCTTCCTCCGACTCGAACGATCGGTTCGCGGCGAGCGAGAGCCGCGCCCACGCGGCCCGATCCCTCTGCGGGTCGGGCGCGACGCGGAGCAACAGGAGCGCGCCGCCGGTCTCGTCGCGCTCGAGCAACGCGAGCGCGACAGCGCGGCCGATGATCGAGCTCGCCTCTCCGGATTGGTCGTGCAGGAGCTCCAGCGATCTCGCTCCGTCCATGCGACCGAGCGCCTCGATCGCGCGGTAGCGGATCGTCGCCGGCACTCCGTCGCGCAAGAACGGCGCCAGCCGCTCCGCGTCTGATCCGCCACCCAGCACGGCCAGCCCCAGGAACGCCTCGCCGATCGGATACGGGTAGCGCGCGGCCGCCAACTCCTCCGGTTCGAGCGCCGCGAACTCCGCGACGACGCGGCGGAAGTGATCGAGCGCCCCTTCGACCGGGATCGAGCGGATCGCGTCGAAGAAGACCTTCCTCCACGCGATCCGGTCGACGCACAGCTCGAGCGTCTCGAGCATCGCGAGCTGCACCTCGTCGGTCGGCACGATCGGCGCGAGGATCGTCGCGATGCCGCCGCGCATCCGCACGTCCTGGTTGTCGACCTCGCAGAGCGCCTTCAGGGACCGAGTCACGAACGCCTCGATCGCTCTGCGGTCGCCCGGCGGGATCACCTCCCGTCCCTGCTCCGCGACGAGCCCCTCGAGGTAGCGCGCGGCAACGTACTGCTGACTCGACGCTGACTCGTCGTTCGAGAGCAGGAACACGGCCGCCTCGAGCGGATCCTCGGGCATGGTCCTCGCGGCCGGCTCGGTCGGCGCCGACTCCTGCGCGCGGCTCGTGCACACCAGTCCGCACCCGACGAGCCCGGCGATCAGGATGACGGTGGAAATGAACAAGACGCGGGTCACCTGCGCTCCGCTTCGACGGTCGAGCCATGCGTCGAACACCTGCTCCGCGGCGGCCATGAATCGATGGACGGCGCTGGCTCGAATTCGAGAGGTCATCGCTCGCGCTCCTTCTTGGCCTTTGCCTTGCGTTCCGCGCTCAACAGTCTGTCCATGGCCTGGAGGCTTGCCTTCCAGAACGCCTCTCGCTGGGCGGCGATCCAGTTCTCCGCGTTGCCGAGAGACTCGGGCCGCGGGTGGCAAGTTCGGACACGGCCCACTTTCTCGGTCCGAATGACGCCGGCGTTGGCGAGCACCTGGACGTGCTGTACGACGGCCGCGAGCGTCATGTCGAGCGGCTTCGCCAGCTCGGCGTCGCCGAGCGCCGGCGCTACTGCGTCGACAATGAGGCGTCGTCGAACCACGCCGTCGCGCCGGACCCCGCCCGCAGGCGCAGCTCGAAGCGGACCGAGGCCGTTCCCGCGGGCGCGACCACGTTCGACAGCGACACGAGCGTCCAGTCGCTGGTGCCGGCGACGTCCGCCGAGTCGAGGGTCTGGAGCGTCCCGCCGGAGCCGTTCAACCAGACCAGGCGGAGCTCGGCGAACCTCCCGCTGCTGACGTTCTGCGTCTTGATGTAGACCGACGCGTCATATTGGGTCCCCGCCGACGCGTTCACCGTCTGCGTGAAGAAGTGGTCTCCGTTCGCGGTCAGCGCATTGCGGACCGAACCGGCCGCAGCGTGGAACGTGGACGCGTCGTATTGCCAGTTGCCGGTCGCGAACGACCACCCGCTCAGATTCGAGTCGAACGTCGCGTTGCCGAGCAGGTTCCCGCCACCCCCGCCATCGACGGTGATCGTGACGGTCGCCGAGTTGCTATCGGCAAGTCCGTCGTTCGCGACGTAGGTGAACGAGTCCACTCCCGACCAACCGGAGGCGGGCGTGTACGTGAAGCCGCCGTCGGCATCCAGCGTCACCGCGCCGTTCGCCGGATCGCTCGTCTTGGCCGCAGTCAGGGGATCCTGATCCGGATCGGAGTCGTTGCCGAGCACGCCGGGGGCGGGCGCGGTCAGCGGCGCGTCGACCACCGTCTGGTACGCGTCGTTCGCCGCGGTGGGCGGCAGGTTCCCTCCGCCGCCCACCGCGCCGAAGATCCACGTGTCGTCATAGACGTTGGTACCGTCCGTGCCGCCGAACAGGAGCGTCGCGCCCAGCGTCTCGTGATAGGTCATGCCGTGGTAGAAGCGCGTCTCGGGCTCCGGGTCGTCGGAGAACTCGGTCCAGGAGGTTCGGTCCCACTCCGCGGTCCGCTGCGAATACGGCTGCCCGCCGTACGTGACCGTCAGGTCGCGGACCGGGTCATAGACGATCTGGTGGCGCGACCGCCCGATCTGGGCGCCCGCCGCGTTCAAGAACGTCCACCCGCTGCCGTTCCATTCCCACGTGTCGTCGAGGTTCGCGCCTCCGCTCGCTCGGCCGCCGAAGAGAAGGATCTGGTGCGTGACGGGATCGAAGCTCATCCCCACCCGCGATCGGACGGACGGGTTGCCGCTCGCCGGCGTCACGTCGGTCCACGAGGACCCGTTCCATTCCCACGTGTTCGCGTACGTCGCTCCTCCCAAGTAGCCGCCGAACAGGACCATCACGCCGCGATCCGGGTCGAACGCCATGCCCGCCTTCACGCGTCCCTGCCCGCCCGGCACGGTGCTCGACGCCAGCGTCCAGTCGACCCCGTCCCATCGCCAGGTATCGGTCGGATGGACCGGATCGGGGGCCAACGCCTTGCCGCCGAAGAGGATCGTCTCGCCCCGGACTCCGTCGTACGCCATCGCGACTCCCTGGCGCGCCGTCGGGCCGTGCGCCGGGAACTTCTGCTCCCACGTCGTTCCGTCGAACTCCCACGTGTCGCCGAGCACGGTCGTGCCCGCCTCCTTCACACCGTTCAGTCCACCGAAGAGGACCGTCACGCCGCGGCCCTCGTCGTACGCCAGGCCGGCGCTGTGACGCGGAGACGGGCCCTGGACGTCGAGCTCCGTCCAGCCGTACGGCTGGGCGATGGCGGAAGCGCTGATCAGGATGAGCGCGGGGAGCGAGCCGATGGGGCGCAGCATTGTCGAACCTCCTTTTGTCGACGACGGGTGCCGAAGTTCGAGCGCGCCGCAGCGCTTCGAATGCCGCGGCGCGCCGGTCCCGAGGGACGACGCATTCTAGGGTTCGACGTCGTTGGCGGTGTCCGTTCCCGGACGGTGCCCGGAGTCTCGACGCACGTTCACTCGGTCGCGATCAGGCTCGCGATGTCGACTCCGATCGCCGCGGCGCAGCCCGCGAGGTCGAGGCGTGTCTCGGCGTCGACTTCGGACACCGCGTCGTTCGTGTCGAGGAGCTTCTCGAACTGCCGCAGGTGCGCGAGCGCGGACTTGAGCTTGTTGCGCGCCTGCTTGTCCTTGCTCGCTGCGTTCTGCGTCACGGCCTTGTTCGCGTCCTTCAACGCGGCGTCGAGCGGCTGAGCGAGCTTCTTGTCGAGCTTGTTCGACAGTCCAAGGTCGGCGACCTCGGCCACCAACGCCCCGAACCCGCCGGCCACGCCGTCGAAGCTCGGAACCGGCTCGTTCGGCTCGCCATAGATGAAGTCGTCGAGCACGACGACGTCGAGATTGGCGGGAGTCTGAGTGACGTCGTCCGACCCGAGCACCGCGTCGCCCGCGGTGATCCGCACGCGCGTGACCACGTTCTCTTCGAAATCGACGCCGAGGAACGACAGGCCGCCGTCGCCCGCGAAGGGTTCGACCATGAACACGCCCAGGCTCTCCTTGCCGCGGAAGAACTCCAGCGAGGAGGAGGAGCTCGAGTCCACGTCGACGAAGACCGCGCCGAACCCGCGCACAGCGGCGGGGCTCAGGCTCCCGGGAATGAAGAAGTGGACGTCGTAGATGGTCGACGTGAGGTCGGCGAACAGACGCTCGTTGGAGAACGTCGCGAACGCGGTGGAGTACGTCAGGTTGACGTTGTCGAACTCGATCGCCGTCGTCGACGGGTTCGAGGAGTCGGCGCTCACCTGGAACTGGCCACTGCCGCTGTCGTTGACGACGATCGCCCCGCGCGGCGCCACTGCGTTGAAGAAGTCGCCCGGAAAGCGGCCGGGCGCCGCATCGCCGTCAGGCGCTCCGTCCCAGTTGATCTCGCGCCTTCCGGTGCCCTGCGAGCCGACGGCGCTGCCGTTGTTCGTGGCGCCGATCGCGGCGCGAAACGAGTCGACCGTCGCCTGGATCGCGGCCGCGTCCGCGCCGAACGTCGAGAACGTCGTCTGAGCCTGAGCCGCGCCGGCGATGACGCCGACAAGAAGGAATGGGAGCGAAGAAGAGGTGAGATTCATGCGATGTTGTCTCCGTTTTAGGGACAGGATCGAGGAGCACGGCGAAGCCGAGCGAACCTCGTCCGGCCGTGCCGGACCGAAGGAACGCCTCGCTTCGACTTGGTTTGTACGTTCGGCTCGTTGGCGCGCCTCGGACCACGTCGCCGTGAACTTCGGCCGACGACTCTCAGCCGGACTCCTGGTGGATCGTGCCGGGCAGGTCGAGGCCGGGGCGGCCGCGCGGCATCGTGGCCGCCACCGTCACCATCTCCTCGACGAGCGCGTAGGCCGTCCTGTCGTCCTTCGCGACGAACGCCATCTGGATCTGCACGTGCAACGCGAGGAGCGCCTGATGCGTCGGGATCTGCGGCGCGCGCGGCTTCTTGTACTCGCCCCAGAACAGGAGATGCCACGGGAAGGACCACATTTCGTCCACGTTGGCCGCGGTCACCGGGAACGACGAGAGGAGGCGATCGAACGTCTTGCCGATCTGCACCGGCGGATCGAAGCTCTCGAACGCCATCGAGGAGTGGGGCTTCTCGACGAACCGGCCGGACGTGACCCCTGACAACGACTCCGCGGCCGTGGCGCTCGTCACCGTGCCGTCGTGGTGGAACAGACCCGTCCAACTATTCCACTCGTTGAACCCCTTCAAGAGCCCCCAGAACATGAAGCCGACGCCGAGCTCCTCGCTGAAACGTACCGCGTAGGGAATGAGGTCCGGCGACGCCGCGGTCTCGGTGAGCACGCTCGGGACCGGCGCCGAGCTCGCGACCTCCATCAGGTCGCGCAGCGCGTCGACGTCGTTGTAGCCGCCATGCAGGCTCTGGAACGTGAGCGGATACGCCGCGAGGAAACGCGGGTCCATGAACGCGCCGGTGATCCCCTGGCCGACGGTCAGCTCGCGCGTCGGAGCGAGAGCGCGGACCCGCTCGAAGAGCGACAGCAGGAACTGCACGATCGCCTCTCGGAACGGCGGCGCGAGGGACGGTGCGTCGTGGGTCGGCTTCGGCAACCAGGGGTTCGAACCCGGCTCGTTCACGAGATCGATCATGACGAGGTGGTTCGGGAACTCGTCGAAGCGCGCGAACGCCTGGTCGATGTAGGCGAGGAACTCGGCGTGACGGTCGGGATCGGCCATCAGCCGCACGCCCGGCGTGCCCGACCAGCTCTCGACCGCGCCCGTACCGTTCCAACCGAAGGCGAAGTCGGCCGTCACGACGAGAAGAACGATGCGGCGTTCGCAGCACGCCGCGAGGAAATGATCGATTCGAGAGAGGTGGAGCGCGGGCGCGAGCAAGTACGCCTCGTAGCTGAGCCACACCCTCAGGGAATTCAAGCCCACCGAGACCGCGACGTCGAGCTCCTGCTCGATCCGCGCCGCCTCGTACATGGTCCAGAAGACCAGCGGATTCGTGCCGATCGAGAAGTAGTTCGCGCCTCGAATGCGGGCGTGGTCGACCGTGAAGCCGCCCGCTCCGTCGGACTTCAGGACGGAGAACTCGTTGCCTGGACAGTCCATCGTTCGCCCCTCATGGCCACCGGACCGGAGGGGCGAACTCTAGCCGCTGTCCGGCGCCGCGTCGATCGGCGAGCGCGAACGGAACGGAGCCTCGTCGAGCTGGACTCAGACCCCGGCGTGCACGCGGATCGCGTTGGTCATCGAGACGCCGGCCGCCGCGCCCGGGTCGGCGGCGAGGAACTGCATCACGATCGTCGACCCATCGATCGGGGTGGCGTCCGCCGCCGGGAAGGAGAACGAGCCGGTGCCGATGATGCCGCTTCGGCCGCTGACCACGAGCGCGACGGCCACGACGGGCGCGCCCAGATCGATGTAGAAGGTGCCGCCGAGCACCGGGGACTGCGCCAGCTCCGCCGCGCCGATGAAGAGCAGTCCGGCCGCTCCGCCGAGGACCTGATCGATCGCGAGCGAGAAGCCCTCGACGCAAGCGCCGTTCTTGCCGCTCAGCGACGGGACGATGCCGCCGCTTCCGGCCAACCCCATCCCGAACGACTGGAACTCGACCCAGCAGCGCGAGCGGACGAAGATATCGATGCTCACGTTCGTGTCTCCCGACACGAGATTGGTGGCGGCGCTGCTGAACCCGGTGTGGCGGCCGTCGCTCGAGAAGGCCGGGGCGAAGCTGTCGACGTTCCCGATGACCCCGGCCGCGTCCGCGCTCATGAGCACGGTCGAGTCGCGCGCGAGGTCGCGCAGGTACACGTCGAACGCGCCGTTGTTGTCGTTCATGATGAGGTTCGCGCTCGCGGTCTCGAACGCCACGTAGCGTCCGAACGCGTCGATCGCCGCCCACAGGCAGTGATTGTCCGGCTCCTGGCCCGCGTCACCGAGGCTCGCCCGGACCGTCGTCCCCAGGTCCATGTCGCGCACGAAGACATCGGTCAACGAGTTCGTGTCTCCCGCCACGAGGTTCGATGCGCCGCTGCTGAATGCAACGAAGCGACCGTCGGCGGAGATCAAGTCGATGCCGATGTTCGTGGACCCACCGGTGGCCTGGAGACCCGCGCTCGACACGCTCACGCGCTCCGTGACGCCGGTGATCAGGTCGTGGCGGAACACGTCCTCCAACCCGTTCGTGTCGCTGGCAGCGAGGTTCGTCGCGGTGCTCGAGAAGGAGACGTAGCGCCCGCTCGCGGAGATGATCGGGAAGCTGCTGTGGCCGTTCGCCTCGGTGCCGCCGGCGCCGACGCTGACACGCGTGGTCGTGCCGGCCGCTCGATCGCGCACGAAGACGTCATCGCGCAGGTTCGTGTCGCCGGCGACAAGGTTCGTCGCGTCGCTGACGAACGTGACGTAGCGGCCGTCGGAGGAACCGGTGGGCAGGAAGCTCGCGCCGTTGCCGATGAGGCCGTTCGAGTCGACGGAGACGAGCTCGGTGGCTCCGGACTCGCGGTCATGGATGAAGACGTCGAAGTCGGAGTTCGTGTCGTTC
This sequence comes from uncultured Phycisphaeraceae bacterium, assembly GCA_964649825.1. Lineage (GTDB taxonomy): Bacteria > Planctomycetota > B15-G4 > B15-G4 > JADJEK01 > CAZYQW01. The sequence continues at coordinate 51,837 of CAZYQW010000063.1, read as the reverse complement.
GGCACGAGGTTGCTCGCGATCGACGAGAAGACGACGAACCGTCCGTCGTCCGAGAGCACGGGACAGAAGCTCGGCCCGTTCCCTTCGCCGCCCGCGGAGCTCACGCTGATCCGCGTCGTCGTTCCGAGGAGGCGATCGCGCACGAACAGGTCCGAGACCCCGTTCGTGTCGCCGGGAACGAGGTTGCTCGACGCACTGTCGAACGCGGCGTAGCGGCCGTCCGACGAAAGGGTCATGATTCCGGCCGGCTGGTTGCCTTCGAGGCCGGAGGAATCGACCGAGATTCGTTCGACGTCGTCGGCGTGGACCATGGAGGAAACGAGCAAGGCGAGGATCGAGACAGTCGGGAGGATGCGGAGCATCGGGAGCTCTCCATTGCGGGTGTCGGACGCGCGTGTGGGGCGCGCGAGTCAGGGCAAGGTGGGGCGTTGGATTGCGGTCAGCGCGATCGAAGCAATCAACGCGCCAGGCGTCCTACGTCCGCGCGACGTGCTGGAAACGAGGTTTCTGCCCTCGGGAACGCACGCGGCCGCGGGAACGAGGCCCGTGACTCGTCACCACCGGGAAACGAGGTTACGCCGTCGACGCGATCCGGCGCGCCGGCGCGCGGCTTCCGCTACTTGAACCGCTTGATCACCGTCGCTTTCGCGGGGAGCAGGACCGAGTCGCCCCGCTCGAGCTGGTCCATTCGCTTGGCGGGCGGCAAACGATCGAGGTTCGGCGGCATCCTGTAGATGAACAGCTCCGTGCCGCGGGCCGTCGACCGGCGATCGACGAGCGCGAGGCCGATCTGACGATCGCCCACCTGCGTGGTGCTGGTGACGACGCCGACGTACTTGCCGTCTCCGCCGACGATCGGCGCGTCGGCGCGGACCATACGGCCCTTCCCTTCGATCGCGAACCGCACGATCTCGCGCTGGCGCGTCTCCTCGTGCCGTCGCATCGCCTCTCGCCCGACGAAGAACGGCTTGTGGAACTTCACCGAGCCGCCATAGCCCGCCTCGATCGGCGTAACGCCGTGCGGCCCGGCGAGCTCGTGGCCCCAGAGCGGGAAGCCGGCTTCCGTTCGCGTCGAGTCCCGCGCGCCGAGCCCCGCCGGTTTCAACCCGAAGCGCTCGCCCCTCTCGAGCAAGAGCGTCCAGAGCTGCACGAGGTGGTCGGGATGGACGAGGATCTCGAAGCCTTCCTTCTCGCCGGTGTATCCCGTCGTCGAGATCATCGCGGGGATGCCGTCGATCGAACCCTCGACGAACTCGAACCGCTTCTTGAGGTGCAGAGCCGCCATCATCGCGTCGTTTCCGGCCGCTGCGGCGAGCACGTCGAACGAACGCGGACCTTGGAGCGCGAGATCGACGCGCCGCTCGTCCCCCTGCGACGGATCGCGCAGGTCGACGATCTCGACCGGGCCTTCCGCCTCGACCCACTTCCGGTCTCGGTCGAGGAAGAACTCGCCCGTCGCCGCGGCGCGGATCCATGCCTCATCCTTCTCCGCGTTCGCGGCGTTCACGACCACGAGGATGCGATCGAAGCGGCGCCGGTAGACGAGGATGTCGTCGATGCACCGACCGTCCGGATCGAGCAAGTAGCTGTACTGGCACTGGCCGTCCCACAGCCACGCCACGTAGTTGGTCGTGATCGCGTCGAGGAACCGCTGCGCCGATCCTCCGCGAACCTCGAGCACGCCCATGTGCGCCACGTCGAACATCCCCGCCGCGGTTCGGACCGCCTCGTGCTCGTCGAGGATCGAGCCGTAGCGGACCGGCATGGTCCAGCCGCCGAACGACACCATGAACTCCTTCTGCCCGAGCCGCACGTGCTCGTCGAAGAGCGGCGTCTTTCGAAGCGGCAGATCGACGGGGTCGTGGTGGTACTCCTTCTTGTCGCCACCGGACGGCGCGGGGACGAAGGTCTGGCCGACGTAGTAGACCTTGGCCCGGCCGAACAGGTCGGGACGGGCGTGGTGAAGCGACGCGGCGTCGCTCGCGTCGGCGTCCATCCCGATCGGAAGGTCCGCCGAGCGGCGCCACTCCGCCAAGACGCCGCGGTCGCCGGCGGACGCGTCGGACGTCCGCAGCGCGCCGACCACTCGATCGACTGCGTCGACGGGAACGAGGAGCAGGACCGCGCCTTCGTCCTCGCGCACGATCGTCACGTCGACACCGTCGTCGAGCGGGATCGTACGGTGGCGTCCCGCTTCGACCTTCTCGTCCTTGCCGAGCGCGCGCTCGAGGGCGGACCCGGCGTCGGGTCCGATGAGCGCGACCGTATGGAGGTACTCGGCCGGCGCCTCGCGCAGCGGCGTTCCCTCGCACGACGAGTGGATCGCGAACGCGGCGCGCGGGCCGGCGTGCGGCTCCCCCTCGCCGAGATCCTCGACCATCACCGGCCCCTCGAGCTTGCGGAAGACGTCCGCGTCGTCGAAGAGCACGTAGCCGTCGGAGAGCGCTCGTAACCAGCGGCGCACGCGCGCGTGCCGGTCGACGTTCGTCACGACGCGATAGCGTCGCCAACCCTCGACGCGCTCCGGCATGCGAAGGACGAGGACGTCATCGATTCGACGTCCTCGCCGATCGAGGAGGATCGTGCGAGCGGCTTCGCCGGGAGCGAGACGCGAGAGGTCGGCGGTCCCGACGCTCTGCATGAAGTAGTGGGCCCTCTCCGACTCGACCTCGAGCAAGCCGAGGCCCGGGTTCGGAACGACCGAGACACCCGACTTCGCCAACTCCCCGGTCTCGCCCGATTCGACGAGCGCATCGCCCGTCGCTCCGGCGCCGCGCATCGGCTTCGTCTCGAAGTGCGGATACCCGCTCGTCCGTCCGGCCGCGGGGCCGAGCCGGCTCTCGACGAGCGCGTCGACGCCCGCGCGGACTTCGTCGAGCCGATCGAGATCGATCTTGCCGCGCCCGACGTAGCCGGCGCCCTCGATGTACCGGAACGAACGAACGCTCGTGAGCGTCGCGACGATGAACTCGGCGAGGCGGTCCATGTCCTCCTCGTCGTAGCCGAGCTGCGAGACCCAGACCGTCCCGAGCCGGATCGCGGATGGGTGGACGGCGCTTCGATCGCCGCGCATCGTGTTCTTGTTCACGACGATGCCCGCCAGGTCGAGGATTCGCCCCGCGATCTCGCCGGTCAGGCGCATCCCGGTCGGGGACGGGATCGAGTTCAGGTCGACGAGACAGAGGTGCGACTCCGTCCCGCCGTACGCGATCTTCACCCCGCGCTTCCCGATCCCCGCCGCCAGCGCCCGACTGTTTTTGACGACGTTCTCCTGCAGGACGCGGAAGGTGTCCGTCCCCGCGAGGTGGAACGCCACCGCCTTCGCGGCGATGTTGCCGACGTGCGGGCCGCCCTGCTCACCGGGGAAGACGCTGACGTTGATCTTCTGCGCCAGCGAGCGATCCGTGGTGAGGATGCAGGCGCCGCGCGGGCCGCAGAGCGACTTGTGCGTGGTGAACGAGATCACGTCGGCGTAGCCGACCGGACTCGGGTACTGCTCCGCGACCACGAGCCCCGCGTAGTGCGCGATGTCGGCGAGGAGGAAGCAGCCTGCGACGGAACGTGCGATGTCACGGAAGCGTTCCCAGTCGATGGCCCAGGGATAGGCCGACGCACCGGCGATCAACAGGCGCGGACGATGCTCCCGTACGAGCGCCTCGACCTGGTCGTAGTCGATCCTTCCCGTCTTCGGCGACACCCCGTACGAGTGGACCTCGTAGTGCTTTCCCGACCGGTTGGCGGGGGAGCCGTGGGTGAGGTGGCCGCCCTCGATCAGGCTCATCCCGACCACCTTGCTGCCGATCGGGGCGAGCGCCTGATACACCGCGTTGTTGGCGGCCGCCCCCGACAACGGTTGGACGTTCGCGAAGATGTGGTCGGCCGGCACCGCGTCCGTCGCGAACAGCTCCTTCACGCGCTTCTGCGCGATCGCCTCGACGAAGTCGGCGTAGTCGCAGCCGCGGTAGTAGCGCAGGTCCGAGTACCGGCGAAAGTACGCGAGATGGGTGACGAGGTCGGCCCAGTCGCGGTTCTCGGCCTCCGTCATCCGCCACGATGGGTACCCCTCCGCGTACAGGTTGTTGAAGCTCGACGCGAGGACGTCCTTCACGGGATCGGGACAGACGCTCTCGGACGCGATGAGGATCAGCTTGCGAAGCTGGCGCTCCGCCTCGACTTCGGCCAGGCGAGTCAGCGTCGGATCCGCGGCGAGCGTCGACATCCGGAAGAGGAAATCGGGTCGGTCTCTGTCCCGCGTCGAGACGGCCGGGTCCTTGGTCTTCGCGTCAGTCGTCGTCACGGCAAGCGCTCCGGAGGCGGGGGGGGAACCACGCCCATTCTGCGGAACGAAACTCGAGTTTGCGAGGAAGCGCCCCGGACCCTTCGATCTCCCCGACCTCGGCCTTCGGATCCGCGAACCACGTCTCCGCGTTCATGGGAGTGCTCGACGCATCGGGCAACGCGATGGGCACGATAAATGTCCCCGCGGGCGTGTCGATCGGAACGACCATCGCCTTCGCCGGCGCTACGCGAACCGCGACCGGCGTCATCCTGTCGCCGACGAACGGCACGTTCGTTCCCGCATCGCGACGAAACAGAAGTTGGGCGGTGGAGACTCGGCCTCCACCGCCCTTGGAACCGGCCCCGAGCTGCACCAGGTGTCTTTCCCCGAGGGTGAAGCCGGCTCGGGTCGAGCCCACGACGCCGTCAGGAACGGCGTCTGTTCGTTCGATTCAGGACGTCTTCTTCGGTGCCGCCGGGTTCGTGTCCGGCTTCTTCGGAGCGGCCGGCGCGGCCGGCGTGGCCGGCGCGGCCGGCTTCTTCGGCATGGACGTGGGGGTCGGGGGCTTCTTCGCCGGCGTGGAGGCGGGCGGTTTCGTGGTCATCGAAAGACTCCGTCGATGTTCGAGAATCCCTTCGGGCGATCGCACCATGCGCGCTCCGGGGACTCTTCGCGACGGATCCGGGTTCAAGCAATCGCCTTGCCGTTCCGGCGGCGACCCTACCCTCCTCCCCACCTCGTGATGCAGGGCCGGTTTCGAGCGAGCTTCGACTTCGGACAAGCGGCGGCGGAGGCGTGCGATCGGATCTACAATTCCGGTTTTCAGGAAGCCGGCTCGCATGATCGTCCGCGTTCTCAACGCTCTGTCACGCGACACGGCGCGTCGCATCGGCGGCGCGCTTCCGTCCCGCGGAGTGTACGTCGCGCCGCTCGCGCGCGGGGAGAGGGTCCTCGATCGCATGCGCCGCGAGACGTTCGACCTCGTCCTCGTGGAGACGTCCACGCGGGACCAGACGAGCGAGCCTCCGATCGAGAAGATCCGGTCTCTCTCGGACCGACCCGAGGTCGTCGTCGTCGCAAAGGACGACCCGGAAGCGAACGCGCGGCTGACGTCGCGCGGCGCGATGGCGATCATCTCGAGCGAGCTTCCGGGCGAGATCCTGCGGAACACCCTGGCCGTCCTCGTGACGCGGCGGCGCGAGGACGCGCGACGCGCCCTGAGCGTCGATCAGCTCGAGCCCGTGCGGCTCGAGGAGTTCGACTGCCGCAGCGCGGCGATGAACGAATTCCTCGAGCTCGCCGATCGCGTGGCCGATTCCGACGCGTCCCTCTTGATCCAGGGAGAGACCGGAGTGGGCAAGGAGTACTTCGCCCGCGCCATCCACGCCGCGGGCAAGCCGTACGCTCCATTCGTCGTCATCGATTGCTCGGCCGTTCCCGAGAGCCTCCTGGAAAGCGAGCTCTTCGGACACGTCCAGGGGGCGTTCACCGGAGCGACCCACATGCGCCGCGGCCAGTTCGAGCTCGCGCACGGCGGTACAGTCCTGCTCGACGAGATCGGCGAGCTGCCGCTCCATCTCCAGACGAAGCTGCTGCGCGTGCTGCAGGAGAGGACGATCCAACCGGTCGGGTCCGAAACGGCGATCGCGATCGACGTGCGCGTGATGGCCGCCACGAACCGGGACCTGAGGGAAGAGGTCCGCGCCCACCGCTTCCGGGCCGACCTGTACTATCGACTCGTCGTCGTCACGCTGAACGTGCCGAGCCTGCGATCGCGGCGCGCGGACATCCCGGCCATCGCGCGCCAGTACGTAATGAAGTCCCAGTCGCGCCTCAAGCGCGGTCCGACGGAGATCACGGACGACGCGATGACCTGCCTGACGCAGTACGACTGGCCGGGCAACGTACGCGAGCTCGTCAACGTCATCGAGCGCGCGGTGCTGCTCGCTCGTGACGGCCGGATTGGGCCCGAGGAGCTGCCGGCGGAGGTGAGGGGGTTCGCGGAGACCGCGCTCGTGACCGGGCCGCTTGGCGTGACGGTCGGCGATGCCTCGTTGTTCGACGTGCCCTGGATCACGGCGCGGGACCGACTCGTCACCGAGTTCGAACGCCGCTACTTCGAGACCGCTCTGAAGTCGTCCGGCGGGCGCGTCGGCGAAGCCGCGGCTCGCGCCGGCATCTCTCCACGCGCGCTCTACTCGAAGATGAAGGAGATCGGCCTCCACAAGGAGGACTTCAAGCGGAGCTCCCGAGGATCCGTTCGTCCTTCGACCGAGGCGAGCCCGGGCGAGAACGAAGCGGATGGACGCTTCCGAACCTGACATGCAGCGAACGCGGTTCACGCCTCGGCCCCGAACGCGGTGCTGGTCGCCCGGCACGAAAAACGGGAGCGAGCCACGCGCCCGCCCCCGTCATTCGAGTCCTTCGTGCGGCGCGAGCCCTACGGCACCGCGACGACGGCGAGTCCGTTCGACATCGCGTATCCGCCGTAGGCGATCGGATCGATCACGGCCGCCTGCAGGTTGATGTTGCGAACGACGGCCACCGGCGGGACGTACGTCGAGATCGAGACCTCGCCGCCGCCGGGGCCCATGCCGGGGAGCACGACCGCGAACGCGACAATCGGGGGCGCGACGTAGAGCGTGCAGGTCCCGTCGATCGTGGTCCGATCCGTCGCGCCCGCGAGGATCAGCGACAGCGCGGAGCCAAGACCGTGCTTCAGGCGGAAGATGATCGGCTTGCCGGCCATCGGAAGGCCGAGCAGGCGGAGCTCCGGCACGTAGTTCGCCGATCCCGGACAACCGGGGTCAATCACCTCGATGCTGCCGACGCCGGCGACCGGCGGGCATGACGCGGCCAGGTCGAAGTTGCCGTCGGCGACGACCTCGTTCGGGAACGTCGGGTGCATGAACGGTTGCTGGACCGTCGTGATGTAGAACCATGCCGACGCGCCGAAGCCGGCGTTCTTCCCGTTCGCTCCGAATCCGACCTGGAACGACGGGCCGAGGCGTGCGATGTCGAGGAGCGCGCCGTCGTAGTTTCCGAGTCCGGTCAACGTGCCCTCGAACATCTCGTAGTAGTGCCACGTCGCGGGATCCACCGGACCGCCGTTCTCGACGTACGCCGCCGAAAGCAGTTCCTTCTTCGGACTGCCGACCGGCGGGAATCCGACGTCGCCGGCGCCGACTCGATTCCACATCGTCAGCTCGATCTCGAACGACTGCAGGGGGTTCGACGTCTGCTCGAGCACGCCGACCAGGCGCGCGGTTCCGTCGGCCTTCTCCTCGAACGTGGCGGGAACCGCGAACACGAACGTTCCACCCAACGACGGCGCGATGAACGCGTGGCCGCCGGAGACACCGTACCGATCGATGTCGGCCGCGCCGACGCACTCGGCGCATTCCGCCTGGAGGTCGATGTTGCCGTCGCCGGAGAACGTCTCCGGGAGCACCGGCCCGGCGAGCGGCTGGCTGGTGGTCGTCAGTTTGAACCAGGACGACAGTCCGTACGACGCGTTCTTGCCGTTCGCGCCCATGCCGACCTGGAGGGCTGGACCGACGCGTTCCATCGCGACGACCGCCCCGGTGAAGTCATCGGCGCCGACCAGCGTGCCGTTCACCGCCAAGTAGTAGTGCCAGCCGAGCGGGTCGATCGGACCGCCGTTGTCGACGTACGCAAGCGGCGATAGCTCCTGCTTCGGGCTGCCCGGCGGCGCAAAGCCGACGTCGCCTGGATCGACGCGCTGACCGAGGTCGAGCGTGACGAAGAACCCCTGCAGCGGGTTGCTTGCTCGCACGAGCCGGCCGCTGATCGTCGCCGTACCGTCGGACCTCTCCGTGAACGATCCGGGCGACGCGAACACGAAGTCCGAACCGACGCCGCCGGTGAACGTGAACGCGTGTCCACCGTCGACGCCGCCGACCGTCGAGTCCGCGTCGGCCGGCGCCGCGCACGGGCGCGCCTCGCTGGCGAGCTGCATGTTCCCGTCCCCGTAGACGATCTCGGGAAACACGAGGCCGGAGAGCGACGGCTGGGAAAGCGTCTTGGCCGCGATCCAGCCGGACGCACCGAAGAGCACGTTCTTGCCGTTCGCGCCGGTTCCCACCTGGAACGCGGGTCCGTCGAGAGCGACCTGCAACAGCGCACCCTGTGCCGCTCCCAGCCCGACGAAGAACCCGTTCCCCGCCGTGTAGTAGGTCCACGTCGCGGGATCGATCGGGCCGCCGTTCTCGATGTACGCGGACGGGATCAACTCCTTCTTCGGGCTCCCGGCCGGCGGGTAGCCGGCCTCGCCCGTGAGGATACGGCCGCTGTAGTTCAGATGGACGCTGAACCGGATGCCCGGCTGCGACAGACTCGCGATGATGCCGGTCAGGGTCGCGGTGCCGTCGTCGCGCTCCTCGAGCTGACCGATCGGATCGAATGCGAAGTCCGGGGCGATGCCGACGAGCACGAACGCCCGCGTGATCGCGGGCGGCTGCGCGGCGGCGTCCGGCATCGCGGCGCTCGTCGTCCAGTGGTCGCCGGCGATGGCGCTCGCGATCCCGAGCAACCCGACGCACGCGACCCACGTGGTTCGACGAATCGCCGCGAGGACCTCGCGAGGAACACGAACGGATGGGATCGCCGCCGCCCGGGGAGACAACGACAACAGATGGTTGAACATGAGCGATTCTCTCTTCCTTCCTACTCTCCGACCCGTCGCGGCCGCCGGCTACCGAAGCTGGCGATCTTCTGTGCGCGTTGGATCTTTGGAGAGCCGGCGACGAGAGCCTATCTTTCCCGTCGCGGGCGGCCGCAGGCGGCCGCTGACAGTGTTCATACGTCAACGTTCGTGCCGCGTCTACGACGACACGGTTTATCCGCACGAAAGAGCTTTTCTTCCACTGCGTCGGAGCTCGATCGGAATCGCGATTCCGATCGAATCGGCAATCCCATTCCGAACGTCTTCAGACGTGTCTTCGCACAATTCCGGCACGCAAAGTCGCTTGCCCGGAGGCCCGTGACGGACTGCCTCACCTGATTGGGCTGGTCGGCCGCGAGCTGAGTGGGATGGGCCGACAATGAGGGCAGAGTCGTTTCCATGATTTAGTCGAACGACCGCCGCGTCCGGTCGCCCGTTTCCAACGTTGGGCGTCCAATGTTTTGATCCGCTGGACGTCAATGACGGAATCCTTCGAGATGGACGACACATGGGCCCGCCAACACCCCCCGCGGGCGACCGGGCCGTCGAGCGTCGGCAGGGCGGCGACCTCGACGCCGTGCTGCTCTCGCCGGACGACGTGGATGATCCGCCGGACGGCGGAATCGACCATGGGAAGGAGCGGGCGCTCCGCCCGCTCGTTCGCATCGGAGAGGAGCTCGGCGCCGAGCTCCTCGCGGGGGGAATCTCCAACTCGCGAGACCGGACGAAGCTCATCGAGCTCGGGGTCGGGTACGGTCAGGAGTTCCTCTGGGGCAAGCCGCGCGTCCTCGAGATCGTCACCGAGCGGTGACTTGCCCCGTCCACGCTCACGATCAGCCACGCCCCTCGTTTCGAACCGGATCCACCCATGACCTTCCTCGTGCTCGCGTTCACGCTCGCCAGCTCCCTCCTCGCGGCTCAGGAATCGCTTCACGTCCACGAGAACCCGAGGTTCGAGGTCCGCCTGCCCTCATCCGATTGGGAGCTCCTCGACCACACCTCCGCGGGCGTCGTCGCGCTGATCTTCTCGCCCGTCGAGGACCTCACGACGCGGTGCTCGGTCCTGCGCTTTCCGAAATCGTTCCTTCCCGACGGACTCGTGACCCGCGAGGAGCAGATCCGAGCGTCGGCCCGAGATCCGCGACGCCGACTCCGACGGCTTCGAGCGCATGGAGCGGGGCTTCGAGGAAGCGTCCGGGATCGACTTGCGGCAGTTCTTCGACCAGTGGTTCTTCCGCGCCGGATTCCCGATCCTGACCACCGCTCACGCTCCATCCGCCGATGGAATCGTCGTGAACATCACTCAGGTGCAGGACGAGGACGCCTACGAGCTCGCGACGACGATCGCCGTCGAGTGCGAGGACGGATCGTCGTACTCGTTCGACATCGATCTCGTCGAGAAGGAGAGTCGGTTCGAGTGGCCGCTGCCGTCGCCGGCGCGCACGGTCACGCTCGACGCGGAGGGCGTCCTTCCGGCACGAATCGACGGCTGAACGTCAAGCGGACGTCGCGCCCTCGGCGACCGGTTGGTAGATCTCCTCGGAGCACGGCCGGAACTGCCGCGGCCACGGGCCCGTCATCGAACAGAGGAGCATCGTCTGCGGCGGCGCTTCGAGGTCGACCCGTTCGACGACGACCGACGTCGCTTGCGGCGAGCTCTCGACGACGACGCGAAAGTCGCGCGCGATGTAGCTCGGGCAGTACCCGACGAGGACCGAAGGGTCGGCGGTCCGGAGCGCGAGCGCCAGCGCGTCGTACGGATTCTGCATGTCGGCCATGAGAAAGAGCCGCGCGCCGTCGGCGAGCCGACGGATGCGCTCTCGCGCCGACGTCTCGACGTGGCGGATCCCGCGGACGAAGAACCGGAATCGGAACGAACCGTCCTCGTTGATCGGATGGGCGAACAGCTCGATGTCGTTCGGACCGAGCCGCCCGCCGACGAGGGCGAGCAGGTCGAGAGGATCGTCGGCCAAACCCGCCGATCGGACGTGGCCCGTGGCGCTCGAGAGCGTCTGCGCGAAGACGGGCGGCAGCGTCGCACCCTCGTGGGACCCGCGGAGCTCCGGAAGACCGGCGAAGGGAACGAACGAGTCGGACTCGAGCGCGCCCTGGGTGTAGACGAAGCGGTAGATGCCCATGTCACGCGAGAGCCGCCCCACCGGCAACCACCTGCGTTCGATCGGATCCTGCCACGCCACCCAGATGGTCTTCGCGTTCATCGCTCGGTCCGTTCGCGCCGCGTCGAGAGCCAACGTAGCCGGTCGGGACTCTGCTTCAAGCGCGCCGTCCCGAAAGGTCCGGCCCGCTCCGCTCGCGTCCGATGGGTCGAGGGCCGCGACGCCGGGCCCGCGGCGCACGGATCGCCGCTTATGGGAAGCGGCGCCAATCCTCGATGCTCTTGATCCGGAAGACCTGGTTTCGCTCTCGCGCGTCGCCCAGCGTTCCCGATGCACGCGGCCCGTAGAAGTGACCGGGGAAGAGCAACGTATCGCCGGGGAGGTGAGCGAGTCGTTGGTGCAGGCTCCGGTAGATCTCGTCGGGATCGCCGCCGGGCAGGTCGGTGCGCCCGCACCCTTCGAGGAACAACGTGTCGCCGGAGACGAGCCGGTTCCCCACCAGGAAGCACTGGCTGCCCGGAGTGTGCCCCGGCGTGTGGATCAACCGGATCGGCACGTCGCCGACGCGGACCTCGTCGCCGCTCTCGTGCGCGGCGAGGTCGCTGGTCGAGACTCCGGTGGCGCGCCGGATCCACTCGACCTCGTCCCCCTGGCAGTGGATCTTCACCGCGCGGCGGTCGAGCAGCTCGCGGATTCCCTCGACCGTCGCCATCCCGAGGAGGTCGCCGCCGACGTGGTCGGGGTGGTAGTGCGTGGCGAGCGCACCGACGAGCTTCATTTCGTCCCGTTCGACGACGTCGAGGAGATCGTCGATCGACCAGGCGGGATCGACGGCCACGCACTCGCCGGTCGCGCGATCGCCGATCAGGTAGACGAAGTTCACCATTTGCGCCGCGATCGGCTGCCCGCGCGCAAAGTCGCGGCCGGCGAGAAGCTGACGGAAGTAGAGCTGGCTCTCGTTCATCTCCGCGAGGATAACGGACCTCCGGCTTCGTCCCTGCTCTCGCCAAGGTTTCGCCATGGTCCGGTGGACGAGTCCGGGAGCCACGGCGCGGTTTCGCTATAGGATGCGACAGCCGGCGTTCGCACCCACCACCGAGCACGGCAACACTATCGGAGGTCGTCATGTCGTCGAATCGGTCCGCCGCCCTCTTCGCATTGATCGGCTCGCTCGCGATCGGGTTCCTCGCTGGAACCACGGTGGACGAGTCCACGAGCGTCCCGGCCTGGCCGCCGCAGGATCCGTCCCTCATCGTCAACCTGAACGGCGAGACCACGTTCGTTCGGAACCGCCCCGACCGGAAGGAGATCTACGTCGTGCCGGAGGGCTACTGGTTCGTCCTGACCGACTTCGAGAGCTTCACGGCCGCGCCCGAGATTCCGCGCCGTTCCATCACGGAGAGCCCCAACCGCGGCGTGAGTCTGCTGCTGCGTCATCCGAACGCAAAGGAAGACGTGTTGGTGCTGCCCTGGTACTTCAGCGCCGAGCACCACAGTCGCGCCGGAGTCACGTTCCCTCCGAACGCGAAGATCCTTCTCGAGGTCGAGCCCCCGAAGGATGACCCCGAGATCCAACGAGTCGTCGAAGCCCGCTGGGTGCTGGACGGCTACCTCGTCGAAGCGCGAGGCGGCTGAAGCGGGACGAGATCGAGACGGACGTCTCGCGTCCGCGAGGCGCACTTCTCGAAAGCGATTCGATCGCGACGGTTGACAGCCGCGCGTCGACGCGCAACACTCTCGCCCACACCTTCGGCCCAGGGAAGCACGGTGCAAGTCCGTCGCGGTCCCGCCGCTGTAAGTGGGGACGAGAGAGCCAACAGGCCACTGCCAGGATCGCGTCGATCGGGCGGGAAGGCGGCTCTCGAGGATGATCCACGAGCCAGAAGACCTGACCGAAGGGAAGTAACAGGTCTCCGCGTCTCGTGGATTGGGCGCTGGAATCGAGAGGCTCGCCCCGAGCCGCTCCGTCCCAGCCTTACCTCCACGCGTCGCGCGTCAACGTCCCGGGTGCGCAAGACCCCCGGGATTGGAGGTTCCATGACTTTCGTCCTCTTCCGCTCCGCGGCCGTCGCCGCGCTTTGCTCCGCCAGCGTCGTCTCGCTCTCCGCGAGCGAGTTCGCCACCACGATCGTCCAGGCGAACCTGGGTCCGAACGCGAACCCGTCCTTCCCGCCCGCGAACCTGCTCGGCGGGCCGCTCGGCGGCGGATTGACCAACGGCTCGGTCGACGTCGTCGTGCTCGGCACCGGCGGATCGATCACCGTCGGCTTCAACGTCACGATCCAGGACGGCCCCGGAGCCGACTTCCTCGCCTTCGAGAACGGCTTCAGCTTCGTGACGCCGTCCGACATCTTCGCGGAAGTCGCGTTCGTCGAGGTCTCGAGCGACGGCGTCAACTTCGCGCGGTTCCCGAGCCGCTACGGCGGCCCGCCCGTCCAGCAGCCGCCGTTCGGTACGCTGCCGATGGGCACGTTCGCCGGTCTCGTGGGCGGAATGCCGGGGATCGCGAACGTCGCGACGAACGTGATCCCGCCCGAGGATCCGGTTCGCGCGGGCGGCGAGGCGTTCGACCTCGCCGAGCTCGCGACCGACCCGCTCGTCGTCGGCGGCTTCGTCGATCTCTCCGCCATCACGCAGGTTCGCTTCGTCGACGCCCCCGAGGGGGTGTCGCTCGACTCGCTCGGCAACCCGATCTGGGACCACGGCGGCGCCTCGGGCTCGGCCGACCTCGACGCCGTCGTCGTGGTGAACCATCCCGCGACGGCCACGCCGAATCAACCGGTCTGCGATCTCGCGATCGATTCGGCCGGGTTCATCGTGCTGCGCCTCGGCGACCAGAACGGCTTCCTCGACCTCGACCTCACGAAGCTGCGCGCATCGTTCAACCTCGTCGAGTTCCCGTTCTTCGCCGTCCTCCCCGTCTTCGTGCCGACGAGCTTCGACGGCTCGGTCTACGAGCTGAAGACGGTCGCGCCCGTCGTCGGCGCCGGGATCACCGGCGCGTTCGCGGTCTCGGCCGCGGACTTCGCCGGCGGTTTCTCCGGCGATCAAGTGATGATCCAGGGCTGAGCGGAAGCGCGAGCACTACGCTCCCGGCTCGCCCGCTCTTGATTGCGGGCCTTACGCTCGTCGCGGCCGCGACGCGCCTGGTGCCCCAGAGGCCGACCTGTTCGTCTCCGACGCGATCGACGCGACGCTGACGCGCTACGACGCGAACGGCGTCGTGATCGACGTCGTCGGGTTCGAGCCGCTGCCGTTCCCGGTCGCGGCCATCGGGCCGCTCGTCTTCGTCGGCGACGAGCAGGGCGCCACGCGTTTCTCGCCGTCCCAACCGGAGGCGCGAGCCGCGCTGAGAGTGAGGCGGCCGCCCGTCAGCGCGCCTTCTCGCCCTTCTCCTGCTCCTCGACCTTCGTGACCCCCGTCTTCAGATGGTCGCGGATCTCGGCCAGGATCTGGTTGGTGTTCTTGCTTTCGGCCACGAGATCCGCGAGGCGCGCGCCGGCGTTCGGAAGCTGCGCGCTCGCTTCCCGTTCGATCGAGAACGGGCCGAGCCAGACGCGCGCGCACGTGAGCGCGAGGAACACGTAGAGCAGGAGACGGAGAACGCGGTGACGATCACGGTTCATCGTTCGACCTCGAATTGCACGTGGACGATCGTTCGATCGTACCGGCGGCGCGGCCGTCCCGTCTTCGTTCAAGGCGCGTGGATCGACGGCGGCGAGGTCGTCGCCGCGCGCGGAGATTCGAGGCCGACAAAGGATCTGACGGCCGCCGCTCTCCGCGAGCAGGTCGAAGAGCTCCTCGTCGTCGCCGATCGAGACGTCGGTCTCGGTGAACCAGCTCACGCCGAACCACGCCAGTGTCCCGAAAAGCTCCTTCCCCCAGCGCCTGTTCACGAACGTGTTGTCGTCGGCGAGCGCGAAGGCGGTCATCGCCGCCGCGCGTTGTTCTCTGGTCCTTCGTCCATCGGGCGATCGATCTCCGCAGTTTTTGATCGCGATGATCGTCTCGGCCTCGTCCCTTCCGCGACTCCGGGGGTCGCGGTCCGTGCGAGGTCGCGTGCGGGAAACGCCGATCGTCGCGGCGTGCGCGTCGACGCCGGAGATGCGCCCCGGCGGGCCGACTTCGATGGGATACCATGCGTGCGAACCGAGTCGACTTGCGCCGAGGTCCAAAAAGACATGAAGAACCCGTGTCAGATGTTCGCCGCTGCTTTGCTCTTGAGCCAAACCGCGACCGGAGCGATCCAGGTCTTCACCGATGAGAGCCTCTTCATCACGGCGATCGGACCACACACGCACGTGGACTTCGAGTCCGCGGTGCCTGGCGCCTACGGGACGACCGCGATGATCGGTGGCTTCACGTTCAGTTCGCCGCCCTCCACGTTGACCGTGAACACCTCGCCGCACTCGCACGGGGCAAAGAACACGACGCCGGCGGGAACGAGGTACCTGTTCGGCGACTCCGGCGTGCCGGCGTTCCACGACGACCTCACGGTCACGGCGGCCGATGGTTCGATGGTCGCATGGGGCGCGATGTTCACGGACCTCGAGGTCGGGCCGATCGTGTTCAGAGTGAACGGAGTGATCGTCGTGAATCAGGCCGCCACTGGCTCGAGCGGGCAGGCCCAGTTCTTCGGCTTCTTGGCGACGGGCAGCGACTCGATCGCGTCGGTCACGCTGTCGATCCCCGACATCACCTACGGTATCGACGACGTCCGCGCCGTGACGTGCCGGGGGTACGGCACCGGCTGCGCGGGCACCGGCGGCTTCGTGCCGGAGCTGTCGACGAGCCCGTGCGGGACGATCGTCAACGGCACGCAGATCACGGTCCAGGTGAGCGAAGGCCTCGGCGGCGCTCCGCTCGTCCTCTTCTTCGGGCTCAACCAGGCCGCGCTTCCGATCGGCGGCGGATGCACGTTGAACATCGCCCCCGTCCTTCCTGGTCTGGTCTCGGTTCCGCTCGGCGGCGTCGGCCCGGGCAACGGCGGCGTCATCCTCACCGGCATCATGCCCGCGTCCGCCGCCGGCGTGACGTTCACGATGCAGGGGTTCGTCGGGGACAACGGGTCACCGATCGGGTTTACGGCGACGAACGGAGTGCAGTTGACGGTGCTGTAGGAGGCGGTGCTCCCGAGGACGCGCCGAGCGGCCCGGGAGGCCTCGCCATCGGAGCCTGGGATCCTCGGGACGGTTCGAGCCTTCGCGCGGAGGATCGGCCACGAGGCGCGGTGGACTTCGACGTCGTCGTTCCGGACGAGCGCGACCCGAACGGACGACGAGCTCGAAAACGTGAGATTCCCGGCGAATACCGAACCGAGGAAACGGGCCCAAGCGCGGATTGGGGGGGACGGGCTTCTCGGCTTGCCGGCACGCCCGCACCCAAACCGACTCTCGACCCAAGCAAAAGAGGATCATCCATGCAGGCTTCTCTGCGCACCATGACGAATCTCGTCGGCACCGCCGTTCTCACGTTGTCGATTGCCGGCGCCGCGCTCGCCGGCGACTTCGTCGGCCTCGATTCGTTCACCGGCCAGTACTACGGCATCGACACGGCCACGAACACCGCCACGAACCTCGGTCCGATCGCCGGCGCGCCGCCGTTCGGCTTCGCTCAGATGGATCGCTCCTCGGACGGGCAGCTCTACGCCACGGCCCCCGGGCTGCTGAACGGCTACACGATCTACTCGATCGACGAGCAGACGCTCACCGCGAGCCCGCTCTACACGATCTCGACGAACTCGAGCGGCGGCGTCGGCCTCGCGGTCGAACCGGGCGGCGGCGCGGTGTGGGTGGCCGGCTTCGTCCAGCTCTCGCTCATCGTGAAGGTCCAACGGGTCGATCTCGCCAACGGCCTCATGACCGAGCAGGGCCAGGCCGCCGGCAACCTCTGGGGGCTCGCGTTCGACAGCGCCGGCAACCTGTACTCGTCCACCCAGGGCGCGATGGATCCGGAGCTCGTGCTGATCGACAAGATCGATGCAGCGAACGCGACGATCGTCGGGCCGATGGCCGGCGTCGACATGAACTTCGGTCTGGATCTCGCCTCGGACGTCTCGAACGGATCGGTCCACGCGTTCTCGCGCGCCACCGGCTCCCTCTACTCGGTCGACACGTCGACCGGCGCGGCCACGCTGGTGTCCAACCTGACCGGCGCGAGCTCGATCTTCACGATCGCGGACGCGGGCTGCACGCTCGTCACGTCGTACGGCGCCGGCTGCCCGGGATCGGGGAGCTTCGTGCCGGCCCTCGCGTTCAACGGCTGCCCCGCTCCGAGCGCGTTCATCTCCGTCGAGGTGGCGGACGGCCTCGGAGGCGCGCCGTGCGTGCTCCTCTTCGGCAACGGCCAGGCCTCGCTCCCGGTCGGCGGCGGCTGCACGCTGCTGCTCTCCGGCGTCTCTCCGTTCTCGCTGCTGCTCTCCCTGGGCGGCGCGGGCGCGGGCAACGGCGTCGTGGTGCTTCCCGCGACGCTGCCGGCCAGCCTGCCGAGCGTCACGTTCACGATGCAGGCGTTCGTCGGAGACAACGCCAGCTCGACCGGATACTCCGCCTCGAACGGCGTCGAGATCATCTTCCCGTAAGGAAGGACCCGAGTCGGGCCACGACGCGCTCGCTTCGGCGCCGCGAATCGGAACGTCGGGAATCGCCGCATGCGGTGGTTCCCGGCGTTCGCTCGTCGGTCGACGGACGTCGAACGACGAATCGAGCGAGAAAATCCGCCAAGGAACCGCGGGTCGCGCCGGAGTGGTCTGCGAGCGGTTCGTCGTGCGAATCGCACTCCTCTCCGCACCCTCGCGCCACGTCCCCGGAGGATCCACAAGATGTCGCGTTCACGCAGCTTCCCGCTCTCCCTCGCGCTCGTGCTCGCGACCGCGGGCGCAACGACGGCGCAGACCGGCGTCGTCGACCAGGACAACACGGCGCCCGACAACGTCGGCTGGAACATGGGCTTCTTCTACGACTTCCAGCAGGACGTCCGCGTCGCCACCGCGGGCCAGCTCGAGGGGTTCACGATTCGAATGGCGACGCAGACGGCCGGCGTCGGCCTTCCCGTCGCGCTCTTCCTCGGCCCGGGGCCCCATCCGCCGACGGAGACTCCCGTTTGGTCGAGCACCGCGCACGTCTATCCGG
The DNA here is from genome assembly GCA_964649825.1 of uncultured Phycisphaeraceae bacterium. Taxonomy (GTDB): domain Bacteria; phylum Planctomycetota; class B15-G4; order B15-G4; family JADJEK01; genus CAZYQW01. The sequence goes on along the minus strand of CAZYQW010000063.1, from coordinate 33,627 downwards.
GCGGCTACAAGACCGCGTTCATCGACGTCACCACGACCGCTCTCGTCTTCAACGCCGGCGACGTCTTCACGATTCGCGTCGGCGACGGTCTCACGCCGGTGATGGGGACGAGCCTCGTCGGCAACGAGGGTCTGAGCAGCCCGTTCTACCCCGAGAACTTCTTCGACGCCGGGGTCTCTCAGTCCAACCAGCGGCTCTACTTCCGCACGTACGTCATCGGGTGCGCAGGGACGCAGATGAACTACGGACAGGGTTGCCCCGGCACCGGCGGCTACCCCGAGCTCCTGGTCACCGGCTGTCCGGTCGTCAACGACCAGCTCGGCATCAAGATCTCGAAGGGGCTCGGGGGCGCGAACGCGTTGCTCGTGTTCGGGCTCGGGCAGGGCTCGGTTCCGATCGGCCACGGCTGCACGCTTCACGTCGCGCCGGTCTTCGGCCCGCAGTTCCTGCTGACCCTCTCGCCCGGGGGGCCCGGAAAGGGGACCGTGCTCATCGTCGGCGCATTGCCGCCGAGCGTCGCCGGCGTGACGTTCACCACCCAGGCGTTCGTGTTCGATCCGAGCTCGCCGGCCGGCGTGGCCGCGACGAACGCGGCGATCGTCAACATCCCCTGACGTCGCGCGCGGGCGCGGCAGGGTCGCGTTCGCGCCCCGTGACTACGCCCGTCGTCCGGTCGACGTCGGTGGGAGCGTCGTCCACGAGGTCGCCGTGCGGGTCGGAGTCGATCCCGTTGGTCCATTGATCCGCGGATGCGTTCGACCCGATCGAGCCGCGGGAACCGGCCGAGGAGCGCGTCAGGATGCTCGCGATCGGCGCCCACGCCGGGCACCCGCCGGCGGTAGCATGGGCGCCGATGACCCGGTTCGACACCACACACTGGTCGGTGGTCCTCGGCGCGGCGGAGGGGGACGACGTCGCGCGCGAATCGTTCTGCCGGACGTACGGTCGCATCATTCGGGCCTACCTGTGCGCGCGGTGGCGGGTGCGGTTCGATCACGACCAGGTGTCGGAGGGGGTCCAGGAGGTCTTCCTCGAGTGCTTCAAGGATCGCGGGGCACTCGAGCGCGTCGACCCGGCCCGGCCGTTCCGCGCGTTCCTCTACGGCGTGACCGCGAAGACGGCGCTCGCGCTCGAGCGCCGCAGGGCCCGGAACGCGCGCGACGGCCCGCGCGGAGACGTGGACCTCGACCGCGTCGAGAAGGACGACGCGACGCTCTCGCAGGTGTTCGACCGCGAGTGGGCGCGGATGGTCGGGGGCGAGGCACGGGCGCTCTTCGTCGAGCGCGCGGGAAGCGACGGCGCGCGTTTCCGACGCGCACGCTGTCTCGAGCTGCGTTACCAGAAGGGCCTTCCGCCGCGGGACATCGCGAAGGAGCTCGACGTGACCGTCGAACGGGTCTACGAGATGCTGCACCAGGCGAAGAGCGAGTACCGGGCCGCGCTCCTCGACGTGATGGCGAGCCATCACCCCGGCGCGACGCGCTCCGATCTCGAGCGGATCTGCGGCGAACTCGCCGGACACCTCTGAAACCCCGCCAAGGAACCGCCCGCTCGGACGGAGTAGAGCTCGATGAACACCGGCGAGACCAGGGACGACTACCTCGAGAGCTTCCTCACGTCGGCGTTCGGCGTGATGGACGACGATCCCAGCGTCTCGCTCGCGCGGCCGTTGGAGGAGCCGACGCCGGACCTCCTCGGGCGCTACCCGGTCGTCGGCACGATCGGCCGCGGCGGCGTCGGGATCGTCTACCGCGTGGTGGATCCCGAGCTGGGGCGGGACCTGGCGATGAAGGTGCTGCGGTCGGTGCACGCGCACGCGTTCCAGCTCTGCGAACGGTTCATCGAGGAGGCACGGATCTGCAGCCGCCTCCAGCACCCCGGCGTCGTGCCGGTCCACGAGGTCGGGCGGCTCGAGGACGGCCGTCCCTACTTCACGATGAAGATCGTCGAGGGCCAGACGCTGGCCGAGCTCCTCGCCGGCCGGCGGCCGGACGAGCGTCGCGACGCACGCCGCGAGCTCGAGACGTTCCACCGCATCGGGGAGACGCTGGCGTACGTCCACTCGCACGGCGTGGTCCACGGCGACCTGAAGCCGCAAAACGTGATGGTCGGCGCGTTCGGCGAGGTTCAGGTGATGGACTGGGGCTTCGCCAGCCACGTCGGACCGTTGCTCGAGCCGGAGGACGGCGACGGGCCGCGCACGCGGGTGATCGGGACCCCGGCGTACATGGCGCCGGAGCAGGCACGCGGCGACGTCGGTCACGTGACGTCGCGCACCGACGTGTTCGGGCTCGGGGCGATCCTGTGCGAGATCCTGAGCGGCGCGCCGCCCTACCTGGCCGCCACCAAGGCCGACGTCTGCACGCTCGCCGCGCAAGGCGACCTCTCCGACGCCCGCCGGCGGCTCGCGGCCAGCGGCGAGGACGCGGCGTTGATCGATCTCTCCCTTCGCTGCATGGCGCCGGATCCACGCGACCGCCCGGCCGACGCGGCGGTCGTGGCGACGGCGATCGGCGAGCACCTGGCCGGGATCGAGAGCAAGGCGAGGGCACTCGAGCTCGAGGCGGCCGAGGCGCGCGCGGCCGCGGCCCAGGAACGGCGCGCGCGGCGTCTGACGATCGCTCTCGCCGCGACGGTCGGCGCCGCGATCCTCGCCGTCGCGGCGGGCGTGGTCTGGATCGAGCGCGATCGCAGCAACCGGCGATCCGCGGTCGAGCAGCGGATCGCGGCGACGGTCGAGCGCGCCGAGCTCCTCCGCAACGACGCGCGCACCGCGGCGCCGGGGCGGCGCGACCTCTGGGCCGGGGCGCGCGGCGCCGCGCACGAGGCGGCCGCGCTCGCCGACTCGGGCGACGCGGACCCGCGCACGCGCGGCCGCGTCGACCTCCTGGTCGAGGAGATCGAGACGGAGGCGGCCGCGGCCGCGCGCGACGCCGCGCTCCTCCAGCGACTGACCGAGCTACGGCCCCATCTCGGCGACGACCGGCCGCGCTCCGCGCTCGACGACGAGTACGAGGACCTGTTCGCGTCGTTCGGCGTCGCCGGCCCCGCGATCGACGTCGAGGCGGCGGCCCGTCGCATCGAGCACTCATCGATTCTCGGCACGCTCGTCGAGTCGCTCGACGAGTGGGCTCATCATCGCCGGCGGTCGGGCGACGCGGACGGCGACACGTGGCGGAGCCTCGTCGAGCTCGCGAACCGGATCGATGGCGACCCGTGGCGACGCGAGCTGCGCGACGCGTGGAGCGCAGGCGACGTCGAGCGGCTCCGCGCGCTCGCGTCCGACGCCTCGATCGCACGCGCCACGCCGGTCGACCTCGACCTCCTCGCGCGCTGCCTCGTCGAGCGCGGCGACCGGCCGACCGCGGTCGCCGTCTACCGGCGCGCGGCGCGGCTCCATCCCGGCGACTTCTGGATCCACCACAACCTCGCGACGCAGCTCAACGCCGAGGACCCGCGCCCGTCCGATGAAATCGTGCGTCACCTCTCCATGGCCGTGGCGGTCCGTCCGGAGAGCGCGCACGCGCTCACCGACCTCGCGTTCGAGTCCGCGTACCAGGAGCGGTTCGACGAGGCAATCGAGACGCTGCTCCGCGCGCTCGAGCTGGAGCCCGGCTACGCGCGGGCATCCTTCCTGCTCGGGACCGCCTACGCCCGAAGGAACGACTTCGCGCGCGCGGCCGACTCCTACCGCGACGCGCTCCGCGGCGGCATGCGCCAGGCTCGAAGCGCGTGCATCCAGACGCTCGTGCTGTCGGGGCACGCCGACGAGGCGATGCGGATCGCACGCGAGGCGCTCGCGCTCGATCCGGACGGCGGGGTCGCGCACTATCTGGTGGCGGCGCTGCTCGCCGACGACTACGAGTACGCGGAGGCGCTCGAGCACGCGACCAAGGCCGTGCGTCTCGACGCGACGCTGGCCGAGGCGCACGGCGTCCGCGCGGTCTGCCTCGTCAACCAGGGAGACTTCGAAGCAGCGCTCGCCGCGCTGGTCGCGGGGCGGGACGTCGGCTCGGCCCGCGGCGAGCCGCTGTCGTTCGCATACCACCGCTGGATCCCGATCGTCTCCTCGTACATCAAGACCCGGCCCGAGCTCGATCGGGTCCGGAGCGGCGACGTCGAGCTCGCGAACGTCCACCCGGAGCGGCTGGTGATCCTCGCCGAGATCGCGCTCAGCGAAGGGGACGGAACCGCCGCCGACTTGCTCTTCGACGCGGCACACGCGATCGCTCCGGCCGTCCTCGGCCGCGACGACGTCGCGTTCGACGTCGCCCGCGCCGCCGCGCTCGCCGCGACGCAGACCGACGACGCAAGCGCCGCGGCGCGCTGCGAGGAGCGCGCGCGGGAGTGGCTCTCGATCGACGTCGAGCGCCTGGCCGCCGCGTCGCGCCGCGACGGCCTCGCTGCGGAGGCCATCTTCCCGGCGATCCGCCGCTGGACCACGGAGCCCCACCTCGCCGCACTGTTTCGCGACCGCGAAGGCTGGCGCCCGCTGGCCACGCGGATCGACTCCGTCCGGGAGGAGCTGATGCGACGCCAGCGCGGCGAGGCTCCCTGATCGGACGGCGGGGTCGGGTCGGTTGGCGAAGGTGGCTGCGCGGCGGCGAGCCGGCAGCGCATCCACGAGGGTCGAGGGCTCGAGGAACGGCACGAACCGGCTCGGAGTAGAACGTCGGTCGCCCGCGCCCCGCTCCCGCACAGATCCGGACGTGCTGAACGACGGCATCGCACGTTTCTGCGCGAGCTGAACCGCGAGTACGACGTCGCGGTCGTCCTCGCGCACCACGCACGGAAGGTCGGCTCGACCGCGCGCCCCGGACAGGCCCAGCGCGGGTCGTCCGAGTTTCACCCGTGGGGCGACCCGAACCTCTACCTCCGCCGGCAAAACCGGCCGCCTCGCGCTCGACGTCGAGCATCGCGCCGCGCCGGCGCTCGGCCCGTGGACGGCGCGACCTTTCCTCGGTGTCCGGCGGGCTCGCGCTCGCCGTCATCCGCGCAGCCGCCGCGGTGGCGACATCCGAGACGCGCACGACTCGAGACCGCGTCCTCGACGCGCTCTGCGCCGTGCCGCCCGACACGCGTTGCCGCGCTGCTCCGCGAATCCCCCCCGCCGGACGTGCCGAATGACCGCATCTGGCTCCTTACCTGGGAGCATGGCAACGACCTTGTCTCGGGCCAGGGGTGCAGAGTCCGAGTCTTCCGGACCGACCCGTGACATGGAACGACGCGACCCGAGCTGGACCGGTGCCGAGGGACGCTACCCAATGCGAGGGCGGTTCACCGGTCGAAACGGCCGCCGCAGCGGTCGTCGAGCTTGTCGGCGACGGGCGGTGAAGCCGTATACGAGTCCAACGAACATGAACCCGGTGCGCCGGCCCTGAGCATGGTGGCCCACCACCACGTGCGGTCGTCGAACGTGTGCATCAACTCCTCTTGGAGTCGTTCGATCACCGCGTCGTCTCGTTCGAGCTCGGTCTCGAGCGTCGACGCTTCGGCGTCAGCGCCCCGTTGGACCGCATCGAGGGCGCGGCGGTACTTGGCCTCGCGGCCGTCGTACGCCGCGTCAAGTCGCGCACGGATCTCCACGCGTCGCACTTCGTCGGGAGAGTCGATGAACAACCAACCACCCTGCCCCACCAGGAGCACCCAAAAGCCGACGGCAGAGATCACCGTCATCCGTCGGATCCTCGCGCGATCCAGTTCGCCCTGCGGTCGCGGCACTTCCATTTGCTTACCTCTCGAACGAATGCACGGCGTCCCTCGCGCCTACGTTCCGCGAATCCGAACGGCGCTCGCCGAGCGCGGACTCTCGGCGCGTCGATCACCGGCGGCCGCGTCGACAGCGTCTCGCGTCGATCCTCGCCGCGGCGATGAAGCATCGTCCCGCCGGGTCGCGCGCCGCCGCCGTGCCGGAGCGCCGAGCACCGAGTCGTCGGGGCGCGTGACGTTCCGGTCGGCGTCGATGTTCGGGGCACCACTACTTGCCCCACGGATTCTTCGGCTTCTGGATCGGCTTGCCGTTCCACGGGTTGATCGGACCGGTCGGCTTCGATCCGTTCCCGCCGGACTCCGATCCCGAACCTCCTCCACCGCCGCTCGATGATCCGCTGCTGCCCGAGTCCGCTCCGCCCTCGCCGCCTTCCCCGGAACCGCCGGAGTCGCCGCCGCCGCCGGCCCCCGGGTCGCTCCCGCCGTCCGAACCGCCGGAGTCGTCGCCGCCGGAGCCGCCCTCGTCGGCACCTTTCTTGTCGCCGCCTCCGCCCTGCGTCTCGAGCGCCTCCTCGATCTTCTCCACGATGGCGTCCTTGATCGCGCCCTCGAGGTTCTCCTTCACCCATTCGAGGAGCTTGAGCAGCGCGGCCTCGCCCCCCTCCTCGATGAGCGCCTTGTTCACCTTGAAGAAGATCAACAGCTTGTCGGTGATCGATCCAGCCAACTCCTCGCCGCCGGTCCCTTTGTACTTCCACAGGAGGCCGTTCTCGCGCAGGAAGTCCTTCGCGAAGTCGGGAAGCGGGATCAGCGCGTCGACGAAGCCCAGGTAATAGTCGTGGGCGTAGTCCATCGTCTCTTTGCCGTAGTCCCAGCGACCTCGTTTGTAGTACTCGAGCGCGTCATCGATCGGGTCCGAGTCCAGGCCGAGAGGGTCGAGGAACGTCCACGGATCGCCCGCCGCGAACGCGAAGCCATTGCCGAGCGCCGCGACGTCGCCCCAGATCCCGATCGGATCGCGCGAGGTGAACCGGCCCACGACCGGGTCGAGGTAGCGCGAGCGGTACCAGTACAACCCGGTCTCGGTGTCGTACCGGCGGCCCTGGAACAGGTATCGGTTCGCGGTGGCGAACGAAGCGATCGGGGCGAGCGTCGCTCCGTCGAGCGGCTCGCCGTAGTCGCCGTAGTCGTACGCGTCGATCACCGTCCCTTGTCCGTCCGTGAGCTTCATCACGTTCAGCATGTCGTCGGCGTGGTAGTACTCGTCGAGCGAACCTCGACGCGCGTTCAGTACCTCGTCGAGCTCGTTGCCGTAGACGTAGCTCACGAGCGTCGAGCCGGCCTCGTCCTGCTCCTCGCAGACACGGGCCACGTCGTAGACGTAGCGGGTCACGGTCGCGGCGCCGTCCACGTCGACGGTCTTCGCGACGCGGCGACCGAAGCAGTCGTAGGCAAAGACGTGCCGCCGGCCGCTCTGGACGTCACGGTACTCGAGCATCTGGTTGCGGTAGTCGTAGGACGCCTCCGAAAGCAGCGGCGCGCCGCCCGGCGCGCGTCTCGCGACGAGGTTCCCGTTGTCGTCGTGCTCGCGTTCGTCGTCCGGGGTGGTGGTGTACTGGTTCAACCATGCGTCGCTCCCGACGAGCGCGTAGAGTCCGACGTGCGACCCCGCGTCGGGATTGCCGGCCACGACGCGGCGGTTGTGGACGCCGTCGATCGTGTAGTCGGTGCTGCGCAGCACGGTGTTCGAGGCGTCGGTCACCTCGGTCGAGATCAACCGATGCAGCCCGTCACGGCCGTAGCGGTGCGTCACGCCCGTGAGCTCGTCGCTTCGTGTGTTCTTCCGCTGCATCGGGTCCCACGCGAACGTCCGATCGTCGATCGCCGCGCCGCTGCTCTCGACCGAATGACGGTGACGCGTCACCTGCTTGAACCCGAAGTCTCCGCCCGTGTTCGGGATCCCGGTGACGCCGTCATGGGTCACGTCGAGGCGCGTCCCGTTCCCGAAGGTCCGGCGCTCGACGCGGTCCGCGCCGACGTACGCGTACGACGCGACGAGACCCGGACCGTCCGCCAGCGTGGAGATCCGGTCGAGCTCGTCGTACGTCGTCGCGAGCAGGCGACCTCCCGGATAGAGGAACGTGAGGCGGTTGCCGACGCCGTCGTACGTCGAGGTCACCGTCGTCCCGACGCCCGACGGCGAGGAGCCGTGGACGAGCGTCTCCTCGAGCAGGTTCGACCGAGAGTCGAAGACACGCTTCACCGTCGAGTCGTCGTCCGACGCCTCCACGATGCGTGACATCCCGTCCCACGTGTACGACTCGGTCGTGGTGCCGAGGATTCCCTCGCCGCGTGCGATCGTCCGCTGGACCAACCGATCGCGAAGGTCGTACATCATCGTGACCTCGGTCTCGTTCGGATCGATCACCTTCACCGCATTGTCATGGACGTCGTACGCCACCGACCACACGGACGCGTCGGCGAACGTGATCGACTTGAGGCGATCCAGGTCGTCGAAGGCGTACCGCGTCGTGTTTCCGTTCGCGTCCGTCCGCGTCGTGAGGCGGGACGAGTCGTCCCACGCGATGGCGGTCGTCACGTCGTCGGGATCGGACGGAGCCGCCCCGTCGCCGTCTACGTCGCGCACGACGAGCACCTCGCGGTCGAGGCCGTCGAACGTCCGTCGGACGACCGTCCCGAGGGCGTCCTCGCTGCGCACGACGTTTCCGCGCGAGTCATAGGCGAGCCGGTGCGTGTTGCCGACGTCGTCGGCGACCTCCACGAGCCGGTCGAGCCCGTCGTAGGCGAACGTAGTCGTGAACTTCTGATCGGCCGTGCCGAGGTCCGAACGCGCGATCTCCTCCCGCTTCGTCCGGCTGGAGTTCGCGTCGTACGAGAATCGAACCTCGTTCCCCTTGGCGTCCGTCTGTACGGAGACGCGGTTGGCGGTGTCGTACTTCCAACGGCGGGCGTGACCGTTGTCGTCCACGACCTCCGACACGAGCGAGTTCGCGGCGAAGTGGATATCGGTCGTCACCAGACCGTCACCGCCACGCGGAGCGCCGGTGTCGAGGTCGAAGAACTTCGCCTCCGTCCGGACCAGCCGGTTCAACTCATCGAACAGGAAGCTCTCCTCGTGGAGCCGCACGTTCGCTCCGGAGATTCCCTCCCGCAGTTCGCCGTCGACTCGGAGCTGCGTCACCTTGCCGTTCGCGTCGTATTGCAGGCGGAACTCGTTCCCTTCGGGGTCGACCACGGCCGGGGATCCGGCCGCGCCCCAGATGCGATCGAACCCGTCGAACGACAACCGATGAAGCCGCGGCGTCTGCTCGAGGCCGTCGCGGACGCGAATCACGTTGCGGTTGCCGTCGTAGTCGTACTGCGTCGTGGACGCATCGAGGCCGCCGACCCCGCGCGCGACGCGAAACGGGAGGTCCCGCTCGTCGAACAGAACGAGCACCGCGTTGTGCGGCTGGTTCCCGTTCGTCGACTCGCCGCGCCGGGTCAGGACGCGATTCTCGTTCGCGTCGTACGTGTATTCGGTGACGACGAAGCGGCCCGGTCCGATCTCCCGGCTCGTGCGCGTGCGACGATCGAGGACGTCGTGCTCGTACGTCGTGGTGAACGATTCGTCGACGGGAACGGCTCCCGTCTCGTCGACGTTCTGCACTTCGACGCGAGCCAGGTTGTCGTTGGCGTCGAAAAACGACTCGCGCACGTACCGCGTCTTCGTGCCGTCCAGGTCGACCTCGCGGCTCCGTTCCATCACGACCTGGTCGAGCTGATTGACGAGGAACCGCGAGTCGTTTCCCTTCGAGTCGAACTCCCGGATCACGCGTCCAACGCGGTTGTAGTGCCACACCGTCGCCAGGTCGAAGCCACCGGCGTCGATCACTCGACCCATGCGGTAGCCGGTCTGAGGACCCTCCGCGTAGTAGTGGAACTCGTCCCGCCGGCGATGGCCACTCCCGTCGTCGGGGTGGATCCGCGCCGTCATGCGACCGATCGCGTCGTACTCGAAGTCTTCCTGGACGACCTGGGGAGTCGCGACCCCGGTCGTGACGAGGGGATGAACGATGCGCGTTGCGTTCCCCGTCAGGCCGCGGGTGTAGTTCGTCAGCAGACCGCGGCCGTCGACGTGGCGCACGACCAGGTTGGAGTGCGGCTCGTATTCGAAGCGCTCGACGATGGTCGGCTGGTCGCCTCCCCGCGGCCCGGCGTGTCGCTCGTGGCGCAGCAGGTTGCCGCGGGAACGAGGGAACGCGGAACCCGTGTCGTAGACGAATCGCTCCTCGTTGCCGTTCGGGTGGACCAGGCGAGTCAGCATGTAGTTCTGGTCGTATTCGTAGCGGCGCAGGTAGAAGTCGGGGTCGTCCGAGCGGAGCTTGCCGCCCGGGCGGTTCGTGAAGAGCGTGGTCGGAACGGACGGGTCGGCGCGGCCCGTGTACTCGACGCGGCGGACCAGGAGGTTCCGATCGTCGTAGAGCAATTCCTCGACGTTTCCGACGCGATCGTTCACCACCGTCATCCGCACCGCGTCGCTGGTCCCGGCCACCGGCTTTAGCCGGTAGTACGTGTACTGGTACGCGCCATTGCCGGCCTGCATCCACGTCACTCGGTCGGGGTGGAGGGGCGGGGCGTCCGTGCCGGGCGGCACGCTCCCCGCGGACGTCGACGTCCCGCTCGGCCCCCAGAGGAACTGCACCGGCGGACCGGGCCGATAGCCGGGCTCCTCGAACGCGTAGTCGATCCGGAGGAACGTCTGCCCGTTCGGATCGGTGATCGACTTCATACGGTGGTCGAGTCCATCTCGCGTGAAGCCGGCCGTGTAGGTATATCGAGTGGTCTTCCCACTCGGCCAACGGTGCGCGGCACCGGCTGGAAGGGGATAGTCGTTCGTGTCGACCACGGCCGGCGTCGTGACCGTGGCGAGATCGCCGCCGGCTCCGTTCGGATCGCCGTCGTCGTAGTACGTGTAGCGGACCTGCCGCCCCGTGAAGTCCGTCACGGCCGAGATGAAGCCGCGGCCGTCGTAGCTGATCCGGATCACCCGAGGGTTGCCGAGGGAGTCCAAGGAGTCCCTCACCGCGATCAGGCGGCCACCCGTGTCGTAGTCGAAGCGGATCGAGTTCCCGTGTCGATCACGTTCCTCGAGGATGCGCCCGCCGGCCGGCGAGCCGTCGAGCGCGGCGAACACCCACTCCTCACCGCCGGCCAGCGTCAGCACGTAGCGACCGTCCGGGATACGGTGGAGTTCGCGGAAGTACCGCTTCGTCACCCAGTGATCGTGGCCGTCGATCCCGAACGTGACCTTGCGTGCGTCTCCAGCGAAGACCAGGCGGCGGTCGCCGTCCGCGCGGATGTACTTGTTGCACGAGAAATCCCAGTGCGCGCCCTGCGCGGTGGTCGGTCCGAGCCGACTCCGATAGACGCGCTTCCAGACGAAGTCGTGGCCGTTCGATCCCGCGATGCGGAGGTCGACGGCCTCGTAGTGGAACTCGCCCGTCGCGAGGTAGATCGGATCGCTGTTCTCTTCGTCGGCCTCCTTCGTCGTGTCCTTGTCGTTCTTGTCCGGATCGCCGTGAGCGTCGTCGTCGGTGTCGTCAGCGCATTCGCTCGCGTCGTCGGAGCCCTGTGTTTGGGATTCCTGCGATTGGTCGTGGGCGGACGACGCGTTCTCGTCGTTCGTGCCGCACTCATCGGACTGCGACCGAGCCACGGACACGAGCGGGACGGCGAACAAGGAGATGAGGATCGCGAGGACTCGGGCACGATGATTCGCAGGCATTTCACACTCCAGGTCGGGGACGGAGCGACGCGACGCGAGCGCCGGCGCTGAATGAACGATCGGCCGCGGGAAGACGGCCGACATTCCGAAGGTTGTTCGCAAGTCGCGACGGAAAGTGACACGCAATCGATCGGTCCCCGGCCGCCGGCGGCGAATAGCTCTTTCCGCTACCCCTGCGTGTCGCTGTTGCTGTGCGCTTCTTCGCAGCGCTCGATGTCCTTGTCCGTTTGCTCCTTGCAGAGCATCCGCGCGATCGCATGGCTGGCGGCCGCCGCCTCGAAATGATGAACTGAATCGGTCTCGCTCGGTTAAACCGGAAAATCCGGTACCAAATGCCTGATTTTCTTGGTTATTGTCGCCTGGATGCTTCCCCGCCCGACCCACGCCACTCGCATCGACTCCCTTCTTCGGAGCTTCCCCACGGTCGGGTTGATCGGGGCCCGACAGGTCGGCAAGACCACCTTGGCGCGATCCTTGGGGGAAACTTCGGCCGGGCCGGTCACGCGCTTCGACCTCGAGGATCCGCGCGACACGGCGGCGCTCCGGGAGCCGATGCTCGCGCTCGAGCCGCTGCGCGGGCTGGTGATCCTCGACGAGATCCAGCGCTGCCCCGAACTGTTCCCGGTCCTCCGCGTCCTCGCCGATCGGCCGGAGACGCCGGCGCGTTTCCTCGTCCTCGGGAGCGCGTCGCCCCATCTGCTCCGCCAATCATCCGAAACGTTGGCGGGGCGGATCGCCTACCACGAGCTCGGTGGGTTCGATCTCGAGGAAGTCGAGCCCGCGCGCTGGGAAACCTTGTGGGTGCATGGAGGATTCCCGAGATCGTTTCTGGCGGTGAACGACGAGGAAGCGAGCGAGTGGCGATCGCAGTTCGTGCGGACGTTCCCGGAAGTCGAGCTCGATGAGCTGGGCCTGAGACTCCCATCGCCGACGCTCCGCCGGTTTTGGACGATGCTCGCGCACTACCATGGCCAGACCTGGAACGGCGAGGAGCTCGCGCGCGCGTTCGGCGTGTCTGCACGAACGGTCCGACGGTACCTCGACCTGTTGTGCGCAACCTTCATGGCGCGGGTGCTGCCGCCGTGGTTCGAGAACCTCGGCAAGCGGCAGGTGAAGGCTCCGAAAGTGTACCTGTCCGACTCCGGGCTCCTGCATTCGCTCCTCGGCATCGACTCTCGCCGCAGCCTGCTCGCCCATCCCAAAGTCGGCGCGTCGTTCGAAGGCTTCGCGATCCAGCAGGTGATTCGCCGCCTCCGCGTGCGCGACGACGAGTGTTTCTCGTGGGGACTCCACACCGGATCCAAGCTCGACCTGCTCGTCGTCTCCGGGGAACGCCGGCTCGGGTTCGAGATGAAGGCGACCGACGCGCCGCGGACTACGCGATCGATGCACTCGGCCATCGAGACGTTGCGCCTGGACCGTTTGGACGTGATCCACGCGGGAGCGAGGACGTTCGCGTTGGGAGATCGGATCCGGGCGGTGGGGATGGTGAACTTGCTGCAGGAGCTGGAGCCGCTGCGGGGGGAGTAGCCAACCGTGATGCTGCGGCCCCCCCACCAGCTCACCTCTTACGACGCGGTGCATGTCGAGCTCGCCATCACCCTTGCCCTCCCGCTCTGCACGATCGATCGGAACATGGGGCTCGCGGAACGGGCACTCGACGTCGAGCTCGTCAGCCGCAGAAAGGACGACGGATGAGCTCATCCGATCCGCCGACTCGACCCGCGGAAGAAGCAGAGCAGCCGACCGAGGAGCGCCGTCAGAAGTCGAAGGTCGTTCGTAACACGCCGATTGGCACCTCGACCGCCGCCGCGTCGCCGGCGTAGCGTACCGCCATCAAGTAGGCGCCCGGCATCAGGCCGCCGAACGACGCATCCCACTCGCCTCCGACGATGTCGGGTGTTTGCGTCTGGGTGACTGGCGTCTGGCCCGCCTCGAAGTAGGCCAGCGAGACTTCGAGCTGGCCGCTGAGCGCCGTCATGCCGATGCCGCTGACCAGCACTCGACCGTCATCGGCCGCCTCGTTGCGGGCCGGCATGGTGGTGATGGTGAGCGGCACGGTCAGGGCCTGCGGCAGCGGGAAGTCCTTCGCCTGCACCGGGTACAACGGTCCGGCGAAGAAGAGCGGCGGCACGATGTTCCACTGCCCAAAAAGCGGCGCGCCCGACTTCTTGAACGCCTTGATTCCCTTCTTGCTGGCCTTGTCGAAGTCGTCGTGGAAGTCGGCGGCGCTGCTGCAGACCTCGTCCTGGAACCAGTCGAAGGTACCGCAACCGCCCGCGAAGAAGGACGTCGGGGCGTCGCCGATCTCCGCCGCCGCGTCCGCGAGGATCTGAGTGCCGCCGCCGACCACGTCGGCGTAGTTCAACGTGGCCGAATACGTCCAGCTCTTCCGCAGGTCGACCGCAGCGAGGTGGAAGCCATCCTGCAGGTCCTCGTCGTCGAGCCTTCCGTCCTTGTAATCGAGGTTGAGCGCGGAAAGACCCTGCGAGTATTCCTTGAAAGCCAAGCCCGCTCCGAGTTTGAAGTCTTTGAACTCCACCTTGGCCAGCTTGTCGAAGTCCTTGGACAACGCCTTCCAGTCCGCGGTCACGTCCACGAGGTACGTGTGCGTGGCCGGCGGGCACGTGCCGTTCATGGTCATGATCGTCACCGTGGTGCTGCCCAGGCCGATGGCCTCGATGGACACGACCTCGGACTTGAGGTTCGTGCCGATGTTGCGCGAGAGCGATACCACGCCCGGCATGGACGACATCGCGAGCATGTCGAAGGTGCATCCCGCTGAGTTCTTGAGCGTGACGCTGACGATCCCGCCGAGGTGCATGCCGAATTGCGCGCCACTCGGAGGTTTGGCGATGGACGCCGAGGCGGGTGCGGCGAGCGCGGCTAGGGCAACCAGCGCGCGGGCGCTTCGGACCGCCTTTCCCAACGACGAGGGGTATGAGCCTCCCAGACTGCGGGAGCAGACGGCGGGACGGGACGAGAGGACGAGACTGGACGGGGCAGGTCGAGAGGACATCGACGACTCCAGAGCTTCGAGGGTGATCGGTCGCGCCGCGGCGACATCGATGCGACGCGCCGGCAGCGGAATCGCGGCGGGCGCGCATCGGGGACAACGAAAACCGATAGATCGGGACACCTCGTCGGTGAGTACGCGCAACTCGACACCGACCCCGTGCCTCGACACGAAGGGTTCCTGACATGACGGAGAAGGGTGCTTTACATGGCGACGGCGTTGCGGCGGACGAACGGCTGGCCGGGTCCGCTGGGAGTGACCGGGAGGCGCGGTCGGGTGGGCTTTCCCGCCATCGGGTTTCTCGCCTCCAATCCTGTTTTCCAAGTAGCGCTCGCGCGCGCGCCGCGCCTCCTTGACGCGACGCGGCCATGGTCTTGACCAACGGCCGCGGGTGGTCGCGCGACGCGGCCATCACCGAGAGTTGCACCCGTTTCTTGGAGGATCGTCCCATGAGAACCGTCGTCGTTACCGCCGCCCTGGTCTCGCTGTCCGTGGGGTCGGCGTTCGCCCAGGTCTCCACGCCGCCGCAGCCGGGCCCCGCCAACGGTCCGTGCGAGGGGATCTTCACGTACGAGCTGACGAGCTGCTGAACCCTGCAGAACCCGGTGCTGCGCTGCGCCGGAAGCTGCCAGGTTGGCGGCTGCAAGAAGAAGCAGACCACGATCAGCGACGACTCCTGCTCCGAGACCGAGGCCGAGTGCCTCTGCTTGAACCCGGACGGATCGCCCGGCAGTCCGACGGGATGCTCGATCAAGCCCGGCTGGACCGAGTGCGACGGCCAGGTGACGGGCGTCTCCATGGGCTGCACGGAGAGCGGCTGCGAAGAGGGGGAGTTCTGCGCGCCCAAGGAGTTCGGATTCTGGCTGGGGGAGATCAAGTTCTTCTTCGCGTGGTGCGACTGCATCGAGGAGGAGGACGACGACGAGGAGTCGGACCAGCAGCAGTACGAGCAGCAGACGAAGCCGCGGTGGACCCGCACCGAGCGCGGGCCCGAGGTCACGCGCACCCGCGCCCTCGAGGAGTTCGTCCGCGAGACCGCTCCGGGTCCGGAGTGGCTGGCGCGGCACGAGCAGGTGACCGCCTTGCCCCGCTCGACGTCACCACTCTCGTCCGATCACCTGCTGCGGAGCTTCGCGGCGGAGCCGGACGGCGCGCTGCGCATGCACCTGATGGAGCGGATGGACTTCGAGACGCTCCTCTCGATCTCGCTCGGCGATCCGGCGGTCGTGTCGTCCGCCGACCGCGCGCGCGCGCTGCGCCTCATGGCGCGCCATGACGAGCCCGTACTCGTCGAGCTGTACGAGGAGGTGCTCGCCTCGTCCGAGCTCGAGGTGCGCGTCTCCGCCGCGATGGCGCTGTTCGTGCGCGGGTTCGAGGGCATCACGGCGCGCGGCCGGATGCAGCTCCACCGGCTCGCGCAGGAGGAGCCGGACGTCGCGACGAGGCGCCTGTTCCGCGTGATCACGCGAAACCTGGCCTACTGAGCTCCTGGCACGGGACGAGCGGAGGCGTCCGCCTCGTCCCGCGTCCTCCGCCACGACCGGAGATCGTCGCCTTCCGCTCCGCCATTTCGTCCTCACCTTCCCGTTCGCGCGCTCCGTTACCACGTCGCCTTCGATCCCCACCTGTCTGCGCCCTGCGCAGGGCGATCGTGCGCGCTCTTCGACGACGCGCGTCCCCCATCAACTCGACGCCGCCGAGGTTCAGACGTGCTTTGGGCCGCCTATCCTGCCGCGCGACGATGGCGTAGCCGAGGAGCGCGAGGAGGAAGGTCCGACCCGGGCGCTCGCTCATCGCCGCCATGGCGCTACCGCCCGCACGCGGCGGGGGCGCGATCGGTCAGCCCCGACGATGGGATCCCGGAGAGATAGCGATCCTTCGGCTTCGGCTTCGCTTCGGTCACGCGGTTCGGTCCACGGCTGGTAGCGGATAGACTGAGCGGCCGACTTCACCGGTCTTGCCGTCTGCCGTCAAGGAACGCTCCGTGCCCCCGATTCGCCTGGTCGTGCTGGTGCTGGTCGCCGTCCTGGCGGCGGCGGCGGCGTTGCTCCTCGTCGACGCGGGCGGCGGCGAAGCAAAGTATCGGGGGGACGATCGAGCGGCCGCCGACGCGGCGGCCGACCCGTCGGATGCACAGAGCGCGACGGCGCGTCGCGAGCCGGATCGCGCCGACGAGTCGACGCACCGCGAGGAGGCCGGCGAGCGCGAGCGGCGCGGCACGGTGACCGTCCAGGCGGACGAGGTCGATCAGTGCATCGACGTGCGCGGCAGCGTCGTCGTGGTCGAGGACATCTGCGACGGTCGTGAGTATCGCGCCCGCGTGTCGGAGTCGGGCGCCGCGGTCTTCGAGGACGTCCGCGTCGCGCCCGGAGAAATGACGTTTCGGCTGCACACCGACGTCCCCAACCGCGTCTGCTGGCCCGAGTCGTTCACGGTCGCGCGCGAGCAGTGGACGGCCGACCCGCCCACGTTCGGCATCTCGATCTCGCTCCTCCACGAGCACCGGCTCGGCGGCGTCGTGCGCGACGCGCGCACGGGGCGGCCGATCGCCGGCGCGACGGTCGCAGTCGACTCGTTCGCGATGTCCGAGGCGACCTGCGACGCGGACGGCGAGTACGACCTGAACCTGCCCGAGCCGCGCGGCACGATCATCGTCACGGCGCCCGGCTACCAGGAATCGCTCTGGCAGTTCCCCGAAGAGACGCCGGGCGGCCGCTGGATCCCCGATCGGAAGGATCACGAGCTCGTGCGCGACCCGCTGACGTCGTGGGTCGACGTGGTCGTCGAGGCCGCCGACGGCGCGCCCGCCGCGGGCGCCGAGCTCGAGGTCGGCCTCGTGCGCCGCGCCGCTCTTCCCGAGGAGGTGCTCGCGGAGATGGCCGGCGCAACGCGGCGCCGCTTCCTCGACGCGCTCGAGGACGACCTCGACGCGTTCGGCCCGGTGATCGGCGCCGACGAGCCCCTCATCGATCACGCGGACGAAGCCGGGCGGGCGCGCCTGCGGATCGCCGCGCCTTGCCGCTTCGAGCTCGCGGCGCGTCACTCCGCCGGCACGGCGCGCGAGGTCGTCGAGATCGGTCCGGGCGAGGAACGCGAGGTACGGCTCTCGCTCGGGCCGTCGGCGAGCGTCCAGGTCACGGTGACGCGGCAGGGAGATCCCGTCGTCGGCGCGTGCGTGGAGCTATTCCGCCTGGGGACGCGACGCCTCGAGTGGACCGACGACGATGGGCGCGCCGAGGTCGGCGGGCTCGCGCCGGGCGGCGGTGCCACGCTCGCAGTGCAGGACCTGGTCTCGAGCGCGGGGCGCCGCACGGTGTCCGTTCCGTCGAGCGGCGAAGTCGCGAAGGTCGAGGTGGAGCTCGGCGCGGCGCTCGTCGACGTCCAGGGCGTCGTCCTCGACGCGACATCCGACGGACCGATCCTTGGCGCGACGGTCGCGTGGATCGACGCGACCGGCGGCCGCGTCTCGCAGGCGGGCACGAGCGCGAGCGGGACATTCACGCTGGCCGCCGGTGACGGCGGACAGATCGAGGCACAGTACGACGGGTTCCGGACGATGCGTGTGCCGCGGCCGCCGGGCGATCGCGTCGCACCGATCCGTCTGATTCCGATCGGCGCGGGCACGACGACGCTGGCGGTCGACGTCGTCGACGCGGCGGGCGAGCCGCTCGACGCCGACGTCACCGCGACACCGGTCGTGGTCGGCCCGAATGGCGAGCGCAGCGTGTTGCTGTTCGCGACCGGGAATCGACGCGATGGCATCGATCTGTCGCTCGACCTCGCGGCGCGCGAGTCCGCCACCGTCGACGTCTCCGTACGGAGCAGGTCGGCCGCGCTCCATCCGTTCGTCGTCCGGAATGGTGCTCACGATGAGCAGTGGATCGGTGCCGCCGCGTTCCGCGCGTTCATCGTGGGGGCCGGCGAGCAGCGGCGGGAGACCATCCGCCTGATGCCTCCCGCGGCGATTCGCGGCGCTGTGTACTTCGGCGCGGCGCCGATCGCGGACGCCGGCGTCACATGGAGGTCCGCGCGGGCGGCAGACACGACACGTTCGCAAACGAATGGTGCGTTCGAGCTCGCGGTCGTGGCGCCGGGTCCGGGTGTCCTCGGCGTGTCGACGGCATTCTTCGGCGCCGTCGTCGAGCTCGACGTCCCTTCCGGCGGACTCGACGGCGTCGACGTGCGGCTCGTCGCGCTGGTGCCCGTGCCGCTCCGGGTCGAGGCGGCCGGCGGGCGTCTCGTCGCCGCCCGCGTGCGGACGGTCCTCGAGGACGTCGACGCCGCCTCCGGCGTTCGCGTCCCGCGCGGGGCGAGCCTGACTGCGACGATCTCCGCCGACCGCTTCCGCAGCGAGACCATCCGCGTTTCGTCCGCCGCGGCGGACGAGGGCGGCGTCACCGTCGTGCTCGCGCCGGGCTGAGCGTCCCTCCCTCGGTCGATTCCTGCACGTCGTGAACGAATCGACGGCGGCGCCGCGGCGGCGCCCGCGTCGCCGCGACATCGCGCGCGTACGAGGCGTCCTGCGCGACCGAACGGACCTCGCGACGCATCGCCCGTAGACGCTCACCATGAGGAGGGGCCTACGGTGACGCGTTCCGCTCCTTTCTCGGCTGGGCGGCCTGGGGGGAGCACGTGCGGCCAAGAGCGCGGTCCACGTAACGGATGCGTGACAAGTCAATGACAGGAAAGTCATTACGGACCTCGGGCTCGAGGGGGGAGGATGGATTCGATCGATTTGTCTGACAGGCTCTGCGTCAGGATGGCGCATGGAGGGGCAGTACGACTCCGATCCTCCCCCTGGCCTGCGACTCCGAAGGAACCTTATGAAGACTCCGTACCTCGCTCCTCTCCTGATCGCCGTGCTCGGCGCGCCGCTGCTCGCGGGCTCGGACGACCTCAAAGCAGAAGTTCCTATGACGCGACCGTCGGGTGCGCCCGATGGGGACGCGAAGGGCAAGATCAAGGTCGAGCACAAGACCGACAAGAACCGCCACAAGCTGTCGGTCGAGGCCGAGTACATCGACACGTCGCTGACGTTCGAGGCGTGGGTGGCGGACGGCGGCGGCACGCTGCAGATGATCGCGATCATGCCGTTCAACGGTCCTGGCGAAGTCGAGGTCGAGTTCGACACCGACGAGGGACTTCCGCTCCCGTTCAACGCGTCCTCGGTCGAGCAGCTCGCGGGTCGCACGGTCGAGGTCCGCGCCGGCGGGCTGACCTACCTCACCGGCACCGTGCCGTCGCTCGATGGGTCCGGCGGCAGCGGCAGCGGTTCGGGCGGTGGGAGCTGGCTCACGTTCAAGCAGTTCCTCGTCCGTCCCGCGACGTCGCCCGACCCGAACGTGACCGGGTACGTCGAAGTTCGTTACCGTCAGTCGGACAACGACCAGAAGTTCAAGGTCGAAGCCGAGCACGTCGACCCGAGCGCCTCGTTCTCGGTCTTCCTCGAGACCGGCATCGGCTCCGGCATCCTGCAGAACGTCGGCGCGATGAAGCAGGAGGACTCGGACGAAGTGGAGCTCGAGATCGAGACCGAGCACGGCACTCCCCTCCCGTTTGGCGTCGCCCACGTGAACGAGCTCGCCGGTCGCGCGGTCGAGGTCCGTGACGCGACCAACGCGGTCTACCTGGCCGGCATCGTCCCCGACATCGGCGGATCGACGCAGAACGCCTCGGCGACCTCGAATCTGATCGGCGCCGGCAAGGCGACGGTCGTCGTCCAGAAGAAGACCAAGAAGGGCGACCATCGCTTCGATCTCAAGATCCAGAACGTCAGCGGCAACCTCCCGCTCGAGGTCTGGATGTTCAATCCGGCCACGACCTCGTTCGCGAAGGTCACCGACGTCGTGACCAAGAAGAACGGCTCGGTCACCTACAAGGTGCGCACGAAGAAAGGCCAGTCGCTCCCGCTCGGCGCATCGACCATCGACGAGATCGGCGGCCTCTCCATCGAAGTGCGCGAGAGCGGCGCGGTCCGATTCACGGGAACCGTTCCGACGCTGTAGAGCGCACACGATCGGAACCATCGAACTGGGCGTCGCCCCTTCGGGGTCGACGCCTTTTTCTTGCTTCGTCGCCCCTCCCGGGAAGCAGCCCACACCCGCCGATTTCGCCCCCTCGTTCGGCGCCGGGAACCGCTTACCATGTGCCGCTTCGGCCCCCGCGGCCTGCCGCGGAACCACGCATCCGACGACTCGCGAGAAGGTAGCGATCCATGCCCGACCATCAGCGATCGCGGAGCTCGGAGCTCGCCCTGCTCTCGATCTCCGCCACGATCCTGACGTTGCAGGTCCTGCAGACGAAGATCTTCGCGTACAGCCTCGACCCGATCACGATCTACCTCGCGATCGGAATCTGCCTCCTCGGGCTCGGCGCGAGCGGCACGGTCCTTGCATTGAGGAAGCCGATCCATCCCGACCGCGTCCACTCCGTCGCCGGACTGTTCGCCGCTCTCGCGGCCCTCCTCGTCCCCGCGGCGCACGTCGTCTTCGCGCGGACCGCGCTCGAGTTCGCCGAGTGGGGCTGGACGTCGATCGGCGCCCTGACCGCGCTCGCGTCGCCCTATTTCTGCATGGGCATGGTGGTCGCCCTCCTGCTCGGCGCGAGCCCCTCGGTCGGACGTTCCTACGCGTTCAATCTCGGCGGATCGGCGCTCGGTTGCATCCTCGTGTTCCCCCTGATCGACTACGCCGGCGCCGAACGCGGTCTGTTCGTCGTCTCGATCTTCTCGCTCGCCTGTGCGCTCCTCCTCGTCGGCCCGCGCCTGCGGAACGGGCTCGTCCTCCCGCTCGCCGCGCTGTTCCTGATCGGGATGGGGTACGCGCCGAGGGTGCTCGACTTCCCGCCCGACAAGTCCGGGCAGCTCGCGATCATGCTGAGGGAGACCGCGAAGCTCGAGGCGATCCATCCCGAGAGCAAGTTCGAGGTCGAGTCGGTCTTCAGCCGCTGGGATCGCACCACGCGCGTCGACGTCTGGAAGTTCGAGTCGTCGAACCCAGACCTCCACGGCCGGCCGGTCGAGTCGTCGTTCCTGTTCCAGGACGCGAGCGCGGGCTCGATCCTCCTCGGCACCGGCGACGACCTGTCGCGGGGCCGCGCCTACTTCGAGGAGACGATCTACGGCGCGGCGTACATCCGCGGCAAGCCGAAGGACGTGCTCGCCATCGGCCTCGGCGGGGCGGTCGACGTCATGACCGCGCTCTACTTCGGCGCCGAGCGGATCACCGGCGTCGAGATCAACGCCACGACGGTCGACCTCGTCCGGCGCGACTTCGCCGACTACCTCGGCCATCCGTATCAGCGCGACCCGGTCACGATCCACGAGATGGACGGCCGCACGTTCCTGCGATCGACCGACGCGGAGTACGACGTGATCCAGATGAGCGGCGTCGACACGAAGTCGATGTTCGCGCCGGGGTCGCTCGCCCTGAACGAGAACTTCATGTACACGCAGGAGGCGATGACCGACGCGTTGTCGCGCCTGCGCCCCGACGGTCTGTTGTCGATCAGCCGCTTCGGCGACTTCGAGATCAATCGACTCACGTCGGTGATCGTCGCCGCGTTCCGGCGCCTCGGCGTCGAGGACCCCCGCGCCCACCTCGTGGCGATCTCGCAGGGTCATTGGCGGGCGCTCCTCGCGCGCCGCACGCCGTTCCCCGAGGCGGAGCTGAACCGCATCGCCGAGTGGGTCCAGGCCCGCTCGCGTGCACCGGACGTGCTCGTGCCCGCGTACGAGTGGATCGGCCTCCGGCTCGGCGTCCCCGCGACCCTGGTCTACGCGCCGCCGCCGATCGAGACCGCGACGACCCCGTTCTTCCAGGCCCTCGCGCAGGAGCGGCTCGAGGCGTTCTTCGCCGCGTCCACGATCGACCTCTCCCCGCCGACCGACGATCGGCCCTACTTCTTCTTCCTCCCGAAGCCGGCGGACGCGCTCACGTCGGAGGGGTTGCGCAGCGCGCTCGGCTCGATCGGCCGGGTCGCCCTGATCGCCGCGTTCTTCATCCTGGTGCCGCTCTTCCTCCTGCGCCGTCGCGGGCTCGCCACCGCGACCGGAATGAAGTCGCTGGCGTACTTCACCTGCCTCGGGATCGGCTTCATGCTGATCGAGATCGGCCTCATCCACTGGTTCGTGCTCCTCCTCGGGCACCAGACCCACGCGATCAGCGTCGTGCTGCTCGGCCTCCTCGTCGGAGCGAGCCTCGGGAGCGCGGCGTCTCGACGCCTCGCGCCGACGAGGAAGGCGGTCATCACGTTCTTCGTCGGGCTGGTCGTCGTCGTGCTCGCGTACGCGTTCCTCATCGAGGGCCTGTTCCACCGCGCGGCGGGGTTCTCGTTCCCGGGCCGGCTCGCGCTCTCGCTCGGTCTCCTGCTCCTGCTGGGCGGGTTCCTCGGCGTGCCGTTCCCGACCGGCCTCCGCGCGATCCAATCCTCGAAGCTCCCGCTCATCGCCTGGGCGATCGGCGTGAACGGGTTCGCTTCGGTCCTCGGCGCGTCGGCGGCCCCGGTGCTGGCGATGGTGCTGGGGCTGAAGACGCTGCTCCTGCTCGGCGCGTGCCTCTACGTCCTGGCCGCGTTCGCGGCGCCGATCGGGCGGAGCGTGGAACCGGCCGCGCCGTGACGGCGGGGACGCACGGTGCGAGCCGGCTCGGTCAGCGTGGGCTAGCAGCCCGTGGTGAAAGTCATTCCGGCTGCGGCGGGCCCTTGCGACCGATCTCTTCGTTGCAGGATCCTCGACGTACAGGCAGTACGCCTGCGGTCCTGCGCCTCGATCTCGGTCGCGATGACCTCGCCTCGCTTCGAAAGCACTTTCGCCACGGGCTGCTAGTGGTGTGATTCAGATTGTTGGTGGATTATCCGGAGGTCATCGTCGTCGCTGGCAAGGCGCGACGACGACCGCGTATTCGAGATACGTCGAGGAGGAGCAACGCAGCAAGCGATGACGAGGGCCCCGGCGAAACGTCAACAACTCTGAATCACACCACTAGCCGCCACGAACCGGCGTGGCCGGGCCGCCGGTTCAGTCGGGCAGGCCCGGCAGGCTCGTCCTTTGCCACTCCAACAGCCTTCGCTCCCACGCCGACGGCTCGATCGTATCCACGTCGAGCCCCGCCGGCTCATGACGCCATACGACGAGCACGTCGGTTCCGTCCGCCATGCCGCACACCAGCACGACGAAGCGGCCATCAGCGGAGACCAACAGGCGGTACGGCTCGGGCTCGCTCGTTCCCCCCGCGGCCAACGACGTCCGCACGATCTCCGGCCAGCGCACGCGGAACACCGGCGTGACGTCGTCGTACACCGTGAGGTCCTCGCGCGTGGCCACGAAGGCGCGGAACGACCGCCCGGGAATCGGTTCGGGAGCGAGCGCCCAGGCGATCGCCCGCGGGGCGATGGTCACCCCCGGCCGATCGAGCACCACCAGGCTGCGGCACTGCAGCGCGCGCAATTCGCCGGAATCGCGCAGATACACCGCCTCGAACGAACGCACGGCTTGAAGGGGCTCGACCCGAGCGATGCCGGGTTCCATCAACAACTGGCGCGGGAACTGGAGGTCCAGCGCCATCCAGCGCACCCCGCCCGCCCGCGACTCCGGTGCGCCGGCGAAGTTGAACTCGTCCAGCGCGACGAACGCCTGCGCGTCGTCCGGTGCCAGGGCGATGGACCAAAGCGTGAAGATGCTGCCCAGGTGGCTCCGTTGCAGCTCCGCCAGCGCGAAGTCCTTCGCCGGTTGCAACTCCCCGTGCGTGTCCATCCACTCGGTGCGCAAGTGTTGCTCGAATGTGCCCGCCTCCCGGCGCACGACGAAGGCTAGGTGGTTGCGGCTGCGCGACAGCGTGACCAGCGTATCGAAGTTGTCCTCCTCCTCGATCACGTGCTCCGCTCGAATGACCAGCGTCTCCGGGTCGAGCACCAGGATGCGTCGTGGTCGAACCGATCTGCCCAAGAGAACCACGCCGTGTTCGTTCACGGCCATTTCCACGGAATCGAGCATTCCCTCGATCCTGCCGCTTTCGAGCTCCGTCAGGGCCGCCGTCACGCGAGCTTGCGGATCGTCGAGGATCACCCGATGCACGCTTCCGGCGGCCGCGACGTAGGCCACGTTCCTGTCGACGACGACCTGCGGCTGGCTCTCACCCGGGGCCGCGATCCGCAGGAGCCAGCCCTCCGCGTCCGCCAGGACCACGCGCCCGCGATCGGAGGACTCGTTCTCGACGTCATGGAGCAGGAAGCGCGGCTGGTCGGCGGCGCCCGCGACCGCCAGCACTCCGAAGGCAGGGGGAACGGCCAGCAGCGCGCAGGGCCGTAGCACGATGCGACGCCCCGCTACGGCGAGCGCTCTGCGTGCCTCATCGTCGTCACCGGCTGCGTCGATCGCGCGCACCAACTCGAGAGCGGCGTGATCGTAGGCAAGCTGTCCGGCCGCGGCGGTGGCCTCCTGCATGTGCCCCGCGCGCAGGCGCTCGAACCGGGCCGTTCGTTCCGCGAAAAGACCGAGTCCCGCGAACAGCGCCAGGCTCGTGGCCGCGGCCGCCCGCGCCAGCATGCGCTGCCGCGGCCCCCGGAACGCTTCCCGCGCGACGCCGCCGACGTGCACGACCGCGTCCGGCGTGGCGAGAGGCGAGGCTGTCGTGTCCGGCCCGTGCGGACTGGCGAACCACGCCGGATCGGTGCGTACGGCGCTCAATGCCCGCGCATCCAGGATTGCGCCGTGCCACTCCGCGATCCACTTCCAATCCGGCGGCAGGTTGGCCGGCGACACCGGCTCGATGAACACGGGCACCACCCGGGCCCTGCCTCCGCGCAAGCGGAGAAAGGTCGCGCACTCCCGTTTTACCCACGGGGAGACCAGGGCGCGCGCGGACAGCAGCACGACGAGGCAGCCTGCCCGCCTCAGCTCCCGGTCGATGCGATCGCCGAACCGCTCCCCCCGATCGATCCCCTCCTCGTCGCGGAACACGAGGTAGCGGCGGTCGAGTTCGCCGTTGATCTGCCGTGCGAGGAGAAGTCCGTCGTCGCGCGCGTAGGAGATGAAGACGTCGTAGCCGAACGTCCACGCCCAGCCGCGCAGCAGGACGTTGCTCACCCAGCGGATGGGATTGGCGCCGTGCGGCATCGGCGCGATGTCCACGCGGAGCGCCTCCCGGCGGGGTCCTTCGACCTTCATGCCGGGCGGTCCAGCACGGGCGACCGAGAAATCACTCGTAGGACCTCGGCGAGATCGGTCGTGGCGAGCAGGCGCTCGTTGTCCTCGTCGCGAAGGCCGTTGCCCCGGGACAGTCCGGCCACCCCCTGCGCGCAGGCGTCCTGGAGCGCGCGATAGCGATGCTCCGGGTGGTAGGTGTCGCGCGTCTGCCGGAACGTCCGGCCGTCCAGGACCTCCAGGGCGTCGCGCAGGGTTTCGTCGCCTGCGCGATGTCGGTCCAGGTCCAGTTCCGCGGGCAGCGTTCGGGAGCGGAAGCCGTCCGCCAAGGCGGCGGCCGCGCCTCCGAAACCCCCGAGCACGAACACCGCGACCGGATGGGAGGACGATTCCTTCAAGGCCCAGGCCACCTCTTCGGCAATGCCCGGCATCAGTCCGCTGAACCCATCGACCTTGCCGCCGAGCACCAGGCGCGCTGCCGTGCGCGGTACCTTCTTTCCGTCGACGTCCCGGATGTCGCCGTAGGTCATCGCGCGGCGCATGGCGCTGAGGCTCAATCCGTCCTGCAGCAGCCCGAGCGCTGCATCGGACGCGTCCGCAGGTGGCTTCGGCAGGGCGGGAGGCGGGACGAGCACGAACCGGCAGACGCCCAGCCGACGTGCGTGGTGGTCGGGCGTCAGGTCGCCATGCTGCGGCCAGCGCACGTAGCTGACCAGGCGGCGCCGTTCCCTGCTGCGCCGGACCTCCCGGGCACCGACGTCGAGGCTGCCCGTCTCGGCGCGGACCAACTGCAGCAGCACCTCGGTGAACCCGAAGGACTGACGCCCGCCATAGGCGAGATCGCAGCCGCGCCGCAACAGCAGACGGGCAACGCGTACCAGCGCTTCGGCAAGGTGCTCCTGCCCGTAGCCACCCTCGATCTGGGCGGGGGCGTTGCCGACCGACAGGGCAACCAGAGGATTCGCGCTCACCATTGCATCTCGACGTCATCGAAGCGTTGGAACACCATCTCCGGGAACAACCGCTGCCAATCGGCCATAGTGTCGCGGGTGACCCCAGGTCCAGGGAAGACCAGCCGCGGATCGTGCACTTTGGCCTGCTGCGCCATGATGCGGACTTCGGCCGCGATCCGGAGGTCGGGCGTACCGTTCACGACCCAGGTGGACGGCCGCCGATCGTGCGGTATCCGCCGGGCCACGAACTGGGCGCGCTGCAGGTCATGAGCATACTGGAGCACCTGGCGCACGATCGCGTCGACGATCTGGGACGCGCACCCATCCCGCCAACGAAACACCGGCGCGGGCCCAAGATCGGGCAGGTGATCCAGCGAACGCTGCTGTAGCGCATCCACGACCACGACGGGGGCGAGCTTGCACACCCGGGCGTCGGTCGCCGCGTCGCCCGGCAACGTGTGGATCGAACGCATGGTGCGCACTTCATGGCGGCACCACGGTCGGCTCGCGTACCGGTCGGTCAGTACCACGAGCAGCAGCGCGTTGCCCTGGCGCAACGCCTGGTCGAGCCCGCTGCGCCAATCGAATCCCCATGCCAGATCGTTCTCGTCGTAGAACGCCGCGAGCTGACCGCGCCCCTGGATCTCGTCGCGCAGCGCGGCCGCGATGCGCGCGCCGTCCTCCCTGGCGTGGCTCACGAACACCGAGATCTTCTCCGCC
This sequence comes from uncultured Phycisphaeraceae bacterium, assembly GCA_964649825.1. Lineage (GTDB taxonomy): Bacteria > Planctomycetota > B15-G4 > B15-G4 > JADJEK01 > CAZYQW01. The sequence continues at coordinate 6,301 of CAZYQW010000063.1, read as the reverse complement.
GGCCGATCGAACTGACGCACCTGGAAGCCGCCGTTGCTGGCGGCCAGCAGGCGCGCCATGGCGTCGGTGAGCTGGTTCAAGACCCGCACGGCGCGGCGCGCACGACGCGACTCAGCGCTCTCGTCGGCCCCGGCGTCGCCACCGTCGGCGCGCACGAAGTTGAGCGAGGCGACCGCGCCGGCGATCTCGTAGGCGCCGGGATGCAGCGCGACCGGGAACACGATGGTGTTCCCGCGGTAGCGCGCGCGTCCCACGCAGCGGTGCACGAAGTGGCGCCATTGCCGGCTCGCCGCGAGATGCTCGTCGATGAGCGGCACGACCACGCGAACGCAGCCCAACTCCGCCTTTGGCAGGTCCACCGGCACCGCCATGGGCGATGCCGGCTGCCAGGCCCGGAACAACACCGGGATGCCCGAGCCGCATGCCTCGAGATCATAGGGATCGCCGCGAAACCAACGAAAGATGGCGCGCGCCAGGTCATCGGCGTCTTCCGACAGCGCGTGCCACGCCACGTAGATCGTGACCGGCGCCTGTTGTGTGGTGAGCTCTGGCTTCACGCGTGTGTGAATCGGATGACGATCCCGCGCCCACCTCGGCTGATCGCCCCCCCAACGGTCCGTGCCATCACGCTTCAACGTTCTCCGCTGCGGTAGTCGCCAGGGGATTCTAGCGCCGGAGGCCTCCGCTCGTTGCGCCGAGTCAGCGGCAGAGTGACCTCGTGTCGAGTCCCCGCTCGGCGCAGGACTCGCACGCGCTCTTGTCACTGGACTCGAGGTCTCGGCCCGTCGACGGCTCGCCATGCACGCTGGAGGTCGCCGGCTCGTTTTGGCGCCAGCCCAAGCGAAACTCCATGCGACCTTGCGAGCCCGTGCGACCCCGTGCGGCTACTCGCGAACAGGACGCGATCATGCCCGTCGCGCTGCGACGTCGGGTGGAGAGTGAACGCCTCTCCTCCGCTTGCGCGACGACGCCGCGCTGAGGAAGTCGGCGGTGTCCGCGCACCGATGCCGTGAATTCGATCGACGGTGCCTCGTCGAACCATGCCTCGTCGAACCTCTTTCGATCGGCCAACCATTCGGGAGTTTCATCGGGGAGCCCGTCGCGACGATCACGTCGGCCTCGCCCATGTCCGACGTGTACCCCGGATCCACCAGCCTGGTGATTCAGGGCGCCGTCCTGCCGACCGCCGGCACGATCACCGTGCGCGCCGGAGACCAGGTCGGATCATCGGCGGGCGGCTCTTCGGCGGGGCGGACCGCGACGTTCGCGAACCCCGATCTCACCCGGCCAGCATTGCGTATCGATCTACGTGAACGACGACCTGGTCGCGTTCAAGGAGAACGCGCTCCACGTGACGCCATCGCTGTGGAAGCCCGCCGACATCCTGGCCGGGAGCGTCTTGCCGCTTCTTTTCACGTCGACGACACCGAACGCGACAATGTACGTCGTCGCCGGGGTCCCGACCTCTCCAACCCTCGTTCCCGGCTACCTGTATTCGCTGCAGACCACGCTGACCCTCGTGTTCCCGGTGCTTACGAACGCCCAGCGCACGTACGTCCTGCCGGTGCCGCTCACGATCCTCCCGGCGGGAGTCGACGTGTCGATCCAGGGCGCGGAGATCCAAGGCGTCGTTCCCCGGCTACCTCACGAACCCGGTGACGATCCGGGTCCATTAGCCTGGTCGGGCTGACCCGGTACGCCAGCCTCCGGGAGCTCCGGCAACGGGTCGAGCATTCGAGCAACGGCTTGCTGCGCATTCGGACGCGCACGGTCGCGACGATGGCGGACCGCGCGGCCGAGCCCTCGCCGCGAACCTCGATCCGGACGCGATGTTGCGACGCGCGGGAATCGTCGACCTGCGGGCCGACCGGTTATCCGACGCGGTTCCCCAGGACTCACCCCGAACTCGCGGCACGCCGCACCCGCGTCGACGAACTCTCGTTGTTTCCGCGCCACCATGGACTCGTTCAGCAACTACCTTGGCCTCGGCCTCGGAGCCGCCCGCGGTCCATCTGGTCGAATGCACCGTGCTCCACGTCCCACGGCGACGAAGCCAGAATCCCCTGCGTTAAGCGGTAGACTCGACAACGATGAAGCGACGGTGGTCGAAGACTCGAACCGACTGGACGCGTTCGAGCCGATGCGGGCCAAGCTCGCCGCTTCGCATCTTGCTTTGGGTGACAGAGTCGCACGGCTGGAGTCATCAGAAATGGCCAAACGGAAGTCGGAACCTGCGCTTTTGTCTTGGACCGCGGCGGCATTCGCCGTGTTCGGCCTTGGATGGTCGACGCCGGCCAGCGCTCAGGAGCCGGAGCCCGCGGTGAATCACGAGTGCTCCGTCGATCTCACGCTCGCAGGGATGATGAAGGACATCGTTTCGAACGCGCTGATCCGGGGGCTGCATCGCCCCGAGCCGGGCGTCGCGTCTTTCTTGGCCGGTGCGGAAACAAGGTATGCCACCGCACCGGAGCTCTTGCGGGCAGCCGCCGAGCAATTCAAGGTCGGCGAGGACGTCCTGGGCGCAGAAGTCGAGAAGTTCAAGCACTGCAACTGCAGGCACGGTGTCACCGGGGACGGCGAGCTCTCGCCCCGGGCCGAACCGCACGACGCCGTCGAGGTGTCGGCGTTCGCCAGGGACGTGACCCTGCACGTCGTCCTTCACGAACTCGGACACGCGCTCATCCGCGAGTTCGACATTCCGGTCCTTGGCAACGAGGAGACGGTCGCGGACGCGTTCGCCACCTACTACATCACCACCTACATGCCAGATCGCGCCGTCGACGTCCTCACGGCGCGGACCACGTCGCTCATGATCGAAGCCGGGGAGGCATCCGCCGTGGACTGGAGTGGTGAGCACGATCACGACGCTCGGCGGGCCCATCAGATCGCCGCCCTCGCCGTGGCGGCCGACCCGGAGAGATATCAGGGCGTGGCCGCCGTCGTCGGGATGTCAGAGGCGGACATCAGGGAGGCCCGAGACTACGGCGCCGAGATTCGCCGGTCCTGGCGACGCGTGCTCACCCCGCTCTGGATGCCGGACGGCGCCGCCTCCGCCGAAGCGCGCGTTCTCTACGACGCCGACAGCGAGTTCATCGATCGCTTGTGCGCGGGCGGGCTGGCGAGCGAGGTCGAGTCGGCCGTCAAGCGCTTTGACTGGCACTCACAGGTGACGATCCGCTTTGTCGATGGCGCCGGCGGAGCGGGCTGGAGCCGCTCCGGCCGCACCGTTACCGTTCACAGCGCGTACGTTCGTCGGTTCGTCGAGCAAGGCGCCCACGGCCTGCCCAGCTCGAAATGACCGGCTCCGACTTCGAGCAAGCCGGCGACCCGGATCGGGAGAATGCCGCGAGAGGCGGTACTTCCGTTTCGGGCCAGTTCCGTACATTGGTCCACTGGCTAACGAGGCGAGCACAGGTGCCTAATACGACGATACGTGTAGTCGCGCTGATTCTTTCGCTTGGAGCCGCCGCGGCGGCACACGATACACTCGTCGCACTACCCTACTTCGAGGCAGTTCCGGGAACCCGACACCTCAGCATGGAGTTACTGGCCGCCACCAAATCCGGAGACGCAAGAGCCACGTGGGAACTTCTGCGTAGCGGAGCTGATATCAACGTTTGGACAGTGTTCGGACGCACGCCGCTACGAAATGCAATTGATCTGGGCGACGTCGCATTGACGAAGTTGTTGATCGACGCAGGAGCGGATGTTGACAAGCAACCGTACGGCGCACCGGAGTCACCGGTTTTTGCAGCCGTGTGGGCGGGCTCACCAGAACTCGTCGAGATCCTGGTGAAATCCGGCGCGAACATAAACTCCCGCACGACGAGAGGCGCAACACCGTTACACAAAGCCATGAGCCGAGGAACGCCGCAAATGGTGCGGCTGCTACTGGAGCTCGGCGCGGATGCCACCGCACGTGACGACGCTGGTGAGACGGTGTTGGAGGCAGCAGACGCCGGCTCGGTTGACGCAATGTCCGTTCGGCTTGTTCTCGGCGCTGGCTGTCCGATACCCGACCGCCCGACGGGCTCCTTTGGCATGGGACCGCTGGACGCCGCGTTGTTTCACGGCAACAAAGACGTCGCCCGCCTCTTGATCGATGCAGGCGCTCACGCGAGCGCGGACACAAAGTTCATTGGGATCGGCCTCTATCTTGCAATTCTGGACCGAGACGACGAATCGGCGATCGCTGAAATCGCCACGTCGGGTCCGGTAGGACGAAACGCGACCCCGCGGATGATGTCGCGGCTTCACCTCGCCGCCATGCACGGGCGGACCCGTGTCGTGCGCTTCCTCCTCGAAAACGGCTGTTGGATGACGGCCCTCGACTGGGTTGGGCGAACTCCGCTTGGGACCGCGGCGTTCTATGGTCACGTTGACGTAGTCGAGGCGCTGCTCGCGCACGGATGCGATCCGAATGGCGGACGCGCGCCGCCGTTGTTAGGCGCGGTCCAAGAAGGGCACTACGACGCGGCACGGGAACTTCTGACGGCAGGAGCAAATCCGAACACGATCATCGAGGGCCCGTACGGGCCGAGCGTCCTTCACTGTGCGAGTCGGCGGGGCGATGTGCGAATGATCGAGCTGCTTCTCCGGTTCGGAGCCGTGCCCGATGTCCGCGATGAGCGGAATAACAACCCGCTGCATGTGACTGAGAATGTGGACGTGTGGATCCGCCTCGTACTCGCTGGCGCGCATCCATTTGACGAAAACGTATGGGACGAGACGCCGTTCGCGATAGTCATGGCGTCTCACGATGACTCGATTGCCCTCGCGATCTTGGATGAACGTGCGCCTCCAAAAGTGAACGCCGAGTCTCTGCGGTCCGCCTTCCCAATGGTTGCGTGCCGCGGCTCCGCATCCGTGCTAGAGCGAATGATCGACGCCGGAGTCGGTCCGAACGACGTTGCTAATGAGACACTCGATCTATTGCGCCGCGGTCGGTTGAACGCCATCAATGCGGCGATTCTCGTTCGACGGGGCGCGGACGTTAGTTCATCAGGTGCGTACAGCGAGCTTCTCCACGCCGCCTGTCGGCAGGGACTTCGTGAACTTGTCGAGCTGATCGTGGAAAACGGAGCAGACGTCAACGCCGTGGATCATCAGGGACGACTTCCGATTGCGTACGCGCTCAAGAGCGGTGACAGCCGGATCATCCACACCCTTTGCACCCACGGGTCCCGACTACCACCGAGTTGGAGTAGAGATGAACTCGAGTTCGTATGTGCGCTATTCTCGGGCGAGGACGATCGCGCCACCGACTTGATCCCGCGGATTGATCCGACTCGACTCCTCACGGACGACGAACATGCCCTATCCCTCGCCGTTCGATATGGTCGTGTGCCGGTTGTTTGCGCCATGGTCGGAAATGGCGCATCCGTCGATTCCGGGGCGCCAGTGAATCGGTCGATACTGCAGGAGGCGATGAAACATGGCTCACTCGATTTGGTGCGGTTCATTCTCGAAGGCGGAGCCGATCCCAACGCCAATGAATTGCACGAAGGCCCCGCACTGATAGGTGCGGTGCGGCGTCGATCGACCGCACTTGTCGACTTGTTGCTCAAGGCCGGTGCGGACCCTAAGGGGGCGGACCGACTAGGACGCACTGCGATCGACGTTGCTCGGGAAACTGGTCAGTCGGATATTTTGACTCTTCTTGAATCAACGCCTGCTATCGGCAATGACGAGTAGCCTGAAGTTCGGACGCCTTGTACAAGTTGGGGATGTCGGAAGACCGGTGTAGCCATGACCCGAAGTCATTTCGTAGCGCCGTCCCCACTTGGTCTCGAAGAGGTCTCGGAGGCGACGAGCCCGGCCGGTGTGCGTCGCCGGCGGTGCTGGATTTTGCGTCGGGGCGGGGAGCGCTGGGGGTCAGACGCGGCGCGGCGACGTAGGTTCGGTGCTTTCCAAAGGCCGTTGTCCGTGCTCTCGCGGGCTCGAAGAGCGGCGAGCGACTTCCCGCCTCGGTCCACCGGCGCACCCTGACCTGCAACGCGGCATAGCAGCCCGTGGTGAAAGTCATTCCGGCTGCGGCGGGCCCTCGCGACCGATCTCTTCGTTGCAGGATCCTCGACGTACAGCCAGTACGCCTGCGATCCTGCGCCTCGACCTCGGTCGCGATGACCTCGCCTCGCTTCGAAAGCACTTTCACCACGGACTGCTAGTGGTGTGATTCAGAGTTGTTGACGTTTCTCCGGGGCCCTCGTCATCGCTTGCTGCGTTGCTCCTCCTCGACGTATCTCGAATACGCGGTCGTCGTCGCGCCTTGCCAGCGACGACGATGACCTCCGGATAATCC
>CAZYQW010000062.1:0-7192 GCA_964649825.1 uncultured Phycisphaeraceae bacterium | reverse complement strand
TCTCGCCGCGATGCCGGCTCGGTTGTCCTCGCGTCGGCCACGAACGACACGAATCAGCCGTTCGGCGCCCACTCGCGGGCCGCTCGCCGATCACTCGTACAGAAGATGCCCGACGGACGACGCGATCGACCGCTGCGCGTCAACCCGACGGCCGCTCCGGCCCCGCCGCGACTCGCGCGCGATCCTCGCCCCGAACCGGGCGTGCGCCCCCGCGAACGGCTGGATCGCCTCGCGCGCGATCCGCTTCCCGACTGCGTCGAGGTGGCCCGCGCACGAGCGGACTCTCGCGTGCGGCGACTTCAGCCGCAGCCGCCGTTTCTCTCCCAGCCACTCGGCCACCGCGTCGCGCCAGGAACGGACCTCGCCTCGACCGCGGCCGAAGAGCACCAGGTCATCGCATCCGGTCGGCGGCGTCGACTACCGGCGCAGGATCTTCTCCATGGGCCTGCCCTTGGCCAGTTCATCCACCAGCTTGTCCAGGTACCGAATGTTCCGCATCAGCGGGTCCTCGATCTCCTCGAGGCGAACCCCGCAGATGACGCCGGTGATCTTGCCGGCGTTGGGATGGAGCGCCGGCGCCTCGCTGAAGAAGGTCTCGAAATCCTTCTTCCGCTTAATCTGCTCCGCCAGTGTGTCCGGGCTGTAGCCCGTCAGCCAGCAGATGACCTCGTCGACCTCCTGCTTCTTGCGCCCCTTCTTCTCCGCTTTCTGAACGTAGAGGGGGTACACGCTCGCAAAGGACATCGTGAAGATCCGGTGCTTGTCCATGGGTTTCTCAGGGCGAGAACGGTCGATCCGTGCCGAGTGTAGCTCGAACTCGCCGCGCAGCGCGATTGCCGAGCTACCAACCACGACATTCTGCACGTTCGGAGTCGAGTTCTCGTCATCGAAGCCGCCGGCGGCATCACCGAATCATGAACCTGACCGCCCGCGACGATGGGCGGTCATGAAGGGATGCGAAGACGCCAGAAGACGTACGACCACTGACTCCAAGACCTCGTTCGCTCCTTGAGGAACTCGCCGATGCGCCGGTTGCGGTAACGGCGGCTCACGGCCCGGCCCGCGCGCAGGTCCTCCATGCGCACCGAGCGATCCGGACCGGGGAAGCTCAGCACGACCAGGTCCTCGGGGCTGATGCGGACCTCGACCGGCTCGCGCTCCTCGTAGGAACGGTGGTAGATCGCGTTGACGATCGCCGACGTTCGGGCGCATCGACGCCGACGGGCTCATCCACGTCGACGGCACGACCACGACCTCGGGCGAGCAGACGTTCGTCACGATCGCGGGCGCCGTCGGTCCCACGATCGCTCTCCTCCTCGTCGGGTCGACCCAGATCGCCACGCCACTGCCGGGCGGATGCGACCTCGTCGTCGGCCCGCCGAACGGCGGCCTCTTCGTCCCGCTGGTCGGGTTCGGTCCGGGCGGCGCGTCGGTCACTCTCGGCACCGGACTGCCGATGGCGACCCTCCAGGGGACGTACGTGCTGCAGGGCTTCGTCGCGGACGCATCGGCGCCGCTGGGCTACTCGGTGACGAACGGCGCGCGAATCGCGTTCCCGTGACGGCCGTCCGCTTGCACGCCGTCCGCGTTGTCACCGGCATGTCCGCCGCTTCGCGCCCAGCGCGCTTCGCCACGGGCGCCGGACGGTGCGCTCAGCCGCCCGAGTCCGAGTCGACGTCGGACGTGCTCGCGTGTTCCGCCCAGCGCCGCAGGGCGGGAGCCACCACAGCGTCCAGCAGCACCTTCGTGCAAGCCACCACCGGCACCGCGAGGAGCATTCCGTAGAGCCCCAGCAGCGATCCGCCGGCGATGATCGCGAGCATGATCACCAGCGGATGGAGTTGCGTCGCCTTGCCCTGGATGAGCGGATTGAGCGCGTAGTCCTCGAGCAGTTGCGCGACGGTGCTGACCGCCGCGGGGATGAGCAGGATGCGCCACCAGACGGGATCGAAGCCGTCCCCGGCTTCGACAGCGTAGAGACTCGGTTCGTCGGCGCCGATGGCAGCCGCGGTGACGAGGATCCAGGTCGCCGGCAGTCCGAGGGCTGCACCGTACGGGACCAGGCTCGCCACTCCGGTGAGGATGCCAACCACGGCGGCGTACGGTACGCCGACCAGGCTCCATCCCGTGGCGTAGATCGCGCCGAGGATGGCGGCCGTGAGCAGGCGACCGCGGACGAAACCGCTGACGATCTCGTCCATGCGTGCCAGCAGGGGGGCGGCCTGGCTGCGCATGGCGGGAGGGAGAAGGTGCCGCAACCAGCGTGCAACCGCCGGAAAGCTCGCGGACAAGGGCACGAAGGCGAACAGGAAGATTCCGATGAACATGCCGACGCCGAGGATGGCCTCGGCCGTCCCTCCCACCACTCTCACGATGCGGGTGAGGACACCCTGGAGGGGCTCGAGGGCGTCCTGGGGAGCATCGGTTGCGTCTGCTTCAGGAGTCCCGTCCGGCTCGGCGACCGATTCCACATCCTCGTTGTTCTCGGTGCGGGCGACCGTGTCATCGCCGTCGTCGACGGCGGCCGTGTCCGTGTCCGCGTCCTGTGCCCCGGCCGGATCCGTGTCCTCCTCGACCCCGTCCTCGGTTGCGTTCGTCGCGGAGACCACGGGCTCCAGTAGCGGCTCGATGCGGCTGCGCAGCCACTCTGGACGTTTCTCGGAGGTGAGATAGGCCTCGATGCGGGCCAACTGGCGCGGCGCATCGCGCGCCATGTCCACGGCCTGGATGCTCACCGGGACGACGACGAGCGCCGCCAGGCCGGCGACGGCGAGGACGAGAGCGGCGAGCAGCGTGAAGGCCGATCCGGTACGTCCCAACCACGGGGCGCGGCGTGCGAGTCGCGCCACGAGGGGCTCGAACAGGTACGCCGCCATGAGCGCCACCAACAGCGGGACCGTGACCACCGCGATGCTATGGCCGAGCCACAGCATGAACGCGGCGAAGCCCAGGACGAACAGGTCGCGTACCCAGCGGAACTGCCAGAGATGCCGATCATGATGACTGCTTGGCGAAGTCATGGTCTTCAGTCCACGGGACCGGCACTAGCAGTCCGTGGTGAAAGTGCTTTCGAAGCGAGGCGAGGTCATCGCGACCGAAGTCGAGGCGCAGGATCGCAGGCGTACTTGGCTGTACGTTGAGGATCCTGCAACGAAGAGATCGGTCGCGAGGGCCCGCCGCAGCCGCAATGACTTTCACCACGGGCTGCTAGAGCTAGCGACGCGAGATTCGATCGGGGTAATCCACAGGACTCGCTCTTCACGCGCTTCGATCACGCTCAGGCCCGACGAACGACCCCCTCCTCCGCCGTCGACGAGACTTCTCGACGGCGAGTGTGACCTGTCAACTCGACGCCGGACGGGTTCAGAGGTCGTTTGGACCGCCTATGGTTCATGGTTCTCGTCGCCGCAGCGGGTGCAAAGCAGCTGAGGCAGTGCATCGCGACGGCTATCGGTCGACCTCGCTTCGCTGCTTGGCCTGGACAGCTTCCTCCTCTGTCTTCACGTCCTCCTCCTCTTCCGGGGGCGGCAGTTGCGCCGGCAAGCTCAGCGCCTCCAGAGCAAGTTCCCGGGCCCACCCGCGGCTGTGATAGAGGTGCTCGTCCTCCTCGTTCTCGACTTCGTCGTAGGCCTCCTGAAACGCATCGCGTTGCTTCCCGGAGGCAGCTTCGGCCAGCTTTCCGATGAGCGACCAGTTCCCGTGATCCTTGGTCTCAGCCAGGGTCACGCATTCCGCAGCCACAACCTGCGCGGCAGCGGGTTTCGCAGTGGCCTTGGCCAGTTGCATGGCCTTGACCAGGGCCTTGCCGATCGTGCGCACCACCTGACGGCTCGGCGTTTCGCGGTCCGGGTCGAGACCGAGTCGGGTGCACAACTTGCGCACCACCTCGACGTGCGTCTGCGTCTCATCCAGGTATTTCTCCCATTCCTCCCGAAGCTCATCGTTCTGGACGCAGGTCAAGGCGGTCGTATAGATCTCGACGCCACCTAACTCCGCCTCCAGCGCCTGATACACAAGGTCGGTCTCGGGAGTCAGGTCGGGAGAAGACGTCTGCGTGGACGCGCGCTTCTGGGATGTCGCCATGGGTCACTCATTCCTTTCGGGAGACGGGGGGAGCGGTCTAGACGCAGATCACGGCCAGATTCCGGTCGAAGTGGCGGTGTTCGCGGAGTGCGATGACGAACGCGGCGGTGAAGGGCAGCAGATCATCTCCCTGGCCCGTCACCACACCTTGAGCCGTCGCGACTCCGCGCTTGTCGGGGCGAAGCTCGAGGTCAGGAAGACTGGCAGCGCTGAGGAGCGCAGCGCCCTCGTTCGTGACCCCGATGGGCTTGGCGTGACCAAAGCACTCGCGCACGAAATGGATGGCCTCCGCGAGGTGCGCCAAGCCCTCCGCGCCTTCCCCGCCCGGCACGACGACAGCGTCATACAGGACGGAGGCCGTCGTGAGGAATGTCTGATCCACATCGATCGGACGCCCCTCATCGGACAGGAGAGGACCCAGCGCGCTCGAGACGACTTCGACAATCGCTCCCTGTCCACAGAGCGCCGATCGGATCGCGTCCGTCTCCGCCTGACTCACGCCCGGGAGAGCAAGCAGGGCCACCTTGCGCGTCTTGATGCTCAGCTTGGGCTGATTGGCCAGGCTCAGCGCGGGGGACGCCTTCACGGGAGCCTTTCCGTCTCGTGTACGGGCAGCCGCGTCAGTCACCACCGCGGTGGGCGCGGGAGTCGTGACCCCGATGGCCGCCGCGACTTCCTTCGCGAAGCCCGGATCGATCTGCTGGAACAGGCCGATGACTCGCTCACGAATGGCGAGGCGTTCCACCTTGCCCAGCTCGAAACGACACGCGTTGATGAGATGCTCGCGCTCCGGACCTGACTGGCTGTTGAGGAACATCCGAGCCTGGCTGAAATGGTCGAGGAAGGACTCGCTGCGCTCCCGGGTCTTCGATGCGTTCACACGTTCGGCGAAGTGTCGAAAGCCGGTGGACGGCTCGGCCAACGGCGGCTCGTTCCCCTCGATGCTGTTGGGGTGATACAGAGCACGAGCGGTGGGGATCGTCGTCCGGCTGAAACCATCCTGCTGATGGTTGCGCACCGATGCGATCGGACGGTTGATCGGCAGCTCGGCGAAGTTGGGCCCGCCCAAACGGGTGAGTTGAGTGTCGAGGTAGGAGAACAGCCGAGCTTGCAGCAACGGATCGTCGGTGAAGTCAATGCCAGGCACCACGTTCGCGATACAGAAGGCGACCTGCTCCACCTCCGCGAAGAAGTTGGTGGGGTTACGATCCAGCGTGAGCTTTCCGACGCGTCGCACTGGGACGACCTCTTCCGGAAGCAGCTTGGTGGGATCCAGCAGATCGAATCCGAACGCCTCCCGATCCGCCTCATCGACCACCTGGAGGCCGAGCTCGTACTCGGGATAGGCGCCGCTCTCGATCGCGTCCCACAGGTCGCGACGATGGAAATCGGGGTCCTTGCCGGAGATCTTCTGCGCTTCGTCCCACAGCAGCGAATGGGCCCCCAGCAGGGGACGCCAGTGGAACTTGCAGAGCACGGATGCGCCCGCCGCGTTGACGAGACGGAAGGTATGAACGCCGAAGCCCTCCATCATTCGATAGCTGCGGGGGAGTGCGCGGTCCGACATCACCCACATGACCATGTGGAGTGTTTCCGGGACGAGCGAGACGAAGTCCCAGAACGTGTCGTGCGCCGATGCGGCCTGCGGTATCTCGTTATGGGGCTCGGGCTTCACGGCGTGGACGAGGTCAGGGAACTTGATCCCGTCCTGGATGAAGAACACGGGCATGTTGTTGCCCACGAGGTCGAAGTTCCCCTGCCGCGTATAGAACTTGGTCGCAAAGCCACGCACGTCACGGGCGAGGTCTGTCGAGCCGCGAGAGCCGACGACAGTCGAGAAGCGGACGAACACGGGCGTCCGGAGGGAGGGGTCGCTCAGGAAGTCAGCGGAGGTGAGCTCACTGAGCGGCTCGTAGACCTGAAAGAAGCCGTGCGCGCCTGAGCCTCTCGCATGCACGACTCGCTCGGGGATGCGTTCGTGATCGAAGCGGGTGATCTTTTCCCGCAAGTGGAAGTCTTCGAGAAGCGTCGGCCCGCGAACGCCAACCTTGAGGGAGTCGTCCGTATGCGGGATCGGGATGCCCTGGTCCGTCGTGAGTTCCTGCCCGGCGTGTGGTCGTTCGCGAGCGCGTTCGAGGTCGGCCTGCTTGCTGTCGCGCTCGTCGCGTGACGCACAGTTCTCCGGTGGGCCCGAACTCTCCGCGGAAGCCCTCTTCTTGAATGAACTCATGGATGCCTCGGCTTGGAGCGCCATGCGTGAGCGCTGGCCGTCACGTGACGGAACGATCATGCGCGTGGCTGGTCCACGGACCCTGCGTGGCTCAGCGTGTCTCCACCTGCAAACGACGGGCCAAGGCTTGCCGCTTCCCTACATCGTCGACGAGTTCGAGCTGAAGAAGGCGCCTTCTCGTCCCCGGCGCGCCTACGCGGAGCGAGCGGACCGCTACCTGCTCCTCGTCGACGATCTCGGGCTGCTGCCTCTGGACGCCGAGGGAGTCCATCGACGACGTCAACGCTGTGGCAGCTTGTAGAAACGATAGACCGCGACCGCCGACGGGGCACCCGCCCCAGGGCGCGCACGGGGCGAAGCGGCCGCGGCGAGCCGGTTTCGGCACCGATGACGCGACCAACCGAAACCGATGCGCCCACGTCGCGCGACACGGGCCCGACCGGGCGCACGCGACGGTCCGCGGCCGTCCGCCGACCGACACCGCCATCAAGCGAGCCCTCCCGCCTCGCCCGAATGCTCGCCTCGGCCAGCACATCGAGCGCCTCATCGACGACGGCAAGATCGCGGACGCCGCCGAAGCCGCCGCACACCTCGGGCTCTCCCGCGCGCGGCTGACGCAGATCGTCAACCTGACCCTGCTGTCGCCGGAGATTCAGGAGCAGATCCTCGCCGGGGAGTTCGATGTCGCCGAGCGCCTGATCCGGTCGGCGTGCAGCGAGCCGCGGTGGGATCGGCAGGGGAAGTCCACCGCAACTGCGGGGGAGGCGGCGCGAAAGACCCTCGCAGTGCGGAACCGAGGGCCGAATCGATTCTCTATGTGATCTTGCGGTTCATCCAGAGCGCTGCAACGACCGCGCCGCCGATGAACAGAGAGGAGAA
>CAZYQW010000061.1:0-41783 GCA_964649825.1 uncultured Phycisphaeraceae bacterium | reverse complement strand
AAGCTCCCCACCGCAACCCCTTCGCCCACACCCCGAGCGAGGACTGTCCGAGCGAACGCGGCCCGATCGACCCGCTCCGCCCGCCCGACCCCGCGACCAGCACTCTCGCCATACTCACGCAAAGACTCGGCCCCCCCTAGCCCCCTCGTCCGCCGAGCCCCAACTCCCCCGCGTGCGGCGCGAGCGCCTCGATGACGAACTGGACGTGCTCGCCGAGGTCGACGCCGAGGAGCGCGGCGCCAGCCGTCACCTCGGCGCGCTCGACCTTGGCCGCGAACGACTTGTCCTTCAGCTTCTTCTGCACGCTCTTGGGGGTGAGCGACGCGATGCCGTCTGGGCGAACGAGACAGCAGGCGCCCACGAAGCCGGTCAGCTCGTCGCAGGCGAGCAGCGCCTTGTCCATGTCGCTCTCGTGCGGCACGTTCCACTTCGTGTAGTGCGCCGACACTGCGTGGGCGACCTCGTCCTCGCCGCGGTCGCGAAGCCACTGCACGATCCGCTTCGGGTGGTCGTCCGGCCACTTCTCGTAGTCGGCGTCATGGAGCATCCCCGCGATGCCGAACCGCTCGACGTCCTCCTCGCCCCGGCCGTATCGAATCGCCGCCGCGCGCATCACCACCTCGACGGCGCGGGCGTGGCTCCGCAGCGAGTCGGTCTCGGTCCACTCGCACAGTTTCGTCCAGGCTTCGTCGCGCGTCAGGGTCATGGCTTCTCGTTTCTCGCACGGGCGTCCGCGCCGGCGGAGCGGGCTCGGACGAAAGCGTCGCGTGTCTCGATAAAACACTTCATCGAAGGATGTTAAGAACTCGATCTACGAACCGTCCACCCGGTTTTCGGGGCGGCGTTTTTTTGGCGGCGGGGGTTTGATCATCAGATCATGATGCTATGTTCAAAGGCATGGTGATCGCCGACGCCTCCCTCGCCAGCACGCTCAAGCTGCTCGCCGACTCCACCCGACTTCGGATCCTGGCGCTCCTCGAGCGCGAGGAGCTGACGGTGGGCGAGCTGACCCGTGCGCTCGGGATGGCGCAAAGCCGCGTGAGCAATCATCTCCGGCTCCTCCGAGACGCAGGGCTGTTGACCGAGCGGCACGCCGGCGTGAGCACTCACCTGCGGCTCGCGGCGCCGGAGAACGGGCACTCGGTGCTGCGCCGGCTCTGGGGAGCGTTGAAGAACGACATGGAGGATCAGCCCGAGCACGCCGCCGATCTGGTCCGGTTGGACGCGGTCCTCGTCGATCGCCGAGCGCGCGACGGGGACTTCTTCGACCGGGTCGCGGGCGAGTGGAACAAGATCGCCGGGGACTTTCGCAGCGGGCAGGCGCGCTTGCGCGTCGCCACGCACCTGCTGCCGGAGCCGTTCGTGGTGGCGGACCTCGGCTGCGGCACCGGCTACATCGCGGAAGCGCTCGCCGGTTCGTGCTCGCGGCTGATCTGCGTCGACCGCTCGGAGGCGATGCTCGACGAGGCACGCAAGCGGCTCCTTCGCGCCCGACGCTCGACGGACATCGAGTTCCGACCCGGCGACCTCGACCGCCTTCCGATCTCCGACGAGGAGCTCGACGGGGTGGTCTGCGGCATGGTGCTCCACCACCTCCCCGAGGCCGACTCGGCGATCCGCGAGATGTTCCGCGTGTTGAAGCCCGGCGGAAACGCGGTGGTGCTCGAGCTCGACCCACACCGCGAGACGTGGATGCGCGCCGAACTCGGCGACCGACACCTGGGTCTCGCGCCGTCCGACGTCCTCGCCGCCTTCCGGCGGGCCGGCTTCGAGGACGTTCGGCTCGACCCGCCGGACGATCGCTATCAGCCGAGACGACCCGACGGCCACGAGGCGTCGCTGTCCCTGTTCATTGCGCGGGGCCGGAAGCCCCGCTCCTGATCCACCCCGAAACCGAAAAGACCATCGAGAACCGATTTGGAGAAGACCCCATGAGTGAGACCGCCACCCGCACCCGCGTCGACCACAAGGTGAGGGACCTAGCGCTCGCCGCCTTCGGCCGCCGCGAGATCGAGCTCGCCGAAGTCGAGATGCCCGGACTGATGGCCATCCGCGAGGAGTTCCGCGCGCGCCAGCCCATGAAGGGCGCGCGCGTCATGGGCTCGCTCCACATGACGATCCAGACCGCCGTCCTCATCGAGACTCTGGTCGAGCTCGGCGCCGAGGTCCGGTGGGCGTCGTGCAACATCTTCTCGACGCAGGATCACGCGGCGGCGGCCGTCGTGGTCGGCAAGGACGGCAGCGTCGACAACCCGAAGGGAGTGCCGGTCTTCGCCTGGAAGGGCGAGACGCTCGCCGAATACTGGTGGTGCACGGAGCGCGCGTTCGACTTCGAGGGCGGCCCGAACATGATCCTGGACGACGGGGGCGACGCCACGATGCTCGTCCATCTCGGCGTCGAGTTCGAGAAGACCGGCAAGGTGCCGGAGCCCGGCCCGAACGACGGCGAAGACTACGCCGAGCTGCTCCGCCTCCTGAAGAAGACGGTGGCGGAGACCCCGAACCGCTGGACGAAGGTCGCGGCCAACGTCAAGGGCGTCACCGAGGAGACGACGACGGGCGTCCACCGCCTCTATCAGATGCAGGAGAAGGAGAGCCTTCTCTTCCCCGCCATCAACGTGAACGACTCCGTCACGAAGAGCAAGTTCGACAACCTCTACGGCTGCCGCCATTCGCTGGTCGACGGCCTCATGCGCGCGACCGACGTCATGCTGGCCGGCAAGGTCGCCGTCGTTTGCGGGTACGGCGACGTCGGCAAGGGCTGCGCGCAGGCGCTGCGCGCCCAGGGCGCCCGCGTCGTCGTGACCGAGATCGACCCGATCTGCGCGCTGCAGGCGCTGATGGAGGGCTACCGCGTCGCCACGGTCGAGGACGTCGTCGAGGAGGCCGACATCTTCATCACGGCGACCGGCAACAAGGACATCATCACCGCCGCGCACATGGCGAGGATGAAGCACAACGCGATCGTCGGCAACATCGGCCACTTCGACAACGAGATCGACATCGTGGGGCTGGCGAGGACGGCCGGGGCGAAGAAGTTCAACCTGAAGAACCCGGCGGAGCACCAGAACCAGGTCGATCGCTGGGTCTTCCCCGACGGCCACGCCGTCATCGTCCTCGCGGAGGGGCGCCTGTTGAACCTCGGCTGCGCCACCGGTCACCCGAGCTTCGTCATGTCGAACAGCTTCTCGAACCAGGTGATCGCGCAGATCGAGCTCTTCACGCGCAACTCCGACTACGAGAAGCAGGTCTACACGCTGCCCAAGCACCTCGACGAGAAGGTCGCGAGCCTCCACCTCGACAAGCTCGGCGCCAAGCTCACCAAGCTCTCGAAGGTGCAGGCGGACTACATCGGGGTGCCGGTGAGCGGTCCGTTCAAGCCGAACCACTACCGCTATTGACCGGTCGAGACGACGGTTCGTGAGACCAGGGCCGGGCCGCCGCGAGGCGACCGGCCCTGGTTCCGTCGGTGGACTTCCGCCGGGCCGCCGGGACTCCTTCCGATCGAGAAACGCCGCGAAACTCCTACAGGGCTCCACCGCCCGACGTCGAAGAGAGTCTCGAACTCGGAACAACTCCCCTGCGCGTCCGACGCGATGGTCGGACGAGACGAATGATCGACGTCGAAGAGCTCCAGTCGATGGCGAAGTCGCTGGCCAAGCGCGTTCGCGCCTTGGCCGCGACCGGCCAGGATCAGAACGCGTGCGAGCCGTTCATGAACGGCGCCAAGGACGCGGCCCGGATCCTGGATGCCATCGCGAAGGCGCTCGAGTCGCCGTTCGTCTGCGTTCCCACGATCCGCGGGGACTCCGAGGACCGCCACTCGCCGAGGGCCGTCGCCCAGAAGATGAGCGACGCGCTCGGCACGCACTCGGGCGCCACCAACGACGAGAAGTTCAGGGACGCCGCGCAGAGCGTCGTCCTGAGCGGACGCTGCGGAGCGATCGCGTTCGGAGACCTGCTCGCCTTCCTCGGTTCGATCGGCAAGTCCGGCGTGCTCTGGGTCAACTCCCCCGGCGAGAAGTTCACGATCCTGCTCCACGACGGGGCGGTGGTGCACGCGTCGAGCGACCACGCTCCGCGGGAGGACCAGCTCGGAAACGTGCTGGTCAAGCTCGGCGCGATCTCTCGCGAGGACCTGGAACGCTTCCTCGAGCAGCACTCGCGTTGGGCGGGGAAGATCGGCGCCGCTCTCGAAAAGCGGGCCTTGGTGTCGCGCGATCAGCTCGTCCTGGCGCTGGAGCACCAGATCCAACGCCTGTTCGACCGCATCGGCGCGGCGGAGAACGCGACCTTCACGTTCAACGAGGCGAACGTGGCCGCGATGGACGGCGTGGTCCAGATGGACGTCGTCCAACTCCTGCTCGAGACAGCGCGCCGCCGCGACGAGCACGACCGGGGATAGTCGCTCGAACCGCCGCGGTATGATCGACCGCCGCATGGCCCTCGACCGAAGCTGGCGCGCGCTCTTCTCGCCCGGCGACGCCGACTCCTACTTCGGCGGCGTCGATCCCCCGTCGCGGCCGGCGCCCGAATCGCGCGACATCGACCCCGCTCGCGCCACGTGGCTCGCGGAGCTCTCCCGGCTCGCCTACCAGCGCGACGCCTCGATTCGAGCCCGCGCGCTCGCGGCGGTGGGCCTCGCCGAGCACACCGCGATCGCGAGCGGCAGCACGACGGCGTTCGTCTGGAAGGGTCGAGGGGAATCCACGCTCGTCTTCCGCGGCACCAGCGAGCCGAGCGATTGGCGCACGAACCTGCGGGGTCTTCCCGCGCCCTGGGCGGCGGGAGGCGAGGTGCACCGAGGCTTCGGCGACGCGATGCGCGCGATCTGGCCCGCCGTGACCGCCGCGCTCGACCCGATCGACGAACCGCTGTACGTCGCCGGCCACAGCCTCGGGGGCGCCCTCGCGTGTCTCGCGGCAAGCCTCGCGCGACCCGCCGGCGTCTACACGTTCGGCGCCCCGCGCGTCGGCGATCGTCGCTTCCGCCGGCTCGTCGACGCGATCCCCGTCTTCCGCGTCGTGAACGGCAGCGACGTCGTGCCGACCGTGCCACCCGGCATCATCTATCGACACGCGGGACGCCTCTTCCACCTCGCCGGGGACGGGTCGCTCCGCGAGGAGCCGCGCCGCGTCCACGTCTACGAGCACCGCCTCGAGAGCCTGTTCGCGAGCTTCGATTGGTCGAGCGAGGCGCCCGAGCCGCTCTCGGACCACGCGCCGGTCAACTACGTCGAGCGCCTGCGGTCCGTGCGGTGATCGACGGACGAACGGTCGACGACTGCCTGCTCCACGTCGGCGACGGGCTCATCGTGGTGAACAAGCCGCCCGGAATCTCGTCGACCGGGCTGACGCTCGCCGACGAGGACTGCGTCCAGCACCACCTCCGCCGGCGGTTCGGCGGCATGATCTGGGCCGTGCACCAGCTCGACAAGGCGACGAGCGGCGTCAACCTCTTCGTGCTGCAGCGCCACCTCGTCGCCCGCTGCCGCGACGCCATGGTCGCGGGCGAGAAGACCTACCTCACGCTCTGCCACGGTCGTCCCGCGTTCGACGAGATCGAGATCGACGCGCCGATCGGCGAGATCGACTCGGAGAAGCGCTGCCTCGGGGTGACCGCGGACGGCCGGCCCGCGCGGACGCGCGTGACGGTGCTCGATCGTACCGACGCCTTCGCGGCGTTGCGTGTTCGCCTGTTCACCGGCCGGACGCACCAGATCCGCATCCACCTGAGCCACGCCGGCCACCCGCTCGTCGGCGAACCTTGGTATCGCGTTCCTCCGTGCACCCTCGCTCCTCGTCAGGCGCTCCACGCGTGGCGGCTCGTGCTGCAAGAAGGCACGAACGCGCGGGCGTTCACCGCCCCGATCCCGGCCGACCTCGACGACGTCGCGCGCCGGCTCGGACTCCGCTTCGATCCCGCGTGACGCGCCGCGCCGCCCGCTTCATCGGGTTCGCTCGAGGACGCGCGTCTCGCTCTCCGGCACGTCGTCGACGCCTTCGCCGCGCGCGCGGTTCGGCACGCGACGCACCTTCCACGCGACGGGACGCCCGACCGGCAAGGCCGCGAAGCCGAGGGCGGGGAGCGCGTACTCGCCATCGCGGATCTCGACCCCGCCCTGCTCGTAGGTGAGGAACAGCACGCGTCCGTCGTCGTGCACGTGGACCGTGTAGACCGCGTCGTCCGGCGCGCCGTCGGGGACCGTCCAGCGGAAGGTCGGAGGCGAGTCGACGGGCGCGACGCCGGGAGGGGCGGTCGCGTCGAGGCGAGGCGCGGCGTGGGACGCGAGCACTCCCGCCGTGAGCGCCGCCCGGTGCGGCGCGGCCGGCGCGAGCTCGCCGTCGAGCCCGGGTCGCACCGAGCAGAGCAGCACCGCCACGGCGAACGCGGGCGGGATCAGGACGAGGACGGAAGCGACATCCGGGTCTACGCCGTTCACCCTGTCGCCCTCTTGTTCCGCAGCCTCCCCGAGAGCTTCCACGATCCACCGGCGGCCGCGCGCCGGCACGAATCGCACCGCGGCGACGATCCCGGCCCCGAACAGCACGGCGAGGGGCCCGATCACGGGGAAGAAGTACCGCGCGAACGATCCCTTCACCATCAGGTTGTAGCGGACGGTGAGAGCGGCCACGAGCAGCACGACGAAGGCGTAGAGCAGCAGCACGCCGCGGCGCGCGTCGGGCGGACGTCGCACGAGGCGCACGATCCACCCGAGCGCCGCGACGGCCGCCGCGAGCTGCCCGATCCGGATCGCCCAGGTCGTGGGCGGAATGATCCACCAGCCGAAGTGCCCCACGAACGCCTCGAGGATCTGCGGCGTGAAGTAGTCCCGGATCCACGTCCAGCGCTGGTCCGGCGGCACCTGGATCGCCGAGAACGACGACGTGTGCACGTCGAGGGCCATGAGGCTGCCGTAGAGAGCCTGATTGCGCGCGAACAGCCAGCCGGAGAGCACGAGAAAGACGGCGGCCGCCGCGACGCCGGATCGCAGCGTCTCGGCCCGATGCTCGCGTCGCGTCAGTTGGATGGCGTACACGACGGCCGCGGTCGGGAGGAGGAAGAGCGCGGTCAGCTTCGTGACGACGCCGATCCCCGCGACGGCGCCGAACGCGATCCCGGCGCGGACGGAGAGGCGCCGGCGCGCCACGGCCGACGCGAGCACGAGCACGCCGGCGTTGGCGAACACCATCGCGAGGTTGTCGCTGTTGATGACCGCCATCATGTAGTTCCACTTCGGCAGGCACGCGACGAGGAGCGCGGCGCAGTCCGCCACGGCCGGCGTCGCCGGAAACGCGACGCGTCCGAGCCGATGGACGAGGACCAGGCCGATCAATCCGAAGACGACCGACCAGGCGCGCAGGATCCAGAGCAGCCGCATCTCCTTCGAGCCCGGCCACCGCTCGTCGGCACCGTGCTCGAACTTGAGGCAGTGCGCGGGATCGTCCCACCGGCCGAACCGCGCGTTCTGGGACGGCGTCGCCATCGTGTCCGGCTGACCCGCGGCATGCATCGTGGCGGCGAGCCACGCGTAGTAGAGCGGCGGATGGTACGCCTGGACCTTCTCGTCCGCCCACGATCGACCGAGCCGCTCCGCCGTCCCCTTGATCAACGGTAGCCCGTGCACGTTCGCGAGGTGGAACGCGTACTCGTAGTGCGTGTGCTCGTCGGGCGCCTCGAACGCCGGCACGACGAACAGGTAGCTCGTCGTGATCGCGAGGTACGCCGTGATCGCGATCCAAAGGATCGGCCGCGAAGAGCGACCCTCCGACCCGCTCATCCGCGCGCCTCCGGCGGAAGCCGCTCGACGAGGCGCTGGTACGTCTCGGGGCGCTCGCGCCGCAGGTCGCGCCGGCACTCGGGGTCCGCATCGAGGTCGAACAGCCGCCGGATCGGCCCCGGCTCGCCGGGGACGTGGATCAGCTTCCACCGCCCCTCGCGCACCGCGTAGCACTTCGTCGCCAGGAGGTCGTCCTCGAACTCCTCGCGGAGCACGACGTTCAAGTCGAACGCTGGATCGATGAAGGTCGCGTGGTCCCACCGCGGAAACGGCTTCGGCGACTCCCCGGGCTCGAGGTCGGGAATCGGCTGGCGGTAGAGGAGGTACGACGTCTCGAGCAACGCCGTCAACTCGGGCACCGGTCCGGAGAGGTCGACGCCCTCCCAGCACGCCGGCGCGTCGAGACCGAGCCAGCTCGCCCACGTCGGCGCGAGGTCGTACGACCGAACGAGCCGCGGCTCGACGCGGCCGCGCTCCACGCCCGGTCCGGCGAAGACGGCGGGGATGCGGTTCGCGTGGTCGCCGCCGAAGAGCGTCACCCCGTGGCCGAGCGTCGTGCCGTGCTCGTAGAGGTCGTCGCCGTGGTCGGAGAGCACACCGACGATCGTGTCGTTCAGCAGCCCGCGGTCCGCGAGGTGCCGCACGACCTCCCCGACTTGATCGTCGAACTCGCGCACGCACCCGTCGTAGAGGTTCACGATGTGGGACTTCTCGCGGTCCGTCAAGTCGTGGTCGAATCCGCGCTGGATCATCGCGTCGATCGCGAAGTCGATGCGGTAGAGGTTGCGGCCATGGTAGCCGGGCTCGCGGAACGTCGAGAAGTACGGATGCGACGAGCTGTACGGCAGGTGCGTCGCGTGATACTTGACGAGCAGCAGGAACGGCCGCTCCGACCGGCCGAGTTCGTCGATCATCGCCTTCGCGCGGCGCGTCAGGCTCGCCGCCGATCGCGTGAACGAGACTCGGTTCAACTCCGGAAGCAGCCAGCGGCCGAGCGGGTGATCGAAGAAGAACGCGGAGAGGAGGTGGTTCGTGAACGCCGCCTCCGCCGCGAGCGCGACCGCGTTCTGCGCGTTCGACACGTCGACGCGTTCGAATCCGACGTCGAAGGTCTCGAACGTCGCGCCGCACCAGCCGCCGATGACCGCGGTCTCGTATCCGTGCTCCGAGAGCCGGCGAGGAAACCACGTCTGCCCCTCGACCACGCGGCGCACGCGTTCGCGCGACGGAAACATGTGCCGCAGCCCATGCGTTCGCGGAGGCGTCGCCGAGAAGATCGACATCCACGATTCGTGAGTGCTCGCGGTCGGCACCAGGCAGTCGGCGAAGTTCACTCCCCGCGCGGCCAGAGCGTCGATGTGCGGGGACGTGGCGCGCGGATAGCCGTTGCAACCGAGGTGGTCGGCCCGCAGCGAGTCGGACGCGATCAGGACGAGGTTCGTGCCGAACGCGGGCCGAGGCACTGGGACGGACGACCGAGCACGACACGCGACGATGACCACGACGGCGAGGCCGGCTGCGATCGAGACCCGGCGATCCACCTTCCGCGACCAGCGCCAGAGCGACATCAGCAGCGTCCCGCCGAACAGGACGAGGATCTGCCACGGCTGGTAGAGGTCACGGACGACCGCGGGGACCGCCTCGTGCATCGTCGCCACGAGCCCATGGACCGGCCCGTACAAGAGGTGCGTCCCCGAGGTGAGCACGTAGACGAGCGCCGCCGTGATGAACAGGAGGACGCCGACCAGGGCGCGCCGTCCGGGGAGGATCGGGTGGAGGATCCAGCCGAGGACGACGCCGACCGCGAGGTTCCCGATGAGGATGCGCGCGTACAGCCACGCGACGCGGCCGCCGTGCTCGGTCAGGATGGTCCGCGCGTGCTGGTTCGACTGCCGCGAGAGGATCGCGAGCCAGCCGACCGCCGTGAAGGCGGCGAAGATCACGGCCATCGTGACGACCGAGATCAGGATGGTTCGACGCACCGACGTGGGCCCGTTCGTCACTTCGCCTCGATTCAGCGACTTCAGTCCGTGCTCCGGATCCCGGGCGGTCGCCGTCCCGGGCCAGGAGCGCCCGACTTGTCGTCGCCGAGCTCCTCGCGCATTCGCTCGGCCATTCGATAGAGTCGCGCCACGACGTCCGTACGATCCGCGAGCAAGTTCTTCTGCTCGGAGACGTCGGTCTCGAGGTCGTACAGCGCGACCGGCTCGAGCCGGTCCGACAAGACCTTCCCGAACGAACTGCGCGCGAACACCAGCTTCCACTGCCCGGCTCGCACCGCGTCGAGGTTGTTCATGTCGTAGTAGAAGTGCGCTGCGCGCGGAACGCTCGCGCCGGGCGCCCCGAGCAGGAGCGGAGCGATGTCTGCCCCGTCGATCGGGTGGCTCGGCAAGGCGGCCCCGGCGAGCGCGCAGAACGCCGGAAGGAGATCGATCGTGCCGGCCGGCTCGCGGCAGATCACCCCCGGCGGAACGTGACCCGGCCACCTCGCGATGAAGGGAACGCGCATGCCGCCCTCGTCCGTCTTCCCCTTCCCTCCCTTCAAAGGGTACGCCTTGCCGCCCTCGTGCCGCCGGTTGACGGCAGGACCGTGGTCCGACGAGAACAGGACCAGAGTCTTCTCGTCGAGCTCGAGACGCGCGATCGCGTCGAGGATCTCGCCGGTGCTCCAGTCGAGGTGGCGGACGACGTCCCCGTACGGCCCGCGCGCGCTCGTGCCGGCGAACTCCGGAGGCGCCGCGAGGGGAGTGTGCGGCATGCTGTGGGCGAGGTAGATCAGGAACGGTCGGTCGCGGTGCTCCTCCATGAAGCGGATCGCCTCCTCGGTATAGCGACGCGTCAGGTCGGAGTGGCGGACCGCTTCGACCGGGGTCTCGTCGCGGAGCACCGCGCACACCTCGTCCCGCGCCGAGCGGGAGAGGACGCCGTAGTAGGTGTCGAATCCGTGGTGCGTCGGCAGGAGGTCGCCGTGGCCGAGATGCCACTTGCCGATGCAGGCGGTGGCGTAGCCCTGCGTGCGGGCCGCTTCCGCGATCGTCCACTCGTCGTGGC
The DNA here is from genome assembly GCA_964649825.1 of uncultured Phycisphaeraceae bacterium. Lineage (GTDB taxonomy): Bacteria > Planctomycetota > B15-G4 > B15-G4 > JADJEK01 > CAZYQW01. The sequence goes on along the minus strand of CAZYQW010000061.1, from coordinate 30,952 downwards.
TCAAGCCCACGGGCGAGCGCGGGAAAAGGACCTCGCCCCGCTCCGGGTCCGGGTTGGAGAGCCCGACGCGCACCGGATAGCAGCCGGTCAACAGCGCGGCCCGAGCCGGGGTGCAAACCGGCGCCGCGGCGTAGAAGTCGGTGAAGCGCATCCCCTCCGCGGCCATGCGATCGATCCGCGGGGTCTCGATCCTCTCGTAGCCCCGCGCCGGGTTCGGCGTCCAATAGCAGCCGAGGTCGTCGTAGCCGAGATCGTCGGCGTAGAGGATCACGACGTTCGGGCGGGGTGCCAAAGGAGCGGGCTCGCGGCACGCCGGCGAGACGGCGAGCATGGCCACGAAGACGGCGGCGGGGGCGAAGGACGACGCGATGCGCATGGCCGCCCATCCTCGTCCGCGGAACCCGCGCAAGCAAGGACGGCGACGGCCGGCGTCACCGGTATCATCGCTCCATGCGCAATTTCCTGTTCGTCACGTACGTCGCCGCCTGCGGGCTGGCTCTCACGTGGCCCGTCTACGACCGGCTCGGCAACCACGTGGAGCCGTCCGTGTGGGGACTTCCGTTCACGCTGTTCTGGAACGTGGCGTGGGCGATCGCGACGTTCCTCGCCTTGATCGTCTATCACCGCACGAGGCCGGGCGCGACGCGCCGGTCGGGCTGAGGGGTCGTACCGTCCTTTGCCGGGTTGCCCCGGGCGCTTGACTCCTCGCGAGCCGCGCCCTTCCCCGGCACGACCTCTATCCCGGGTCGAGCGAGGCGGCGAAGGGAGGCTTCGCGAGCGCCCACGCGGTGGTGAACGTGAACGTGCCGTAGCGTCCGACCGGAGGTCGTCGAAGGGACGGGCGGTGCGTCGCGGGGTTCGGCGCGATCGAATCGAGAATCCGCGTTCCGACACGTCGGCTCGCGCGTCCTGACTCGACGTAGCCCGACGGGCGGTCGTTCCCGTCGGAGGTACCTCACGCTTCATCGAGGTCTCGCATGTCCAAAAACCGCATTCGCGTTCTCGTACTGTCGATCTGCCTCGCCGCGCTCGCACCGCTCGCGACGGCTGGCGCGATCACGAACGGAGTCGTACGCCTGGACTTCCAGGTTCAGGGTCGGATTCTGACGCTCACGTCGGTCGGCGACGCCGCGACGCCCGCCGCGTTCCCGCTCAAGCCCGCGGACGTGTGGCTCATCGGGCTGGGGAACGGCGCCGGCCTCGTCGAACTCGGTCCGTCGACGTTGACCGGCGGCAACCTCATCGTCGGGTTCGGGACCGACTCGTTCAGCGCCGTCTGGACGAACGCCCGCGGCGGCGCCATGCCGGCGGGAGAGACGTTCAACCTGACGTTGAACGCCACGATCGCGCCCGGGTCCCAGGTCGTCGAGTTCACCGTCCACATCGACGCGTCGCACACGTCGCTGCCGATCCACGAGGTCGTCGCGCCGCGGATCAGCCTGCTCGATCACGGCGCGCCCGCCGATCAAGTCTTGACGATGCCGTGGGTCGGAGGGTGGCTCGTGCCGAACCCGATCTCGCTGTTCTCCGGAGACCTCGGCTTGAGCTCGGGTCGCTTCCCGCACCCCGGTCACCTCAGCATGCAGTGGTTCGCGTACTACGACTCGAGCCCCGCCGACGACGCCGTCTGCTTCCTCGGCACGCGCGATCCGCTGGGCTACCGAAAGGACCTCGGCGTCATGAAGACGACGTCCGGCGGAATGAACTCCCTCCTCCTGGACGTGAAGCACTACCCGGAGGACAACCTGAACGCCTCGTCCTACACCTCGCCATATCCGTACGTGCTCGGCGTGCTGCGGGGAGACTGGTACGACGCGGCGCGGTTCTATCGCGAGTGGGCCGTCGACCAGCCGTTCACGGCGAAGCGTCCGATGCGGACGAACGTCGACTTCTCCGAGGTCATCAAGAACGGTGACGCGTTCGGCCGCGTCGACCCGTTCGATTGTCCGATCGCCAACCCGCTGCCGCCGTGCACGTGCTCGATCACGTATGCGAACGATCAGTACTGGGCGCGCGACATGCAGGACCTCCGCACGTACTTCGGGATCGATTCGATCCCGACGCACGCATATCACTGGCACGATAACGCGTTCGATTCGGACTGGGGCGCGTGGCTGCCGATCCGGCCGGAGTTCCTGATGTACGCCCCCGGCGTCGCGGCCCAGGGGGACGCGTTCGCGCCGTACTTCCTGAACGTGAACATCACGAAGGGAGTGCCGAACTACACCAACGGCCTCGGGCTCCCGGGACACGCCGGGCAGAACGTCGACATGTTCTCGGTCATGGACGAAAACGGGGCGCAGGCTCCCTCCCTCTCGAGCTCGAAGTGCATCGGCGGCGTGCAGACGCCCCAACCGACGATCCTGACCTGTCTCGCCACGGACTTCGCCTATGACTACACGAACCTCATCACCCGGCGCCTCGTGACGTTGACCGGCGCGCGCGGCGTCTATCTCGACGTGTTCACCTGCCAGCCCTCGGACCTGTGCTACGACCCGAGCCACGGGCACCCGATCGGCGGCGGCTCCTACTACACCCAGGGCAAGATCGAGCTCGTCCAGTCGCTGCGCGACGCGATGCGCATGATCGATCCGGAGTTCTACTGCTACTCCGAGTGCATGAACGAGTACTACCTCGGCGTGACCGAGCTGACGTACGCGCACGTGACGCTCGGATCCTTCCCGATCGCGCCGCTCTTCGACACCGTCTACCACGACTATCAGATCAACGGGCTCCCATGGCTGCTGTACGTGCCGGATCAGGCGGTGATGGGGAACACGGCCGCGTCGGACCTGGCCCGGCAGTCGCACTCGGCGATGATGTTCTACGGGCTCGCCCCGGTGGCGGGCGGCAGCGTGTCGCCGACGACGCTCGCGCAGAACCTCTCGGCGCACCCGGCGTTCGCGAAGTTCATGGAGATGTACCGCGACTACCACGCGGTTCTCAAGGAGACGAAGGTGCGCGCGCACGCGGTGTTCGGAGAGCGACTCCGTGACCCGTCGACGAACGCCGAGCGGACGAGTCGCCCCGGCCTCATCACGCCGTACGGCACCGACCAGCCGCTCGTGTACGTGCCCGCGTTCAAGGACCCGGTCGCCGGAAGCGTCGCGCTGCTCTTCCTGAACTGGAGCGACACCGGCGAGGTGCTGCCGGCGAATCCATCTCCCGCGACGGTCACCGGCGGCACCAAGTCGATCACCTACACGTTCGATCCGGCGGACTACGGCTTGACGCCGGGGTCGTACAAGCTGACCGAGTATGCGCCGACGCTGCCGCCCGCGGTGGCGACCATCACGCTCGGCGGCACTCCGTACACGAACAGCGTGACGGTCCCCGCGCGTTCGATTCGGGGGCTGATCTTCTCGCCGCTGTAGCCGCGGACTCGCGCGCCGTGGTCGGAGGTCTCGCCCGCGCGGGACCTCCGACCCGTCACAGGTCGACGCGCGCGTCGAACAGCGGCTCGGGGTCGGTCCGCGGGTTCCGCGGCAGCGTCATGAGGAGCCCGCCCGCGACGGCGCGTCACACCGTTCCTCGCCTTGATCGTCTATCACCGCACGAGGCCGGGCGCGACGCGCCGGTCGGGCTGAGGGGTCGTGCCGTCCTTCGCGGGGTTGCCCCGGGCGCTTGACTCCTCGCGAGCCGCGCCTACCCTTTGAACGATGGTTCAAAAACGACCGTGGGGCGCCCACGAAACCGACTCCGATCGCGTCCGTGAGAAAAAGCGTTCGATCCTGCGCGCGGCCGGGGAGGCGTTTCGATCGCGCGGCTACCACGACACGTCGATGCGCGAGGTGGCCGCGACCTGTGGGATGGCGGTCGGCAACCTCTACTACTACTTCCGCAGCAAACCCGCGCTGCTCGCGTTCTGCCAGCTCGAGACCACGGCGCGACTGCTCGCGATGGCCCGCTCGCCGGTGGTCCGCGCCCTGCCGCCGCACGCGCGGCTGCGTTGGTTGATCGTGGGACACGTGCACTGCGTCCACGAGGCGATCCCCGGGGCGACGGCCCACCTCGCGATCGAGCCGTTGCCCGAGCCCGAGCGGATCCGATGCGTTCGGCGTCGCGATCGGTACGAACACGCCCTTCGATCGGTCGTCGCGGAGGGAATCGAGGCGGGCGTGTTCCGCGCGGTCGACCCCCGGGTGGCCGCATGGACGATCCTCGGTGCCCTCAACTCCACCGTGACCTGGTTCCGCCGCGGCGGCTCCCGTTCGGCGAAGGAACTCGGCACGTCGATGGCCGACGTCCTGGTTCGGGGCCTGCTCGCTCCCGGCGTCGAGCTCGACGACGCGCCGACCTTCGACTTCGCGGAGATCGAGGAGGCGGCGGCGTCCGCGTCCGAGCTCTCGCTTCTGGAGACGTGATGACGGATTCCCATCGGACCCTCCTCCTTCGGATCAACGGCGAGACGCGCGTGGTCACCTTTCCGGTGCACCACACGCTCCTCGAGGTGCTGCGAGAAGAGTGCGCTCTTCCCGGCACCAAACACGGCTGCGAGCTCGGCGAATGCGGCACCTGCACGGTGCTCGTCGATGGCGAGCCCGTGCTTTCGTGCCTCGCCCTCGCGGTCGACATGGACGAGCGGGAGGTCGAGACGGTCGAAGGTCTCCAGCGCGGGAACGACCTCCACCCGCTGCAACGGTGCTTCGCCGATCTCGGCGCCGCACAGTGCGGCTACTGCACCCCGGGCATCCTGATGGCGGCCAAGTCTCTCCTCGCGCACAATCCGCGGCCGACGCGCCCGGAGGTCGAAGAGGCGCTGTCGGGCAACCTGTGCCGGTGCACGGGCTACATCAAGATCCTCGAGGCAGTCGAGTGGGCGGCCGCGATCGAGCGCGGCGAAGAGGACGGTGCGCCGCCGCGCGAGTCGTTCTACGGCGACGTCGAGCCATGCGCGGCGGACCGTCGCGAGACGGAGGCCCTCGGATGACCGCGCCCCATCGACCATCACCTGGGAATGGGCACGGGCCGGATCGACCGTTCCAGTTGATCGGCAAGCCGTTCCGCCGCGTCGACGCGCGCGCGAAGGTAACGGGACAGACGCGGTTCGCGGACGACCTCTCGTTCCCGCGAATGATCCACATGCGCCTGCTCCGCAGCCCGCATCCGCACGCGGAGATCCGTGGGATCGACACCGCCGCCGCCGAGCGGATGGACGGCGTGGTCGGCGTCCTCACCGGCGCGACGTTCCCGATCCCGTTCGGCATCCTCCCCGTGTCGCAGGACGAGCACGCACTCGCGCGCGACAAGGTCCGCTTCGTCGGCGACCCGGTCGCGGCGGTCGCGGCGCTCACCGAGGAGCAGGCCGAGGCGGCCTGCCGCGCGATTCGCGTCGACTATGCGCCGCTCACCACGATCGCCAATCCGAAGGAAGCGCTCGCGACGCCGGAGCCGCGCATCCACGACTATGGCGACGAGGGGAACATCCACAAGAAGGTGTCGCTGCGGTTCGGAGACATCGAAGCCGGCTTCGAGTCGGCCGACCTCGTCCTGGAAGACGAGTTCCTCTACGAGGGGAACACCCATCTTCCGATGGAGCAGCACGCGACCGTCGCGGTGCCGGAAGACGACGCGCGCGTGACGATCTACTCCTCGACGCAAACGCCGCATTACCTCCACAAGGCCGCGGCCAAGGTGCTCGAGCTGCCGCCGTCGCGCGTGCGGGTCGTGGCCTGCCCGAACGGCGGCGGCTTCGGCGGCAAGAGCGATCCGTTCAACCACGAGATCGTGGCCGCGAAGATGGCGCTCGCGACCGGCCGGCCGGTGAAGATCTGTCTCTCGCGCGAGGAGGTGTTCTACTGCCACCGCGGCCGCCACCCGGTGCAGATGCGCCTGAAGACCGGGTTCAAGTCCGACGGCTCGATCGTGTCGCAGCACTTGCAGACCGTCCTCGACGGCGGTTCGCACGGCAGCTACGGCGTGGCCAGCACCTTCTACACCGGCGCGCTGCAGACCGTCACCTATCCGATCCCGCGCTACCACTTCGAGTCGATCCGCGCGTTCACGAACAAGCCGCCGTGCGGGCCGAAGCGGGGTCACGGCACGCCGCAGCCGCGCTTCGGCCTCGAGGTCCAGCTCGACAAGGCGGCCGAGAAGCTCGGTATCGATCCCGCCGATCTGCGGTTGAAGCACCTCGTGCCGGACGGCGCGGTGACCGCGAACTGGCTCGCGATCGGCAAGAACTCGCTCGGGCGCTGCATCGAGGCGGTGGTCGCCGGCTCGAGCTGGCGCGAGCGGCACGGCAAGCTGCCGTTCGGCCGCGGGCTCGGGCTGGCGTGCGGTTCGTACCTGTGCGGGGCCGGCCTGCCGATCTACTGGAACCACATGCCGCACTCGGGCGTGCAGATCAAGCTCGATCGGAGCGGCGGCGTCGCGGTCTTCTGCGGCGAGACCGAGATCGGCCAGGGCAGCGACTCGATCCTCGCCGCGATCGTCGCCGATGTCCTCGGCATCGATCTCCAGGACATCCGGCTCTGCGTCGCCGACACGGACCTGACGCCGGTCGATCTCGGCAGCTACAGCTCGCGCGTCACGATGATGATGGGCCACGCCGCGAAGCAGGCGGCCGAGCGCGCGCGCGACCTCGTGGCGAAGAGCGTGGCGAAGAAGCTCGACCTCCCGGCGGCGCGGCTCGTGTTCGCTGAAGGCCGCGTCTTCGACTGCGAGGACTCCGCGCGCGGCATGTCGTTCGCCGATGCCGTCCAGTGCGCCGAGTCCGAGTTGGGCACGCTCGGCACCACCGGCAGCTACGCGCCGCCGCGCGCCCCGGGCCGCTACAAGGGGGCGGGCGTCGGCCCGTCTCCGACCTACTCGTACAGCGCCGCGGTGGTCGAGGTCGAGGTCGACCCGACGACCGGCTTGGTCGACGTCGCGCACGTCTGGATGGCCCACGACATCGGTCGCTCGCTGAACCCGGCGCTCGTCATGGGCCAGGTCGAGGGGAGCATCTACATGGGCCTGGGCGAGGCGCTGATGGAGGAGTCGGCGTTCCGCCGCCTGCCGAAGTCGAAGTCGAACGCGCTCGTCCATCGATTCCCGTCGATGCTCGAGTACAAGAGCCCGACGTTCCTCGACATGCCGAAGTGCACGACCTACCTGATCGAGGATCCCGACGAGCGCGGGCCGTACGGAGCGAAGGAGGTCGGACAGGGTCCCCTCCTGCCGATGCCGCCCGCCGTCGTGAACGCGATCTTCGACGCCGTCGGGGTGCGGATCGATCAGGTGCCGGTCCAGCCGCACATGATCCGCGCCGCGCTCGAGGAGAAGGAGAAGGGGCGCGAGGCGCGGTTCGGTCCCAAGGGGTTCGTGAAGTTCCCCGCGATCGAGCCGCTGGTGGTGAAGTCGCCGGCCGAGGGCGGAGACGGCCGCGCCGAGAACCCGGAGGTGCGCGGAATCGAGAAGGGAACCGGCACGATGGCCGACAGCGCGGAGGCAGCCAAGCAATGATGCGACTTCCCCCGTTCTCGTGGCGCGCTCCCCGGGCGCTCGACGAAGCGCTCGCGATCCTCGACGCCGAGGGCGACGGGGCGCGGCTGTTGGCCGGCGGCACCGACCTGCTGGCGAACCTGAAGCGGCGCCACCAGAAGGCAGAGACGCTGGTGTCGCTGTCGCGCGTCGCGGGCCTGCGCGGCGTCCAGGGAGATCCGCAAGACGGCGTCGAGATCGGCGCGATGACGTCGCTCCAGTCGATCTGCCGCGATCGGATGCTTCGCGAGCACTACCCCGGCTTCGTCCAGGCGGTCGCGTCGATCTCGGCGCCGAGCCTGCGCACGATGGGGACGATCGGCGGCAACCTCTGCCTCGACACGCGCTGCACCTACTACAACCAGAACGAGGAGTGGCGCCAGGCGATCGACTACTGCATGAAGGCGGAGGGATCGATCTGCTGGGTCGCACCGAGCTCGCCTCGGTGCTGGGCCATCTCGGCCGCCGACTCGGTCCCAGTGCTGATCGCAATCGGCGCGAAGGTGCGGATCGATTCCGCCGCGGGAACGCGTGAGGTCCCGGTCGAGTCGCTCTATCGGAACGACGGCATCCGCTACCTGACGCTCGAGCGCGGCGAGGTGCTGACGGCACTGCTCCTGCCGCCTGCGGACGGGACGCGCGCGACCTATTGGAAGCTCCGCCGGCGCGGCTCGATCGACTTTCCGGTCCTCGGGGTCGGGGCCGCGCTAAGGCTCGAGGGTGGCCGCGTCGCCGCGGTACGGATCGTGCTCGGCGCCGTCGCCTCGGCCCCGCTCTCCGCCGTCGATGCGTCGTCCGCGCTCGCCGGTGCCCCGCTCACCGAGGACGCGATCGCCGCGGCGGGAAAGGCGGCGCGCTCGCTCGCGACGCCGCTCGACAACACCGACTTCGCGATGCAGTGGCGGGCGCGGATGGTCGAGGTCTACGTCGAGGGCGCGCTGCGCGAGCTCGGCGGCCTGCCGGCCCGCACCACGCGGCCGCCCCACGGGACGTGGGCGCTCGCGAGCCCGGCCGTCGGATGATTTTCACCACGGGCTGCTAGGGCTCGCTCGACGCTGATGCCTTCCTCCACCGTCGTCGTCGCCATCGCCGTCGCCTACCTCGTGCTCTCCCTCGTGGTCGGCGCATGGCCGGGTCGACGCTCCAGCGACAGCGCGGCGGGGTACGTGGCCGGAGATCGCAGCCTCGGCCTGGTGGTGATGTACTTCATCACCGGAGCCACGATCTTCAGCGCGTTCGCGTTCCTCGGACTCCCCGGCCGCGCGTACTCGCAGGGCGGTGCCGCGTACTTCATCCTCGCGTACGGCACGCTCGGGATCCTCCCGTTCTACTTCCTCGGCCCGCGCGCCGCGCGGCTTGGCCGCAGGTACGGGTTCGTGACGCCGGGCGAGATGGTGGCGCACCGATTCGACCGTCCCGCCATCGCCGGCCTGATGGCGCTGATCAGCGCCGCCGCGTTCGTGCCCTACCTCGCGCTGCAGATGAAGGGAGCCGGCTACGTCTTCTCCGCCCTCACGCGCGGCGACGTGTCCGAGGAGTGGGGCGCCGCGATCGTCTACGGCGTCGTGCTCGCCTACGTCTGGAAGAGCGGGGTCCTCGGAGTCGGCTGGACGAACACTCTGCAGGGGTTGTTCATGATGGTGCTCGCCTGGGGGTTGGGCTTCTACCTGCCGCACAAGCTGTACGGCGGCGTGGGCAAGATGTTCCAGCGCCTGCAGGCCGAACGTCCCGACTTCGTCCTCGCGCCGGGGCTCACGCCGAGCGGAGCGCCATGGAACTGGGCCGCGTACTCGACGTCGTTGCTCGTCAGCGCGATCGGCTTCTCGTTCTGGCCGCATCTGTTCATGAAGGCGTTCACCGCGAAGAGCGACCGCACGCTCCAGCGGACCGTCGTCCTGTACCCGACGTTCCAGCTCTTCCTCCTGCCGATCCTGATCATCGGCTTCGCGGGCGCGCTCTTCCCGACCCGCCCGGACCAGGCCGACGAGATCCTCCCCTTCATGCTGATGAACATGGAGCTCTCGTCGATCGTGGTCGGGTTGTTCTGCGCCGGCGCGCTTGCCGCGTCGATGAGCTCCGGCGACGCGATCGTCCACGCCGCGGCTTCGATCCTCGTGCGGGACGGTCTGGTGACGTCGGCCGGCCGGCGGTTCGATCCGAACGCGGAGCGACGGCTGATCCGCTGGTTCGTGCTGGTGGTGATGCTGCTGTCGTACGTGCTCGCCGTGCGCTACGGAGGTACGCTCGTCGACCTCCTCCTCTACGCGTACGGCCCGGTGACGCAGTTCGCGCCGGCCGTGATCGCGACGCTCTACTGGCGCCGCGCCACCGGAACCGGCGTGTTGCTCGGCCTCGCCGCCGGCATCGCGGTGAACGTCGCCCTCCTCGCCGCGCCCCACCTGAAGCCGTGGCCGTTCCACGAGGGCGTCTTCGCGCTCGCCGCGAACGTGACGACGCTCGTCCTCGTCTCGCTCGCCACCCGGCGCCGCGCCGGCGACGACGAGTACCTCCGAGTCGCCGCGGGCGGTTGAACCCACGTCGTCCTCGTCGCGGCCGGCGGCTCGCCGGCCGGATCCGATCGGCGTCGAAGGCCGAGAAAGGCTCGTCGTCCGCGGATCACTCCTCCTTCTTCGCGATCCGCTCGACCTCGCCGAGCACGCGGAGGAGGTTCCCCGAGCAGATCTTCTCGATGTCCGCCTCCGAGTACCTGCGCTCGAGCAGCAGGCGGATCAGGTTCGGGTACTTCGACACGTCCTCGAGACCCTTCGGAAGCGTCGGTCCGACGCCGTCGAAGTCCGATCCGAAACCGACGTGGTCGACGCCGACGAGCCCCACCAGGTGATCGATGTGGTCAGCGACCACGGACACGTCGACGACCGCGACCGGGTGGCTCTCGCGGTACTCGCGGCGGAACGCGCGGAGCGCCTCGCCTTCGAGCCCCCGCTCCTTCGCGATCCGCTGCATCTCTTCTCGCACCGCGGTGCTGCGCTTCTCGAACTCCCCGTCGAGGAACGACGAACCGAAGTTGATCATCACCACCCCACCCTTGCGCGCCATCAAGCGCGCCATGTCGTCGCTCATGTTCCGCTCGAAGTCGGGCGTGAAGCGCCGCATCGACGAGTGCGACGCGACGACCGGCGCGATCGAGAGATCCATCACTTGGTAGAACGAATCGTCCGAGACGTGGGAGACGTCGACCATGATGCCGACGTCGTTCATGCGTGCAACGACCTCGCGACCGAACGGACTGAGTCCGCGCCAGGTGCGCGTCTCGGCGTACGAGGAATCGCAGATGCGGTTGTCGGTGGCGTGGCAGAGCGTGACGTAGCGGATTCCCTTCTCGTGGAACAGATCGACGTTCGCGACGTCATCCTCGATCGGGCTTCCGTTCTCCATCCCCATCAGCAGGGCGATTCGACCGCTCGCCTTCGCGGCTCGCACGTCGGCCACCGACGCGGCCGCCATGAACTCGTCGGGGTGCTTCGCCGCGAGCTCGTTCACGTAGTCGATCAGGTCGAGCGCGAACCGCTTCGACGCCCCGAGCTCGTCCTGGAGGGACGACGGGGTGTAGATCGACATGAACGGACCGTCGAGCCCCCCGGCGCGCGCGCGAGGGTAGTCGAAGTCCCCTTGGTCGGTGGGGATCGAGACCGAGACGTCGCGGCGCTCCTCGTAATGGCGGATCGGGACGTCGACGTGGCCGTCGACGATGATGAACCGCTGCGCCAGCTCGTGGGCCTTCGCGGCGAGGTCGGTCGCGTCCGACGAGGCGGCAGGAGACGCGAGGAGCGAGACGGCGAGGACGAGCGTTTGCATGACGGGACTCCAGACCGCTTCGGTCCGACTCAGGCTACGCACCGACCGAACGCGAGGGAAGGCCGCGGTGGCCGTGTGCCGGCTCCTGGCGCCGGCGGCGGCCGCAGCTAGAATCCGCGGGCTGGCCGACCGCATCGCACCGTTCACTGGAGTCGAACCGAGAGGTTGCAGAGCTCATGAAACTGACCCAAATAATTTTGTATTCATTTCTTACTGCCGTCATCTCCTGCTCGACCACGGACGTCGTGGAGGAATCGACGGCGGGCCTCGCCGTGCGCGAGCCTGCCGTGCTGGAGCTGACCGATGGGTCGATGCTGGAAGGTCAGGTCGTCCACGCGAGCCCGACGGAAATGACCATCGAGACCGTCGGCGGGACGACGCGCACCATCGTGCGCGGCGAGGTCGACCCGATGTCGTGGTATCGAGTGCGGTCGGCCGGGACGGACCTGACGATCGACGATCGGCTCGAGCTCGGTCGATTCGCCCTCGAGAACGGTCTCTTCGAGGCGGCCGAGATGGAGCTCTCGCACGCGGCCGAGATCGCGCCGGACAAGGAGGGCGAGATCGCGCGAATCCTGCGGAGCGCGCGCGAGGGCCACGCCACGTCATTGGCCGAACGCTCGGAGCGCGCGTTCGCGTCGGGTGACACCGTGGAGGCGACGCGCCGCGCGGGCGAGGTGCTGACGCGGTTCCCCGAGACCAAGGCGGCGGGCCGCGCCCAGAACCTCGTCGTGATGATGAACGCCGACCTCGGCGAGTCCGAGCCGACGGAGATCAACCTCGTCGCCGATCGTGGTGCGGACCGGCGCCTGAAGGACGCCGAGAAGTACGTCACGCGCGGCCAGAAGCGGAATCTCACCGCGCTGCGTGAGACCGGCTCGAAGGCCGGCGACGCGTTCGAAGGCTCATCCGATGACTACCAGCGCGCGATCTCCCTGCTCGACAAGGCGCTCATGAGCTCCGATCTCACGCCGGAGCAGAACCTGCGCGCGCAGGAGCTGCGTCACCGCGCCACCGAGGAGGCGGTCGATGTCCAGATCAACCTGGCGCGCATGTACGTCAACCGCGGGTCGTACCCCCAGGCAGTGGAGGTGATGGACGGCGCGCTCGAGCTCGATCCCGAGAACGAACGCGCGCTGACGTACCGCAAGCAGGTCGAGTTCGTGTCGGACGAGGCAGCGCGCATTCGCAAGCTCGGGCGGAAGACGAACCAGAAGCTGCGCTACGGCCCGGCAAGCTGATCGATCACGGCGCGAGGAACGGCCAGCGAAACGAACCGTCCGACGCCGGAAGGAGCTGGGCCACCCGATCGACCGCGTCGAGATGGAGAGGGCCGTACAGATGCGGGTAGAGGACGTCGCCGCCCTCCAGGTTCTCGCGGACGACGCGCACCGCGACGCGTGACTCGTCGATGGCGAGGAGCAGGAGCCCGGCGTGTCCGCGAAACAGCCGGTTGGCGACCTCGAGCACCTGACCGGCCTCGGACGCGTGGATGAACCCCTCGGTGTCGAGCGTGTCGCCGCGGTAGACTCCGGTCTCCACGGCGAGCGCCCACTCCGCCGCCGTCGCGATGTGGTAGATCGACGTCATGACGCGCGGCGATCGAACGGCTTCTGCGCGGCTTCGCTGCGATGCTCATCGATCCGCTCGAGGAGCCGCGCCGGGTCGTCATCCACGATCAGGAGCTCGCGGTTCGTCGCCGACAGAAAGCCCTCGACGACGAAGTGGTCGAGCTGCCGGACGAGGTGGTCGTAGTAGCCGCGCACGTTCAGCAGCCCGACTGGCTTGCGGTGGAGGTCGAGCTGCTTCCAGGTGAGCGCCTCGAACGCCTCGTCCATCGTCCCAAGGCCGCCGGGGAGCGCCACGAACGCGTCGGACCACTCGGTCATGACCGCCTTGCGCTCGTGCATCGACTCGACGATGCGAAGCTCGGTGAGGCCGCGATGCGCCACCTCGCGCTCGACCAGGAACCTCGTGATGACGCCGATCACCTCGCCACCAGACGCGAGGACGGTGTCCGCGAGCACCCCCATCAGACCCACGTCGCCGCCGCCGTAGACGAGACCGATCCCACGCTCGAGCAGGATCCGGCCGAGCCGCTCGGCCGCCTCGCGGTAGGCGGGGCTCGACCCGCTCGACGACCCACAGAAGACGCAGAGGCGCTTGATCACGTGAGCAACCTGCCGCCGTCGACGTTCAGGACGTCGCCGGTCACGTAGTCCGACTCGAGGAGGAAACGGACGGCGCGTGCCACGTCGTCCGGCGAACCCTCGCGGCCGAGGGGAATCGCGCCGCGGATCTCGTCCTTCTCGGTCTCGGTCGTCTCCGAGGGCCAGAGGACGGCGCCGGGCGAGACCGCGTTCACCTGCACCGTCGGGGCGAGCTCGAGCGCGAGCGAGCGAGTCAGCATCAACAAGCCGGCCTTCGAGACCGAGTAGACGAGGTGGTCCTTCAACGGTCGCTCGCCGTGGATGTCCGCGATGTTCACGATCTTGCCGTGGCCGCGGTTCAGCATCGTCGACGCGATGCGGCGCGCGAGCCGGAACGGCGCCTTCAGGTTGACGTCGAGCAGCCGGTCCCAATGCTCGTCCGACGCAGTGAAGAGCGGCGTCTCGAAGAACTCGGACGCGTTGTTCACGAGCGCGTCGACGTAGCCGACGTCGACCTCGACGTTGCGGACCATCCGCTGCGTCTCGACGAGATCGAGGAGGTCGGCCTGCTGCGCCGACGCCGCGCCGCCGGCGGCACGGATCTCGGCGACCAGGGCGCGCGCTTCCGTCTCGGATTCGCGGTAGTGGACGACGACGTGCGCCCCGGCCGCGGCGAGGTCGCGCGCGATCGAGCCGCCGACGCGACGGGCGGCGCCGGTGACGAGGATGACTTTGTCGGTGAGGTCCATCGCGGGATGATAGAGAGGTCGCGGCGGGAGTGGTGCATCGGGGTGGATCGAACCGGGGAGGGCAGCGAGCCGGGGGGCTACGAATCACGGACGACATCGATACACTGCGGGGGTGATTCCGCTCAAAGACGACGTCCCCTCCCGCTCCACCCCGTTCGTGAACTACGCGGTCATCGCGATCTGCGCGGTGGTCTTCTTCGCGCAACTCGGGGAAGATCCCTCCGGCGCGTCGCTCGTGGAGCGCTACGGAATGATCCCGGCGCGGGTACTCGACTCCGAGCGGCCGATCGAGATCCGTGACGTCGTGGCGGTGCCGACGCGGTTCGGAGTGCAGCTCCGCGAGGTGTCGCGGCCGGCCGCCCCGCCCGCGGTGCCGGGCTGGCTCACCCTGCTGACGTGCATCTTCCTCCACGGTGGATGGATGCACTTCCTCGGCAACATGTGGTTCCTCTGGATCTTCGGCGACAACGTCGAGGATCGCTTCGGCCACGTCGGGTACGTCGTGTTCTACGTCGGCTGCGGACTCCTCGCGAGCTTGACCCACCTCGTCACCGGACCCGGCTCGGAGGTGCCGACGATCGGCGCGAGCGGGGCGATCGCCGGGGTGATGGGCGCGTACTTCCTCCTCTATCCGCGCGCGACGGTGCTGACGCTCGTTCCGATCTTCGTCATCATCCAGATCCTCGTCATCCCCGCTCCGATCTTCCTCGGCATCTGGTTCCTGATGCAGCTCTTCCAGGGCACGTTCTCGCTCGGCGCGGAGTCGGGCGGCGTGGCGTGGTGGGCCCACATCGGCGGTTTTGCGGCCGGCTTCGGTGCGGCGTGGCTGTTGCGGCGGCAGCATCATCTGAACCCTCCGCCCGTCATCGTCCGCGCGCCTCCCCGGCCGTTCGGGCATTATCGGTGGTCGGATCGGTCGCGCTGGTGACGCGAGCCGTCACCGAGCGAAGAGCACCTCGCCGCTCTCGACCGGCGTGACGCCGCGACGATCCGCCACCTCGCCGTCGACCTCGAGGGAATCTCGAATTCCGGATGAGCCTCTCCTGCGGAGAGGTTCAATCCATCCAATCGACCGGGAACCCATCGGGCAGCCGAATCACCTCGAACAGCGTCGCGATCAGTCTGCCACCCGGCCCCGCGCGGTGCGGGCTGAGGAACTCCCACACGATCTCGCCGTCCGGGGCGATCTCGAGGGCGCGGCCGTTGTCGGACTCGGTGATCAGCGTGTTGCCGTTCTTCAACCGCTCGGCCGTCCCGCACGTGTCGGTCTCGAGCGGCGCGTCGGCGGCGCCGGTGTAGCTCCAGAGGATGTCCGCGCTCGACGGATCGAGCTCGAGGACGCGCGACTTCCCGAAGCCCGACCCGTCGCCCTTGTTGTCGAACAGCAGGAGACGGCCGCTCTCGAGCACCGTCGGCTGGTGCTGGCCGACCCACGACCCGTTGGCCGCCCATACGACCTTCTTCTCGGCGAGGTCGACGACGGCGATGGTGTTCGTCTTCAGCACGGAGATCAGGAGGTTCCCGGCCGCGAACGCGGGCACGCGATCGGCAAGCGAACCGTCGAGGAGCTCGATCGTATTCGTGTGCAGGACGTCGCCGCTTCTCGGCATGCGAGCGAGCGAGTTCGCGAAGCCCGAGCTCTCGAAGCACTCGAGCACCGACACCCGCTCCAGCTCCTTCCCGTCCGCGCTCAGCACCGCGATGAAGTCCTCGAGGATCGGTTCGCGCGGGTTCACGCGCCCGTTCAGATGCGCGGTGCGCGTGAGCACGAAGATGCGGCCGTCGTCGGCGACCTCGAGGTCGTGGTGCGCCTTGCCGGCGTACGTCCAGAGCACGTCCGAGTCCTTCGACAGTTTGATCAGCGCGTGGCCCTCGAAGATCACGAGCAGGTCGCCGTTCGGGAACAGATGCACTCGGCGGAAGTAGCGCCGGAAGTGCGACTTCTCGTACCTCTCGGTCGGATAGTCGGGCAGCGCGCGATCGAACTCGCACTCCCACGTGTGGAGCTTCTTCCCGGACATGTCCATGAGGATGGCGACCGGCGCATGGCCGGAGGTGTACAGGTTCAGGCCGGGGTAGGTGCGATCCTTCGCGTCGACCGTGATGCCGAGGCGGTTCGAGGCGGGTCGCGAGCCGCTGACGTAGGCGACCGACTCCAGCTCGGCGATCTTCGCGTCGAGATCCGGATCGAGGGAACGCGCGGCCCGCCACCTCCCCTCCGGCGGCTCGTTGGAGACGACCGCCGGCGGCTCTTTCTTCGCGCACCCGGCGGGGAGGGCGACGGCAAGGACGATCAGGATCGGGAGTCGGTGGCAGCTCATGGCTCGTGTCGTTCGGATCTCGCAAGAGAGAGTATTCGATCCTTGGCGGCCGCGACGACGGCGAGGCGGGTTTTCGTCAGCCGCCGAACGTGGCGAAGGCCGCGATCCCGTCGCGGACGTCGAGCCGGACGGAGTCGAGGCGGAGGGAGCCGATCGGGAGCGCGGTGAGCGGGATCCGGCGGCCGGAGAGCCGGCCCGCCATCTGGCCGAGCGCGCCGCCGAGCAGGGCCCCGATCATGCCTTCCCCCCGAGCGCGCACTTCCTGAACGACGAGGTCGAGCGCGTCGTCCACCACGACCGCGGCATCGACGACGATCTCGGCGGCGAGGATCTTCTTCACGCGGACCCGCGAGCTGATCCGGACCCCGCGCTCGCCGCTTTGCGTGAGCTCGATCGAGACGGCCTCCACGGTCACCCCCTTGGCCCGCGCGTACGGCTCGATGACGCTCCGGACGAGCCCCTCCAGGTCGCGGCGCCCGATCGATCCGAAGACGTCCCCGGTCCCGCCGATCGGGCGGAGCAGCGCACGGCCGTCCGCCGCGACCGCGGCCTCGAGCCGGACGTCACGCGCGCCGAATCGAAACGCGACTCGATGCCCGGTGACCACGATCGGCGCGGCGTCGACGTGGAGCTGGATCGCCTCGATAAAGACGCCGGTGCCCCGCACGTCGCGCGGCACGGCGGCCGCCGGATCGCCCAAGAGCCGCGCGTCGCGCAGATCGACGCGCAGCTCGCGCAGCCGCGGGAAGCTCTCGTCCTCCACCTGGGCGACCCTGCGATCAGGGGCGAGCACGAACCAGCGCTCGAGCTCGGCCGCGACCGAACGCTCGAGGGCCTGAGCGGTCGCGGGAAGGTCGGGTCCGCGGAACGGGATCATCGCCGTGGATGTTCGACGAGTTCGATCAGGACCCCGAGCGCCCCCTTGGGATGGACGAACGCTACCTTGGTCCCGCGCGCGCCGGGCCGGGGGGTCTCGTCGATCAATCGGACGCCCGCCGCCTTCAACCGCGGCAGCAGCTCGTCGATCTCATCGACCTCGATCGCGATGTGATGAAGCCCCGGGCCTTTCCTGTCGAGGTACCTGGCGATCGCGCTCTGGTCGGACGTCGGCTCGAGCAGCTCGATCGTCGTGTCCCCCGCCTTCAATCCGGCGACGCGGACCTTCTCGGTCGAGACCTCTTCCTCGAACTCGAGCTCGAACCCGAGGAGATCGCGATACAGCTTCAATCCCTCGTCGAGCGAGGGCACTGCCACGCCGAGATGCTCGATCCTCGCGGTCAACGTCGGTCCTCCGTGTCGAACGTGTCGATCGCGTGCTGTCGCATCGCGCGCGAACCGGGCATGCTACCGGACGCGAGCCGCGATATCCTGGCGCGCATGACCGAACTCACGCGCGAGACGTCGCGCGCCATCGACCGGGCGGCGCAGGAACGGCTCGAGATCCCCGGCGACGTGCTGATGGAGAACGCGGGCGCGCACGTGGCCCGTTCCGTCCTGCGGCTCGCGAGCGAGCTCGGGCGGCGGCGCGTCGTCGTGGTCGCAGGACCAGGAAACAACGGCGGCGACGGCTACGTGGCCGCGCGTCACCTCCTCGACGAGATCGCGGTCGAGGTCTGGCTCGTCGGCGAGCGCGGTCGGCTCGCCGGCGACGCCGAGAAGAACGCGCGGCGCTGGGAGGCGCTCGGCGAACCGACGCGGATCGTGGCGTCGGCCGACGACCTGGCCGAGGCCCTCGCCGCGGACCCCGAGCCGCTGGTCGTCGACGCCCTCTTCGGAACCGGACTCTCCCGGCCGGTGGAGGGCCTCCCGCGCGCCGTGATCGACGCCGTGGTGCGAAGCGGCGTGCCGGTTCTCGCCGTCGACCTCCCATCGGGGCTCGACTGCGACACCGGCGAAATTCTCGGTAGCGCCGTTCGTGCGACGGTCACCGTCACGTTCGTTCGCTCGAAGGCCGGCTTCACGCGCGGACACGGGCCGATGCACTGCGGCATCGTCGAGGTCGCCTCGATCGGCTTCCCAGCGGGGCGGATCGGAGTGGACGCGGGCGCATGAGCGCGTCGCCCGCGAGATCACCCGCGCCTCATCTCCTCTCGCCCGACCTCATTTGGGGTGGGTTCGACGTCGTGCGACGCGCGTACCTTGCGAAAGCGGCTCGATCGCGCGGGTTCGCCGAGGTCTGGACGGGGCACGGAGCGTGCTAATCCCGAGCGGACAAGCGTTCCCCTGCGAGCCCCGCACGTCGAACGGAACATTGCGAGGAGTGAATCCATGTCGTCTACACGCGGACTGATCGCGCTACTGGTCCTCATCGTCGGCGCGACGGCGTTCTTCTTGATGTCGGAGGGCGACGACGCCCTGGACGCCACGCCCGGGTCGACCGCGGCGGCGAACGAGCTCGAGCGCGACGACGGCGCGCCGGCGACCGGTCCATCGATCGGCGCCGAAGCAGACGGGCCGACCCGCGCCGTGGCCGAATCGGGAGCGACGCCGGCGCACGACTCGGCCCGCGCCGCGGCGGACGGTGACGAGGACGGCGACTCCGGCCTTCGCGTGACCGGGCGCGTGGTCGACGAGGGAGGACGGCCGCTCGCGAACGTCGACGTCCGGCTCGGCCCGTCGATCGGACGCATCGGCGTCCTCGCCGACCACGACGAGGATCACGAGAAGGTCCGTTGGGCCCGCTCGCAGCGGGTAAAGACGGGCAGCGACGGCCGCTTCTCCTTCGACGACGTCCAGCACGCGAAGCTCTTGAGCGTTCGCGCGCGACCCGGCGCGCTCTGTGACGTGACGCGTCCGCTTCCCGACCAGAAGGAGGGCGAGCTCGCGCTCGGCGACCTCGTCGCTACCTTGGGAGGCTCGCTGACCGGGTACGTCCTCGACGAGCGCGGCAACGGCATCCGCGGGGCGAACGTCCGCGCCTGGACCAAGCCGGACGCGAGCTCCTCCGGCGCCGGGCTCTTCGTGCTGGGCGGCCTCGCCTCGGGCGAGGGCGCGCGGACGGCGACCACCGACGGATCCGGCTTCTTCCGCATCGACGGCCTTCCGCCCGGAGAGGCGATCGCGATCGCGGACAAGGACGGCTACACGCGCCAGTCGCTGCGCGACATCACGATCGAGCGCGGAGGGATCACCAGCGACGTGAAGATCGAGCTCAGCGAAGGGTTCATGCTCGCCGGCAGCGTCGTCGATCGAAACGGAGCTCCGGTGGCCGACGCCCGCGTCTCGGTCATGGAGACGGTGATCGATCTCAGCGACGGCTCGTTCACGAGCGAGCTCGGAAAGGACCGCACGGTGTCGACGGACGCGGGCGGGCGGTTCGAGATCGGCGGCTTGAAGACGGGCACGTACAACGTGACCGCGCACTCCGACGGCTACGTGCGCAAGGCCGAGCGCGCCGAGACCGGCACGACCGACGTGCGGATCGTGCTCGACCGCAGCGGCGTCGTCTGGGGCTACGTGCGCGACCGTGAGTCGAAGCGATCGATCGCGGAGTTCGAGCTCGGCGCGGCCGACCTCTTCCTGAGCGCGGCTGGGATCCACGGCGCGGACGACGCGAGGCAGAAAATCCTCCGGGGCAAGGACGTGGCCGACCTCGTCGGCGTGGAGCCCGACGTCGGGCTGTACGCCATCACGAACATCGCCACCAAGGACGTCACCGTCCACGTCACGGCGGACGGTTACACCGACTTCGAACGTCCGTCGATCGCCGTGGCGCCAGAGGCGCTGGTGCGCGTCGACGCGGAGCTCGTCCCGGAGATCACCGTCTCGGGCGTCGTGCTCGATCCGATGGGAGATCCGGTCGTGGGAGCCCAAGTGATCGTCGCGAAGAACGAACGCGTTGGTGGGTTCGCGGGAGGCGTCGGCCGTTTCGAGCGACGCATCGCGGTGAGAGCGGGAGACGGCGCCGCTCCGGAGGTCATCCAGGGGTCGTACTCCGAGCGGGCGACGACCGATGCCGCGGGGCGATTCACGGTCCGCGGGCTCGCCGAGGGCGACTACGTGTTGACCGCGAACCATGACGATTGGGCGCGGAGCGAGCCGCTCGCGCTCGAGCTGGTCGAAGCCGAGCAGGTCGATGGCATCGAGGTGGAGCTGCGCGA
Source organism: uncultured Phycisphaeraceae bacterium (assembly GCA_964649825.1). Classification (GTDB taxonomy): domain Bacteria; phylum Planctomycetota; class B15-G4; order B15-G4; family JADJEK01; genus CAZYQW01. Next base: position 10,352 of record CAZYQW010000061.1, on the reverse strand, counting down.
AGGCGGCGGCCTGACCGGAACCGCGTACGACGCCGACGGAAACCCGCTTTCCGCCGCGACCGTGCGGCTCCACGCGGACGCGGTCGGGGATCGCGGAACGATGGTCGAGACGTTCGACGCGGGCCCCGAAGGCTGGCCCGGCGAAGGCGCCTACCGCGCCGAGACCGCGTTGGACGGGACGTACGAGATCCGTGGAATCGTGCCGGGTCCGTACCGGGCCGAGCTCTTCGCGCCGACCGAGAGCGGCGCGATGGGAATGGTCTTCATGAGCCTCGACGGCGGGGCGAAGAAAGGGACGCCGGTCTCGATCGAGGCGGGAGAGACCGCGACGATCGATCTCCACCTCCCCCCCGCCGGCACGGTGTCCGGGCTCGTCACCGAGGCGGGTCGGCCGCTGGCTGCGGCGTCGGTCTCGCTCGCGAAGAAGGGCGAGAGGTTCCCGTTCGGAGGCCCGAGCACCAAGACCGACTCACGCGGGGAGTTCCAGATGAACGACGTCGAGCCGGCCTCCTACACGATGAAGGTTCGCGCCCGCGGCGCCGCCATCCCGGTCGAGCGGGACGTCGAGGTCCGCGCGCGCGAGAAGGTGCACGAGACGATCAACCTTCCGACCGGCGTGATCGCGGGGCGCGTGACCGACGAAGACTCCGGCGACCCGCTCGCGGACGTCACGATCGAGGTCGCTCCCGTCCGCGAACGCGGCGAGGAATCACAGACCACGTCGCACGCGGTTTTTGCGGTCCGCGTCAACGACGGCGGATCCGGCGGCGGCATGACGAGCTTCTCGTTCGGAAACGAGGACGAGGTGATCACGACCGACGAGGACGGCCGGTACGAGGCTCGCTTCCTCGAGCCCGGCGACTACCAGGTCTCGATCAGCGGCGGCGGCGTCGAGAAGGCGCAGAAGGACCGCGTCCGGGTCCTCGAGGGCCAGCGCAACGACCACGTCGACTTCGAAGCGATCCGCGGCGCCACGCTCATCATCACACCGCGCCACAACCAGGATGAGCCGCTCGACTTCTTCCGCGTCTCGTACTATGACGAGGCGAACCCGGGCGAAGTGGAACAGCAGATGCACCTGGGCGAGAGCAGCGTCCTCCTCCCCGGACTCCGCGCGGGCCGGTATCACGTGACGGTGCAGAGCGGCTCGATGCGCGGCGAGCAACGGATCGAGGTGTCGTCGGGCGAAGAGAAGCGGGTCGAGATACCGATCCAGTGACCCTTCGTCCGGCGCGCTCGGCGCGGCGGACCCACCGCGGCGCGCCGCACGGCCGCCGCGGGTGAACGGGTCATGGATACATGAATATAAGGAGGAGCCGGGAGGCGATGGAAAGGGAGGGGGGGAACGAGCCGCCTCCCGGCCCCAGTGAGAATGCCCGCCGGTGAAGTCGACGTGTCCGGCGGCATTGCTGCGCGCACCGCCAGACGGCGCAGCCCCGCGATCGTTAGCCCGACTTCCGCAGTTCGGGCGGAATCGCCTCGACCGTCCCGGGCGAGGGAAGCCGGGCGAGTCGTGCGGGACGAGGTGGTCCGCCGCAAGTTCCTGCCCCGCCTCGTTCACGAGCGCCCCGGCCGACGACCGCGGCAGCGTCGCAGGCTTCTTCGCCGGCGGCGGGGGCTCCTCGCCGGGCGGATCCCACGAGATCTTAACAATCGGCTCACGAGCGACTCATGCGGGTGACCTAGTGTCCTCCCACCGTAGAACGCTAACGACGGGCGGGCGCCGCCGAACGGTCTCGCACATCAGCATGAGGAACCCGAGCATGATTCGAAACGCAATCCGATCCGCCATGACCGTGGCGGCGATCCCGTTCGCTCTGCTGACCGCGGGCCCCGCCGCGGCCCAGGTCGGCGTCGATCAGGACCTTCCGGACTACACGCCGGTGCAGGGCGTGTCGGGCAGCCTGAAGAGCATCGGCTCGGACACGATGAACAACGAGATGACGCTCTGGGCCGAGGGCTTCCTGCGCTTCTATCCGAACGTCCAGATCGAGATCGAAGGGAAGGGATCGTCGACCGCGCCGGTCGCGGTCATCAACGGCACCGCGCAGTTCGGGCCGATGAGCCGCGAGATGAAGGGCGCCGAGATCGACGCATTCGAGAAGCGCTACGGCTACAAGCCCACCGCGCTGCCGACCTCGATCGACATGCTCGCGGTGTACGTGCACAAGGACAACCCGATTCGCGGGCTGACGCTGCAGCAGGTCGACGCGATCTTCTCGAAGACGCGCAAGGGCGGTTTCGCGAAGGACATCCGCACCTGGGGCGATCTCGGATTGACCGGCGACTGGGCCAACAAGCCGATCTCGCTCTACGGCCGCAACTCGGCCTCCGGCACCTACGGTTTCTTCAAGGAGAACGCGCTGTTCGGCGGCGACTACAAGGACGAGGTCAAGGAGCAGCCGGGGAGCTCGTCGGTGGTGCAGGGCGTCGCGAGCGACAAGTACGCGATCGGCTACTCGGGCATCGGCTACAAGACCGCGGACGTTCTCGCGGTGCCGCTCGCGAGCGACGCGAAGTCGGACATGGTCGCGGCCGCGGCGGAGAACGCCTACACGGGCGAGTATCCCCTCGCGCGCTTCCTCTACCTCTACATGAACTACAAGCCGGGATCGAACCTCGACCCGCTGCGCCGCGAGTTCGTGCGCTACATCTTCAGCCGGCAGGGCCAAGAGGACGTCGTCAAGGACGGGTACTACCCGGTCACCGCCGAGATAGCGCGTGCCGATGCACTGAGCATCGTCGGCATCGAGTCGCCGTTCTGATACGCCCCGGCCGGCCGGCGACCCGAAGTCGCCGGCCGCTGGCCATGAACATCGTTTCCCTTCCGCGATCGTCCGGGTGTGTCGGTGTGCCGGCGCGAGACCACAAGAGCACGTCTTCGTGATGAGACCACCCCTCGAGTCCGACGACAGCCGCCGGTCGTTCACCGGCTACACGCGCCGGCGCGAGACCACCGCGCGCGTGCGGATCGCCGACGTCCTGGCTCGCGTGTTCATCGGACTCGGTGGCGTCGGAACGATCATCGCGATCTCCCTGGTGTGCGTGTTTCTCGCCTACACGGTGATCCCGCTGTTCCTCGCGCCGTCGATCGTGACGGTCCCACCGATCGCGCTCGCGGCCGCGGACACGAGTGCATCCGGTACGCCGGGCGCCGAGCCCAGCGTGGAGCACGTCGCGATCGACGAGTACCGTACACTCGCGTGGCTGTTCCGGCGCGACGGGCGGCTCGACCTGCACCGCGTGGACGACGGCGCGCGCATCTCGTCGCGTGAGCTCTTCCCCGGCACCACGGTCTCGGCCTCGGCGTTCGCGCTGCGCGACGGCCACGCCGCGTTCGGGTTCGCCGACGGCACGATCCGCCTGGGGCGTTTCTCGTTCGTCGCCGAGTTCCGAGAGCCCGCGGAGATCGACGCGGACCTGTCCGGCATGGCGATCGGCGATCGAATCCAGCACGACGGCGGCGTGCTCGAGCTGACCCCGGAGCGACAGTACCGGCATCAATCGCTGCAGGTCGAGCTCGAGGAACCGATCGCGACCGATCCCGACGCCGCGATCGTGCGCATCGATCAGTCGATCCGGCCGGCGGGTCCCATCGTGGCCTCGCTGGCGGCGAACGGCATGCTGCGGATCAGCGAGGTTTCGCGTCGCAAGAACCTGCTCACCGGCAAAGTGACCGCGCGTCTCACGGGCGGCGAGGTCCAGGTCGCATTGCCCGCGGACGGTTCCCTTCCGCGTTGGCTGCGGCTCTCGGGGCTGGGCGACAACGTCTACCTGGCCTGGGAAGACGGGCGCGTGCTGCGCTACGACACGCGCGAAACGGCGGAGCCGGTGCTGGCCGAGGAACTCGACCTGGCACCTGAGCCGGGTGCCACGTTGACCGACGTCGACTTCCTGATCGGCAAGACGTCGCTCGTCACCGGTGACAGCCTGGGCCGCGTGCGGGTGTGGTTCCGCACCAAGCCGGCCGGAGCGGAGACGGTCGACGGCGCGCATCTGACGCTCGGCACCGAGCTGCCGGGTGCGACCTCGGCGGTCGTCGCGCTCGGCGCGTCGAGCCGCACGCGCATGCTGGCCGCCGCCTACGCGGACGGCGCGGTGCGCCTGTTCCACGTCACCAGCAACCGGCTGCTCGCCGAGAACCGCGTCGCCGCGGAGTCGCCCGCGATCCACGCCCTCGTGCTCGGTTCCAAGGATGACGCGTTGTACGCGTTCGCATCGGGCCGCGTCGAGGCCTGGCAGGTCGACGCACCGCACCCGGAGTCGACGCTCGCGGCGATCTTCGTGCCGGTGTGGTACGAGGGCTACGAAGTTCCCGCGCACGTCTGGCAGTCGTCGAGCGGCACCGATGACTTCGAGCCCAAGTACGGGATCTACCCGCTCGTCTTCGGCACGCTGAAGGCCACGCTGTACTCGATGCTGTTCGGGCTGCCGCTCGCGCTGCTCGCCGCGATCTACACCAGCGAGTTCATGCGCCCGCGCCTGAAGGCGAAGGTGAAGCCCACCATCGAGCTCATGGCGAGCCTGCCGAGCGTGGTGCTCGGCTTCCTGGCGGCGCTCGTGATCGCGCCGTTCATCGAGGACGTCGTGCTCGAGACGATCCTCTGTCTCGGCACGATCCCCTTCGCATTGTTGATCGGCGCGTGCTTGTGGCAGATGGTGCCCGAGCAAGTCGCGCCGCGCCTGCGGTCGCTGCGACTTCCCGCGATGTTCGCCTGCGTGCCGCTCGGCATCGGTCTCGCGTCCCTGCTCGCGCCGTTCGTCGAACGCGTCGCGTACGCGGGCGACCTGAAGGCGTGGCTCGCCGGCCAGCACGGCAGCGGGTTCGGCGGCTGGATCCTGCTGCTCGTGCCGCTTGCAGCCGCGCTGACCGGGATCGCCATGGCGCGGTACGTGAACCCGTGGCTGCGCCACGCGTGCGGCGGCATGCCGCGACGCACGGTCTCGTGGATCAGCCTCGGCAAGGTGCTGGCCGGGACCGCGTTGGTGCTCCTGATCGCGACCGCCCTGTCGTCGCTGCTGAGCGCGCTCGGATTCGATCCGCGGGGGAGCTTCGTCGACACGTACGTGCAGCGCAACGCGATGGTGGTCGGCTTCATCATGGGCTTCGCCATCATCCCGATCATCTACACCATCGCCGACGACGCACTGTCGGCCGTGCCGGAGCACCTGCGAGCGGCCTCGCTCGGCGCGGGCGCGACCGTTTGGCAGACCACGATGCGGGTGGTCGTGCCGACCGCGATGAGCGGGCTATTCTCGGCCACGATGATCGGACTCGGGCGCGCCGTGGGCGAGACGATGATCGTGCTGATGGCCGCCGGCAACACGCCGGTCATGGACTGGAACATCTTCAACGGCTTCCGCACGCTCTCGGCCAACATCGCGGTCGAGCTGCCCGAGGCGGTGCAGAACAGCACGCACTACCGCATGCTGTTCCTGGCCGCGTTGTCCCTCTTCGCGATCACGTTCGCCGTGAACACCGTCGCGGAGATCATCCGCATGCGCTTCCGCAAGAGGGCCTACCAGCTATGACGCGAACGCTGGACACGACGGTCCCGCCGCGCCCCGTGCGCGCGCCGCGCGGCGGGAGCGGAGGCCGCCGTTCTTCGGCCGCGACCACGCTGTGGGCGCAGGGCGAGCCGATGGTGTGGCTCACCGGCGGCGGCGTGGCGATCGGCCTCATCATGATCATCGGCCTGCTCGCGCTGGTCGCGGTGCAAGGCTTCTCGACCTTCTGGCCCACCGAGATCGTGCGCGTCGCCACCGTGACCGGCCAGGTGCACCTCGGGGAAGTCACGCGCGACGACACCTACCGGCCCGAGGCCCTGGTGCTCGAGGAGCTTCCGCCGGAAGCACGCGAGCCGGCACGCGAAGCGCTCGATCGCAACGACGGCGTCGCGCACCGCCGCCTGATCCGGACCGGCAACTACGAACTGACCAACGAGCACTTCAACTGGGTGAGCGACTTCGCGGTCGTGACCGACGGCGAGAGCCGCCCCGATTGGGCGCTGCTGTTCGAGCGCCAGTCGTGGGGGCGGTTCTACGGTCTGCCGCGCGCGTTCCTGCGGGATGGCGAACCGCTCGCCACCGAGGAGCCGCGCGTCTGGGAACTGTTCGAACGCCACCACCCGGACGTGCGCGCGCGCTGGGAGCAGCGTCGCCGGCTGGAGCAGAACGACATCGGCCGCATCAACCACCGCCTGGAGGAGGCTCGCCTCGAGCAGCGCTCGATCGAGCTGGAGCACGGCGTGGACTCGGCGCAGGCGCGCGCCGCGCGAGAGCGGCTGCGCGCGTCGACCGAGGAGGCGGAGGTCGAGTTCGAGCGCATCCGCGAACGGATCCGCGAACTCGATCAGGAGAACGATCGCTTCCAGGTCCTCGTCGTGACCGCGGACGGCACGGAGAAGGCGCTGCCCCTCGCCGAGGTGGTGCGGGCGTATCCGGCCAATCGGATCGGACTTCTCGACAAGATCGGCATCTACCTGTCGCGCTGGCACGAGTTCCTGACCGCGGACCCGCGCGAGGCCAACAGCGAAGGCGGCGTGTTTCCCGCGATCTTCGGCACGGTCGTGATGACCCTCATCATGTCCCTGCTCGTGGTCCCGTTCGGCGTCCTCGCCGCGCTCTACCTGCGCGAGTACGCGAAGGGCGGTGCGCTCGTGAGCGCGGTACGGATCGCGGTCAACAACCTCGCGGGCGTGCCGAGCATCGTGTTCGGCGTGTTCGGGCTCGGCTTCTTCTGCTACATCATCGGCGGCAGCATCGACTCGTGGTTCTACGAGGCCAAGCTGCCGAGCCCGACGTTCGGCACCGGCGGAATCCTGTGGGCCTCGCTGACGCTGGCGCTGCTCACGCTGCCGGTCGTGATCGTCGCGACCGAGGAGGCGCTGGCCGCGGTTCCCGGGTCGATGCGCGAGGGCTCCTACGCGTGCGGCGCGAGCAAGTGGCAGACGATCCGGCGCATCGTGCTGCCCCGCGCGATGCCGGGCATCATGACCGGGATGATCCTCGCCATGGCGCGCGGCGCCGGCGAGGTCGCGCCGCTCATGCTGGTCGGCGCGGTCAAGCTCGCGCCTGAACTTCCGGTGGATGGCATCTTCCCGTTCGTCCACGCCGAGCGCAGCTTCATGCACCTCGGGTTCCACATCTATGACCTCGGGTTCCAGAGCCAGAACTCCGAGGCCGCCAAGCCGATGGTCTACACCACCACGCTGCTGTTGATCTCCGTGGTAGCCGTCCTCAACCTGACCGCGATCTGGTTGCGCACGCGACTGCGTCGACGGTTCGTCGCCAACCAGTTCTGAGATCGGAGACTCCCATGCAACCGACTTCCCAGGGACTGAACGACCCGCCGGCGCGCGATCGCGACGCGGTGCGCGTCCCGCCGCGGATGCGCGGGGACCGAACGTCCACGGCGGCGCCCGTGCGTGAGGTCGCGAACCGGCTCGACGCGATCCGCAACGGCGAGGTTCCACCGACCGAGGTGCACGATGCGCTGGCCGGCGAGACGGCCGTGCTCGACGTCGCCGACTTCTCGCTGTGGTATGGCGCCAAGCAGGCGCTGTTCGACGTGAACATGGCCGTGTCGAAGGGCAAGGTGACCGCGTTGATCGGTCCGTCGGGCTGCGGCAAGTCCACCCTGCTGCGCTCGGTCAATCGCATCAACGACCTGATCGACTCCGTGCGCATCGAGGGCGAGATGCGCCTGAACGGCGACTCGATCTACCACGCCTCGGTCGACGTCATCGAGCTGCGCAAACGCATGGGCATGGTGTTCCAGAAGCCGAACCCGTTCCCGATGAGCGTCTACGAAAACGTGGTCTATCCACTGCGCATCGACGGCGAGCGCAACCGTACGGTGCTCGATGAAGTGTGCGAGCACGCGCTGCGCGGGTCCGCGCTGTGGGACGAGGTCAAGGACCGCCTGCATGAGTCGGCGCTCGGGTTGTCCGGCGGACAGCAGCAGCGCCTGTGCATCGCACGGGCGATCGCGGCCGAACCCGAGGTCCTGCTCATGGACGAGCCGTGTTCGGCGCTCGATCCCATCGCGACCGGCAAGATCGAGGACCTGATCGAAGACATGAAGGGCGCGTACACGGTCCTCATCGTGACCCACAACATGCAGCAGGCGTCCCGTACGAGCGACTACTGCGCGTTCATGTTCCTGGGCCGGCTCATCGAGTACGGCCCGACGAGCGACATGTTTCAAACCCCGCATCTGCGCGAGACCGAAGACTACATCACGGGTCGGTTCGGTTGAGAGTGCACCTCCGCGCGCGGCGTGCGCGCCGTGTTCCAGGCCGCGGCTTCTCCGCGCGCCACGAGGAACGCGCACCCGGAGTTGTTGGCTGGCGGCATCGCCGCGATGAGAAGGCAACGAAGGACGAACGATCATGAGTCGGCATATCATTGGCTTCACCACGGGCATCTTCGGCGTGCTGGCCGCGGCCTGCGCCTGCAGTCACACGAGCGACCATCGCATGAACGTGACCGACGCCCCCTCCGGGGAAGGCGTCGTCGCCGCCGGTATCGAGGCGCCGCCCACGGAGGCCGCGGCCCCGGCCGTTCCGACGCCGGTTCCAACGCCGGTTCCAACGATGGACTCCGTCGAGCACGCCGACCCCGCGAACGATCGCAACCCGCACGACCGCCCGGGCTTCGTCACGCGGCTGGACGACGGGCGGCTGTGGATCTTCCGCGCCGGCGATCCGGAACTCGCGAAGTTCGACCATGCCGGCGAGCTCGCGAAGCACGTCATTCGGCCCGGCGCCGGCCCCGGCGGCATGACGCTGAAGTCGCCCGATGCCGACACGATCCTCGCGTACGTCGCGGCGAAGCCGGGCTTCGTGACCGAGATCGAGGACGGTCGGGTGTGGGTCTTCCGCGAGGGCGACGCGGAGCTCGCGAAGTTCCGGCAGCATGGCGAGCTGGCGAAGCACGTCGTGCGGCCGGCCGCCGGCCCGCTCGGCACGACGCTGAAGGCGCCCGATGCCGAGACGATCCTCGCGTACGTGGCCGCGAAACCGGGCTTCGTGACCGAGATCGAGGACGGTCGGGTGTGGGTCTTCCGCGAAGGCGACGCGGAGCTCGCGAAGTTCCGGCAGCATGGGGAGCTGGCCAAGCACGTCGTGCGACCGGCCGCCGGCCCGCTCGGCACGACGCTGAAGTCGCCCGATGCCGAGACGATCCTCGCGTACGTGGCGGCGAAGCCGGGCTTCGTGACCGAGATCGAGGACGGTCGGGTGTGGGTCTTCCGGGCCGGCTGCGCGGAGCTCGCGAAGTTCGAGAAGGACGGCGAGCTGGCGAAGCACGTGGTGCGTCCCGGCGCGGGTCCGCTTGGCGCCACGCTCAAGGCGCCTGACGCCGAGACCCTGGACGCCTATACACGCTCCAGCGGCTGAGGCGAGCGAGCGCCCCACCGGAACCTCCAGCAGTGACATACAGGCAATGACCAAGCACAACGAAGCGGAATTGGATCAGGTCCTGCAGCTCGTGCTGCATATGGGCCACCTCGTCGAGGTCGCGGTCGAGAGCTCCCTGCGCGCGTTGCTCGACGGCGACGCCACGGCCGCGGTCGAGGTGATCGACGGGGACGACGCGGTCGACGCGATCGAGCTGGAGATCGAGGAGAAGTGCATCGAGATCCTCGCGCGCCGGCAGCCGGTCGCCAAGGATCTGCGGCTCGTCACCGCGATCCTCAAGATCAACTCCGACCTCGAGCGGATCGGCGATCTCGCGGTCAACATCGCGGAGCGCTCCGAGGTGCTCGCGCTGGTCGACCTCCTCCCGTTCCGGCCGGACGTGTCGCGCATGGCCGCGGTCATCAAGCTGATGGTGCAGAAGGGGCTCGAAGCACTCGTGAAGATGGACACGGCCCTCGCGATGCGCGTGTGGGACATGGACATCGAGCCGGACCGGCTGTACCGCGAGATCCTCGGCGAGGCCTCGCACTTCATGCGCAGCAACCCGAACCGCATCGGCGACACGCTGCACCTGCTGGGTGCGCTGCGCAACCTGGAGCGCATCGGCGACCACGCCACGAACATCGCCGAGGACGTGATCTACATGGTGGAGGGCCAGATCGTGCGCCATCGCCTGCAGCGCACCCGCGCGGCCGAGGACGCCGATCGGCCGACGGTCCAACGACCGCGCCGCGCGACCGGCGGCGACGGCGAGGTCGGTCCCTAGACTTTTAGACTAGCCGCCCGTCGTGAAAGTCATTCCGGCTGCGGCGGGCCCTCGCGACCGATCTCTTCGTTGCAGGATCCTCGACGTACAGGCAGTACGCCTGCGGTCCTGCGCCTCGATCTCGGTCGCGATGACCTCGCCTCGCTTCGAAAGCACTTTCACCA
>CAZYQW010000060.1:0-115771 GCA_964649825.1 uncultured Phycisphaeraceae bacterium | reverse complement strand
GGCTGCGGCGGGCCCTCGCGACCGATCTCTTCGTTGCAGGATCCTCGACGTACAGGCAGTACGCCTGCGGTCCTGCGCCTCGATCTCGGTCGCGATGACCTCGCCTCGCTTCGAAAGCACTTTCACCACGGGCTGCTAGGCGGGCGTGGCGTCCTCCGGCGGTTCGTCGCCCTCCGGGTCGTGCGCGTCGGGCTGGGCGGTCGCTCTCGAAGCGCCGACGTCCTCGATCCCTTCTCCCTCCAGGTCGATGTCCAGGAGCGACTGGAGTCGCTCGCGCAGCACGTCGAATTCGGCGGCGACGAGCGGCGGCGCCTCGATCTTCAGCGGCGCCGGTCGTTCGCGCGACGTGACGACCAGGTAGTCGATCCCGTTCTCGGTGACGAACTCCTCGAGGCGGAGCACCCGCTTGCGCAGCAGTACGAGCCCCAGGAGGTAGGACGTCTTCTGGTACTCGGCACTGCCCTGTTCGGCCATTCGGAAGAAGAGCTCTCGGAGCGTATTGAAGTCGACCACGCGCTTTGGCTTCGCGTGGTCCGACCGCTTCGTGCGCCAGTACGCGAACTCCCGCTCGGGATCCCGCTCCGAATGGGTGAAGCAGTCGACGCAAAGGTCGATCCGGACCGGCTCGGTCTCCTCGAACCGGACGAGCGAGAAGTGGTCCTCGCCGGATTGGAACCCGCGCTCGCACACCTGGCACGACTCGGAGCTCTTGCGAATCGTGAAGTCCATGTCAGATCGCGTCTCGGTCGCCGGTCATCGCTTCGCGCGCGCGGCCGCGGATTGGGCCTCGAGCCTCCAAACGGCCGGATCGTCGCCGGGGACCTGCGCGCCGGTGAGCTTCTTCAACGTGATCACCGCAAGCCCAGCTTCCTCGTCCCGGCCCGACTCTACCGCTTCGCCGAGGAACGCCGCGATGGCCGGCGCCGCGTCGGCCCGGTCGAGTTGCCAGAGCGCCTCGAGCGTCTTGCGCACGACGAACCGCTCGTCGTCCTCGAGGCCGCCGAGAAGCGCCACGACGGCGCGGTCCTGATCAGTGTAGCGCGCGTTTCCGAGCGCCTCGGCCGCTCGCGAGCGGACGGTCCATTCCCGCGCCGTCCGCAGCTCCTGCGCGACGCGCGCGATCGCCTGATCGCCGCCGGCCTGGACCAACGAGAACATGGCATAGCCGGCGAACTGCGGCGAGTCGCCGGAATTCGGGTGATCGAGCGCGTCCACGATCTCGGTCACCGCACCGAACCCGGCCAACGTATCGGCGAGCGGGCCCAGCGACGCCGGATCGCGGCCCGTACGGAGCGCGACCACCAGAAAGTCGACGGTGGTCTCCCGCGGCAGCGAGAGAAGCTCGCGCTGGGGACGTTTCCACCCGGGCTCGAGCCCACGCGCGGTCTGGACCGGCGTCGGAGCCCGATGAACAAGATCGCGAATCAGGGAGAGGACGAGCGTCTCGCGCTCCGCCCCCCCGCTCCCGTACCAGCGGTCGCGCGCATCGGGCCATTCGGGGTCTTGACTCTGATAGAGTCTCCAAAGTTCGTCGAGGCGTTCCCGATCGTCACGATCGAGCGCGTCCCCGGTTCCGCACGTGCACAGACCGAACGCGACGAGGAAGATCGACAAAGATCGCAGTTGGAGCACGGGACGGCGACACCCTTCGAGAATGAGTCGAGACCGCGCGAAAACTATCAGCGCCGCAACCGACGCGTCAAGCGCGCTCGAATTCCTTGGTCGACCCGTCACCGCTCGGCTCCTCGAACCTATCCTCTGGGGAGCCGGAGCGTGGACCTCGGTCCACCACCGAACTTCCGACGATGGGTTTCGCCTCCTGGAGCTCGCGGCCGTGTTCCTCGTCGCGCGCCTCATCGTCGACACTGGCCCCAATGTCCTGGCCGCGGCGCGGCTCGAGTCCGCTCCGTACGACGAACGCGCGATTCGCAGCGCACTCGCGCGCGTGAAGGCGATGCTCGCCCTCGCCGTTTCGATCGCGGTGTTCGCCCTCGCGACCCTCTCGGACGCGCCCGCGTGGACCCACCTCGCCGTGCTCGTCGGCGGTCCGGACCGACTGATGCTCGGGCTGGTGACGGTGCTCCTCACCTATGCGGTCGCAACGCCGGCGGTCCGGGAGCATCGTGGAATCCCGATCGCGCGACCCAACCTCGGCCCCGCGGCGGCGGCCGCGTTGTTCCTCGCCACGCGGATCTTGACGCCGGCCTCCTCTCCGCTCGCCGCGGCCGCGGTCTCGATCGTCGTCGGCAACCTGACCTTCGGTCCAATCCATCGCTTCCGCGCCGCCGCCCGGAGGATTGGGTCGCCGCGCGAGCATCTGCGCGACGCCGACCTGCGGGCCCGAGAGCTGGTCCGCCCGCGCGAAGAGAGCTACCTCGCCGGCCACGCGCTGTGGATCGCGCCGTTCCTGGTCGCTCCGGTCGCACCCGCGCTCGCCGCCACGTTCGCTCGGCAGGGGACGATCAACGCCATTCTGATCGCGGCGTTCGTGGCCGCGATGCCGCCGATCCTGTTCGACGCGAAGAGTGGATCCGTCCGGTTCATCGTGGCCAGCGTCGCCGCCGCGGGCGCGCTCATCGGGATTCGCGAGATCGTGTTCCCGGGCGACCACACGCTGATTCAGACCGCTCTGGTCGTCGCCTCCTACCCGTTTGCAAGCCGACTGCTCCGGTGCGGCGAGATCCGTATGGCGGGCCTCGTGACCGTGGTCTATCTCGTCGCCAAGCACCTCTCCACACGGTTTCCACAGGGATTCACCAATTGGTCCACAGAAGCGCTGCTCGTGCTCCTCATGGTGACGGCCAGCGTCGTTGCGGCGCGCGCGCGGCGCAGCTAGCCTGGCTCCCGATCCCCCGCGGTACGCTGGAACGAGAGAACGTATCGCTGGTCTTCGTAGGGCCCCGATCACCGCCCAAGGACGCCCGTGGTTCGCTTCGCACACCTTCACTGCCACAGCCACTTCAGTTTGCTCGAGGCGAACGCGCGCATCGACGCGCTCTGCGACGCCGCGGTCGAATGCGCGCAGGAACGGATCGCGCTAACCGACCACGGAAACATGTTCGGCGCGATCCAGTTCTATCAGGCCGCGCGGAAGCGGGGCCTCGTGCCGATCCTCGGCTGCGAGATCAACCTGGCACGGGATCACCGCGCGCGCGACCCGAAGGAGGCGGTTCACCACCTGACGCTCCTCGCGGAGAACCTCGACGGGTACCACAACTTGATGCGGCTCGTGTCGAAGGGGTACGTCGACGGATTCTACTTCAAGCCGCGCGTCGATAAGGAGCTGCTCGCGAGCCACGCGAAGGGGATCATCGCGCTCTCGGGGTGCATGTCGGGCGAGGTCTCGCGCAAGGTGCTCGCCAGCGATGAACGAGGCGCCGATCGGATGGCCGAGGAGTACCGCGATCTCTTCGGCCGCGACCACTACTTCATCGAGATCATGGCGAACGAGATTCCGCTCCAACGCCGCCAGCGTGAGGGGTTGCTCGCGCTCGCGAAGCGCACCGGGATCCCGTCCGTGCTGACGAACGACGTCCACTACATCAAGCCTGAACACGCCGCCGCACGCGAGGTGATGATGTGCATCGCCTCGGGGAAGACGCTCGAGGACGAGAACCGCCAACGCCTCGAGACCGACCAGCACTACTTCCGCACGAGCGACGAGATGGCGACGCTGTTCAAGGGCGCCGATCGGCTCTGCGAACGTACGTTCGAGGTTGCCGAGCGGTGCAACGTCGAGATCAAGCTCGATGAGTTCCATCTCCCCCACTTCGAAGTGCCCGGCCGCATCGATCAGCTCACGTACTTCCACCAGCAGTGTGAAGCCGGCGTGATCGAGCGCTACGGGAGGATCGACGACAAGGTCCGAGCGCGGCTCGACTACGAGATGGCGGTGATCGCGGAGATGGGCTTCGTCGCCTACTTCCTCATCGTGGCCGATTTCATGCGCTTCGCTCGCGACAACGACGTGCCGGTCGGGCCGGGACGCGGCTCGGCGGCGGGATCGATCGTCGCGTACAGCCTGGGGATCACCGACGTCGATCCGCTCCGCTACGATCTCCTGTTCGAGCGTTTCTTGAATCGCGGGCGCGTGTCGATGCCGGACATCGACATCGACTTCTGCCGCGACCGGCGCGAGACAGTGATCCGCTACGTGCAGGAGAAGTACCGGCCCGAGAACGTGTGTCAGATCGTTACGTTCGGGACCCTCGCCGCGAAAGCCGCGATCCGCGACACCGGCCGCGTGCTCGGCATCGACCTCGCCACCGTCGACAAGATCTCGAAGCGTATCCCGACCACCGTCGGCACGAAGCTGAAGGACGCCCTCGAGCTCGACGAGGATCTCCGCGCGATGGGCAACGCCGACCCGCGCGTCCAGCAGCTCTTCGACATCTCCCTCAGTATCGAGGGGTTGAACCGACACACCTCGACACACGCGGCCGGCGTCGTCATCGCCGACAAGCCGCTCGAGGAGTACGTACCGCTCTGCCGGGTCCAGAACGAAGTCAACACGCAGTTCTCGATGAACGAGCTCGAGTCCATCGGTCTGCTGAAGATGGACTTCCTCGGCTTGAAGACGCTGACCATCCTCGCGCGCGCGCAGGAGCTCGTGCGAGCATCGGGCGTCGAGCTCGATCTCGAACGGCTCACGTTCGACGACAAGGCGACGTACGAGCTGCTCCAGAAGGGCGACACGACCGGAGTGTTCCAGCTCGAGTCGTCGGGGATGCGGGAGCTGCTGCAGAAGATGCAGCCCGACACGTTCGAAGACATCGTCGCCATCCTCGCGCTCTATCGCCCCGGGCCGCTCGGGTCCGGGATGGTCGATTCGTTCGTCAACCGAAAGCACGGACGGGAGCCGATCGAATACCCGGATCCTTCGCTGGAGCCGATCCTCGAGCCGACCTACGGCGTCATGGTCTACCAGGAGCAGATCATGCGCATCTCGAACGTGCTCGCCGGTTTCTCGCTCGAGGAAGCGGACAACCTCCGCAAGGCGATGGGCAAGAAGAAGCCGGAGGTGATGGAGAAGTTCAAGGCGAAGTTCATCGACGGCGCGGTGACGAAGCAGGTGGACCGCAAGGTCGCCACCGACATCTGGGAGACGATGGCGTACTTCGCCGGCTACGGCTTCAACAAGAGCCACACCGTTGCGTACGGAATCCTCACGTATCGGACGGCGTACCTGAAGGCAAACCACCGCCAGGAGTTCCTCGCGGCGTGCATGTCGATCGACCGCGGCGACACCGACAAGGTGGCGGTCTACCTGGACGAATGTCGCCGCAGCGACATCGCCGTCCTCGTACCGGATCTGAACGAGTCCGAGCTCGACTTCAGGATCCGCGACGGCGCGATCCGGTTCGGACTCGGCGCGATCAAAGGGGTCGGCGAGCGGCCCGTCGAAGCGGTGCTCGCCGCGCGTACGCGACTCAACCGACCGTTCCGGACGCTCGTCGAGGTGTTCGAGGAAGTCGACGCGACGGCCATGACGAAGGGCGTCCATGAGGCGTTCATCCAGGCCGGAGCGTACGACTGGACGAACCAGCCGCGCGCTCGCATCTTGGCCGGGCTGGAGACGCTGCTTCGGCTGGGTCAGCAGCATCAGTCCGACAAGAAGAGAGGGCAGCTCTCGCTGTTCGGTGCGCTGCCCCAGGACGACGTCGATTACCGGCTCCCCGACGTCGCCGAGTGGGCCGATCGCGAGAAGCTCGCCCGCGAGAAAGAAGCGCTCGGGTTCTTCCTCTCCGACAATCCGCTGCGACAGCACGCGCGCACGCTCGAGCGCTACTCGACCCACTCGCTTCCGGAGCTGGCCGACCTCGAGGATCGGGCCGAGGTCACGATCGGCGGCGCCGTCTCCGGCGTGCGTATCGCGGTCACGAAGCGCGGCCGGGCCGCCGGGCAGAAGCTCGCGATGTTCCGTATCGTGAACCTCGACTCCACGGCGGTCTCGGCGGTCTGCTTCGCGGAGGACTACAAGAAGGTGGCCGACTTCCTCGTCGACGACGCGATCGGCATCTTCACCGGCACCCTCGACTTGAGCCGCGAGGAACCGACGCTGCGGGTGGTCGACGCGGTGCCGGTGGAGGAGATCCTCTCCCGGCGCGTGGACCGCGTGATCCTGACCCTCTCCGACCCCGGCGACGATCTGCTCGGCCGGCTGCGGGAAACGATTCGCGCGCATCCCGGCAACGTCCCGATCTACCTGCGTTTCGTGGAGGCGGACGGCGAGGACGCGTTCATCCGATGCGGGTCCGACTACAAGGTGAGCGTCAGCGAGGAGAGCTTCGAGGCGCTTTCCGCCGTGGTCGGCGCCGAGAACCTCGTCCTGCGCTGAAGGGCGGAGGCCACCGCGATCGTCCGCCGCGCGGCTCGGCGGTCATCGGTCTTCATGTCCGCCTCGTCCTCTTCACCGGACGGGTCGCGCACCGGCGGGCCCAGCTCCCCGCAAAACATGCGACGCCGTGCGACTCAGGGGTCGTACGGCGTCGTTCCACTCCGTCGCTCGCGCATCGGACCTCGCCTTCGAGATCCTCCCGCTTCAGGACTCTTCGGCTTCCTCCTGGACCTTGGTCGCCGCCGGCACGTAGTCGACGAGTTCCAGGATGGCGCGCGGCGCGCAATCGTTCACCCGCGGTCGCGAGAGTTTTCGGATTCGCGTGTATCCACCAGGGCGATCCCGGAAACGCGGCCCGATCTCGTCGAACAGCTTCTTCAGCACTGCCTTCGACTGGATGTCGCGGGCCGCGCGGCGCACGTTGTGGAGCGTCTTGTGTCGGCCGAGCGAGATCATCTTCTCCACGCGCGGCCGATACTCTTTCGCCTTCGGCAGCGTCGTAGTGATCCGGCCGTGCTCGAGGAGCGCCGTCATCAGGTTCCGCTTCATCGCGATGCGGTGCTTGGTCTTGCGGCCGAACTTTCGGCCTCTCATGCGGTGGCTAACCATGATTCACCTACTTGCTCGCGGCCATCGTCTCGGTGTTCATGCCGAGCGACAGGTCGAGGTCGGAGAGCTTCTTCTTGATCTCCTTGAGGGAGGTCTTCCCGAAGTTCTTGATCTTCAGAAGCTCCTGCTCGGACTTTCGCACGAGGTCGCCTACGGTGGCGAGGTTCTCGGCGTCGAGGCAGTTTCGGGCGCGGACGGACAGGTCGAGCTCCTCGATCGGCTTCGCGAGGAGGTCGCGCATGCGCTGCTGCTCCTTCTCGGCCTCTTCGTCCGCCATGACCGCGGCCTCGGAGACAGCCGCGTCCTCGCCGGGCTGGAAGTAGTGAATGAACGGGTTCAGGTGCTTGCGATAGATCTTCGCCGCCTCCTGGAGCGCGACTTCCGGTCGCGTGGTGCCGTCCGTCCAGACCTCGATGATGAGCTTGTCGTAGTTCGTGATCTTCCCGACGCGGGTGTCCTCGACCTTGTACCGGACACGTTTGACCGGCGAGAAGTTCGAGTCGATCGGGATCACGCCCAACTCGCGATCGTCCGGCGTGTTCTCGTCGGCCGTCACGTAGCCGCGGCCGCGCTGCGCGCTCAGCTCCATCTGGAACTGGACGTCGTCGGTGAGGGTCGCGATGACAAGGTCGCGATTCACGATCTCGGCGCGGTGATCCGTCACGATATCCGCCGCCGTCACCGCACCCTTGCGCTTGACGTCGATCTTCATCGTCACCGGTTCATCGCCGTCGATTCGGACGAGGAGCTGCTTGACGTTCAGGATGATATCGGTCACGTCTTCGAGCACCCCGGTCAACGAGCTGAACTCGTGGAGGACGTTCGCGATCTTGACCTGGGTGACGGCGCTGCCCTCGATCGACGAAAGCAGCACGCGCCGCAGACCGTTGCCGATCGTGTGGCCGAAACCCTTCTCGAACGGCTCGACCGTGAACGAACCGTAGGTATCGGCACGGCTGCTCCGATCGACGACCACCCGGGAGGGAAGCTCAAAACTACGCCAGCGGATACGCATTCGACGTTCCCTTCCTAGGGTGCCTTACTTGCTCATCAGCTCGATGATGAGCTGCTCCTGGACTTCGAAGCTCACGTCCTGGCGGGTGGGCATCGCACTGACCGCGCCCTCGTTCTTCGACTCGTCGAAGAGTAGCCACGAAGGAACCGAATGCCCCTTGCGCGCCTCGAGCGCTCCGACGACTTGCTTCTTCGACTTCTCGCGGCCGACAACCGAAACGCGGTCACCGAGGCGCACGAGTCGCGCCGCCGCGGAACAACGCTTTCCGTTCACGGCGATGTGCCCGTGGGCGACCATCTGACGCGCGTTCTTGCGCGAGTGCGCCATGCCGAGCTGGTACACCACGCTGTCCAGCCGTCGCTCCAAGAGCGTCAGGAGGCTCTCGCCGGTGTTCCCGCTCATTCGGTTCGCCATGTCGAAATACCGGCGGAACTGGCGCTCCAACACGCCGTAGTATCGCTTGCACTTCTGCTTCTCGCGCAGCCCGATCCCGTACTCCGACGGCTTTCCGCGGGTCCAGGAGTGTTGGCCGGGCTGGTAATTGCGGCGCGTGATCGCGCACTTCGCCGTCTCGCAGCGTACGCCCTTCAGGTAGAGCTTCACGCCCTCCCGGCGGCACAGCTTGCAGACGCTCTGCTTCGTCCAAGACATCGTTTCCTGCTCCTGTCAGACCCGCCGACGCTTCCGAGGGCGGCAGCCGTTGTGCGGCAGCGGCGTCCGATCCTCGATGGCGCGCACCGTGAGGCCCACTTGGGACAGCGCTCGGATCGCCGATTCGCGACCAGCGCCCGGTCCCTTGACGCGCACCTCGACCTCTTTCACGCCCATCTTCGCCGCCGCTTCGGCCGCTTTCTCCGCCGCGCGCTGGGCCGCGAACGGGGTGCTCTTCCGCGAGCCTTTGTATCCGACGTGTCCAGCCGACGCCCACGAAAGCGCCTCGCCGTTCATGTCCGTTATGGTGATGATCGTGTTGTTGAAGGTCGCCTTGATGTGGCAGACGCCCTTCGCGCCGACCTTGCGGGCTTTACGCTTCTTGCCGGGTGCCATGGGTGATCCGCCTCTCTTACCTAGCCTTGACGCTCTTCTTGCCGGCGACCGTCTTCTTCGGTCCCTTGCGCGTACGCGCGTTCGTGCTCGTGCGCTGGCCGCGCACGGGAAGACCACGACGGTGGCGGAGACCGCGATAGCAGCCGATCTCCTTCAGCCGCTGGATGTTCATCGCGATCTGGCGACGCAGGTTTCCTTCGTGGACCACCGACTTGTCGAGGTAGGTCGCGATCTGCGCGAGCTGCTCGTCGGTCAGGTCCTTCGCACGCAGCGAAGGATCGATGCCGATCTCCTGGCAGATCATCCGCGAGACGTGCGGACCCACGCCGTAGATGTAGGTAAGCGAGATCACCGCTCGCTTGTCGTTGGGAATGTCGACGCCGGCAATACGTGGCATGATTCGTCAGACCTCCGCGGTCAGCTTCCCTGCCGCTGCTTGTGGCGGCCGTTCGAGCAGATCACCCGCACGACTCCACGTCGACGCACGATCTTGCAGTTTTCACAGATACGTCGCACTGAGGTACGAACTTTCATCACACACCTCCGCACCGCTATTCGCGGTACACGATTCGCCCTTTCGAGAGATCGTAGGGCGATAACTCTACGGTGACCTTGTCGCCGGGCAGGATGCGGATGAAGTGCATCCGCATCTTGCCAGAGACGTGAGCGATCACCTGATGTCCATTTTCCAAGGTCACGCGGAAGACCGCATTCGGAAGGGCTTCCTTCACGGTGGCCGTGACACGAATCGCGTCTTCCTTCGCCAATCTCATACCCTTTCTAGCGTCGGCGGCCACGGGCCCAACTCGATGAACTTCCGCCGCTCATGAATCCCTCGTAGTTCCTCATCAGAAGGTGAGCGTTCACCTTGTCGACCAGGTCAAGCGCGACACCGACCACGATCAGGATCGACGTGCCTCCGAGGAACGCGGAGAGGCTCGGCGGGATGTTGTGGAATCGCGAGGAGACCAAGCTCGGGAGGAGCGAGATGAGGCAAAGGAAAGTCGCTCCGACCAGGGTGATCCGCACCATGATCCGCTCTAGCTCATCCGCCGTTCGTTTTCCGGGCCGCAGCCCCGGAACGAACCCACCGTGCTCTTTCAAGTTGTTGGCGATGTCGTTCGGCTGGAACATCAACGCCGTCCAGAAATACGAGAAGAAGAAGATCAGCGCGCAATAGCCGATCATCCAGAAGAAGCTGCCCCACTGGAAAGTCCGCTCCATCCAGCCGAGCCCGGGGATCTTCGCCATTGCGATCGGCGCGATCCAGAGGGCCGACGCGAAGATGATCGGCATCACGTTCGCCTGATTCACCTTCAGCGGAAGGTAGGACTTCTGCGAACCATACACGCGGCGCCCTTTGACGTGCTTCGCATGCGTGATCGGAATCCGGCGCTGCCCCTTCGTCACGAACACGATGCCAAACACGATCACCAGGTAGAGCGCCCCGAGCGTGAGCAACGTCTGCCACTGTTCCCCTTCCTCCATCGCCCCGGCCAGGACCTGATACTGCGCGGGTAGCTCGGCGATGATGCCCCCCATGATGATGAGCGAGATACCGTTGCCGATCCCATGCTCGGTGATCTTCTCTCCGAGCCACATGATGAACAACGTGCCGGCCGTGAACGCGACGATCAAAGCGATCTGGTAGAGGAAGAGCCCGACGGCGCTGTCCGTGATCGTGGACGAAATCAGATTCGTCTGGCCCGCGGCGGGGAGGATCAACCCTCGGATGACGAAGATCGACTGAACGATGCAGATCGGTACCGTCGCCCAGCGCGTGTACTGGTTGATCTTCTTGACGCCCGACTGTCCCTCCTTCTGAAGCGCCTCGAGCGCAGGGACGACCTTCACGAGCAGCGAGAAGATGATCGAAGACGAGATATACGGCATCACGCCGAGCGCGAACAGCACGCACTGCCCGATCGCGCCCCCGGACAGCGTGTTCATGATCCCGAACACGAAGTTCTGGTCCTTCGTCGCATCCTTGATGGCGGAGTAGTCGACGCCAGGAACCGGAATGTGGAACCCGATCCGGTAGATGACCAGCAAACCAATGGTCATCCAGACCTTCTGACGGAGCTCCGGAATCCGGAAGATGTTCAGGATCGCGGCGTTCACGACACCTGCTCCAGACTCCCGCCTGCGGCTTCGATCTTCTGAGCCGCGGCCTTAGAAGCCTTGTGTGCCTTGACGTTCAGGGCGACCGAGAGGTCGCCCTCACCGAGGATCTTGAGCCGGCCCGGCCCGCTCTTCATCAGACCCCGCTGCCGCAAGACCTCGAGCGACACCTCGTCACCGGCCTCGAAGTACCGGCCGAGTTGCCCGACGTTGATGACCGAGTAGTCGATCTTGAAGCGCGCGTTGGTGAAGCCCCGCTTCGGCACTCGACGGAAGAGCGGCATCTGGCCGCCTTCGTGCCCGAGCTTGCCGTGGAACGTCTGGCGGGCACCGTGACCCTTGGTCCCCCGCGTGGAGGTCTTGCCTCGACCTGAGCCGATCCCGCGACCGACGCGCTTACGATCCCGAAACTTCGGACCTGCGTTGAGAACGTCCTCGAGGTTCATCCGACCTTCACTCCTCGCAGTTCCTCGATCGCCTCGCGCGATCGGAGCTGTTTCAGGCCGTCCAGTGTCGCCTTGACCAAGTTGATCGGGTTCGATGAGCCGATCGACTTGGACAGCACATCCGTCACTCCGGCATACTCCAGGACCGCACGAGCAGACGCGCCGGCGATGATCCCGGTCCCCGGGGCCGCTGGGATGAGCTTCACCCGCGCGGAACCGTATCTCCCCATGACGGAATGGGGGATCGTGGTGCCGACGCGGGGGATTCGCTGCAGGTCCTTTCGGGCCGCCTTGACGGCCTTCTGAACGGCCGACGGGACCTCCTTGGCCTTGCCGAAACCGACGCCGACGACGCCGCCGCGGTTCCCGATCACGACCAGCGCCGAGAACGAGAAACGCCGGCCGCCCTTGACGACCTTCGCGCACCGGTTCACCTTGACGACCGTCTCTTCGAAGTAGATCGGGCCGGACTCTTGGGCCATGCTCATCGGGTGATCCTTAGAACTTCAATCCGTTTTCGCGGGCCGCATCGGCAAGCGCTTTGACACGTCCGTGATAGCGATACCAGGACCGATCGAACACGACGCGCTCGAATCCGCCTTCCTTGAGTCGCTCGGCGACGGCCTGGCCGACCAACTTCGCGGCATCCGTCTTCGAAAGGCCGGAACAACGCTCTCGGAGCGACTTCTCGAGCTGGGACGCCGACGCGACGGTGCGACCCGAGACGTCGTCGATCGCTTGAGCCGAAATGTAGCGGCTCGATCGGAACACGCTCAGGCGCGGCTTGCTCGAATCGCCGCGAACGCCGCTCCGGACGCCGCGCGTCTTGCGCAGCCGCTTCTTCTGCTTGACCTTCTGTAGATTGGCCATCGCTCGTACCGTGCTTTTCTATCAACCAGCGCCGACGGTCTTGCCCGCCTTGCGCTTGACGACCTCGTCCACGTAACGCACACCCTTCCCCTTGTAGGGTTCCGGGGGTCGCGCTCGGCGGATGTTGGCGGCGGTCTGTCCCACTGCGTGCTTGTCGATTCCTTTGACCACGATCGTGGTGGCTTCCGGCACCTCGACGATCACACCCGCGGGAATGCTCACTTTGATGTTGTTCGCGTAGCCGACGTTCAGCTCGACGACCTGGCCCGAGAGCTTCGCGCCGAAGCCGACGCCGACGATGGTGAGGCGCTTCTCGTAGCCCTTGGTCAGACCCTCGACCATGTTCTGGGCGAGAGCGCGATACAGGCCGTGGAGAGCTCGATTCCGTCGCTGATCGTCGCTGCGACGGAACGTCACGTGGCCATCGACCACGGCGACATCGATCGCGGGGTCGATCCATTGGGTCAGCTTGTTGTTTCCCTTGCCGATCGTCAGCTCACGCCCAGTCATCTGAGCGCTCACTCCGTCGGGGAGGGTCACGGGCTTCTTTCCGATACGAGACACGGTTTTCTCCGGTACCCGATCAATACACCGAACAGAGGTACTCGCCGCCGACGCGTTGCCGGCGCGCCTCTCGGTCCGAGATCACCCCCTTCGGAGTCGACATCACCGCCACTCCGAGTCCGTTCAGGACCTTCGGGATCTCTCTCACGTTGTGATACAGCCGGCGACCCGGCTTCGAATGCCGGTCGATCCGAGTGATCGCGGGAACGCCGTCGGCGTCGTACTTCAACTCCACGCGCAGCGTACCCTGGAGGCCATCCGCGACGACATCGAAGCCGTTGATGTAGCCTTCCCTCTTCAGGACCTCTGCGATCGCGCGCTTGAGCTTCGACGCGGGGACATCGACGGTCTTCTTCTTGACTCGGATCGCATTGCGCATCCGAGTCAGCATGTCCGCCACGGTATCGGTCATCGTCATTGCCGGATCTCCTACCAAGACGCCTTGCGCACGCCAGGGATCTCGCCCCGAAGCGCCAGGTTTCGGAAACAGATCCGGCAGATCCCGAACTTGCGATAAACGGCGTGCGAGCGTCCGCAGAGCTCGCAGCGCGTGTGTCGTCGCACCTTGAACTTGGGCACCTGCTTCGCCCGATACATCCAGCTCGTCTTGCCCACGCTCGAACCTCTTTCTTTCAACGCTCTCGGAACGGCATGCCGAGGCCCGAGAGGAGCGCTTCGGCCTTCGCGTCCTCGTCCGTATTCGTGCAGATCGTGATGTCCATCCCCTGCATCGCCTGGACGTTGTCAACCTGGATCTCGGGGAACACCGTTTGTTCGCCGAGTCCCATCGAGTAGTTACCGCGACCGTCGAACGACTTGCGTGACAGCCCACGGAAGTCCTTGATACGCGGGATCGCGATCGAGATCAGCCGGTCCAGGAACTCGTACATACGACGGCCGCGCAGCGTCACCATGCAGCCGATCGCCATGCCTTCACGAAGTTTGAAGCCGGACACCGACACCCGTGCACGAGTGATCTTCGGCTTTTGGCCGGTGATCGTCGCCAAATCACCCGCCGCGGAATCGAGCGCCGTCTTGCTTTCCTTGGCGGCGCCGACGCCCATGTTCACCACGACCTTCTCGATGCGCGGCGCGGCCATGATGTTCTTGATCCCGAACTGCTCCATGATCTTCGGACGGACCACTTCCATGTACTTCACATGGAGACGCGCTGGCGGCGCCGGCTCGGTTTCGACCGCCGTCCCGCCGTCCTCGCTTTTCTTGCTCTTGTTCGCCTTCGCCATTCTCGCGTTCGACTCCTGTGATGACGGCATCGGCCGTCACGCTCGTCTCAACCGAGCTGCGCACCGCATTTCGCACAGACGCGGACTTTCTTGTCGCCGTCCGTACTCGTACGGACACGCACGCCACGGTCACAGCTTTCGCAGTAGAGCAGCACGTTCGAAATCGGCACCGGCGCTTCGCGCTCGACGCGCCCGCCTTGCGGGTTCTGCTGGCTCTTCCGCACGTGCTTGAACCGCTTGTTCGCGCCCTCGATCACCACGCGCTGGCGAGCCGGAAGCACGGTCAGCACCTTGCCGATCGTCCCCTTCTCATTACCAGCCACGATCTGGACGCGATCATTCCGGTGGATATTCGTCGGCCGATGCTTCGCCTCGGCCCGTCGCCTCACCTTGATGAGCTTCTTTCCTCGCGCGGCCATCCTCACACCACCTCGGAAGCCAGGGAGATGATCTTCATGAACTTCTTCCCGCGCAGCTCTCGTGCGACGGCTCCGAAGATACGTGTCCCAATCGGATTGTTGTCCTTGTCCAACAGGACGATCGCATTCCGATCGAATCGGACGTACGACCCGTCATCGCGGCGCACCGCCTTGCGGGTCCGGACGATGACGCCGCGGACGACGGAGCCGGGCTTGACGTCGCTGGCCGGAATCGCCTTGCGGACCGACCCGATCACGATGTCTCCGACGCCGGCGTAGCGCCGGCCGCTGCCGCCCAGGACCTTGAAACACTTCACGATCTTCGCGCCGCTGTTGTCCGCGACGTCGAGCATTGATTCCGCCTGGATCATCCCGCCCCTCCCTCGGAGGCGCCGGCGCGCTTCGCTTCGGCTTCAGCCGCGATCGTCGCCGCACCCGCCTTCACGACTCGAATGAGCCGCCAGCGCTTGCGCTTGGACAACGGTCGAGTGAACGCCACTTCGACATAGTCGCCCTCACGAGCAGTGTTCTCTTCGTCGTGCGCGGTCAGCACGGTCTTTCGCTTCACGTACTTGCCGTAGAGCGGATGCTTGACCTTGCGATCGACCTGAACGGTAATCGTCTTCTGCGCCTTGTCGGACACTACCGTGCCCTGCGCGAGGACGCGTCGCTTCCCTGAACTGTTCGCGTTTTCGCTCATCGCTGTCGACCGGTCATTCCTGGGCGCCCGACTGGGCGGCCAATCCACGTTCGCGCAGGATCGTCTTGATCCGAGCGACGTCTTTCTTGATCTGAGAGATCTTCGACGGGTTGGAGAGCTTCTCGGTGCTCGACTGGAAGCGGAGGTCGAACAGCCCCCGGCGCAGCGTTCCGAGATCGAGGAGGAGCTCCTTGTCTTCCTTCTGACGCATCTCCTTCAAACGAGCCGACGACATCAGCGCTGCCTCCGCTGGACCATCCGGCATCTCACCGGCATCTTGTGGCTCGCCCGGTTCAGCGCGAGACGCGCCTGCGCCTCGGGCATTCCGCCGAGCTCGTACATGACGGTTCCGGGCCGCACGACCGCGGCGTAGTACTCGGGCTCGCCCTTTCCCTTACCCATTCGCGTTTCGAGCGGCTGAGCGGTGAGCGGCTTGTGCGGGAAGATCCGAATGTAGATCTTCGCCCCGGGCGCGGCCCGGCTCAACGCGACGCGACCCGCCTCGATCTGGCGACCGGAGATCCAGCCGGCCTGCATCGCCTGGAGTCCGAACTCGCCGAACTCCACCGTGTTGCCCCGAGCGGCGACTCCGCGAACGCGTCCGCGCTGCTGCTTTCGATGCAGAACGCGCTTAGGCATCATGGCCATGGGTCACCTCCTGCAACACGACGCGCTTCTTCTCCGGAACCGGACGCATTCCGCGATACACCCACACCTTGATTCCGATGACGCCGTAGGTGGTCTTCGCTTCTGCGAAGCCATAGTCCACGTCGGCACGAAGCGTCGAGAGCGGCACCGAGCCGAACGCGACCTTCTCGCGACGTGCCATCTCGGAGCCACCCAACCGACCGGCGATGTTGATCTTCACGCCCAAGGCACCGGCCTGCATCGTGAGCTGGGCCGTCTTCTTCAGTGCCCGACGGAACGACGCTCGCTTCTCGAGCTGCTCGGCAACGGACTCGGCGATGAGCTGCGCGGAAAGTTCCGGCTTCTCGACTTCCTTGGTGCGGATGTCGACCTTCGTCCCGGTGATGCCTTCGAGCGCCGATCGGAGCTGATCGACTCGAGCTCCCTTGCGACCGATCAGCACGCCGGGCCGCCCGGTGTGGACGATCACGGTGATCGCTTCGCGCGTCCGCTCGATGTCGATCCTCGGGATCGCGGCCGAGTGGAACTCCTTCTTGATGTAGCGACGGATTCGCTGGTCCTCGAGGAGGAGCTTGCGGAAATCCTTCTTGCCGGCGTACCACCGGGACCGCCAGGGCTCGGTAATCCCAATGCGGAATCCGAGGGGGTTGCACTTCTGACCCATGCTTCAGCTCTCCTCGCCGTCGTCGGAGCCGGCCCGAGGATCGCGCGACAGGACCGGCGCCGGCGTCTCGCTGACCTTGACGTGGATGTGGCAGGTCCGCTTGCGATAGGGCATCGCGCGTCCACGCGAGCCCGCTCGCCAACGCGCCCGCCCGCCGAGCAGCGGTCCCTCATCGACGCGCGCCTCGATGACACGGAGACGGTTGACGTCGACATCCGTGTCCTGGCTCGCATTGGCGATCGCGGACAACAGGACCTTCTCCACCAGTCGGGCGGAGCGGCGCGGGGTGAACTCGAGCAACTCGATCGCTCGGTTCACGGGAAGACCCCGGATCAAATCAACGGAGAGCCTCGCCTTGCGGGCGGTCATCCGGGCTCCGTTGTGACTAGCTCGAAACTCGCTCATCACTTACCCTTGATCTTCGATTCCTTCTTATTCGTGTGTCCGCGGAAGGTGCGGGTCGGCGAAAACTCGCCGAGCTTGTGTCCGACCATGTCCTCGGTCACGAAGACCTTCAGGAAGTTCCGTCCATTGTGAACCATGAAGGTGTGATTCACGAACTCGGGGATGATCGTGCAGGAACGTGCCCATGTCTTGGTGGGCTCTCGCACACCACGCTGGTCGAGCTTCTCGACCTTTCTCAGGAGCTTCGGGTCCACATAGGGACCCTTCTTCAGACTCCGACCCACGGTCTTCCTCCGATTACTTCTTGCGACGCCGCATGATGAAGCGGTTAGACGGCTTCCGCCGGTTGCGGGTCTTCCCGCCCTTCGACAACTTACCCGTCGGCGAGCACGGATGACGTCCGCCGCCGGAGCGGCCTTCACCGCCGCCCATTGGATGGGCGACCGGATTCTGTGCCACGCCGCGAACGTGCGGGCGGCGCCCGAGCCATCGTTTACGACCCGCTTTGCCGAGCGAGACGTTCTGGTGATCGAGGTTGCCGATCTGCCCGATCGTGGCGCGGCAGCGTGCGTGCACCCGCCGCAACTCGCCGGACGGGAAGATGAGGACGGCCGCGTCTCCGTCGAGGGCGGAGAACTGAACCGTCGATCCGGCGGAGCGCGCGATACGCCCGCCGCGACCCGGCTCCAGCTCCACGTTGTGGACGCTCAGCCCGACCGGAATGTGGCGCAGCTCCAGACAGTGGCCGACCTTCGGCTCCGCTCCTTCGCCCGACCGGATGACGTCGCCGACGTTCAACCCGAGCGGCGCCAAGATGTATCGCTTCTCGCCATCCTCGTAGTGAAGGAGGGCGATCCGAGCACTGCGATTCGGATCGTACTCGAGCGACGCGACGCGTGCGGCAATGCCATCCTTGCGGCGGCTGAAGTCGATCCGGCGATACTGGCGCTTGTGACCGCCGCCACGGAATCGAGCCGTGGTGTGACCATGGTTGTTCCGTCCGCCGGTTCTCTTCTTGGGTTCGAGCAGCGACTTCTCGGGCTTCTTCTTCGTGAGATCCTTGAAGTCGATGACCGAACCGAAGCGGCGGCCGGGTGATGTCGGTTTGTACTTGCGAATCGGCATCGTTTGCGGTCCGTCCTAGATGAAGTCGATCGTCTGGCCTGGCTTCAACTTCACCAGAGCCCGCTTCTGATCGGGTCGTCGCCAGCTGCGGCCGCGGTTTCCCTTGACCTTGCCCTTGCGCAGCATCGTGTGGACGCTCACGACCTGCACGTCGAACAGCTTCTCGACCGCTTTCTGCACCTCGACCTTGTTGGCGTCCGGGGCGACATCGAAGACGAATTGGTTGGCCGTCTCCGCCACCATCGTCCCCTTCTCGGTCACGAGCGGCTTACGGATGATGTAGTACGGATCACGCATCGCCGAGCCTCTTCAGCACGATCTCGAACGCCTTGCGATCGAAGATCAGATGGGGTGCGTCCAGCACGTGTTCCGCGTTGAGGTCGCTCGCCATCTGGGTGTCGACCCATCGGAGGTTTCGAAATGACTTGTGGAAGTTCTCGCCGCGCTCGGCGATGACGATCGTGGTGCGCTCGCGATCGATCCCGAGCTGCTCGAGGACGTGCACGGCGTCCTTCGTCTTCGGGCTGGCAAAGGTGACGGCCTCCAGGAGCTTGAGACCACCGTCGCTCAACCGCCCCAGCAGGGCCGATCGAAGTGCCTCTTTTCGCATGCGTCGCGAAAAGCGGGTCGTGTAGCTCCGAGGCTTCGGACCGAACACCACCCCGCCGCCGCGCCACAGGGGCGACGAGAAGTCTCCGGCGCGTGCCCGCCCGGTGCCTTTCTGACGCCAGGGTCGCCGCTCGGTGTAGTTGACCTCGGCGCGCGTCAGCGTCGAGTGGGTACCGAGCCGTCGCGCGGCCTGGTAGTGAATGTAGGCCTGACGCATCAGTCGTTTGCGCACGACCGTGCCGAACGGGGTCGGATCCACGTCGATCGTGGAGACCGCTCCGTTTTGGCCGTTGTAGCAGGAAACGTCGACCATCGCTCAGCCCTCAGCTCTGACGAACGCGATAGGCGCGCGCCGCGCGGATCATCACGAAACCATTTCGCGGTCCCGGGATCGCCCCGCGCAGGACCAACGCGTTGTTCTCGGTGTCGACTTCGATCACCTCGAGGTTGCGCACCGTCGCCTGCTCGTCGCCCCAGTGAGTGGGCATTCGGTGGCCCTTCAGGGTCTGACCGGGCTGCGAGTGCATGCCGATGGCGCCCGGACCACGCTGGTTCATGCACCCGTGAGTCTGGCGCTTCCCCTTGAAGTTGTGCGCGCGGATCGTGCCCTGAAAGCCGCGGCCCTTGACGGTGCCGATCACGTCCACTCGATCGCCGGGGGCGAAGGCATCGACCTTGATCTCGGCCCCCGACTCCACGTCGGCCGGGCCATCAAGTCGGACCTCACGGAGGAACCGATGGCTGTCGAGGCCATGCTTCTTCAGGTGCCCGGCGCGAGGCTTGGTCAGGACCTTCTCGCGGCACGGCTCGTAGGCGAGTTGGAGCGCCGCGTAACCGTCGTTGTCGACGGACTTCACCTGCGCGACGCGGCACGGACCGGCCGAGATCACGGTGACCGGGACCTGATCACCTCGCTCGGTGAACACGTGCGACATCCCGACCTTCCGTCCGAGAATGAATTTGGGCGCCGTCATCGCTTCCTCTCAGGCCTTCACGCGGATGTCGACGCCCGCCGGAAGGTTGAGGCGGCTGATCGAGTCCACCGTCTTCGCCGTCGGGTCGGTGATGAAGATCAAGCGTTTGTGCGTGCGAATCTCGAATTGCTCACGCGACTTCTTGTCGATGTGCGGCGAACGCAGCACGGTATATCGCTCGATGCGCGTCGGAAGCGGGATGGGACCCGCGACGCGAGCACCCGTCCTCTTCGCCGTATCGACGATCTCGGTGGCCGATGTGTCCAGGGCTTCGTGGTCGAAGGCCTCGAGACGAATTGTGATCTTCTGGTTCAGCATTGAACCCCGTCCGTACGAGCGGACCGCCAACAGTACTGGTTCGTTGTCGCCCGGAAGTCGCTGTGCGCAGACTCCGTCGTTGGGTGGAAACCTCCCAACCGCAAGTGCCCGGCCCGAACCGCAGGGTTAGACGTGCACTTCATTTACAATGGGCGCGCAAAGACGGATGATTCTATGGGAGTTTCGCCATGAGTCAACGGAAACTCTTCAAATTGAAACGTGGTGTGAGAACACCCTGGTTTTCCACGGCTTGGACTCACAGGAGGAGGGCCCGAGACTCTTCTCCGGGCACCACTCCGTAGTCCGACGGCTGCATCGCGCACGAGGCCCGGCCCTGGCTCAGCGACCGGATCGAGGTGGAGTACCCGAACGTCTGCGAAAGGGGGATCTCTCCCTTCAACACGACGGGATCGGAGTCTGCGTTGAGTTCGGCGACACGGGCCCGGCGCGTGTTCAGATCGCCCAGGACGTTCTTCATGAACTCGGCAGGAGTCCGGATTTCGAACGTCATGATCGGCTCGAGCAGAAGCGCCCCGCCGAGGCGCATCGCTTCGTCGAACGCTTGCTCGGCGGCGACCGCGAACGCCGTGTCGTTCGTCTCCCCCTCGATCCACTCCCCTCCAAGGAGGGTGACCCGGATGCGGATGATCGAGAAGCCAAGGCCGAGCCCCGACAGAGCCGCGCTCTTCGCCGCGGCCTCGATCGCCGGCACGAACATCCGCGGGACGTCATCCGACGAGGCTTCGTTGACGAAGATGAAGCTCTCCGCGGCCGGATCGGGCTCCACCCGCAGCCGAACCCTCGCGAACAGGTTGCGGTTCGCCAACGCCTTACGGAACTCTCCCCAGCTCTCGCCCGCCGCCGCGATCGTCTGCTTGTAGGCGACGCGCGGCTTCCCGACCCGGGCGTCGATCTTGTAGTCCGACATGAGCCGGTTCTTCAACACCTCGAGATGGAGCTCGCCCATGCCGGAGATGATGGTCTGGCCCGTCTCCGCGTCGACCGTCGCCCGGAACGTGGGGTCATCCTTGGCGAGGATCTCGAGCGCCTGCTCGAGTGCGTCTTTGTCCTTGGAGGTGCGCGGTTCGATCGACATA
The DNA here is from genome assembly GCA_964649825.1 of uncultured Phycisphaeraceae bacterium. Lineage (GTDB taxonomy): Bacteria > Planctomycetota > B15-G4 > B15-G4 > JADJEK01 > CAZYQW01. The sequence goes on along the minus strand of CAZYQW010000060.1, from coordinate 94,559 downwards.
TCGATGACCGTCTCCGGAAACACCATCCCCTCGAGGACGACCGAGTGATGACGCGGGCACAGCGTGTCGCCGGTGCGGGTGAGTTTCAGGCCGACGAGACCGACGATCTCACCCGGCCCGGCGGAGTCGATCGCCTCGCGTTCATCGGCGTGCATGAGGTAGATGCGGTTGATCCGCTCCTGCTTCTCGACTCGCGGGTTGTAGACCGCATCGTTCGCCGCGAGCGTCCCGGAGTAGATCCGCACGTACGCGACTTCGCCGTGAGAGTCGTGGATCGTCTTGAACACCAGCGCGGTGAGAGGCCCCTTCTCATCGGGCGCTCGGCGCACCCGGACCTCCTTTTTCACGTCGATTCCCTCGGCCGGCGGGACCTCGGCCGGCGACGGCAGGTACCGCACGACCGCGTCGAGGAGGGGCTGGACCCCTTTGTTCTTCAGGGCGGATCCGGCCAGGACCGGGACGAGGTCGAGGGCGAGAGTCGCTCGCCGGATCGCGGCGTGCACGTCGCCCTCGCTTATCTCCTCCTCCGCGAGGAACTTGTCACCGATGGTGTCGTCGCAGTTCGCGAGGGTCTCGATCAGGTTCTCGCGGCGGGTCTCGGCCTCGGTCGCCAAGTCCGGCGGGATGTCGCCCTCCACGACAATCTGGCCCTGGTCGCCCAGGAACGACAGTGCCTTCATCCGAACCAGGTCGACGACCCCGATGAAGTCTTTCTCCCGGCCCATCGGCATTTGAATCGGCAGCACGTGGACGCCGAGTCGGTTCGCGATCGCATCGACCACCGTGTCGAAGCTCGCGCCGATCCGGTCGAGCTTGTTGACGAAGGCGAGCCGTGGGACGTGGTATCGATTCGCCTGCCGCCACACGGTCTCGCTCTGCGCCTCCACTCCGGCCACCCCGCAGAAGACGCCGATCGCGCCGTCGAGCACTCGCAGCGACCGCTCGACCTCCGCCGTGAAGTCGACGTGGCCGGGCGTGTCGATCAGGTTGATCCGGTGCTTGTCCCACTGGCACGTCGTCGCGGCGGACGTGATCGTGATGCCTCGAGCCTGCTCTTCGGGAAGATAGTCCATCTTCGCCGTCCCCTCGTGCACCTCCCCCATCCGGTGCTCCTTCCCCGTGTAGTAGAGGATGCGCTCCGTCAGCGTCGTCTTGCCGGCGTCGATGTGCGCGATGATGCCGATGTTACGGATCCGAGAGAGTTCCAACTCACCGACTCCTCGATGGAGAGCGACGGACGCCGCGGAAACAGAACGAGCCCGTCGCGGTCACCGACCGTGACGGGCTCGTTCGCATGGTTCGGGGGTCTACCACGCGAAGTGCGCGAACGCCTTGTTGGCCTCGGCCATCTTGTGCGTGTTCTCGCGCATCGTGTAGGCGGAGCCTTGCTTCTGATAGGCGTCGAACAGCTCCTCCGCCAAGCGGCGCGCGACCGGCTTGCCCTTCTTCTTCCGGGCCGCATCGAGGATCCAACGGATCGCCAGAGACTGCTGCCGTTCCTTGCGAACCTCGTGCGGGACTTGAAGAGTGGCCCCGCCCACGCGCTTGGAACGCACCTCGACCATCGGCTTCACGTTGATCAGGGCCTGCGTGAACGCGTCGAGCGGATCGGTGTCCGGGATCTTTTTCTTGAGCAAGTCGAGCGCGTGGTAGAAGGCGCGCGACGCGGTCGTCTTCTTGCCGTCGACCATCAGGCAGTTCACGAACCGGGTGACCAGCTTCGAATGGTAGCGAGGGTCGCCCTTGAGGAAGCGCTCGGTGGATTGGTACTTGCGGGGCATGGAGAGTGTCGATCCCCCTTTAGGACTTCGGACGCTTCGCGCCGTACTTGGACCGCGACTGACGTCGGCCGTCGACGCCGCCGGCGTCCAACGTTCCGCGAATGATGTGGTAACGAACGCCGGGAAGGTCGCGCACGCGACCACCCCGTACGAGCACGATCGAGTGCTCCTGCAGGTTGTGACGCTCCCCGGGGATGTAGGCGGTGATTTCCTTCCCGTTCGAGAGCTTCACACGGGCGATCTTCCGCAACGCCGAGTTCGGCTTCTTCGGGGTCATCGTCTTGACCTGAAGACAGACGCCGCGCCGCTGAGGACACGTGTCCAGCGCCGGCGCCTTCGTCCGGGTCTTCTGGAGCGTCCGCCCCTTGCGAACGAGCTGGTTGATCGTCGGCATGAACCCAACCTTATGACTTCGTGACAAAACGCAAGATTTAAGCGACTCCGCTCTCATCACGCAAGAGCGGAGGACAAATCGACCCCGGCCGCCCACGGGCGGCCGGTCGGGGAAACCCGGCGCGCCGCCTTACGCGGCGCTCGTTCCGGTGTCACCCGCTTCGGACAGCCTGGCCTCGTCGGGCGGAGGAGCGTTCTTCTTGATCTTGGTCCAGTGATAATCCTTGAAGCCGGTGCCGGTCGGCACCATGGCTCCGAGGATCACGTTCTCCTTCAGACCGATCAACTCGTCCTTCTTGCCGGCCAGCGCCGCCTCGGTCAGCACCTTTGTCGTCTCCTGGAACGACGCCGCGGAGATCAGCGAGTCGGACTGAAGCGAGGCCTTGGTGATCCCGAGGAGCATCGGCTCGGCCCGCGGACGTTTCGCCTTCTGAGCGGTGCACTCGTCGTGAACGCGACGGAAGCGGAACTTGTCGATCAGGATGCCCGGGAGCAGATCGGAGTCGCCCGGATCCTCGACGCGCACCTTGCGCATCATCTGCCCGACGATGATCTCGATATGCTTGTCGTCGATCGTCACGTCCTGCGAGCGGTACACGTTCTGAACCTCGCGCAGGAGGTACTGCTGCACCGCTTCCTCGCGATTGATGCGCAGGATGTCGTGCGGAATCAGCGGTCCCTCGATCAGGGGCTGGCCCGCCTTGACGCGGTCGCCGGTCTGAACGCGCAGGTGCTTGCCGTGCGGCACGAGGTGCTCGTGAACGACACCCCCCTCGGCGTTGACGAGGATGGTTCGCTTGCCGCGCTTCATCTCCTTCACGATCTCGACGACGCCATCGACCTCTGCCATGACGGCCGGTTCCTTCGGACGCCGCGCCTCGAACAGCTCGGTCACGCGCGGCAGGCCGCCGGTGATGTCGTCGGTGCCTCCGGTCTCCTTCGGCGTCTTCGCGAGCAGGGTGCCCGGCTTGACGTCGGTTCCGTTCTCGACCTCGATGTAGGCCTTCTCGGGGATCGGATAGTAGATGAGCGGGTTGCCGTTCTTGTCCTCGATGACGATCTGCGGGTGCAGGTCGCCCTTGTGCTCGATGACCATCTTGCGGAGCACGCCCGATGCGTCCTTCTCCTCCTTGAAGGTCTTTCCGTCGACGAGGTCCTCGAACCGGACGCGACCCGGTCGATCGGCGAAGATCGGGGTGTTGTGCGGGTCCCAACGCGCGATGACCTGTCCGGCCCGAATCGACGCGCCCTCCTTCACCTGGAGGATCGTGCCGAGCGGGACCGCGTAACGGTCGAGCTCTCGGTCCTTCTTGTCGACGATGAGCACTTCGCCGTTGCGGTCGAGGACGACGTCGTCCTCGCCGTTGTAGACGACCTTCAGCCCGTCGAGCTTCAGGACGCCGGCCCGCCGCGCCTTCACTTCGGACGTGGCCAGGCTTCGGGCCGCGGCGCCACCGATGTGGAACGTCCGCATCGTGAGCTGCGTGCCCGGCTCGCCGATCGACTGCGCCGCGATGATGCCGGCGGCAAGTCCTTGCTCGACGAACTGGCCGCGCGACAGGTCCATGCCGTAGCAAAGCACGCAAACGCCGAGCGACGCCTCGCACGTGAGCGGGCTGCGAACGCGGATCTTCTCGTAGCCCAGCGACTCGATCTTGCGCGCCACGTCTTCGGTGATCAGGTCGCCTTCCTTGACGACGACCTCGTCCGTGACGACGTCGACGATCGGCGAGCGCGCGACGCGACCACGGATCTGCAGCCAGAGGGGGATGTCGACCTTGTCACCCTTGTAGACCGCGGACTTCGCGATGCCGTTGATGGTTCCGCAGTCGTGCTGCGTGACGACGACGTTCTGGGCGACGTCCGCGAGCTTGCGCGTCAGGTAGCCCGAGTCCGCGGTCTTGAGCGCGGTGTCGGCCAAGCCCTTTCGCGCGCCGTGCGTCGACGAGAAGTACTCGAGCACCTTCAAGCCTTCTCGGAAGTTGGCCCGGATCGGCGTCTCGATGATCTTGCCCGATGGTTTTGCCATCAGGCCGCGCATGCCGGCGAGCTGCCGGATCTGCTCGAGCGAGCCTCGCGCGCCCGACGTCGACATGATGAAGATCGGGTTCAAGTACGGCAGCCCGTCGCGGGTGTCGTGCTTGAGCTCGTTCATCATCTCCTCGCCGACGAGCTCACGCGCGTGCGTCCAGAGGTCGACGACTTGGTTGTAGCGCTCGCCCTCGGTGATGACGCCTTTCTCGTACCGCTTCTTGATCTCGTCGACCTGCTTCTCGGTCGCGGCGATGATGTCGGACTTGCGTGGCGGCACCTTCAAGTCGGCGGTGGCGAAGGACAGCCCGGCCAACGTGGCGCTCTTGAACCCGAGGTCCTTCAGGTCGTCGAGCATCTGAATCGTTCGGCCACGACCGAGGAGCTTGAAGTAGTCACCGATCATTCGGTTGAGCTCCTTCTTGGTCATGGCGTAGTTGAAGAACGGCGAATCGTCGCCGAGCGTGTCGTTGAAGATGACGCGCCCGACGGTCGTCTCGACCGGGTTCATGGCGATCCCCTTCGCCGCGCGCTCCTCCGGGGTGAGCGCGGCGAGTTCGGCCGTGCGGTTCCTGACCGTCAGGTTGTCCGACGTACCGGTCGGCCGCACCAGGGTGCCAGCGGCGAGCCGAACCTTGATCTTCGCGTGCAGGCTTACCTTGCCGTCCGCGTAGGCACGGAAGACCTCGAGGTCGCTCGTGAAGACCTTGCCCGCGCCATGCTGCCCCTCGAGCTCGGCCGTGAGGTAATGGCAGCCGAGCACGATGTCCTGGCTCGGGGTGATGATCGGGTTGCCGTGTGCCGGCGAGAAGATGTTGTTCGTCGACAACATCAGCGTCGCGGCCTCGACCTGGGCCTCGAACGAGAGCGGCAGGTGGACCGCCATCTGGTCGCCGTCGAAGTCCGCGTTGAAGCCCTGGCAGACGAGCGGGTGGATCTTGATGGCGTTGCCTTCGATCAGGACCGGCTCGAACGCCTGGATCCCCATGCGGTGCAGGGTCGGCGCTCGGTTCAGGAGCACTGGGTGCTCGTGGATGACCTCCTCGAGGATGTCCCAGACCTCGGCATCCTTTCGCTCGAGCATCTTCTTCGCCGACTTGATGGTGTCGGCGAAGCCCAGCTCCTTGAGCCGGCGGATGATGAACGGTTGGAAGAGCTCCAGCGCGATCTTCTTCGGCAGGCCGCACTGGTGCAGCTTCAGCTCCGGACCCACCACGATGACCGAGCGGGCGCTGTAGTCGACGCGCTTGCCGAGCAGGTTCTCGCGGAACCGGCCCTGCTTGCCCTTGATCATGTCGCTGAGCGACTTGAGCGGGCGGCTGTTGCTGCCGAGCACGGGGCGGCGGCAGCGGTTGTTGTCGAAGAGCGCGTCCACCGACTGCTGGAGCATGCGCTTCTCGTTGCGGATGATCACCTCGGGCGCGTTGAGGTCGAGAAGCTTCTTCAACCGGTTGTTTCGGTTGATGAGGCGGCGATACAGGTCATTGAGGTCCGAGGTCGCGAAGTTGCCGGACTCGAGGAGAACGAGCGGTCGAAGATCCGGCGGGATCACCGGGATCACGTCGAGGACCATCCATTCCGGCTGGTTCGGCGAGTCACGGAGCATCTCGACCGTCTTGAGCCGCTTGATGATGTCCTTCTTCCGCTGCTTCGATCGCGTCGTCTTGAGCTCCTCGCGCAACTCGACCGACAGCCCCTTCAGGTCGAGGACCTTCAGCATCTTCTTGACGGCCTCGGCCCCCATGTCCGCTTCGAAGGCATCACCGAACTCGGCGCGGGCCTGACGGAACTCCTCCTCCGTGAGGAGCTGGTGCTCCTTCAGCGGGGTGTTGCCCGGGTCGATGACGATGTACTCCTGGAAGTAGATCACCTTGTCGAGCGAGGAGACCTTGATGTCGAGGAGGTTGCCGATACGGGACGGCATCGCCTTGAAGAACCAGATATGTGCGACCGGCGCGGCGAGGTTGATGTGCCCCATCCGCTTGCGGCGTTCCTTCGACGAAGTCACCTGGACGCCGCAGCGCTCGCAGATGATCCCCTTGTGCTTGATCCCTTTGTACTTGCCGCAGGCGCACTCCCAGTCGCGAGTCGGACCGAAGATCTTCTCGCAGAAGAGCCCGTCCTTCTCCGGCCGGTAGGTGCGGTAGTTGATCGTCTCCGGCTTCTTGACCTCGCCGTAGGACCAGCTCCGAATGTCGTCCGGAGACGCGAGGCGGATGGTCACGCAGGTGTAATCGTTCACGCGGTTCAGTTGCGTGTCGAACACGTCTTGCTCCCTTGTCTATCGCGTTCCTTCGGACCTAGAGAACACGCCGCTTGTGCAGCTCCATGTTGAGCGCAAGGCCGCGAATCTCGTTTGTGAGCACGTGGAACGAAACCGGCGTGCCCGACTCGAGGATGTTGTTGCCCTTCACCATCGCTTCGTAGATCTTCGTACGACCGTCGACGTCGTCCGACTTCACGGTCAGAAGCTCTTGAAGGATGTTGGCCGCGCCGTACGCCTCGAGCGCCCACACCTCCATCTCGCCGAACCGCTGCCCGCCGAAGCGTGCCTTGCCGCCGAGCGGCTGCTGGGTGATCAACGAGTACGGTCCCGTCGCCCGGGCGTGGACCTTGTCGTCGACCAGGTGGTGCAGCTTCAGCATGTACAGATAACCGACGGTGACCTTTTGATCGAACGGCGCTCCGGTACGCCCGTCGAACAGCGTCACTTTGCCGTCCGACGGCAGACCAGCCTTGGTGAGCTCGGCCTCGATCTCCTCTTCGGTCGCCCCGTCGAACACCGGGGTCACCGCTTGGAAGTTCAACTTCTTCGCGGCCCAGCCGAGGTGGGTCTCGAGAATCTGACCGACGTTCATACGGCTCGGGACGCCGAGCGGGTTCAACAGAATGTCGAGACACGTTCCATCCTCGAGATACGGCATGTCCGCCTCGGGAAGGATCTTCGAGATCACGCCCTTGTTGCCGTGCCGACCCGCCATCTTGTCGCCGACGGACAAGTGACGCTTGGTCGCCACGTAGACCTTCACCATCTCGAGGACGCCGGTCGGCAGCTCGTCGCCGCGCGACAGCTTGTTCACGAGCTTGTTCTTCTCGTTCTCCTCGACGTCGATGTTGTCGGCGTGGTACCGGAAGATCTTGTAGCCGCGCGCGCCCGGACCGTTCGGCTTGTAGTTCTCGAGACAGGCCTCCCGCACCACGTCGAGCAGACGGCGGAGCTCGGCGTACGGGAGCTGCTCGTCGACCTTCAAGGGCTTCTTCGATTGCGGGTCGACGACGTTGATGCTGACCTCGTCGGCCAGCTCCGCGACCAGCGCCTTCAGCTCGGAACGGAACGTGGTCAGGAAGTCCTTCTCCGCCTTGCGGATGTCGCGGAGGTTCTTCATCGACTGTTCCTCGGACGTGTCGATGGTCCGAGAGAGCTTCTTCGTGTCGATGACGATTCCCTCGACGCCCGACGGCACCTCGAGGGAGTCGTTCTTCACGTCTTCGCCGGCACGGCCGAAGATCGCGTGCAGAAGCTTCTCCTCCGGCGTCAGCTCCGACTTCGACTTGGGCGAGACCTTGCCGACGAGGATGTCGCCCGGACCCACTCGCGTTCCGACGTGGACGATGCCGCTCTCGTCGAGATGACGCAGGGCTTTCTCGGACACGTTCGGAATGTCACGGGTGAACTCCTCACGACCGAGCTTCGTCTCGCGGATCTCGACGTCGAACTCGTTGATGTGGATGGACGTGTAGACGTCGTCCTTGACGAGCCGCTCCGAGACGATGATCGCGTCCTCGAAGTTGTAGCCGTCCCAGATCATGAACCCGACGAGCAGGTTCCGGCCGAGCGCGAGCTCGCCCTGCGACGTGCACGCGCCATCCGCGATCACTTGACCGATCTTGACCTTGTCGCCCTCACGGACGATCGGTCGCTGATTGAGGCAGGTCTTCTCGTTCAGCCCGCGGAACTTGCGCAGCGTGTAGCGTCGCTCCTCGCCGGAGCGCTCGGCCTTGATGCGGATCTCGCGCGAGTCCGCGTACGCCACCGCGCCGTTCACGGTGGAAGTGACGACCATGCCCGAGTTGCGGGCGACGGCACGCTCCATGCCGGTCGCGATGAGAGGGGCTTCGCTCCGCAGGAGCGGGACCGCCTGGCGCTGCATGTTCGATCCCATGAGCGCGCGGTTGGCGTCGTCGTGCTCGAGGAACGGAATCAGCGACGCCGACACGCCGACCAGCTGCTGCGGCGAGATGTCCATGAACTGAATGTCGCCACGACCCTGCTCGGTGAAGTCCCCGCGGACTCGGCAGAGCACGCGGTCCGAGACGAACTTGCCCTTCGAGTCGAGCTCGGTGTCCGCCGGCGCGAGGATCGATTCGAATTCCTCGTCGGCGCGCAGGAGAGCGACATCCTCGGTCAGCTTGCCGCTCCGAACGACGCGGTACGGCGTGACCAGGAACCCGTAGCTGTCGATCGTCGCGTAGATCGAGAGCGACGCGATCAGCCCGATGTTCGTGCCTTCCGGCGTCTCGATCGGACAGATGCGACCATAGTGGCTGATGTGGACGTCGCGGACCTCGAAGCCGGCCCGCTTCCGGTTGAGGCCGCCGGGGCCGAGCGCCGAGAGACGCCGCTCGTGCGTAAGCTGCGAGAGCGGGTTGGTCTGGTCCACGACCTGCGAGAGCTCGCCACGGCCGAAGAAGTACTCGATCGCCGACGAGATCGTCTTCGAGTTGATCAGCGTGCGCGGGGTCGCCGTCTCGATCGACTCGAGGTTCATGCGTTCCTGCGCGGTCCGACGCAGCTTCAGGAAGCCCTTGCGGAACTCGTCTCCGGCCAGCTCGCCGATCGTCCGAACCCGACGGTTCCCCAGGTGATCGATATCGTCGACCTCTCCCTTGCTCTCGCGCAAAGAGAGGATGTATCGGATCGAGTTGACGATGTCGTCCCGGTGGAGCGTCATCTCTTCCTCGGCGACCTCCTGCCGGTACTTCCGGTTGATTCGGAAGCGACCGACGCGGCCGAGGCGGTAGCGCGACGCGTCGAAGAAGCGTTCCTGGAACAGGTCGCGAGCCTTCTCGAGGTTCGGCGGGTTGCCCGGCCGCAGGCGGTTGTAGATCCGCAGGAGCGCGTTCTCGTGCCCGTCCGTGTCGTCCTCACGCAGCGTGTTGAGGATCAGTGGATCGTCCACGTCCTCCACGACCTCGAGCTGCTTCATGTTCGAGACGAGGATCGTCTCGATCTGCTCGTGGGTGATCGAGGTGCCGTGCGGGATCACGACCTCGCCGGTCTGCGGGTCGACCACGTCGTCCACGACGACGCGGTTCAGGAGCTTCTTCTCGGTCTCCTTCGGTCCCGCGATCTTCACGGTCTTCGTCTCGTGGAAGAGCCGGATGATCGCTGCGTTCGTACCGTACTCCTCCGACATCGCGCGAAGGAACATGGTCGCCGGGAACCGGCCGCTCTGATCGATCTTGATGCCGAGCACGTCTTTCTTCGACACCGCGAGCTCGATCCAGGACCCGCGCTCCGGGATGATCCAGCACGAGTGGGTCTTCTTGTCGCCGGGCAGCACGTCGACGGAGAAGTCGACTCCCGGCGAACGGTGGAGCTGCGAGACGATCACCCGCTCGGAGCCGTTCACGATGAACTCGCCGCCGCCGACCATGATCGGGATCTCGCCGAGATAGACCCATTCCTCGACCGGATCCGGCTTGTCGAGCTTCACCCGGATCTTGAACGGCATCCCATACGACTGGCCCAACACCCTGCACTCGTCGGGCGCGTAGCGCGGGCGGCCGAGCTCGTATCCGATGTACTCGAGCGACATCGTCTTGTCGTACGAGAAGATCGGGAACGTCTCCCGCAGGATCGCCTCGAGCCCGAGGTTCTCGCGCCGGTTGAAGGGAACGTCAGCCTGCAGGAACTCGTCGTACGACTTGGTCTGGATGTCCGTCAGGCTCGGCACATCCACGATCGGACTGAACTTGCCGAAATTCTTGACTTCCATACTGCCCTTCCACCGTGAGGCCGCGTGTCACTCAGTCCAAACGAAGCTAGGGGCAACGGACGCGGGGCCCGTTCCCCCTGGTCGCGATGACCAACTGGAGCGCAACAACGAAGTCGCCGTTACTTGAACTCCACGGTGGCGCCGGCGTCCTCGAGCTGCTTCTTGACCTTCTCGGCCTCGTCCTTCGGCAGCCCCTGCTTGACCGGCTTCGGCGCGCCTTCGACGAGATCCTTGGCCTCCTTGAGGCCGAGGCCCGCGATCTCACGCACCGCCTTGATCACTTGAATCTTCTTATCGCCGATTGCCGTCAGGACGACGTCGAAGTCGGTCTTCTCGGCCGCGCCGCCGCCGTCGCCGGCGCCCGCCGGGGCCGCCATCATGATGCCGCCGCTGGCCGCCTCGACGTCGAAGACATCTTCGAAGTCCTTCTTGAACGCGGCAAGCTCGAGCACCGTCATTCCGGCAATCGTGTTCAGGAGATCCTTGCTCTTGCCATCCGCGATGGCATTGAGCCTCTCCTTGATCGCGTCCATCGACATTTTCAACTCTCCACGTTTCTCAGATCAATCGTTCGCGGGGCCAACGGACCAGATGTGCAGCCAACCCCGATTTCTTGGTTTCAGGACTCGCTACCGCCCTCGCTCAGCTTCTCTTCCCACGCCTTCGTCAGACCTGGCACGGAGGCCAGGAGCGACTGCATGGCGCCGAGCGAATGCGTCATCGGAGCGATGATCGTTCCGATGACTTGCGCCAGCAATTCGTCGCGCGTCGGCAGCGAGGCCAAGACGTCGACTTGCTGGGCGCTGATGACCTTCTTGTCGAGCAACCCGCCTCGGACCGTCGGTGCCTTCTTGCCCTTCGAGATGTCCTTGACCTTGCGTGCAACGGTCGCGACGGAGTCGCCGCCGTAGACGATCGCGGACGGGCCGCTGAACAGCAAGTCAGCGTCCTCGTACCCGAGCTTCTCCGCGGCGAGGCGAGCCAATGACGTCTTCAGGACGCGCATGCTCATCTGGATCTCACGGAGCTGATTGCGCATCGATTCGGCGTCGAAGACGTTCATTCCCTCGAAGTTGAGAACCACGCAGTTCTCGGCTTCGCTGAAGAACGACTCGATCTCGGTCAGCATTCGCTGGTTCAGGACATTCGGCATGATCGCCTCTCGTTGGATGCTCGGCGGTTCGGCAATCGCGTCAGGAGATGTCGATCGGGACACCGACGCCCATGGTCGTCGTCACGAACACTCTCTTGATGTACTTGCCCTTCGCCGCCGGCGGTCGCATCGACCGGATCATCTCGACGAACGTTTCAATGTTCTCTTTCAACGCGTCTTCCGGGAAGCTCGCCTTGCCGACCGGCACGTGGACGTTGCCACCCGCGTCGGCGCGAAACTCGATCTTGCCGGCGCGGAACTCGCGGACCGCGGTCTTGATGTCGGACGTGACGGTGCCGGATTTCGGCGACGGCATCTTGCCCTGGGGTCCGAGCACTTTTCCGAGTCGGCCGACGACTGCCATCACGTCGGGGGTGGCGATCGCGACGTCGAACGCGAGCCAACCTTCGTCGCGGATCTTCTTGGCGAGGTCTTCGTTTCCCGCCTCGATCGCGCCCGCGGCTTTCGCCTCGGCGATCCGGTCGTCCTTGCAGAAGACGATCACGGCGAGCTCGCGGCCGATGCCGCGCGGAAGGCTGACCGCACCGCGGACCATCTGGTCGGACTTCTTGGTGTCGACCCCAAGCTCGATCGCGAGCTCGACGGTCTCGTCGAACTTCGCGGGTTTGAACTTCTTGACCACGCCGACCGCCGTTTCGAGGGCGAGTGGGACGTTGCGGTCCACCATGTCACGGTTGGCGCGATATCGCTTGCTCTTGCGAACCATCTGCTCGTTCCTCAAACGATCTCGATGCCCATGCTTCGAGCCGTACCTCTGATCATGCGGCAGGCCGCGTCGACGCTGGCCGCGTTCAGGTCCGGCATCTTCTTCTCCGCGATCTCGCGCACCTGCGCCTCCGTCACCTGACCGATGACCTCGGTTCCAACGACGCCCGATCCCTTGGCGAGGTTCGCGGCCTTCTTGAGGAGGACCGACGCCGGCGGAGTCTTCGTCACGAACGTATACGAGCGGTCGGTGAAGACCGTGATCACGACCGGAACCACCGTGCCCTGGTCGGCGCGAGTCCGATCGTTGTACTCCTTGACGAACTGCCCGATGTTCACGCCATGCTGACCGAGAGCTGGTCCCACCGGCGGAGCCGGCGTGGCCTGGCCCGCGGGGATCTGGAGCTTGATCAGCGCTTTGACTTCCTTCATCTGACGAATCCTCGTGCGTCCCGTTCCGGGGACGCCCTGGTTCCCCGCTCGAAGGCGGGGTTCCTACCTGAGCTAGACGAGCTCCACCTGCGACACTTCGAGCTCGACCGGCGTCTCGCGACCGAAGATCGTCACGATCACTCGAACGACCATCTTCTCTTCATTCACCTCGTCGACGACACCGTTGAAGCTCTCGAACGGGCCCTCTTTGATCTTCACGCGATCGCCGACCGCGCATGGGATGTTGACCCGTGGCTTCTCCTCGGTGCTCTTCATGCCGCCGAGGATCCGGTCCACCTCGTCCTGCGACATTGGCTGCGGATTCTGATCCGAGCCGACGAAATCTCCGAGCCGCGGTGTCTCCTTGATGAAGAACCATAGGTCGCGGTCGAGCTTACCTTCGATGTCGTACAGATCCGCCTCGATCAACACGTACCCGGGGAAGATCTTGCGTTGCACGACGCGTTTCTTGCCGTGTCGAATCTCGGCCTCGCTCACCTGAGCCACGAGGACCTGCGGTACTTTCTCTTGGAGTTCGTGCGTCTTGATTCGATGGAGAAGCGATTCGCGAACGCGCTCTTCCATGTTGGTTGGCACTCGGACTACGAACCACTGCTTCACCATCGCTCTGTCTCGCTCGCTCGAAGGCGCTCGAACTCCTTAGAAAACGATGGTGTCGAAGAACCGGGAGAGAATGAGGTCGGCACCCGCCAACAGGATCAGCATCGTCACGACGGTGACGATCACGACGACGCTACCGTTGCGAGTCTCGGACCACGAAGGCCAGGTGACGCGCTTCAGTTCGCCCTCGGTGTCGATCAGCAGGTCGGCGAGCTTCGGATGATTGACGGCGTATCGGAGCGAAAGAGCCAACGCGACGAAGACTCCGCCGCAGATCAACAGCCCCGCCGAAAACGGAAGCTCGAGCACCGGAATCGTGACTCCGCCGAACGCGCTCGTCGCCCAGTCCCAATGAAGGAACGAGTAGAGAGTGACGACGCCGTAGTACGCCAACGCGATGAGGAGGCCAAACGCCGTACCTCGCGTGTAGCGCCCTTGCTCGTGCTTGTACTCGATGATCCTCAACGCCATGCGTCGGATACCGCCCGTTGAAACCAACCCGTCGTCGGAGAGGAGGGACCACGATTGGTCCTCTCCTCCCCGGTTCGTTCGCTACTCGAGGATCTTCGTGACGACGCCGGCGCCGACCGTCCGACCACCCTCACGAACCGCGAAACGGAGGTTCTCCTCCATCGCGATCGGGTAGCCGAGGTTGACTCCGACCTTACAGCTGTCGCCCGGCATCACCATCTCCACGTTGCCGAGGAGTTCGACGTCGCCGGTCACGTCCGTGGTTCGGAAGTAGAACTGGGGGCGATAGCCCTTGAAGAAAGGGGTATGCCTCCCGCCCTCTTCCTTCGACAGCACGTACACCTCGCACTCGAACTTGGTGTGAGGCGTGATCGACTTCGGCTTCGCGAGTACCTGACCGCGCTCGATGGCGTCCTTCTCGACGCCGCGCAGGAGAAGTCCGACGTTGTCACCCGCCTCGCCGGAATCGAGCGTCTTGTTGAACATCTCGACACCCGTGCAGACGGTGTTTCCGATGGCGTGCGAGAGACCGACGATCTCGAGGGTATCGCCCATCTTCACGATGCCACGCTCGATTCGGCCGGTAGCGACCGTGCCGCGTCCCTTGATCGAGAACACGTCCTCGACCGACATCAGGAACGGCTTGTCGCGCTCACGCAACGGGAGTGGGATGTGGGCGTCGAGCGCCTTCATCAGCTCCTTGATCGCCGCACGCGGGCCGGCCTCGCCGTTGTAGGCGCCGAGCGCGTTGCCGCGGATCACCGGGATATCGTCGCCCGGGAATTCGTACTTGGACAGGAGTTCGCGCACCTCGAGCTCGACCAGGTCGAGGAGTTCCGCGTCGTCGACGAGGTCGCACTTGTTGAGGAAGACGACGATCGCCGGCACGCCGACCTGACGCGCGAGCAGGATGTGCTCGCGGGTCTGCGGCATCGGCCCGTCGTCGGCCGCCACGACGAGGATCGCACCGTCCATCTGCGCCGCGCCCGTGATCATGTTCTTCACGTAGTCCGCGTGGCCCGGGCAGTCGATGTGCGCGTAGTGGCGCTCGTCGCTCTCGTACTCGACGTGCGCGACCGCGATCGTCACGGTTTTCGTCTCGTCACGGACCGTACCCCCCTTCGCGATCGAGGCGTAGTCCTTGATCTGCGCGAGGCCATCGGCCGCCTGCGTCGCCAAGATCGCGGCCGTCAGCGTCGTCTTCCCATGGTCGATGTGACCGATCGTGCCCACGTTGACGTGTGGCTTGTTTCTCTCGAAGACACCCTTCGCCATCGACCGTCTCCTTACCTCGACTCTCTGGGGCCGCGCCGGCCCGTTTTATTGCTTGACCGACCCTGACCTCGACCACGGTCAGGCTCAACGGATCTGGAGCGGGTGATGGGAATCGAACCCACGTGACCAGCTTGGAAGGCTGGAGCTCTACCATTGAGCTACACCCGCATCTACGTCAGCGATCTATTCTCTCTCGCTTCGGCTCCTGGTTTCGTTCAACGAGGCTCGACGTCGGAAGGCGATGGTGGGGAGTGAAGGATTCGAACCTTCGTAGCGTGACCGCAACGGGTTTACAGCCCGTCCCCATTGACCGCTCGGGCAACTCCCCGTTCACGAATCGACTTCCGCTCCGACCTTGTCCTCCTGACCTTCGTGGAACACGAGGTTCTCAGGGTGCACCTGGAGCCAGCGGCGGGACTCGAACTCGCAACCACCGGTTTACAAAACCGGAGCTCTACCTTTGAGCTACGCTGGCGACCGCCCGTCCGAGACGCTTTTTTGCACCCCCGGACGAAAGCTGGACAGATTAAGGAGCGCGGCGAGGAAGTCAAGCCGGTTTCCACGAACAGATTCCGTTCGATGGGATTGCGTCGAATTCCTGGATCGCAGTCTAGGCGTTCGACCGAACTCGGGCCGGATCCACTCGGGTCAACCCGCTCGGGACTCGATCGCCCGAGAAGGCCGCTTGGATCCCAGGACGGCCTCGACCCGCTGCAGCAGATGCGTGACATCGAACGGCTTGCGCAACACCCCTACCACGTTGGGCAGGTCGCCGAGCACTCCGTCGATTTCGGGTTCGACGATCCCCGACAGGATGAGGACGGGGACTCGGGGCCGGAGCTCCGCCATTCTCCGCGCGAACTCGACCCCGTTCATACCGGGCATCGCGTAATCGCTCACGATCAGCGCGTACGATCCGTTCACGGCGGTATCGATCGCACCGTGTCCACCGAGATGAACGTCGACTTCGTGTCCACCCGCTCGCAACACGTCGCGGATCATGCCAGCGACGGCGCGTTGATCGTCGATCACCAGGACGCGCGCGCGAGGCAGCTCACGTTCGTTACGAGGCATTCGGAGTTCCCAACATGTCGTGGCGACGACGCATTATGGCGCGCGGTCCGGGGGCGACAAGTGCATCTGTTCGATCGGTGCGATCTCGTCGTACCCAACCGTTACGGACATGGAACGGTAGTCGACCTCGACGCGTTCCTCCTTGCGGAGGACCTTCCGGATCCGACACACCTCGTTGTACTTCGGGAGCAGGACGGAATCACCCTTCTTCAGCGACACGACGAACGCGCGGCGACGCTCCGCGAGCGGCGAGGATGCGACGGCTCGACGCAACGCGTCGACGATCTGCCCCGCCGCCCGGGCCGACTTGCCCCCGAGTTGCAGGAGCGCCCGCCGCGCTTCCTCGGTCTCCGCGAGTAGCTGCCGAACGCGCTCTTCCGCGGCCGACTCGGCTTGGGGCCAAAGGGCCGACCGCGCACGGAGCAGGTCCCGCTCGATCTCCGCCGCGCGCGCGAGTGCATCCGATGCTTCGCGCCGGTCCGTCGCGGCGCCTTCGCGAAGACGTTCGACGACGGCCCTCGCACGGTCGAGCTCGTCATAGCGGTTCCGCTCCGCCCCACCATGCTCGGCGGAGAGTCGCTCGGCCTCTTCCAGGATGGCACGCGGCAGGCCCAGGTTGCGAGCGATCCGCAGCGCGTTCGAAGCGCCCGGGATTCCGAGCTGGAGCCGGTAGGTCGGACGAAAGGTGTCGGGATCGAACTCCATCGACGCGTTCGTCGCCCGCGACCGACGTCCCGCAAACTCCTTGAGACGGCCGAGGTGCGTCGTGACGACGGCGAGGAGTCGGCGCTGGAGGAGGTGATCGAGAAGCGCCGTCGACAGCGCTTCGCCCTCGAGCGGGTCGGTTCCCGACCCGAGCTCGTCGAGCAGCACGAGCGATCCCTCGGTGGCTGCCCGCAAGATCGCGCCGATGCGGTGCACGTGCCCCGAGAACGTCGACAGGCTCTGGCGCAGGTCCTGCTCGTCGCCGACGTCCGCGAACACCCCCCCGAAGAATGGCACCCTCGCGCCGGCCGCCGCCGGGACGAACGAGCCGATCCGGGGCAACAGCGCGAGCAACCCGATCGCCTTCAGCGTGACCGTCTTTCCGCCCGTGTTCGGCCCGGTCAGCACGACGACATCGTGATCGTCGCCGAGACGGAGCGAGAACGGCACCACCGTAGCGTGCGCGGCCGCGCGGCGTGCCGCGACGTCGCCCTCCGCCTTCTCGAACGCGAATGCGAGCAGGATCGGGTGGCGGATGTCGGACGTCTCGAGCGCGCCGCCGATCTCGAGGGCCGGTTCCGTGAGCCCCAGCTCGTCGGCCACCCGGGCGCGAGCGACGGCGACGTCGTACCGCACCACGGCATCGCGAGCCTGCTCCAGGTTCGATTGCCCATCGAGGAGCTCTCGCGTGAAGTGCCACAGGATCCGCTGGACCTCGCGCTGCTCGTCGATCCCCAGGTCGCGCAGGCGGTTCTGGTCGTCCACGAGGCTCTCCGGCTCGACGTACGCCGTCTCCCCCGTCGCCGACCGGTCGTGGTAGATCCCTCGCACCTGCCCCCGCGCGCCGGCCCGCACGGCGAGCACGTAACGGCCATCGCGGATCGACGGGTGCGTCGCCCGCAGCAGGGGTCGGACATCGGGACGCGCGGCGAACCGCTCGATCGCGCGTCGGACCTGCTCCTTCAGCTCGGCGAGCTCGAGGCGCAGGGTTCGGAGCTTGGGGGTGGCCGAGTCGAGCAAGAGTCCACGCTCGTCGATGGCCCCCTCGAGCTCCCGGACGAGCGCGCCAAGATCCGGGAGCTCGTGGCCGATGGCTCGCAGCGCGGGCGAGGCATCCAGCGCGACCAGGGACGCACGAACGAACTCCGTCTGGCGCAGGAATCGGAACAAGGTCGCCAGCTCCCGGGCGAGGAGCGGCGTGGCCTGATCGCGGGCGTGAACCAGGAGGTCGATCCCGTCCGCCTCGACGCGAAGGGCGGGACCGGCCCCACGCCGCACGAGATCCAGCGCCTCGCGGGTCTCATCGAGGGCGCGTCTCGACTCGTCGAGCCCGCGCGCCGGACGCGCCCGCTTGGCCGCGTCGCGCGCCGCATCGAGGCGCGCGCGACTCGCAACGTGCTCGTTCCAGACGTCGAGCTCCAGTACGCGCATCGAGTCCTGATCGACCATCCACCTCCTCGCGATGGGTCCTGCCCGGCACTTGTGGCGTTTCGACGGCGCCGACCCTAGACTCGCTCGTTTCCAATCCAGGGTGAACGCATGATTCACGATTCGATCGTCAGCGTCATCGGCAACACGCCGCTGGTTCGCCTGAACCAGGTCGCTCGCGGCCTCGACTGCACGATCGCCGCGAAGCTGGAGTACCTGAATCCGGGCGGCAGCGTCAAGGATCGGATCGGCCCGGGAATGATCCGGGAAGCCGAGCGACGTGGCATTCTGAGGCCGGGCGGGACGGTCGTCGAGGCGACGTCCGGGAACACCGGAATGGGGCTGGCGCTGGCCGCCGTGAGCCGCGGATACCAGATGATCTTCACCATGCCGGACAAGATGAGCCAGGAGAAGATCGATCTGCTGAAGGCGTTCGGCGCCAAGGTGGTCGTCACCCCCACCGCGGTCGACGCCGATGACCCACGATCGTACTACTCGGTGGCGAAACGGCTGGCGAAGGAGATCCCCGGCGCGTTCTACCCCAATCAGTTCGCCAATCCAGTGAACCCCAAGAGTCACTACGAGACGACCGGTCCGGAGATCTGGGAGCAGACGGAGGGGAAGATCGACGCGCTCGTCGGCGGCATGGGGACGGGTGGAACGATGGCGGGGTGCGGGCGCTTCCTGAAGGAGCAGAACCCGAAGATCCAATGCGTCGCCGCCGACCCCGACGGTTCGATCTACGCGAGCGTCATCAAGACCGGCAAGGCCGGCCCATTCCACTCCTACAAGATCGAAGGCATCGGCGAGGACATCATCCCCGCCACCGCCGACCTCCGCGTGATCGATGACGTCGTCACCGTGACCGACAAGGCGGCGTTCAACATGGCGCGGCGACTGGCGCGCGAAGAATGCTTGTTCTGCGGCGGCTCTTCCGGGGCCGCCGTGGTGGCCGCCCTCGAGTACGGGAAACGGCTGAGGAAGGACCAGCTCGTCGTCGTGATCCTCAGCGACACCGGCCGCAGCTACCTGTCGAAGTGTTTCAACGACGCATGGATGGACGAGAACCAATACCTCGAGGCGTCGATCAAGCAGACCGTGTTCGAGATCCTGATGGCCAAGCAGGAGACCGCGGAGGGGTTCGTGTCAATCACGTCCGAGAAGTCGGCGCACGAGGCGGTCTCGCTGATGCGACGGCTGGAGATCTCGCAGGTCCCCGTCATCGAGGAGGGCAAGAACATCGGCGTCGTCGAGGAGAACAAGGCGATCGACCTGTTGATCCAGAAAGCCAACCTCGAGGAGATGAGCGTCCGGGACATCATGGGTCCACCTCTCCCCGAGATCGACTTGTACGCGGACGTCAGCGACCTCTCCGCGCTCCTGACGCGCGGCGTTCCGGCCGTGCTCGTGAAGATGGGAGATTGGACGTACTCGATCATCACGAAGTTCGATCTCCTGCATGCCCGCCGGTGAAGCGGCGGCGAGGGTCGGTGACGCCGGTGCTTCGGATCTCCGATGAGGCGTTTGGATGCGTGGGTGGAGGTGAGAGTTGAAGTTCGGGACCAAGGCGGTTCACGCCGGACAAGAGCCGGATCCGACGACCGGGGCGGTGATGACACCGGTGTACTTGACGTCGACGTACGCGCAGAAGTACCCGGGGCGACCGGAGGACGGGCACGACTACACGCGGGCGAAGAACCCGACGCGGACGGCGCTGGAGAGGAATCTCGCGGCGCTGGAGAATGGGACGTCGGGGCACGCCTTCTCGAGCGGGTTGTCCGCGATCAGCACGCTGCTCCAGATGTTGAAGAGCGGCGACCACGTGGTGGCGGGGAATGACCTGTACGGGGGGACGCGGCGGCTGTTCGAGCGCGTCTACCGACCGCTCGGCCTCGAGTTCACGTTCGTCGATCCGACCGAAGCGGCGAACGTGAGGGAGGCGCTGACCGATCGCACGAAGATGATCTGGATCGAGACGCCGACGAACCCGTTGCTATCGATCGTCGATCTCGAGGCCGTCGCGGCGATCGGGAGGGACGCCGGTGTCTTGCTGGCATGCGACAACACGTTCGCGACGCCGTACCTGCAGTCGCCGCTCGAGCTGGGTTTCGACGTGGTATGCCACTCGATGACGAAGTACATCGGTGGACACTCGGACCTGCTGGGCGGGGCGTTGGTGGTGAAGGACGCCGCGCTCGCCGAGCGGATCGCGTTCCTGCAGCTCGCGGTCGGTGCCCTGCCCGGACCGCTCGACTGCTTCCTCGCGACGCGGGGGATCAAGACGCTGCACCTTCGAATGGAGCGCCACTGCGAGAACGCGCTCGCCGTGGTCGAGTTCCTGAAGCAGCATCCCCGCGTCTCGAAGATCTACTTCCCGGGGCTCGCGGATCACCCGAACCACACGGTCGCGGCTCGCCAGATGCGAGGGTTCGGCGGCATGGTCTCGTTCGTGCTGGATGCGACCGTCGAGGAATCGATGGAGATCGTCACGAGGACCCGCATCTTCACGCTCGCGGAGAGCCTGGGCGGAGTCGAGTCGCTGATCGAGCACCCGCCATCGATGACCCATGCTTCGGTCGCCGCGGAGGAACGACGGAAGATCGGAATCGACGACGGGTTGATCCGACTCTCGGTCGGAGTCGAGGACCGGGACGATCTGGTCCAAGACCTCGAGCAGGCGCTCCGCTGACATGCCGAAGGTGTCGATCGTCATCCCCGCGTACAACGAGACCGGGGGGATACGCCCCACTCTCGATCGGCTCCTCGCCGCGACGCGTGACCTCGACGTCGAGATCCTCGTGGTCGACGATGGCTCGACCGATGACACGGCGGCGCAAGCCGAAGCGGCCGGCGTGCGCGTCCTTCGACACGATCAGAACCGCGGGTACGGAGCCGCGCTGAAGACCGGGATCCGGAACGCGCGCGCCGACGTGATCTGCATCACGGACGCCGACGGGACGTATCCGAACGAACGGATACCCGAGCTGTTCGCGCTGATGGACCGCTACGACATGGTGGTGGGCGCTCGCACCGGGGCGAACGTGGCGATCCCGCTCGTCCGAAAGCCCGCGAAGAAGATGCTGAACGTCCTCGCGAATCTGCTCTCCGGGCAGCGCATCCCCGACTTGAACTCCGGACTCCGACTGTTCCGGAGGTCGGTCGCCGAGAAGTACATGCACTTTTTGCCATCCGGGTTCTCGTTCACCACCACGATCACGATGGCGATGCTGAACGACGACTACCTCGTGAAGTTCGTGCCGATCGACTACTTCCACCGCGAGGGACGGTCGAAGATCCGAGCGTTCCGGGACACGTACAACTTCGTGATGCTGATCCTGCGCGTCACGATGTACTTCAAGCCGCTCAAGATCTTCCTCCCCGTCAGCGTGCTGCTCGGGCTCGCGTCGGGAGCATCGCTGGTCTACGACGTGAACTCGACGATGGGGCTCTCGGACAAGACGGTGATCCTCTCCCTCGCGACCGGATTGGTCTTTCTCGTCGGTCTGTTGGCGGACGCGGTCGCGAATCGGTAGGGCTCCCACCCGTTCCGACGCTTCGCCGCGCGCGCTGGACCGGCGTGACCGTCAGCTCCCGAACGTCGGCGGCGTCGATGCGTCCGAGTCGTTCGTCCCGCTCGAGGACGCGGGTCCGGTGGAGCGCGGCGACGCCGACGGAGCGTCATCGTCCGAGCCCTCGGTCCCGACCTTCTCGCGCATGACGCGCCCGACCTTGAACTTGACGACCTTCTTCGGCGGGACGTGCACTTTCTCGAGCGTGCGCGGGTTCTGTGCGCGCCGAGCCTTGCGAGACTTCACCTCGAAGACGCCGAAGTCGCGGAACTCCAGACGGTTGCCCTGCGACAGCTCGGTGATGATCTCGTCCAGGAAATGCTGGATGATCTCCTTCGTCACGACCTTGGTCTGCCCGGTGCGATCGGCAATCCGATTCACGAGCTCCTTCTTCGTAATCGTGACCATCACAGCTCCTTTCGCGCGATCCAGCCCTCCCAGCGGCTCTCCTTCACGACGCTGGTCCCTGAATCACATAGAGTCGGTATCGGCAGGAACGCTAGGTATTATTAACACGCTGTCAAGTAAGAATTTGCGCCCAGAGGCCTGAGTCCGATGGCGGCTGCCACGGGTTTTGGACCGGGGCCGCCTCCAAAACCTAAGCCTATGCCACCAACGCTGTTAGTCCTTATATCGACGCCACATCGCCGAATCGAGCACAAAGGTCGCGGGACCATGGTTGACGAGATGGACGTCCATCATCGCCCCGAAACAACCCTGCTCGACCCTAAGCCCCTTTGATTCCAGATTCTTAACGAACACGGCCAGCAGCTCGGCGGCCCGTTCGGGCCGCTCGGCGGCCTCGAATCCGGGACGACGTCCGCGGCGGAGGTCGGCGAGCAAGGTGAACTGGGAGACCACGAGGATCCCGACGCGCTCGTCGATCGCGCTGCGGTTCATCTTCGCGAACTCGTCGGCGAAGATCCGAAGTCCCGCGACGCGATCGGCGAGGATGCCGGCGTCCTCTTCATCATCCCCTTTTCCGACGCCGAGCAGGACGAGCAGCCCCTTCTCGATCCGCCCCACCGTCTCCCCTGCGACGTCCACCCGGGCGTGACCGACTCGCTGGACCACGGCGATCATTCGGATTCCTCCGCCGGCTCCGGACGTGGACCGATCCCGAGCTTCTGCTCGAGCTCGGAGATGCGGACCGGCGCGTAGATCCAACGATCGGCCACGGCCGGCGACTTGCCGCCTTCGACGGGCTCGAACCGGATGAACTTCCGGAAACACTCCCACGCGTCTCGATCGCGTCCGAGGTGCTCCTGGTAGAGCATCCCGAGATTGAAGAGCGCGGCCGGCTCCTGATCCGCCACGGCGAGATAGATCCGCTCGGCCGCGGCGTAGTCGCCCGCTTCGGTGAGACAGACCGCCAGGCCGACGGCCGCCTCGGTTCGATCGCCGTCGAGGTCGAGGAGGAACCGATAGAGCTCTTCCGCTGCATCGGGCCGACGAAGCTCCCGGTGGAGGATCGTGGCGAAGTTGTAGAGCGCGTCGGCGTCGGTCGGACGGACGTCGAGATAGCCGCGGTAGTCCGCGGCGGCACCCTCGAAGTCCGCCTGACGCTCGCGCACCTCCGCCCGTGCTCGCGTCGCCTCCAAGAACCGGGGGTCGAGCTGGAGCGCGCGGTCGAGGGCGTCCTCCGCTTCCTCGAAGTCGGCTCGGCGCGCCGCGATCACGGCGAGCGCGTACCACGCCCAGTGAAACGTCGGGTCCGTCCGTACCGCGCGCTGGAGCTGCCGCTCGGCCGCGGCGTCGGGGAGCAGCCGCGCCAGGAGGGTTCGTGTCGGGGCATCGCCGAGCGTGTGCACGGCGCGCAGCGCCTCGGTCCGAGCGACGTCATCGCGACCCGCGAGGAGAAGCGCGTCCTGGCGCGCTCGTCGCGCCCGAAAGTAGTCCGGCCGCCGCTCCACGAACGCATCGAGGGTGCTCAACGCACCGTCGGCATCGCCCCTCGCCAGCGCCTCTTCGACCCGCGAGAACGATTCGCGATCGGCCACGGAGAGGAGTTCGCTCGCCGGCCGCACCTCGCTCGGCGATCGGCAGGCCGCGAGTGCGACGAGCGCGACGTTCGCCACGTTCAGAAGGAGGCGCGACGGGTGCCCGCGAAGGAGCGCGCGGGTGGTCACGGAGCGATCGGCGAGCCACCCGAGCCACCCGAGCCACCCTCGATCGGGATCGGGCGGCCGTCCGCGAGAAACGCCTGTACCTCGTCGTTTCGGATCACGATCCTCTCACCGATGACGTCGACTCCCGCGCCGCGGAGGCGAGCGACGCCCTTTCCGATGACGGTCAGGACGGTCGGCGCGTCGTCACCGCGCAGCAGCGGCTGATCGCTGAACACGACCTCGATCCGCTCCCGAGCCCGGATGTCCAGGTTGCGGAACTGCATCGACACCGGCGGGTTCGCGAAGCGTGCGTCGAGGTTGACGAGCCGGATCCGATCGCGGGTCACTTCCTTCGAGTGGAAGTCCTCGTTGGCCTTGGGAATCATGTCCTTGCGGTACGCGGTCACCGCCTCGATCAAGACACTGTCGGCCGTCAGCGTCGAGCTCGCCTCGATGAACCGTTCGAAGCGCACCGACTCGGGCGGCAGCACGACGACCGGTCCCGGATCCTCGACGGTGATGCATCCGGCGCCCGCGAAGAGCGCGGACGCAAGGAGGAGGGCGTGGGCCTGGGAACACGAAACTGCGCTCATTGGTACGTCCCATCCGATTCTACGGAAACCGCTCGCCGGCCCACGACAGCGAACCCGCGAACGCGTGGTCTGGACCCAGTGGATTCTGGCGGTGGCGCCCCGGAGTGTCGATCGGTTTTCCTTTGAAGTCAGTGGTCTACGAACCTATGTTCCGGCGACTCAACTGGATCCAGGTGGCACGAGTGGGGATCAGAGCGACGCGAAAGCCGACGACCCCCGATCGCGCGGCGTCGTCGTGGGCCGATGTGGCATTGCGCCTCTCGTTCATCCTGTCATGCGCGATCGTGGGCGCGTGTTCATCGATCACGAACGACCTCGACGTGGCGCCGTTCCTCCGCGTCCAGACCCACCCTGAACCTGCCTTCACGGATACCGATGCACTCGGTCCATTCGTGACTCACGTCACGGACGCCGATCGCACGAAGTTCGGAGTGCGCCCGCTCTTCATGACGGAGGAGCGACCGTTCGACGAGGATCTCAGCGGACGCCGCGAACGAGTGACCTCGTTCATCGCCCCGTTCGGCAAGTACCATTCGAATCCCCGCACCACACAGTTCCGCTTCTGGCCTCTGCTGTGGTGGGTGAAAGAAAGGACGGGGCCGGGCGGACTCGACGTCGACTTTCTCCTGTTCCCGCTCCTCTTCTTCGGTTGGACCGAGCCGCCGCCCCATGCCCTCGCCGCCGGCGAGACCAATGACCGCTACTTCGCGCTCTTTCCGTTGATCGGTCAGGTCAATTCATTCGTCGGGTACGACGCGTTTCAGTTCCTTGCGTGGCCGATCTTCCAACGGCTGCGCAAACGCGTCTACTCCGACGAGGAGATCTTCACATCGATCGCGCTGCTCGCGGGATGGACGACGGGTGCGCCGCGCGGGGGATCGTGGCATCTGCTGCCCCTGTACTACCTCAGCAAGTGGACGTACCCCCCCTTCCGGGCTCCGAAGTACCCCCCAGGCGCCGACCCGAGCCAGCCGCTCCCCTACTACAAGAAGGAGAGCTTCCTCTGGCCGTTCATCCATCGCCAGACCTTGAACCTGGATCGCGGCCCCGGCCAGGAGACCAACCTCTTCGCGGTCTGGCCGTTCTTCAAGCACGAGAAGGGATACGACCACGAGTTCTGGACGTTTCTTTGGCCCTTCTTCCGCTACAACCGCGAGTGGCCTCTCCTGCGTGATTCCGCCCAGGCGAAGATCGGTCGGGACGTCGATCCCGCCGAAGCCCGTTTGGACGAGAACACGAACGTCCTGGTCGACTTCCTGAGCCAGGCGGTCTGGCGCTACGTCCGCACCGACGAGTATCAGCGCCGGCGGCTGCTGCTGTTCCTCTACGCCGACTACAAGAGCCTGCCCGATGATCGTGAGGATCGCCTCGACTCGATGGCGATCCTGCAGCCAATCGGTTTCTGGAAGCGCCACGCCCAGGAAATGGGGCCGGCCGGCGGCTACCGCGACGACTCCTACTACGTGCTGGTGCCGTTCTTCCAGACCCACGAGCGGACGTACGTCGACGTCGACGGGATGCCCGACGGTCGATCGGACCGATTCACGCGGCTCTGGCCGCTCTTCAGCTACGAATGGAACGCCGACGGATCACGGAACGTCCACATGTTCACGCTCCTGCCGCTGCGGATCGAGAAGTACGTGAAGGACTTCTTGGACGCGTTCGGCGTCTTCTTCAACGTCTACCGGTACGAGCGCGCGCCCGACGAGCTCGGTGGCTACACTCGGCACACCGCGGTCTTGAATCTCGTGAAGGCATATTCCGATACAAGGGAATCGAGTCTGAGCATCCCGCTCCTCTTCACGACCCGGACCGTTCAGGAGCACGGCGTGACCAAGTTCTCGCGCCGTGTCTTGCTTGGATTGTTCGGGTACGAGGGCGAGGACGGCCCGGGCATCTCGAAACGGCGCATCCGACTCCTCGGTCTGCCCATCGACTTGGATTAGCCAAAGGACAGGACGGTTGGACCTGATTCGATTCGCAGTCACGTTCCTGCAGCAGTCGATCCGCGGCGCCGGCTACACCGTCGAGCTGCTACTCGCCACGGTTTCGCGGTTCCCACGGATCTTCCGCCGGCTCCGTGTGGTGCTCGACCAGATGTACACCTGCGGGATCAAACCGCTTCCGGTGGTCGTGATCGTGGCGATCTTCACCGGGATCATCCTCGCGTACCAGACCGGCATCGAGCTCGACCGCTTCGGTCAACGCGAGAAGATCGCGGACATCATCGGGATCGTGCTCTGCCGCGAGATGGGCCCCTTCATCACGGGGATCATCCTCACCGCCAGCGTCGGTGCGGCGATGGCGGCCGAGATCGGCACCATGAAAGTCTCCGAGGAGATCGATGCGATCGAGGTGATGTCGATCGATCCGATCGACTTCCTCGTGCTGCCCCGCGTCTTTGCGCTCGCGCTGATGTGTCCGATCCTCACGTTCCTGACCGACGTGGTGGGCATCATCGGCGGCGGATTCATCAGCGAGACGCAGCTCCAGATCCCTTGGAACCTCTACATCCGCAACGTCATCGATTCGCTGACCACGCCCGCCGCGACGACGGGGCTGCCGAAGGACATCTTCACTGGGTTGTTCAAGGCACTCGTGTTCGGGCTCACGATCTCGACAATCGGCTGCTCCACCGGGCTTCGAGCCTCGGGCGGCGCGCTCGGCGTCGGCCGAGCCACGCGCCAGGCGGTGGTCATCTCGTTCATGCTCGTCATCATCTTCGGCTACTTCATGACCTGGTTCTTCTACCCGTGATCCGGCTCGAGCACGTCAAGAAGTCGTTCGGCAACCGCCGCGTCCTGATCGACCTCGAGCTCGAAGTCGCAAAGGGCGAGACGTTCGTCATCATGGGCGCGTCGGGATCCGGCAAGAGCGTGACGCTGAAGCACGTCGTCGGTCTCCTCCATGCCGACGCCGGTCGAGTCATCGTCGGCGATCGCGACGTCGGCGCGGCCACCCCGCGCGAACTGAACGAGATTCGCGCCGACATCGGCTATCTGTTCCAACATGGAGCGCTCCTGAACTGGATGACGGTCGGCCAGAACGTCGCTCTTCCGCTCCGCGAGGATCGGCGGCGCAAGCTCAAGGCGGCAGACGTGGACCGCATCGTGCTCGAGAAGCTTGCACTCGTGAACATGGCGTCCGAACGCGACAAGCTGCCGAGCGAGATCTCGGGCGGAATGCGCAAGCGCGCCGCACTCGCGCGGGTGCTCGCCGCCAACCCGAAGTTCATCCTCTACGACGAGCCGACGGGCGGACTCGATCCGCGCATGGCGGCGACGATCAGCAACCTGGTCAACAACGTCCGCGAGCGCTTCGGCGTCACGTCGATCGTCGTGACCCACGACCTGCCTCACGCATACGAGGTGGGCGACCGGATTGGAATGATGCACCTCGGCCGTCTGATCGAGATCGGCACACCCGACGAGATCCGCAAGTCCAAGAACCCGATCGTCCGCGACTTCATCGAGGGACGTCCGATCCTCTCGGTGGACGAAGAGACGAAGCTCGGAATGCATCTGCCGTAACGAAACGGAGTACGTGATGGCCCGCTCATCGACACCGCGCGACCTGATCGTCGGCTTGCTCTTCTTCGGGGGCCTGGCCGCCCTTGCGTGGGTCACGACCCAGCTCCGCAACTGGCCGGGCATGGGGACGCGGCAGTACCTGAACGTCCTGTTCGAGGACGTCTACGGCGTCCGCAAGGAGGACTCCGTGCTCGTCCACGGAACGCGCTACGGTCGCGTCAGCCGGATCCAACCGATCGAGCGCGCGACGTGGAACAACGCGGGGCGCGACCTCGCGACCGAAGGTCTGGTCGCGGCGGGGTCGACCTTCGTGCCGAACGTGCTCCTGGTCATCGAGCTCGAGCACGAGATCGAGCTCCACTCCGGATACACGATCTACGCCGAGGACTCGAACCTCCTCGGCGGCAAGGTCGTGACGATCGTGCCCGGGCCGCCGATGGCCGCGGTGAAGGAACCCGGTCCGGACGAGGGTTCGCTCGACCCCACCGACCCGCGTGACATCGCGTCGGTCGTCCTCGTCGGAACGCCCAAGCCGCACCCGCTGAACGCGATCGGCCGACTGGTCGAGGACAACATCGATGGCGTCAACGAGATCGTCGAGAACATCCGCGTCGCCTCGCGCGGTTTGACCGACGAGAACGAGCAGGGCATCATCGGCTACCTGCTGAACAACAAGGACGCGCGCGCCAAGGCCGAGAACGTCGTGGCGACGCTCGATGACCTCGCGAATCAGGCCAAGACGCCGAACACGCTGTTCCACGACCTCTTCTACGAAGGTCCGTTCCGCAGCAACCTGCTCGCCGCGTCCGACGGGATCAAGGCGTTCGTCGACTCGGCGAACGATTCGGACAGCGTGATCGGAGCGCTCGTCACGCCGGACCACCCGTGGAAGCAGGACGTCGACGCGATCCTCACCGACGGCAAGGGTCTGGTCGCCGACGCACGCTCGTTCATGGACAAGGCGAACCGTCCCGGCAGCCTCCTCGGCCGCCTGACCGACGACGGGCCGGACTCCCTCGGCGCCAAGACGGACCAGCTCGTGGACGACGTCGCTGGCTACGTCCGCGACGCCACGACGAACCAGGATTCGCTGATCTACAACCTCGCGTACGGCGATCTCGGCACGACGGCGAAGAGCGCGCTCACGAAGATCGACGAGCAGGTCGGTCGGATCGGAACGAGCATCCTCGACCCGATCGAGAACTCGACGGGCGCACTCGGCTACCTCATCAACGACCCGGAATCGAAGCAGAAGCTCGAGCGGCTCTTCAGCGCGACTCTGGGAATCATCGAGGATGCGAGAGAGGCGGCGCCGGTGACGTCGCTCGGTTCGTTCATCTTCGGCGGGTTCTGATTCGGGGGGCTCGACCCGCCGGTCGCGCGCGAGCTCTCACGCGCTCTGATGCATCGTCAGGTAGTGACGTATCCGCGACGCGAACCGCCTCGGGGACGCGAGCTGATTCAGGATCCGCGCCGGGCGCAAGTAGAACCGCCGGTACGCCCGTTTGATCTCCGCCGCGAGCTCGTTCGGGGTGAGCACCGTGTTCACCCCCGTCGGCTTGTGGCCGTCGTAGGTGGCATAGTCCTCCTCCTGCCCCTTGCGGACGTCATGCCACATCGGGGTGCCGGGATACGGCGTGACCGACGTGAACTGCGCGGAGTCGGGGTCGAGGCGGACGGCGAGGTCAACGGTGCCGTGCATCTGCTCGCGAGTCTCCTCGGGGAAGCCGAGCATGAAGAAGGCGCGCGTGCGGATGCCGAGCCGTTTGGCCGCGCGGATCAC
The DNA here is from genome assembly GCA_964649825.1 of uncultured Phycisphaeraceae bacterium. Taxonomy (GTDB): domain Bacteria; phylum Planctomycetota; class B15-G4; order B15-G4; family JADJEK01; genus CAZYQW01. The sequence continues at coordinate 64,887 of CAZYQW010000060.1, read as the reverse complement.
GGTCTCTGCGTGCTCGGGGGAGCGGATCTTCGAGTTCGAGTACTTCTTGCCGAGCTCGGGGTCGGCGGTCTCGACGCCGAAGGAGATCGACACGCAGCCGGCGCGCTTCATGTGCTCGAGCAGCTCCTCGTCGAGGCACTTGATCGCGGTCTCGCACTGCCACTCGAGGTCGAGCTTCTCGCGCACGATGCCGTCGCAGATCTCGTGGATCCGCTGTTTGTTCGCCGAGAACAGCGGGTCGCGGAAGACGACGTTCTTGATGCCGTAGACGCGGTTGATCTCGACCAGCTCGCCGACCACGTTCTCGGGGCTGCGATACCGGAACCGGAGCCCCTGCGAGAGCGTGTAGCCGCAGTAGGTGCAGTTGATGGGACAGCCCCGGCTCGACTGCACGGTCGTCATGGGCCCGACCATGTCGGGGATCCGGTAGCGGTCGTTCGGCAGCAGGTCGCGCGCGGGGTACGGGATCTGGTCGAGCTCGACGATCTTCTTGCGCGCCGGGTTGTGGACGATCACGCCGTTCTCGCCCTGGTAGGAGATCCCTTCGACGGAGGCGACGTCGGTGCCCCCCTCGAGAGCGTCGAGCAACGCGACGACCGTCGCCTCGACCTCCTCGCGGATGACGAAGTGGACGCCCGTGCGCGCGAGGACGTTGTCCGGGGTGTTCGTGACCTGCGCACCCATCGTGAACGAGCGGGCCCCAAGCCGGGTCGCGAGCTCGGCGGCGAGGGTCAGGTCGCCCTCGATCGTGGTGGTCGACGAGTCGACGCCGACCAGGTCGAAGCGCTCCGCCGCGCCGCGCCTCAACGTCTCCGGTCGGTCCAGGTCGAGCGCCTCGGCGTCGAGGATCCGGACCTCGTGTCCGTGCTCGCGAACCACCGCGGCGACGTACGCGAGGTTGAGCGGCGGGTAGACCAGATCCTGATTCACCGCCATGCCGAATCCGCCCATCAGGCCACGGCTGACCCGCTGGTTCTCCGGACTCGGGGGGTTGACGAGGAGGAGACGCATCGATGAGGTCTTTCGTCTGTCGCTCGGGAGGGTCCTGAACGGCGTGAGTCCGGAATTATAGCCCGCCGCCGTCGATCGGCACGGAAGTCCTGATCGGATCATCGGATGGACCGACTCGCCTGGCTCTTCGCTGGAGTCTTCGCGGCCGCATCGCTGGCTCTGTTCGCGTTCCACGCGGATGCGTCGACCGCCGTAACCCTCGCGCCCGGAATCGCGGCGGCCGCGGCGGTCGTGCTCGCGGTGCAGCGGATGAAGCCGCGACTCGATCTCGCCGCGCTCGGTGCGCTCTCGACCCTGCTCCTCGCGGTCCGCACGCTCGCGCTCGAAAAAGGGCCCCTCCTGCTGATCGCCCTCGCCGGGCTCGGCGCGCTGGCGACCGTCTTGGGCGCCACGTTCGCCCGCGCTCGGGAGCCGCGCCAGGAGGTCGTTCCGTTTCGCGCCATCGCCGCCGCCCTCGCGGCGTTCGCGCTCGGACTGGGAACCCTCACCCCCGGCCGGGAGGTGCTCGCGATCGTCGGCACCGACGCGCCCGGCGCGGTGGCGGTCATCGCGACGTGGCTCGCGGCAGCCGGACTCGGGGCCTGGGTGACGCGCTTCCTCCTCGACCGTCACCCGCGGTTTCGGCCGCTGGGCGCGCCGCTTCTCGCGCTCGCCGCCGCGGCCGCGCTCGCGATCGAGATTCCTCCGTTCGACGAGGTCCTCGCGCGCGCACGATCGATCCAGGGCCCTTCGGTCACGCGAAGCCACTTCCTCTACGGCGGCGCCCTTCTCGCCGGCTCGGTGGCGGGCGCGGCGATCTTCTGTCTCGGCGCCCTGTGTCAATCCGTGGTGATCGAGGCGCCCCGCCGGATCGGCTTGGTCGCGGCCGCCGTGGCCGGATCGGCCGCCCCGTTCGCCGCGGGGGCGTACGGAGTCCCGTTCGCGATGATCTCCGCGTTGCTCGCGGGAGCGGCGGCCTCACCACGGCGGTCGCCGCGCGTCGCGTGCGTGATCGGCGCCGCGATCACGCTCGGCCTCGCGTCGCGATGGTCGCGCGTCCCGAACCCCACTTTCGTGCTCGAGGATCCGATCCGGCAGTTCGACGGCCGGCCCGTGCCGCCTGACGTCCGCGGTCGCGCCGGACGACCCGCCCGACCCGATCCGCCGGGGTGGCCGTTCCTCGATCTCGACCGCGGCCTGCACGAGCTCGAGTCCGCGCTGGGGATCCTCGGCCCACCGTCCATGCCGGAGCTATTCGCCGACGTGAGGACGGTGCCCGCCGAGGAGTTCGCGCAGCCGCTCCTCGATGAATCGAGACACTGGCGCGACGGCCGCGAGGGGCCGCCGTTCCAGCTCTTCGTCATCGATCTCGCGGAGCTGACGTTCGACGAGGTTCGTGCAGCCGCGGGTGCGATCGTGCGGACCAACCGCCGGCCGGTCACGTTCCTCCACGGGCGGCACGCCATCTTCGTGTGCGGGAACGACTCGGCCCCCCGCCGCTTCGACCCCCTCGCGCTCGACGACGGGCGGCTTCGCGCCGTGGCGCAGCCGCCCGGACCCGTGTACGCGTTCTCCCGCGAGGCGACGGCCGCGCTCGCCGACGTCGACCGGCCGACCGCGACGCTCCTCCTGCGCCGGGGTCGCACTCGACTTTCCCACCGCCGATGGGACCTCGCGGCGACGAACCTCCGCGCGCTGACGCGGCGCGCGGACCGGCTCGGTCCCGACGATCCGCTCGACTCTCCGAACGGGACGGAAGCGCGCGTCCGCCTCGAGCTCTGCGCCGCGATCCTCGACGACGACGCGAAGCGCGAGGTCGAGATGCTCCAGCTCCTCGCGCGCTCGAGCTCCGACGACGCGGCGCGGCTCGGTCGAGAACGTGCGGCGGCGCGCGACGCGATCCTCGAGTTCCTGCTCGCCGCGCGCGACGAGGATCCCTCGAACGCGGACACCCGCCATCGACTTGGGCGGGTGCTGCGGGGTCGCGGCGACGTGGCCGCGGCGATCGACGAGCTGACGCGCACGGCGGAACTGCGGCCCAAGCTCGAGATGGCGGCCGTCGAGCTGGCCGACGCCTTCGTCGACGCCGAGCTCGCGGGTTACCGCAAGTGGACGCCGCGCGGCCCCCTCGAGAGCCTCCGCCAGGTGTGGGCGGTGCAGCGCGCGTTCCTGAAGGCGGTGGACGACCCGGACGTCGTCACGGCGTGGGAGCAGGTCGTGGCACGGGTCGGTCGGATCGAGGCCGATCGCGAGGATGACCCCGCCGAGGCCGAGCGGCTCCGGCGCGGCGCGCTCGGACGCTACCGGCTCGGTTTCCTCCACGACGCGTACGACGTCGACGCGCATCGGGAGTACGCGGAGACCCTGCGCGAGCTCGACATCGCGGACGGGCAGCTCCGGCGCATCCTGGACCTGACCCGGATCGACCCGCTCGACGCCCGGGTGTTCCAGCTCCTCGCCGCCTACGCTCAATCGCGGGCGGACCGAACGCGCGCGCTCGCCGCGTCCCTCAGGCTGTCGGCGGCGGCGCCGCCGACTTCCTCGACAAGCAGATGAGCGACGCGCCGATCGGCAGGTCGACGAACTTCATCATCGCCGCCTCCATCGACATGAGGCCGCCGAGCCCCCACTCGACCGGCCGCGGGATCTTCACCGTGAAGTCCGACGTCGCCTCCTTGCCGCGGCCGAGAAGCTGGCGCAGCTTGCGGAAGACGAAGAGCGGCGGAGTCAGGAACATCGAATAGTACGAGAGGCGCTGCACGCTCAACTGCTGGCCGGCGATCTTCGCCTTGAGCTCGCCTCGCGTGTAGCGGCGCAGATGATGGAACGCGTCGTCGTGGGGGCTCCAGAGCGCCATGAACGCGGGGACCGTGCAGATCAGCGCCCCGTGCGGCGACAGGACGCGCCGCACCTCGGCCATCGATCCGACGTCGTCGGGGAAGTGCTCGAACGCGTCGAGGGCCAGGACGAGATCGAACGCGCCCTCGCGAAACGGCATCCTCTGCGCGTCGCCCCGCACGATCCGGTCGATCCCGCGCTGCTTCGCGAAGTGGATCGTCTCCCTCGAGATGTCGAGCCCGCGGATCGTGCCGAGGTCGGAGAGGAAGCGGAACGACATCGCGGTCGCACACGCCACGTCGAGGATCCGCAGCGGACGCCCGAGTTCGTCGCGGATCTGCTCGGCGAAGCGGCGCACGAGACGCCGGCGGGCCTTGAACCACCAGTGTGTCTCCTCGATGTCGTACTGGATCGCGAACTCCTTCGGATCCACAGGTTCTCCTTCGAGTCAGGGTTTCGAGTCGCGACGACCGGTTCAGTCGCTCGATCGCCGCCGTGCGGAGTCCGGCGACCCCGGCACGCGATGCCCGGCGACGTCGCCGTTCGTCGACGGAGGCGAGAGCGTATCCGGCTCGACGCCGTTTCCCGCAACCTCCTCGCCGACCGGTTGGAAGCTCCGAGCTCGCCCCCGCCTCCGCTCGACCCGAACGAGGATCGACGCGAGCAGACCGAGGAAGAGGAGGATCACCACGAACGCCGTGTAGCGGCCTTGCGCGTCCATCGCGAGCGCGACCACGCCGGCGGCGGCCAGGATCAGGTGCACGCCCCACAGGAGCATGACGGCCGACGTCGGATCGAGCCCCGCGCCGACGAGCCGGTGGGACAGGTGACGCGCGTCGCCGTGGAACAGCGGCCGCTTCTCCCGGTAGCGCCGCACGACCGAGAACAGCAGGTCGAAGAGGGGCAGGCCGAGCAGGAGCATCGCGGGAATGAACGCGTCGAACCCGAGGAACAGCGAGCCGTTCGAGAGGAACCCCCGCGTGAACTCGAGCGAGAGCAGCGCGAGGAAGAACCCGGTCAGGTGGCTCCCCGCATCCCCCAGGTAGATGCGCGCGCGGGGGTAGTTGTACGGCAAGAACCCGAGCATCGCGCCGCCGAGTCCGCCGGCGATCACCGCCCAGCGGACGTCCGGGCGGCCGGTCACCCCGACCAACCCGACGAGAAGCGAGATCGTCGCGAGGCCCGAGCAGAGACCGTTCATGTTGTCGACGAAGTTGACCGCGTTCACCACGGTCAGGAACCAGATCGAGATCGTGATGACGTGGAAAATCTCGCCCGGCGTCGCCTCGCCGGTGAAGACGTGTTCCCAGTGCTTGCCGAAGAGGAACGCGACGGCGACGAACTGCCCGATGAACTTCGGCAGCGGCCCGACCTTGTCCTTGAAGACGTCGTCGACGAGCCCGATCAAGAACGTGAGCAAGGCCGCGAGCAGGATGTGCCCGTGTTGGTCGAGTGTGATCGTCCGCGACCCGTGCGGGAACACGAGGGCCAGGAAGACCGCGAGCGTGGCGGCGACCGCGACCGCGGCGCCGCCGAGGAGCGGCATCGCGGAGCGTTGCGTCTTGCGGCCTCCCGGCCGTTCGTCCGGCCGATCGACCACGCCGGCCCACCGAGCGATCCGTCGGAAGATCGGGACCAGCACGAGGCCCAGGACGACGCCGAACGCCGCCGCCAGCAGACCCAACTCCCGCGCGCTCATCGACATCTAGCCATGGCTCCTGACTCGCTGAGCTGTCACGGTCGAAACGACTCCAAGGTTCGATTCCAGACCAGTCGAGGCATCGGGTGGAATCACAACTGTACGCGGAGGAGACGCCGCGCGAGCGGCAAGGTCCCGTCGATCTCTGCCAGGATATCGGACAGAGGGATCTGGTCGTTCAAGGGCAACCGACGTAATTGCATCCGGTCGGTCCCGGGGTCGTTCGTTCCGTCGATCGCGGCGCAAGACGACTTGTAGCCGTTCTCTCGCAGGATCGGGAAGCACGTCTCGGTGTAGTCCCATGGTCGACCGAACGGATACGCGAAGCTCTCGACGCGGCCTTCGACGTGGCGCAGCAACGCGTGCGTCGAGCCCTCGATCTCGTGCCGAACGCCCGCTTCGTCGAGCCGCGCCAAGATCTCGTGGTGGAGGGTGTGGGCACCGATCTCCACCCCCCCCGCGTCGAGCGCACGGACGTCATCCCACGTGAGATAGGCGCCGGCGATCACGGCGTCGCTCGCTCCGATCTCGGCGAGGATCTCGCGGCTGACGCGGTCGCGGTCGCGGAGATCTGCGTCGTACTTGAGGATGCGTTTCAGATCGTACCGGGCCCGGTCGGACGACGTCGCGGCGGCCGCCGCGGCGGTGATCTTGTCGCGGATCGCGGGTTCCGCCGTCCGCCGCGCGTACTCGTTCGCGAAGAACGCCTCGTCGCGCCGGCTCACGACGTAGAAGTAGCGGTGCATCCAGGACACCTCGCGCGTGTCGACCACGTGCGTCTCGACGAACACGGTCCCCGAGGCGCCGAACCGCCGGAGGACCGGCAGCGCCTGGGTGAGATTGTCGCGGTACCCGTCGTCCATGGTGAACGCCATCAGGTCGTGCGCCCCCTCGCCGCGGTCCAACGCCGCCACGAGCTCGCGGATCGACACGCACCGGATGCCGCGCCGGCGGAGCGCCCGCAGCAGCGCCTCCACCTTCGTCGTCGACGTCTTCATGTCGGCGGGGAGGTACGCCGTCTCCGGGACGTGCCCGACGCAATGCGTCATCACGATGCCGCCACCGCGGGCGAAGCCGAGCTTCCGGAGCAGCAGTCCGAGCCCCGCACCGTTCATGGCGCAGAGCACGCGGCGCAACCCTTTCCTCACGCGGTCCTTGACGACGTTCCTCGAGAGCGCCATCCGATTCCTCTTCAAGCCGGTGAGACGTGCTCGACGTCGCGATCGCCGTCCAGCACGTACCAGGACTCGGGATCGAGCAACACCGGCGGCGCCGGCTTCGCGTCCTCGCGCAGCACGCGCACGATGAACGGCGTGGCGGTCCGGAACGGCTTCCTCCTCGGATGCGGGAACAGGCCGTTGCGCCGCAGAAGATCGCGCGTCCGGGGGCAGGGGAGCGTCGACAGGAAGACCAGCGGGATCCCGCGCTCCTTCAGGCATCGGAGCGCGCCGCGGAGCGCCGCATCTTCGGCCCGCGCGTCCAACCCGAGAAGGTCCACGACGTAGCCGCGACGGTGTCCGTCCTCGAGTACGACGTACGCGACCAGCTCGCCGTCGCGCTCGACGCCAAGCACTCGGTGCTTCTTCGTGGGCGTGTCGAAGTAACGCCAGTTCAGGTACGCGGCGTCGCGGACTCCGGCGAGCGGGAGGTCGTCCTTCACCCGTTCCCACAGGCGATCGACGCGGTCGTCGAAACGCTCGATCGCGACGACGCGATCCGAGCTCGGGTCGTCGAGCCGCACGCGCCGGCCGAGCAGCCCGAGGCCGGCGGAGACCACGCCGCCGAGGAGCGGCGCGAACGAGCCGAGCCGCCCTCTCAGGAGCGCGGCCGCATCGAGTACGGCGACGTACGTCCGGTAGGTGCCGATGTCGCGCCAACCGTTTCCCAGGAAGCCATGCATCGACTGCCGCCCCGCCACGGCGAAACAGACCGGTGCGCCGCGCCGCGCGCACTCGGCCGCGGCCTGATCGTCGAACGAGGTGAAGATGCCGCGCCGCCGGAACTCGACGTCGACCATTGCATCGGACGCTTGAGTGCCGAGGAACGGCTCTCCCCGCCACGTCATGCGCCGGAACACGTACGAGTAGGCGCCCCCGGCCCGCGGCACGTCCTCGCCGTCGCCGACGCCGACGGCGAGCAGCGTGCACGACGCCCCGTGTGGGCTCTCGAAGTACTTCCACGCGGACGTCCGGCCGTCCTTCTGCTTGTGGAACGCCCGATTGAACAGCCCGATCAGGACGTCGGCGTCTTCGGGACCCGCCGGGCGGGTGGCATAGCTTGCGCTCGTCACGACGCCGCGCTCCCGACCGGCGCCGGCTCCCGCTGCGTCCGGCCGAGCGAGGCGTACAGGCGCTCCAGTCGCTCGGCCTGGATCGGGAGGGAGAACCGCGTGAGGATCCGCTCCCGGGCCGCCCGGCCCATCCGCTCACGCAGCCCGTCGTCGGCGAGCAGGCGCCCGATGCGGTCGACGAGTTCGTCGACGTGAAGGGGATTCACGTGGTAGCCGCTCACGCCGTCCTCGACGACGTCCTTCGGCCCGCCGAAGTACGCCGTGACGGCCGGCTTGCCGCGCAGCATCCCCTCGGCGTTGATGAGTCCGAACGACTCGAAGATGAGCGACGGCGTGCAGATCACGTCGGCCGCCTCGTACGCGCGCGCCATCTCGTCCTGGTCGAGCCAGCCGGTCGTGACCATCGCGTCGCCGAGGCCGAGCGAGTGCGCGAGGTCGACCATGCGATCCTCGTAGCCGCCGTGCGACGAGCCGACCACGAGCAGCGCGGCCGTCGGCAGCCGCTCGCGCACCTGCGCCATCGCACGGATCAGGTGCTCGGCGCCCTTGCGATGATCGAGCCGGCCGCCGTAGAGCACGACCTTCCGGCCGGTCAGACCGTGCCGCGCGCGAAACTCCTCGCCGCCGCGGCTCGTCGTCGCGCCGCGCGGGTCGATCCCGTTGGCGAGGGTCTCGACGTTCTCGATCCCGTTCTCGCGGAGCGCGCGAGCCATTTCATCGGAGACCGCGAGCAGCCGCGTCACGTAACGGCGGAAGTGTCGCTTGATCCAAGCGTTCCGGATCGGGTTGTAGCGGAAGCGCGCGCACGGGATGCACCGTGGCATCGGCGCACGGAACGAGATCGGCGGCCCGTTCGGCGCGAGCCCCTCGTGGACGAAACAGAACATCTTCTGGAAGCAGAACGGCATGACGTCGTGAACGCTCAACACGACGGCGACACCCGCCCGCGCCGCGACCGCCAGCGCGCGATAGGAGAAATGGATGTGGACGTTGTGGAAGTGGACCACGTCTGGCTGCACGGCGTCGATCACGCCCGCGAGCCCGCGCACCGCTCGCCGATTCCACAGGCTCCGCCACGACCGCCAGCGCAGATCGTATGCGTCGGTCTCGATCAGGTGGACGTCCAGGCCCGAAGGTTCGCGGAACGTCCCGCCCTTCCCCTTCTCCTGAACGGTCGCCGCGAACGCGACGTCATGTCCCCGCTCCACGAGCGCCCGCGCGGTCCCGACGGCGACCCCAGCCGCGGAAGACGGTCCATACAGGTCGTTCACTATGAGGACGCGCATCGTAGGACCACCGCCGGTGAACGGAGGGCTCCCCGCCCGCGCCCGACGACCTCTCTAGATATCCATGCTGCCGACTCCGACCGACTCCGGCTTCTTCCCGATCCCGACCGCGCGCTTCAACCGCACCTTCCCCTCCTCGAGGTTCTCGAAGTAGTACTGCAGCCGGCTGAACCAACGCTTCGCACGTTGCGGCGCCGTGTTGTACCAGCGCTCGTAGTCCGAGACCATCTTGCGGCGCACGCGATTCAGCTCGTCGTTGTCGAAGTTCTCGTGGATGTACGGCGAGCGCTCGGAATCGACGTACTCGGTGAAGACGAGCTCGGGATCGATGCGGTCCTTGAACTTGTCGAACGACTCGGTCGCGGTCAGCGGGTTGAAGAGCGACGCGCGGATCAGGTCCGGCATCGCAAGGCGCATGACGCGCTCGGTCTCGCGGATGTCCTCCATCGTCTCGCCCGGCGTCCCGACGATCAGGAACACCTTGGTCCAGATCCCGGCCCGACGGACGATGCGGATCGCCTCGACGATCTTGTACGCCTTGCAGTCCTTCTTCAGCGTGTCGAGCGAGCGCTGCGAGCCGGTCTCGACTCCGAAGTAGAGGCGCCGGCAGCCGGCCTTGCGCATCCTCACCGCCATCTCGTAGTCGATCATGTCGACGCGCGTCTCGCAGGCCCAGTTGAGCTTGAGGCCGCGCCGGATGATCTCGTCGCAGATCTCGTAGACGCGCTTCTTCTGACAGGTGAAGAGCTCGTCGATGAAGAGGATGTTCCCCGGCTTGTAGCGATCGACGATCAGCTCGAGCTCGTCCACGATGTTCTTCACGCTGCGAGTGCGGAAGCCGCGCCCGGTCAGCTCCTTCTGGCAGTAGATGCAGCGGAACGGGCAGCCGCGGCTGGTGAAGATGTAGAACAGACGCTCCCGGTTCAGCGCGGTATAGCGGTCGAACGGGAGCATGTCCCACGCCGGGAACGGGATGCCGTCGAGCTCGCTGCCCTTGATCAGGGGACGATCGGGCGTCTGGGTCTTCTCGCCGCTCTTGGTGTAGAAGTTCAGCCCGAGGATCTCGGCCAGCGCGTCCGGCTCGTCGAAGTGCTTGATGACCGGGACGATCGCGTCCTCGGCCTCGCCGCGCACGACGACGTGGAAGTGTCCGGAGTCGAGGAAGGTGTCGGGATCGACGGTCGCGTGCGGCCCTCCCATCATCACCTTCTTGCCCATCCGCTTCGCGTACTCGGCCCAGCGGATCGCCCGGCCCACGTGCGGCGTGAGCGCCGAGAGGCCGATGACGTCGTTCCGGGCGATCGCCGCCTTCACCTCGTCCTCGGTCGACACGCGCTCGTCGAGGCACTCCACGGGGAGCCCCGACTCTCGCACGATCGCACCCAGGTAGATGATTCCGAGCGGCATGGCGATGTAGTCGTCGTCCTGCCCCGGGGGCGTGACGTACATCAACAGCGTTTTGTTCATCGGCTCCGGACTCCGGTTCGTCGGCTCGCGAAACACGTCGAGGCGGCGGGCCGCCCTGACTTAGGCTCGTCCAAGTGGATAGCTCACGAAGCGAGATCGGCCAAGACTCTCCAGGAACTCGACGCCGAGCGAGCCCCGGGCCTCTCGCGTGAACGACCGCGGGAATGATACCGCACCGACGGTGACGATGGAGCGAGCTTCTCCATCCCACGACGATCGAACGCGGATCATCGACCTATCTTTTTTCGTTCCAATAGTTTGCCGTAGATTCCACGAATCTCTGCCGCGGTTCGGTCCCAGTGATTCTCGGCCGCCCAGGTGCGGCCTGCGCGGCCGAGCTGTCCGCGAAGGTCCGGATCGCCGAGCAATCGGTCGAGTCGTTCCGCCACGCCATCCACGTCGTCCTTGTCGGCCAGGAACCCGGTTTCGCCGTCGCGGATCGCGTCTTCCGCTCCCGAGTCGCGGATCCCGACCGTCGGCACGCCGCACGCGTTCGCCTCGAGGTAGACCAGGCCGAACGCCTCGAACCCGCCTTCCGCGCTCGTGACCGGGGTGAGGAGGAACACCTCGGCGTGAGCGAGGAGCCCGTCTTTCTCATCCTCGCTCACGTTGCCGACGAAGTGGACGCGGTCGCGCAGGCCGGCCGCGTCGATCTCGCGCCGGCGGGCCTGGTCGTACGGGTGCTCCGGGACGCGGTTGCCGATCACCACCAGATCGACGTCCGGATGCATCGGCGCGACCTTCAGGAACGCAGGGATCGAGACGTGGTGCCCCTTCCGCTCCTTCACCTCGCCGATCGTCAGCACGTAGCGTCGCGGCGTGCCGGCCGGGACCGGCTTCTCGGACGCGACCGCGAACTGGTCCAGGTCGACGCCGTACCGGACCACACGGGCGTTCTCGAGCTTCACCTGCTCTTCGAGACGTCCGAGCGCGAAGCGGCTCCCCATCAAGACCGCGTCCGCCCGCGAGTACGCCCATCGGATGAGGCGGCGATGGCCGCGGTACTGGAACGGCGCGACCGAATAGGTGCCGTGTCCGGAGACGACGACCGGCTTCTTCATCCAATGCCCCGCGACGACGGCCATCAGCGCGTGCGGGTAGTCGGAGAGCGCGTGGATCAGGTCGCAGTCGCGCGCGGCGCGGATCACCGCGGGCATCTTCGCGAGGACATACGCGGCGAACTTCGGCCACCCCAGATACAGGAGGTAATCCGGCGGCAACGCGACCTGCACGTCGAGCGAGGGCGGCAGGCGCGCGGAGAGCCCGCGGTGCTTGCGTGCGATCAGCACGGTCACCGACTCGAACGATGGCGCAACCCGCCGCAGCACCTCGGTGCCGTAACGACCGACGCCGTCGACGTCGGAGAGCGAATGAGTGAGGGCGAGGAGGCGCACGCGGGATCTCCCGGAAGCGTCGTGATTCCCCGGGTACGTACCGAACCGACTCGACCGGCGCAATCACGCCGTCCTCCACCGATCCTCCACCGGCGCGATCGCGCCGCTCGTCGTCGGGTCAGCCCGGACGGATCCGCCAGAGCGCGAGGGCGGGACCGGGTCGCTCGACCCGCCAGATCTGCGTGAGGGGGAACCCGAGGTCCATGGGCAGGTTCACGTGCGCCGGCGGGCTCCCGCGGTACGGGAGCCGTTCCAGCACCTTGTCGCCGCGGCGGGCGAGGACGTCGTCGAGCGCGGAGTTGCGTGGGGCGGTCGGGAACTTCTCGGTCGTGACCAGCCAGCGCGCGCCCACCTCGTCGAGGAACGCCTCGACCGGTTTCTCCGCCTCGCCGCGCCTCCCGGGGTCGGTCCACTGGTGGGGCCAGACCGACTTGAACGCGTAGAACCGCTCGAGGGGCACGACCCGGTACGGCGGCCGGTGCGGCTCGAGGGGAGCCTCGTCCGTCGCCTCACGCTCCTCGCGTCGCGACGTCCACCGCCCGTTCACGAGCAGGAGGTCGCGCGCGGCCGGCGAGAACCGGAGCGGCGGGCCGTACGCCTCGACCGCGATCGTGGCATTCGCCGGGACGATCGCGGCGATCTCGCCGAGCATCGCGGTCCGGGTGTCGGTGCGGTGCAGGACCCAGGCGAGCCGCACGACCTGGACCATCGGGAACAGCACGATCAGCAGGAGGAGCGGCCGCAGCGCCGGCCGCCGCCAGCCCGCTGCGACGAACGCCCCCGCGAACAGCGCCAGGAACGGGACGAGCGGCGCGAGGTAGCGAACGTGCGTCCCTTCGTAGAAGACGAACAGCAGCGCCAGCGCGGTGGGATAGACGAGCACGACGGCGCGGACGCGTCGCCTCCGCATCCGGCGCCAGCCGGCGGCGAGCCCGAGGATCGCGGCGACGACCAACGCGGGGTCGGCCCCGAAGAACCCGGTGGCGACCTCCCTCACGCGGGCGAGCCCGAAGGAGTCGAACGCGAACGACTGCCCACCGAGGTCGAGCTTCTCCTCGGGAGCTTGCTCGCTCTCCACCCCGACCGCGGCTCCCGAACCGCGCAGCACGTACGGGAACCCGACGACGAGGGCCGTGACGCCGAACATCGACGCGGCCAGGAGGCCGTCGCGCACGACGCGGCCGATGCCGCCCGATCGGCGGGCCAGGACCGCGGCGGCGGGCAGCAGCACGGCGAGCCCGCCGCCCTGATGGCACGCGATCGCGAGCCCCGCGCAGAGCCCCATCCAGAGCGCGCGCCGCGCGGACGCCTTCCGCGCGTACTTCAGCGACGCGTGCGCGGTCAGCAGCACGAACGTCACCATCGCCTCCCACGGCCGGGCGCTCTGCGCGAGGTGCACCAGCAGGAACGAGCTCGCCACGAAGAGCGCGGCGAGCAGCCCGGCCCCCTTCCCCACGGTGCGCCGGCCGACACGCCACGCGAGGTAGACGCCGAGCACGCCGAGAAGCGCGACCAGACCACGCGCGATCAGGTAGACCGGCGTCGGGTCGTCCGTGATCCGCGCCGCGAAGTCGGTGGAGCTCCCCCACGCGCCGGTGAGCCGGCCGCCCGCGTACAGGATCGCGAACGGCGGGAGCAGCAGGTACGGCATCAGGTAGGGGTACGACGTGTAGAGCCCGGCCGGCGGCGCGAGGTCGCGCGCCTGCGCCATGCCGAGCGCCCCGCGGATCATGTGCGTGTCCGGCACGTACAAGTAGGGCAGGCTGTGCTCGATCGACGCGACGCGGAACACGAGCGCGGAGAGCAAGACCAAGAGGAGCGTCCCGCGCCGCCCTCGGAGGACGCTCGTTCGACTCATGCTCGTCCCTCCCACTCCGCAAGCGCCGCAATCAGCCGGTCGGCCCGCGCATCCCAGGTGTACCCAGCGACGTCGTCTCGCGCCCGGCGGCAGCGCCGATCGGCCGCGGCGCGATCGGCGAGACAACGCTCGATCCCCGCCTGCAGTGCCTCCGCGTCGTCCGCGGGGACGAGGACCGCGTTCGACTCGTCCAGGACCTCGCGGATCGACGGCAGGTCAGAGGCGACGATCGGGCGCCCGGCGGCCATGTACTCGAACAGCTTCAGCGGCGAGGTGTAGCGCGCCGAGATCCGCGTCCCGCCGGAGTTCGGCAGCACGACCACGTCCGCCGCGGCGAGAAACTCGGGGACGCGCGCCGGCTCGACCGGTTCGACCAGCCGGACGTTCGATGCACCGAGTTCCTCGACCCGCCGCGCGAGCCGAGCCCGATCGTCCGGCCACCCACCGACGAGCAACACGTCGAACCGCGTCGACCGAGCCGCCGCCTCGACCAACACGTGCGCCCCCTTCCACGGGTAGAGGTGACCGGTGTAGACGGCGAGCGGACGGTCCGCGTCCAGGCCAAGCTCGGCCCGGGCGCGGGCGCGGTCCGGCGCGGTCTCGAAGCGACGCGGATCGAACCCGTCGGCGAGCACCCTGATCCGATCCTCGGCGACGCCGAGCCCGCGTACGTCGGCCGCGAGTCCTGCGGTGATGGCGATCACGCCGCGACAGCGTCGGAGCGCGGAGGAGAGCCGGTCCAACGCCTCGCGCCGCTCGGGCAGGTCGTGCACCTCGTAGTAGAGCGACGGCGTCCCTCCCGGCCGCTTCGACAGCCACGCCAGCGTCCAGGGGTCGCGCGAGTACACGAGCCGCGCGCGGTTCCGGCGCAGTCGTCGTCCCACCGCGGCCGCGAACGTGATCGACTGCAGGACGAACGGCGCGCGCTGCATGCACCGCGGCACCGACTCGATCCAATCGATCGTGAACAACCGCTCGAGCCGCGGCGCCTGACGCAGCCCGTAGTAGGCGGGGATCCGATCGTCCGACAGGCGGAACCGGTTCCGGCGCTTGGGAGCGATGAGCACCACGTCGACCCCGCGCGCGACCAGCGCGTCGCACTGCGCGAAGATCTGGTACGCGTTGGCCCGCTCGCTCGGGAGGCGGACGTTCGCGACGTAGTGGATGCGCGGAAGGCTCGGGCGGTCGGGCATCGCCCCCACTCTACGTTCCCCGCGGCGCGGACGACGCCGCGCAAGGCGCGCCGTCGAGGAACGCGGCGAGGGCGGCGCAAGGGTCGCTCGACGCGGCCGTCGCTCGTTCGAGCCGGACGAACGCGCGTTGGACCCGGGCGGGAAGCCGTTGCTCGGGCGGACGGTCGCGGTCGACGCGCCAGAATCCCTTCGGATCGAGCGCGCGCCGCAGGCCGGACGCCGCGAGCTCCTCCACCGAGCGGCCGCAGTCGGCGAAGAGCGACGCGAGGTCCTCCCTCCGCATCCCGTAGAGCCATGCCACCGCGGCGTCGAGACGCACCCGCAGCGAGCGGCGTTCCTCGTGGTCGACCAGGGCGTCGACGCGAGCTGCGCCGAATCGCTCCGCGAGGCGAGCCCGGACGTCGTCGAACCACGGGCCGACGCACGCGAGCCGCGCGGAGCTCGGCACCAACGCGTCGCCCAGCTCGCCGAACAGCCGGCGCGGCAGCGGGAGCTCGCGCACGTAGAACCAGTTCACGTGATTCTGGCTCATCTTGAGCCGCAGCACGCGATCGAGCACGAATGAGTTCAGGACGGGGAGGAGTCGGAGGTCCTCGAGCGCGTCGCCGGTGGAAAGCGTCGGCACGGTGTTGCCGCACGGGAAGCCCGGGACGAGGGCGGCGAGCAGGGTCCGCTCGTTCGTCGCGTTCTGGACGTCGCGGAAGCCGAGCCGCGGCGCGAGGGCGCCGGGGCAGCGCTCGCGCACGTCCTCGAGCCGGACGTGATAGCGCGCGCGAACGACGCGCTGGTCGAACGGCACGTCGCGCCAGTCCGCGCGCGATCCGTACCCCCCCACCCACGCCACCGCGGCCGGGTTCCACGCCTGGACCATCACGCCTTGCATCAGCGGCAGCGCGCGCACCGCGCCGCCCGCGTCGGCGAACCGCCCCACGCCGTCCGGCGCGAGGCCCTCCCGCGCGAGCTCCTCGGCCGTCCGAAACAGCCGCACGTGGTTCGTCAGGTCGAACTCGCGCCGGTAGCGGAACGTCGCCGGCGCGAGCTCGCCGATGAGCACCGCGTCGTCGAACATCCGATCGATCCGCTCGAGCTCGCCGGCGTCCTGCACCTCGAGGAACGCGAACGACCGCGGCGACAACCGCTCGACGAGACGCCGCGGATACTCGATCGCCGGCGGCTTCGCGCTCGCCCACGCCGCGGGATCGCGCATGAGGAACGCGGTCCTCACGCGCTCCGTGGTCCCGCCCTTCCGCGCCACGATCGCACCGAACTTCCAGCTCCGGTGGATGTCGAAGATGCCCCGCTTGTTCTCGAACATGAACAGCCACTCGAGGCGGTTCTCCTCGAGCAGGTGGCGGCGCAGGGCGCGGCCGCCGAGGTCGGTGACGATGCCGGACGGCACGATCAGCCCGAGCCCTCCGCCCGGCGCCAGCAGGCCGAGTGCGCGCTCGATGAACAGCTTGTACGTGTTCGTGTCTCCCGACCCCTGGCGCGCGAAGCGCGGCGACCCGCGAACTCGCGCCGTGAACTCGCGATGCCGCCGCACGTGTTCCTCCCACGCCGCCTCGAGCGTCGGGTCCTCGGCGAACAGCTCGGCGCGGCGCGCGAGCGCCTCGCGTTTGCCCAGCCGGCGGTAGAACGGATCGACGGCGAGGAAGAACTCGCGCGAGTTCGGCTTCACGATCTCCCACGGCGGGTTGCCGATCACCGCGTCGAACGAGCCGTCCTCGAGCGCGTGGTCGAACAGCCCGTCGGCGACACGCAGGTTCTGCTCGAGCGCGCCGAGGTCGAGCGATTCGTCGTCCGCCTCGAGCCAGAGCGCGAGTCGAGCGAGCTCGACCGCGAGCGGGTCGACGTCGACGCCGAACAACGATCGATGGACGACTTCTCCGGCGCGACGACCTCCCGCGCGGACGAGCACACGCAACGCGGCGACGAGAAACGCGCCTCCGCCCATCGCGGCGTCGACCACGCGCGGAAGGTCCGTTCGATCGTTCCTCCCGCCTGCCCCGGGACCCAACACGCGCTCGACGGTCGGCGCCGCGAGCGGATCGCCGGTGTACCACGCGCCGGCCGTCTTCCTCCGTCCCGGCACGGGGTGGAGGTAGGGGGCGCCGCACGGGACCGTCCGCCG
The DNA here is from genome assembly GCA_964649825.1 of uncultured Phycisphaeraceae bacterium. Taxonomy (GTDB): domain Bacteria; phylum Planctomycetota; class B15-G4; order B15-G4; family JADJEK01; genus CAZYQW01. Next base: position 47,741 of record CAZYQW010000060.1, on the reverse strand, counting down.
CACGACCGGGTCGTCGCCGAGGATCGCCCGATCGGCCGGAGCGCGCGCGTCGAGGCGCGACCTCGGCAACGCGAGCTGCTCGTCGTCGCCGATCAGGACGACCTCGTCATCCGCGGGAGCGCGGCGCGCCTCGCGGTCGAGCAACGGCTCGTAGAGCGCGCCGAGCTCGTCCGCGGCGAGGTCCGGCAGGTCGGCGCCGCCGGAATCGATCCGCTCCGACCACGGCGCCGCGCGCCCGGCCCGACGCGCGATCTCCGCCACCGCCGCGCGCAGCACGAAGCGCGTGGCGTCATCGAACGCGTGGCCGCCCGAGAGCCGGCGCTCCACCGCGCCGCGCACGAAGGCGCTCCATCGAGTTCGCAATTGGTTCATGAGCGTCGTATTCTTGGCGTCATGCGCCCCGCTGTCACGCTCCGATGGCTCGCCATCGCCGCCTTTCTTCTCCCCGCGTGCTCGCGCCGCCCAGAGCCGCGCGCGAGGCACCTCGTCCTGATCACGGTCGACACCCTGCGCGCCGACCGGATGAGCTGCTACGGCCGCCAGAGCCGCCGGACCCCGCCCGTCGCGTCCTCACCGCACATCGACCGGATCGCCGCGAATGGGCTGCGGTTCGTCGACGCGTACGCGAACCGCGGAATGACGCTGCCGTCGATGGCGTCGTTCTTCACGTCGAAGTACCCGCTCGAGCACGGCGTGCTCACGAACCTCAAGAAGGTCCAGGACGACGAGTGGCTCCTCGCCGAGCGCCTCCGCGACGCGGGCTTCCACAACTTCTGCGTCAACGCGCAGCCCGTGCTCGGCCCGAAGCACGGCAACATCGAACAGGGCTTCGAGCCGAGCGACTATCGCATGTTCGGTGACGAGCGCGAGATGATTCGCTTCACCGAGCGCTACATCGAGCGACGATTCGGGGACGACGACCAGCGCGAGTTCCTGTGGATCCACTTCATGAATCCGCACAAGCCGTACGCGCCGCCCGCGCCGTTCGACACGCTCCACACCGATCCGCTCTACGCCGGTCAGGTCGACGCCTCTCCCGAGTGGACCGACCGCATCTTCGCCGAGCAGATCGACCTCGCGCCGGCCGACCGCGCGCACGTCGAGGACGTCTACGACGGCACGGTGTCGTTCGTCGACACCGGTGTCGAGCTGATCCGGCGGATGCTCGAGAAGCGCGGGCTCCTCGACGACACGCTGTTCGTCTTCACCGCCGACCACGGCGAGGACCTCTACAGCCACAACCGCTACTATTACCACGCGAGCTCGGTCTACCGCTCCAGCACGCGCATCCCGATGATCTTCCATCAGCCCGGCCAGATCCCGTCCGGCCAGGTCGTCGACGGGATCGTCGAGAGCGTCGACTTCATGCCGACCGTGTTGAACTGGCTCGGGCTCGACAAGGGGCCCGGCGAAGGCGACACGCGGCTGCGCGGCCACGACCTGACCGACGTGCTGCTCGGAAAGGCGAGACCGGCGAAGGGGCTCTCGTTCGCGCTGATCGACGTCGAGGCCAAGCACTCGCCGACCGGCCAGGACGAGTTGATCTTCTGCACGCGGAACCCCGAGTGGTCGTACGTCTGGAACCCGAAAGGCGTCTCGCCGAGGAACCCGCCGGAGGAGGGCCGGTACCCGATCCTGGAGCAGGAGCTCTATCACGTCGCGACCGACCCCGACGAGCAGGTGAACCTGATCGATGAGGAACGCCACGCGCCGGTCGCGGAGTACCTCTTCAAGGCGACCCAGTCGTGGTTGAAGGGGATCCAGGCCCGCTCGCTCGCGGATACGACCGACGCCGAGCACCTGCGGATGCTTCGGGAGCAAGGCTACGTCCGATGAGGTGGAGCGCCTCGGTCGGCCTCGCGGGACTCGTCCTGCTGGCGCTGATCGCGTCTTTCGTGGACGGGCTCGGCACAGCGCGCGTGATCCTCGCGATCGCGGCGCTCTCGGTCCCGCCCGGCGCCGCGGTGCTCGCCTGGGTCCACCCCGCCCGCTGCGCCGCGTCGCTCGCTTTGGCGCTCTCGCTCGCCCTCTCCCCGTTCGTGGTCGGCGCGTTCATGACCGTGCTGCTCCTCGCCGACTTCTCGGCGATGGCGTCGGCCCGGCTCGTCCTGCTCGCGGTCCTCGGCGCGTTGGTCGCCGACCTGTATCGACGCCCGCGCCGCGCGGATGACGATGACGAGGGGCTGGAGCGCGATGGGCCGACGTCCGTCGGTGCGCCCGCGCTGCTCCTCGCCGTCGCGATCACGGCGGTCATCGCCGCGCCGATCGTCGAGAGCAACCGGGTGCGCGCGTCGATCCACGGGATGCTCCACGCGTCGATCCTCTACAGCGCGGTCGACCGCGGCGTGCCGCCCGAGAACCCGTTCTTCGCGGGGCGGCCGGTGCGCTACTACTGGGCGTACCACGTGGCGTCGGCCGCCGCCGGCGAGATCGGCGCCGTCGAGCCGACGACGGTTTTCTGCGCGAGCAACCTCCTCACGTTGACCGCGTTCCTGCTCCTCCTCGCGCACCTCGCGAACGACGCGTTCCGCTCGCGGGCGGCGGCCGCCCTCGCGGTGCCGCTCGGCTTCCTCGGGCTGAACCCGTTCGGCGCGTTCTTCTTCCGCGGCCGACACCCGGAGGTCTCGCTCGAGGAGGTCGCCGGGGGCGCCGACCCGATCCACTACATCAAGGAGCTCACGATCGGCGGCGACGAGCGGATCAGCGCCACGTTCACGAAGTTCATGAACGTGTCGTCGTTCCCGGTCTCGTTCACGTTGCTGCTCGCGTCGTGGCTTCTGCTCGCTCGACTCGTTCGCCGGCCGGAGCTCCCGCTCGCCGGGCTCGCCGGGCTCGCGATCGCCGGGTCGATCGCGCTCTCGCCGATCACCGGCGCCACGGCCGGGCTCGCCCTCGGCGCCGCCGCGCTCGTCCTGCTCCTCCCGTCCGGGTGGGGCGGCGTGCGGCGCGGCGCGCTTCTCGCGGCCGGCGCGCTGATCGCCGGGCTCCTCCTCGCCCTGCCGTTCGTCCTCGTCGGCAGCGGCGCGCCGGACCTGCCGCGCGAGCAGCTCCTCGCGGTGAAACCGGAGCTCGCCAAGCTCTCGCGCGTCCTCTGGAACCTCGGGCCGATCCTCCTGCTCGCCGTCCCCGCCGCGATCGCCGCGGCGCGGCGCAAGGACCGTGGGACGACCCTGCTCTCGATCTCGCTCCTGCCGCTCCTCGTCACCGCGATCGTGCTGTCGTTCCCGGTGGCTTCCGAGTACAAGCTCGTCCGCATGGCCGCGCCGCTCCTGGGCGTCTTCGCGGCCGGCTCGCTCGCGCTTCTCTTCGCGCGGTTCTCGTCCGTCATCGCCGGGGCGATCGCGGTGGTCGTCACGCTCCTCTTCGTGCCGACGAACGCACTGATCTGGAACGCGTACCGCGCGCACGCGAACGCGACGTTGCCGTACCACGGCGACGGGACGCGGGTCGTCGTCGACTTCGACGCCCACCCGATCGCCGAGATGTACGAGTGGATCCGGACGAACACGCCGGCCGACGCAGTGATCATCGACAACCCCAGGATGAAGGACCGCCACTTCGCAGGGCCGCTTCACGGCGACGAGATCGCGGTGCTCGCGCACCGGCCGGTGCTGACGGACGTCCCGTACTACATGACCGACTACGAGCCTGGGTTCCTGCATCGGTTTCGCATCGTCGATTCGATCTTCGGCGGCGAACGCCTCCAGCCGGAGGACTACGAGCTCCTGCACTCGCTGCGGCGTCCCATCTATCTGCTGCTGCGCTCGTACGATCGCGGCGTCGCGCGTGCGATCATGAGCATCCCGCAGGACGGGCGCTGGGAGCGCGTGCACCAGACCGATGCGGGCTACCTGTTCCGCCTGCGACTCGGACGGTGACCTGACGATGACCCGCCCTGCGCCTGCCGCGATCGTGCTCGCTTCGCTTCTCATCCTCGGCTGCTCCCGCCGGCCCGCGCCGGCCGGTCCGTGGCGCTCCGCGGTCCTGATCACCGTCGATACGCTGCGCGCCGACCACCTCGGCGCGTACGGCTACGAGCGGCCGACGTCGCCGAACCTGGACGCGCTCGCGGCGCGGAGCACGAGGTTCGAGCGCGCGCTCGTCCCGATCGGCCGGACGACGCAGTCGCTCGCGAGCATCCTCACCGGCAAGGATCCGATCGAGCACGGCGTGCGCGGTCTGCACGAGCCGCTCGCCGGCGAGCACGTCACGCTTCCGGAACGGTTCCGCGACGCGGGCTACCGCACCGCCGCGTTCATCGTCGTCCCGTTCCTGTGGCCGATGGGACCGCGCGGCCTCGACCAGGGCTTCGACGATTTCGTCTACTTCGAGAAGACGAGGAACGCGGACCTGCGCGCCGAGGTGGTCGTGCAGGCGGCCGAGCGGTGGCTGGCCGAGCACGAGGACGAGCCGTTCTTCCTCTGGCTCCACTTCCGCGATCCGCACGCCCCGTACTGGAACCACGCCGGCGGCCTCGCCGACCGCGTCACCCCGGCCTATGCCGGGCGGTATCGCGACTACTTCCACTACTGGCCCGTCGACGACGAAGGACGCCGGACCGGGCCCCAGACGAAGTCCCACGAAGAGGCGGTCCAGGCCGGCAAGGGCCGGCACAAGTTCGGAATCGATCGCTACTCGGAGCTGGACGTCGAGCGAGTCATCGCCCTGTACGACGGCGAGATCGAGCACACCGACCGGCAGATCGCGCGGGTCCTCGACGCGCTCGCCGCCCGCGGTCGCGGCGACGACACGGTGGTCGTGGTGACCGCCGACCACGGCGAGAGCTTGGGCGAGCACGACTTCTGGTTCGATCACGGCGAGTTCGTCTACGACGCGACGCTGCGCGTCCCGCTCCTCGTCCACTGCCCCACCTGGCCCGCCGCGGTCGTGCGCGAGCAAGTCGGCGCCATCGACGTCGCCCCCACGCTGGCCGAGCTGTTCGGGCTCGACCTGCACGGCGGCAACCGCGCGCGCTCGTTCGCCGCCGCGCTCGCCGGAGGCACGATCCAGGGGCGGATGGTCTACGCGGAGTCGGGAGAGCCCCTGATGGCGGAATACAACCCGCGCTTCGCCGGCGGCCCGAAGCCTCGGGACCCGCTCGATCGACAGCGCGCCTTCGTCCTGCCCGAGCCGGCGAAGCTGATCCACGACCCGCGCGCGCCGAACGGCCGCGAGTTCGAGTACTACCGGATCGCCGACGACCCGGGCGAGCTTCGCAACCTCGCCGACGACCCCGACCTTCGCGCCCGTCTCGAACGACCGAAGGAGCTGCTCCGCGGCATCCGCTCCCGCGACGACGGGCAGCTCGGCCCGAAGGACCCGGAGACGCTGAAGGCGTTGGCCGAGGCCGGCTACGTCGACGGTGGTGGATAGAAGGTGTTCGCCGACCGCGTTTCGAGTTTCGTCGCTATCATCCTCGGCTTCCCCCTCCGCCCGCGACGCGCCCGAGAAGGAGACCCCGTTGCGCAGCCCGCTCGTCTACTGCGGCCCGATGTGGGGTGGCAAGACCGAAGGTCTGATCTCGCGTCTCGTCCGCGCGCGCATCCAGAAGGTCCGCGTCCGCGCCTTCACCCCAGCCATGAACACGCGGGACGGCGACGAAGCGATCCGCGCCCACTCCGGCGCGTCGTTTCCCGCCAGCCGGATCGCGCACGCGGACGAGATCGTGACGCAGGCGCACGAGATCGACGTCGTCGGCATCGACGAGGCGTTCATGCTCGAGGGCGTCGCGGAGGTCGTGCGGCGCCTCGGCGGCCTCGGGAAGAAGGTCGTCATCGCGACGCTCGACATGGACTCGGACGGGCGCGTCTGGGACTCGGTCGCTCCGATCCTCGGCATGGCGGAGGAAGTCGTGAAGTGCCCGGCCGTCTGCACCGTGTGCAAGCACGACGCGTACTACACGTTCCGCCGTCCGGACGCGCCCAGCGCCCGCGTGCTCGTCGGCGCGAGCGACTTCTACGAGCCGCGCTGCTTCGCCTGCTGGCATCGCGGGCAGCGCGAGAAGGACCGCGGCCGCGGCCAATCCCAGTTCTTCCCGACCACGCCCAAGCTGCCCGACTGAGCGGCGCACCCTACAACCGATACGAGATCCGGATCGTCGCCGGAAACTCCTCGGGCTGGAAGATGACCGTCTTGCCGTTCGTGCGGTACGGCGCGCCGGTCACGATCTCGAGCTCGCGCGCCCCTTCGATCGACTCGTAGAGGATCGCTCGCACCGCCTCGTCGAGCTGCAAGACCTCATCGACCTCGAGCTCGAGCTCGCCGAACAGGTAACGCCGCGTCAACGACGAGCCCTTCAGGATCGTGCCGTCGCGGCGCGCGAGCATCGACGAGTAGACGAGCTCGGCATCATCCGCCTGCGAGACGGACGGGTTGACGTCAAAGTGGCTCGCGAAGCGCCCCTTCATCTCGTCGCGGAGCTTCGACACTACGTGGCGCAGCGGGTACTCGAGCGCCATGCGCGTGTTGCCCGCCTTGCGCTCCACGTTGGCGATGTAGAGCCGAAACCGCATGTCGTGGCGATTGTCTCGGTAGAACGACATCACCCGCTGCTTGAACGACGGGCGGTTCACGGGGGTGACGACGTAGTTTCCCGGGGCGAGGGACGTCCACTTCGGGATCTTCACGCGGTCCTTGAACCCGGTGTCGCGCCGGCCGAAGTAGACGAGGCTTCCGCCCCCGGCCTCGCCGCCGAACGAGATGTTGATCGGTTGCTTCCGGCCGCGCACGAGCGCCACGTAGTCCTTGCGCTCGACGCGGAGCAGCCCCGCGTCGCTGAACGTCTCGAGTCCGCGCGGCGGCGGTTCGGGCGCGTTCCGGGGGAGATCATCGACGACGCGCGCGATCCACGCGACGTGGCCGTTCCAGAAGTCCCGGCACTGGAAGTTGATCTCCTCGCCTTCGTGGCTGAAGACCCCACCGTCGGCGTCGACGTGCTCGACGAGCCGCCGCAACGACAGGTTCGCGAACCACGCCGCGTACGGGTCGTCGAACCGCTTCGCGCACTCGACGAAGGCGTGGACGTCGAACGAGTGGCTCGCGACCTCGTACGGCGACTCCCAGTACCACTGCTTCGCCTCGTTGCAGAGCGGCTTCAGACCGTCCTTCCCGTAGAGCGCGATCAGGAACTGCAGCCCCTTCTGCATGAACTGCTGGACCTCGTCCTCCATCACCTCGTCGAGGCAGCGGTAGACGTAGGAGATGAACCCGAGATGGCGCGAATGATAGTAGGAGGTGATGTCGGCCAGGCCGACGTGCTCGTTGTGCTTCTCCGGCTCCGGCATGTACGGGATCGAGCCGTCGTCGTTCGCCTGCTCGATCGCAAGCCTCACCGCCTCACGCGCCTTCTCGCCGTAGCGCGGCCGATCGAGGGCGCGCGCGGCGCGCGCGAGGCCGGTCGCGCCCCACAGCCGCTGCGCCGGCACCTCCTTCACGATGACCGCCGTCGTGAGGTACGTGTCGCAGACGTCGTCGACCGCGGCCTTGAGACGCTCGATCTCCTCGGCCGAGAAGAGCTCCGGGACCTCCTCGATGAGCTCGCAGAGCACGTCGCAGCAGGCGCCCGAGTCGATCAGGTTCGACGCGGCGTTGCGGTGGTCGAGGCTGCCCGGAAAGAACACCGACGCGCCGGTGTTCGGATCCTTCTTGACCATGCTCACGGTGCGGAGCGCGCGCCGGCGGATCCGTTCCTTGTACCGCTCGTCCCCCGTCCGGCGCAGCAGCACCAGGTCGATCGACGCCGAGTAGACCACCTTGCCAGTGTGCTCGATGTGATGACGCGGACAGACGATGCTCCCGTCGGCCGCCTCGCGGCCGGAGAAGTAATTCGAGACTCCGCGCAGGAAGTCGAGGTGGTTCAAGGTCTTGTCAGACATTCGATGCGAATCCGCGCGAACGGTTTTAGCAGAGCCTCGACGGGCTTCAACAGAGCGGTGCCGAACGTCAGACATCGTCCCATGAGACGAATCACGCCCCCCGCGCGTTCCAACTTCGGCCCGATGATCTCGAGATCGGGCAACGGAAACAGCCGGATCTCGGACTCACGGCGGAATCCCGCCCCGATCAGCGCCCTTTCGACCTCTCCCGGGGCGAGCGCCTCGTACGGCCCGATGATGTTCGGCTCCGGCACCGGTGCGTACTCGACCGAATTCCGTCCGAGCCGGCGCCGCAGCGCGTAGGCGGGCCGATGCCAGGAGCGCCGGCTGGTGTAGGCGACGACGAGCCTCCCGCCCGGCCGCAGCCGATCGAACACGTCGGCGAGGAGCCGCGTACGCTCGACGCGCGGGATCCCCTCGAGCCGGAACAGGATCGTCGCCGCGTCGAACGGTCCCGGAGCGAGCTCCGGCCGCGGAAGCACGCGAGGCATCACGGGCAGCCCTCCCGACTCGCGCGCGAGCCGTACCGTGGCGCCCGCCGGCGCGCACGCGTCCAGGATCTGTTCCAAGCGTTCGCGCGGAAACGGTACGAACCCCACCCGCCCGCCCGAGCGGCGCGCCGCGAAGAAGTGGTTCTCGGCGGAGGACTCCATCACCGCGAGGTCGACCGCTCCGTAGTGCTCGTGGAGCGCCTCGGTGTAGATGCCGGTCCCCGGCAGGACGTCGAGCAGCGCCTGGTCGCCGCCGAGCTCGCCGAGCGACTCGACGACCGCGCGCATCACCGGCTCGAAGAACGACACGATCGGCTTGTTGTAGCGGGTCCCGCTCTGCAGCTTCCGCTTGAAGTAGAGCCCGATCTCGTCGAGCGTCCAGTCGTTCGGGTCGGGCGACTTCGGCAGGCCGCCGCCACCGGAGTAGCGGTCCCAATGCACGACCTCGTTCAGCGCGCGGCGCTCGGGAGGCGGCGGCGGGTCGTCCTTCGGAAAGCCGAGGCAGACCAGCGCGAGCACTTCGAGATCGTCGGGGACGCCGAGCAGGGCGCGCACGCGGTCGCGATCGCCGAGCGCGTTCACCCAGAGCGAAGCGAGACCGAGGCTCGTCGCCTTCAGGAGCATCGTCATGATCGACGCGGACGCGCTCTGGACGTTGGCGAGCCCTTCGCGCGCGAGCTCGCGGTCGTAGACGACGAAGACCGCGACCGGCGCGATCGACACCGACTTCGTCTCGGCCGCGAGACGTCGCCGCAGGTCGTCGTCCTCGACGACGACGTAGTCCCAGGTCTGCAGGTTGCACGACGAGGGCGCCCAGCGGCCGGCATCGAGGATCTCGAGCAGGAGCTCGCGCGGCACCGGACGGTCACGATCGAAGCGCCGCACGCTGCGCCGCCGCCGGATCGCGTCCCCGACGTCCATCGTTCGCTCAGGATCCGCCAACGCCGGCCCCTCCCTCGATGAACGGGGTCATCTCGGCGACCAGGCGCGCGGCGAGCCGATCGAGGTCGTGGTCACGGCGGACCACCTCGATGAGGCGCCGCGACACGCCGGCCCGTTCGGCCGGATCGAGATCGATGAGCGCGGCGAGCCGAGCGGCGAGCCCGTGCGCGTCATGCGGCGCGAACATGAGCCGCGGCGCGAGGTCGCCGAGAACCTCCTCGAACGACTCGTTGCACGTAAGCACGATGCGACCGCACGCCATCGCCTCCAGGACCGTCTTGTCGACGCTCCCCGTCAACGACGGGGTGACGAAGTACGGGGCTCGATAGAAAACGTCGCGGATGCGCGGGTGCGGGACCGGACCGAGCCGCTCGATCTGCTCGCCGACGCCGAGCTCATCGATCCGCCGTTCGAACTCCCGCTCGTACGCGTCGTGCTCGGAGAGCAGCGTGCCGCCCGCGAACAGGACGGAGATCGGTCGCCGCCGTTCCGCGAGGATGCCGGCCGCCTCGACGACCGTCAGAGGGTCCTTGGCCGGCGCGATGCGCCCGACCACCGCCACGTCGTGCGTCGGCCGCAACGCGCCGGCCGGGGGCGGCGAGAAGAGCGCGGTGTCGATCCCGTGCCCGGTCACGACCTTCTTCGCCGACGGCAAGCGAAACGAACGCTCGGAGGCCGTGAACGCCTTGCGAACCAGGGGCTCGGCCGCGCGCAGACTCCAGTCGACAGCCTTGTGCGTGTACCAGAGGAAGAGCGGCACGTCGCGCGCAAGCACGAACGGCGCCGCGTAGACCGCGAGGCGCGGGACCATGTGAGCGAGCACCGCGTCGACCTTCCGCCGCAGGCAGAGCGAGCCGACCTCGCGCACGAAACGCCCGAGCACGCCGGCGGTGCCGAGGCCATCCTCCTTCCCGAGCGATCGAACCTCGACGTTCGCCGGGAGATCGATGACGCCCGCCTTCAACGGCGCCACGACGACGCGGTCGACGTGCCGAGCGAGCGCCTCGATCCAACCGTGCGTGAAGCCGAGCACCGGGTCGTCGCGGTCGAGCACCTGCGTCAGCACGAGCAGCCTCACCGTGCCTCCCGCGCGAGCTCTTTCAGCGACTCCACGTAGTTCCGGATCATCTTCACCCGTTCGAACGGCAGCACCGCTTGGCGCCCGCGCTCGCCGATCCGCCGCGCGCGCGCCGGATCGTCGAGGAGCAACGCGATCGCGGCCGCGAGCCGGGCGGCGTCCCACTCGAACAGGACCCCGTTCTCGCCGTCCTGGACGAGCTCGGTCATGATGCCGACCGGAGTCGAGACGACCGGGACCCCGCACGCCATCGCCTCGCACGTGACGCGCGGTCCTCCTTCGCTGCTCGAGGCGCAGACGAGCACGCGCGCCGAGGCGTAGGCGTCCGCGAGGTCGGCCACCGTCGGAAGGAACGTCACGTGCGTGATCTGCCCGCGGACGCCCGCCGTGGCCGCCTGCTCGAGGAGCTTCTCCCTCAAAGGGCCGTCTCCGATCAGCAGGAGCGAGATCTCGCGCCCTTGGTTCGCCAGCCGCTTGATCGCATCGATGACGATGTCGAAGCGCTTGTTCGCCACGAGCCGCCCGCACGCCACGACGTCGTAGCGCTTGTCGACCGCGCGCGGCCGGAAGGCCTCGGTGTCGAGGTAGAGCGACGGGATGACGCGGATCTTCCGTTCGGGGACTCCGAACGAGCGCAGGAGCGCCGGCATCTCGACGCGGTTGACGACGCGGATCGCGACCGCGTGACGCGCCGCGAAGCGCGCGTAGATCTGGTTCAACGGCAGGTCGATCCGCTCGCGCAGGGACGCGGGCCGCGGATGGCCCGGCACGTGGTGGATCTCGGAGAGGTACGGCACCCCGGTCGCCCGATGGATGCGATAGGCGGCGATGCCGTTGTAGAAGAACCCGTAGTCGTGGCTCGTGATCAGCGCGTAGCGCCGTTCCGCGATGAGGCGCCGCGCGGTGCGGAGGACGTGGCGCACCTGGAGCAGGCGCGAGCTCGTCGCGGGATGCAGGTGGACGTTTCCGAACAGCTCGCGCGTGGTGATCGCGCCGTCGGGCCGGGGCGAGATCACGTCGATCCGCTCGAAGTGGCGCGACATCTCCTCGAGCACGCCGAAGAACACGCCCTGGCGGCCGGTCGCCAGGACGGTGTCCCCGGAGAGCATCATCAAGTTCTCGCCGTGCGTGCTCCCAGGTTCGCCCATGATCGGACGCAGCCTACCCCGTGGATCGGGCGCGTGCGATCTTCGAGGGGGAAACTCGCGGCGCGGCGCGCGGCGGCCTTCGGGTCGCTCCAGCGCCGTCGACTGCGCGAGGGCGGCGACCGCCGTCGCACTCACCGGGCTGTCGGGCGGCGCGCCGGCGCGCGATACGAAGCCGGTCCGGGCCGCGCTCGTCGTGACCGGTCCACCGAGCCCCGCCCGCGCGGTCTACTCGGAATCGGACGATTCGATCGGCGGCGGTTCTCGCGCCCACTCCCGGATCGCCGCCGCGAACGCGGAGGGCCGCACGAACCCGTCGATCCTCTCGACGATCCTGCTGCTTCCGTCGACATGCGCGGTGCACGGGAAACCGTCGACCCCGAGCCGCTTCCACGCGGGATCCGGATCGACCTCCGCCACGATCTTCACGCACGCGAACCGGTCGAGCTCGCGAACGACCTCGGCGTCGGGATGCGTGACGTAGGTCAGCAGGCGGCAGAACGAACACGAGAACGACGTGAACTCGACGAGGAGGGGCCTTCCGCGCTCGCGCGTGACCGCGAGCGCCTCGTCGAGGTCGTGCGCGAAATACCACTGCACCGGTGCGGCCGCGACGGCGCGGGCAGGGTCGTCGCCCTGCTTCTCGAGCATCGCCGTACGAGTCGGCAGGTTCGCGGTGAACTCGGTCTGGACGCGCTCGTAGTGGCGCGCCAACGCCTCCTCGCGCTCGCGCCCGTCGGGCGGCGCCGCCTCGATCGTCGCCGCGGTCGCGGAGACCGCGACGAGCCGCAGCCGCCGTGCGCCGAGGCACCACGCTTCGTCCAAGGGCCGCATCTCCTCGTGCGGGTTGTGGAGGCTCAGCCGCTCGAGGTGGGACGTCGGCCCCGCGATCCACCGGTCGCGGGGGCCGGCGAGCGTGCCGTCGAGGTCGCCGTCCAGGAACCACGCCGCCTGCTCGATCCCGTCGACCGCGAACGTGGCCGCGTACGCGGCGCCCTCGTACCACTTCCCGCTGAGCGCGTCCGAGTACCACGAAAGGAAGAGTCCGACGTCGCCGTCGCCGAGTTCGAGCCGCGCGTGGGCGAGGACGTCGGGCACTGCGTCCCGCCACGGGACCAAGACGCGGAGCGGCTCGCCGCCGTCGCCCCGGCTCATGATCAGGCGGGCCGGCCGCTCGTCCTTCTCGCGGTCGGCGACGAGCACGACCGGCCGACCGTGGACTTCGAGCACCGTCTCGAGCGACGTGTCGCCGCAACCGAATCGCTCCCGCACCTCCGGGGCGGCCGCGCGCCAGCCCTCGAGGTCGACGACGGCGCGGCCGACGTGTTCTCCGGTGGAGCGCGCGAGCGCCACCTCGACGCGCGTCACGTCGGCCACCTCCTCGTCCCCGAAGACGGCGGCGACGCCCAGCAGCAATCCCGGCATCATCGACATGTCGAGCCTCCGTCGAAAGTCGGTCGTTCCGCCGCCCATTCCAAGGGAAGCGGTCCCGTTCTTCGTCGCGAAGTCGTCCCGAAATCGTCCCGGCTGCGTCGGGGCGTCGGCGTCGTGCGCCGCCGGCTCGACCACGCGATCGGACGCGAGGGATCGCCCGGATCCGATCGACGGCGCTTCGACGCTAGCCGCCCGTGGCGAAAGTCATTCCGGCTGCGGCGGGCCCTCGCGACCGATCTCTTCGTTGCAGGATCCTCGACGTACAGGCAGTACGCCTGCGGTCCTGCGCCTCGATCTCGGTCGCGATGACCTCGCCTCGCTTCGAAAGCACTTTCACCACGGGCGGCTATGGCTCGGTGGTCGGAGCCTGTCCGAATGCGATGAAGCGGGCACGAACGCGCCCGCGCTCGCCGGCGTCGAGCCCGAATCGCCAGGCCAGTGCGCCGTACAGGACGCCCCCCACCACGATCGGCACCCAGAAGAACCTCGCCGCGTCCGCGAGGACGGTGGTGAGCATCATCGTCGCGGCGACCGTGACTCCCGCGATGGCGACGAACGGAAGGTACGCGGCGCGGATGAGCTCCAGTGCGGGAACTCCGACCGCCCGGCCGGCGAGCAGCGGCAGGAGGAACACCGAGATCACCAGCCGCGTGCCCAGGAACGCGAGCGCGACGCCGATCGCGTCGCCGCGCACGAACAGGGCGAGTCCGGTCGACCCGGCGAGCAACGCGATCTCCAGGCTCCCGATCGCGTTCAGCGTCGCGCCGCGATCCTGCTCGCGCAAGACGGCGAGCGCACGGATCCCGACCCCGGCGAGTCCGTACGAGACGGTGAGGACGGCGGCGACGACGCCGCTCGTCGCGAGCCAGTGCGCGTCGAGCCACGGCGTCCAGACGCGGGCGAGCGCCGGCATCGCGGGAGCGAGCGGCGCGATCCACAGACCGACGAACACGAGCCGCGCCCGGACGGGGCGCACGTAGGTCTCGACCGGGGAGGCGTCGCCGGTCGAGACCGAGAACGGAATCGACAGGGGCTCGAACGCGGCGCCGAGGATCCGCACGGTCACGGCGAGGACCTGTCCCAATGCGTAGGCGACGGCCGGCTCGACGCCGAGACAGAAGAGGACGACGAGCAGGTCGGCGTGTCCGCCGAGCAGCGTGGACGAGGTGGTGACGACCGACTGCTTCGCCCGAGCGCGAACGAGCGCGGCGAGCCCGATCGGCTCGGCGACCGCCGGGATCGGAAGGTCGGCGACCGCGCGCCGACACAGCAGAAGGAGCAGGAGCGCGCTCAACGCGTAGCCGGCCATCACCGCGTCGACCGTGGCCGCACGCTCGACGGCGAGGACGACGAACAGCGCCCGGGCCGCCGCACCGAGCGCCGTCGCTGCGCCGAGCTCGTGACCGCGGCCGAGGCCCAGGAAGAGTCCGACGTAGCCGGCGGTCGCCACGGTCAGGCCCACGGAGAGGGCCACGAACAGCACCGAGACGATCGTGATCGTGGCGCCCAGGCGGGCGAACCCGAACATCAGCGACGTGCCGAGGACGACGCCGGCGAGGATCGCGAACGCCGCCCGGCGCCGCACCACCGCGCGGCTCTCGCCGATCAACGCGAGAAGCCGCGGCGCGCCACCCGACGCGAGGGCGCGGCCGGCCGCGGCCGCCGTCGCCGGTGCGATTCCGCACTCGAGGAGGGACAGCAGCGACCCGAGTGCCGTCAACGCGCACACCGCGACGAACTGCCAAGGACCGAGCCGTTCGGCCAGGTACGGCGTCAGTGCCAAAAGCACGACGACTTGAGCAACGCCGCCGCCGATGCTCCCGGCGAATCCGCGCAGGTTCGACACACGCATGAGGTCGGCGATCGTATCAATCGAGCGCCCCACCCGAAGACCACGAATCCCGGCCCATCGATCGGTTCGCGCCCGCGCAATCACGATCTCGCATCGCCGTGATTCACGACCGGGGCTATCATTGCCGATCATGTTCACGAAGCTCGTCCTCACGACCCTCGCCGCCGCGACCGCGGTCCTCGCCGCCGGCCAATCGCTCCCCACGCCCACGACGGAGGAGCGCCGGACGGAAGCCTCGCGGATCCAGTCCCAGCGTCAAGTCGTGGCCGAGGTCGGCCGCGCGGTCGCCAAGCATCTCGTCCGCGTCCGCGTGCACTACGAGTTGGAGCGCAAGCGCGTCGACGGCGTCGTGTACCAGCGCGATCGCATCGTCGAAGGCGTGTGCGGCGGAATCATCGTCACGCCCGACCCCCTGATCCTCATCTCGGCCTCATCGCTGCGGCCGGACCACTACCTGAAGTGGATGCAGGTCGCGCCCGGGTTCCGCACCAAGGCCCCCGACCCGCGCCGCGAGTACACGTTCCTCTTGGCCGACGGGACCGAGATCGAGGCCGAGGTGGTCCGCCGAAACCGCGCCCTCAACTTCCTGCTGCTCCGTCCGACGAACCGGGAGGACGTCCCCGACGCGTTGCTCCACCCGCTGCCGCTCGAGCCGATGCGGCGCCCGGCCAGCGGAGACATGATCGGCCTCGTCGCGTTCATGGTCCCCGACGTGGACGCGCGCACGACCACCTATGTCTCGGTGTTCCCCGCGGAGAAGGCTTCGTATCCGCGCCCGGTGATCCACCCGGCCGGTCCTCTTCACTCGGGAATGCCGGTGATCTTCGAAGACGGCACGTTGGCCGGCATCGTCAACTTGCCTCCGCCGGAGGAGAAGCGGCCGGCGCCCCGCTACGACCCGCGCGCGCTGGTTTCGGGCCAGGACGATACGACCCGCGATCCCGCGGAATGGGCGACCGGCTTCCCGCGCCCGGTGTTGATGAGCAAGGCCGACCTCGAGCCGTTGGTGCAAGACCTGCTGGCGACGACGGTCGAGTCGGTCTCGTACTTCCTGCTCGGCCTGGTGCTCGAGAGCCGCTCCGAGGGTCTGTTCGTGAGCGCCATCCTCGACCACGGTCCGGCCGAGAAAGCCGCCGTTCGCGAAGGCGATCGAGTCGCCGGCGTGGCTGGGCATGCGGTCTCGGGGCTCGCCGGCTTCGAGTCGGCGCTGGAGTCGGTGCTCGGCGAGGGCGGGTCGACGCTCGAGCTCACGGTCGAGAGATCCGACGGGTCGGTCCAGGTCCTCCTCGACCTGGCACCCTGAGAGGCGGAATCCGCCCCTCCGGGCCGTGGAGGTGCCGCGCGGGAGGGGCGGCGGCAAGACGCCGTCTCGACGGATCGTTGCGCCGGCGCCGTGCGGTCGCTAAACGTGGATTCGGGTCAAACGGCATTTCCGATCACGAGTCGAGGAGGAGCTCTCTGCGTGGCGTCGGTCCTCTTCGTCTATCCGCCAACCGCGGATCCCACGGGCCCCTACCTCTCGATCCCGTACCTCACCGCGGCGTGTCGCGCCCGCGGGCATGAGACCGCGGCGGTCGATCTGAACCTGCGCGCGTGGCGAGACCTTCTGACCCGGGATCGTCTCGAGCAGATCGCTTCGGAATGTCGCGAACGCCTCCGTCGCCTTCCCGCCTCCGGCCTGGACCACGAACAGGCGCAGGAGTACCTGGCGCTCGCGCTCTGCCAGCACGACGGGGCGAACATCGCGAGTCGCGTCGAGTCCGCCGTCCAGACGATGCGGGACCCGGTCGGATTCTTCGATCCTCTGCGGTACGACGCGGCGTTCTCGATCCTGGATCGCGCCATGGCGATGATCTCGGCGCGCTACCATCCGCTCGAGCTGTCGTTCACCCAGTACCGCAGTCCGTTTCAACTGAACGACGCGAGCGAGATCGCGCACGAAGCGGAGCCCGCGAGGAACCCGTTCTTCAGCTCCTACCTCGAGCACCTCTTCCCGGTGATCGAACGCGTGCGCCCCGACGTCATCGGCTTCTCGGCCACGTTCAACGCCCAGCTCCAGCAAACCTTCTCGATCGGGCGCGTGCTGAAGAGTCGGTATCCCGACGTCGCCGTCGTGGCGGGCGGCACCGCGATCACCCAGCTCGTGCTGCGCGGCGATCGGACGTCCATCTGCGAGCTCGAGCCGTTCCTCGACGCGGTGATCCTCTACGAGGGGGAGAAGTCTCTCTCGGATGTCCTCGATCGAATCGATGCCGGCACGCCCTGGCACGACGTCAACAACGTCGTCTCGCTCGACCCGTCGGTCCCCCCCGCGGACCGGCGAGCCGATCACATCGAACTCGACGCGTGGCCGTGCCCCGACTTCTCCGACCTTCCGCTCGGTGAGTATCTCGCGCCGGAGCTCTTCCTCTACGTCGCTCCGACGCGCGGCTGCTACTGGGAGAAGTGCGCGTTCTGCCACTACGGTTTGACGGACCACGGCGTCGCGCCGTACCGCCGGCGTCGCGTCGATCGTTTCATCGACGACCTCGCCGAGCTCTCCTCGAAGCACGGAGCGCGCTACTTCTACTTCGCGGGCGACTTGATCGATCCGGCGTACCTGTTCCAGTTCGCCGACCGTGTCATCGATCGCGGTCTGGACATCAGGTTCACCTCCGACCTCCGCATCGAGCGCTCGTTCTCGGCCGAGCGCTGTGCGCGGCTGCGGCGGGCCGGTCTCGTCGCGGCCGCGTTCGGGACCGAGTCGGACTCGCCGCGCCTCCTGCAATTGATGGAGAAGGGCACGGATCCGCAGGCGAATCGCCAGGTGTTCCGCAATTTCGCGGAGGCGGGAATCGCGGTGCAGGCCATGACGTTCATGGACTTCCCCACGGAGACCGCGGCCGAGGCGCACGCCACGCTCGACCTGATCCAGAAGAACGCGGACGCGATCGATCTCTTCTTCGTCGAGCAGTTCGACCTCGAGGCGGGGTCGCGCGTGTTTACCGACCCGGCCCGCTATGACGTCGAAGAGGTGTTCTACCCGGCCGGCGATCGCTATCGATTCCACGCCCGCTACGTGCCGCGGGTGGCGTGCAAGAGCGATGACGAGTATCCGAAGCTCATCCGCCGCCTCGACGATCTGTCCAAGCGCTATGGCCGCCGTCCGTACCCATTCGCCGGCTCCGTGTCGGTGGCGCACACGATCCTCTACTTCGATCGTTTCGGCCGGCACGCGTTCAAGGCGCCGGGCTCGAACGGAACCAGCGAAGCGAAAGTCTCCGACTTCGAGGTGCTCCGCTCGACGCCGCACATCCCGGATGGATACGCGCTCGGCGACTGGCCGTACGATCTCGAGATGCTCGCCGACTACGTCGGCGAAACCGCGCAGCGCCTCAGCCAAGAGCGCGAGATGGTGCTCCGCGACGTCGGTCGCCGCGCGTACGAAGGGCTCGTCGCCGGGCTCGATCCGGTCCTGCCGCGCGTGTCCTATTACCTGTTCCCGCAGGTCGGCCCGCCGGTCCCGATTCCCGACTGGGTGTGGCGGCTGCTCTCCTGCCTCGACGGCGAGGTGACTGTCGCCGAGGCGGCGGAGGATCTCGACCTTTCACCACGTCACGCGGCCGAGGTCGTGCGTGCGTTGCTCCTCCGCGGCTACCTCGAGCGCGCGACCGTCCGGCGTCCCGCCACTTGACGCGTCGCGCCGCGACGCGTGACGGCGGAACGGGGCCGCCCGATCACTCGTGGATCCCCTCGATGTAGATGGAACCCTGGCCCGGGAGCTGCTTCGACTTGCCCTCGACGAGGGTGATCGTCCCTCCCACGAGGCTCGTGCCGTCGCCGAGGACGAGCTTCGGCGTGCCCGCGGCGTCGTCGAGGAGCTGTCCGGTGTAGTCGTGGGCCTCGCCCACGACTCCATCGAAGTCGAGATCCGTCGACGCGAAGACGCGGTACGTCCCCTCCGGCAACGGATCGAGGAGGAAGTCGTCGGCCGTCTCCTCGGTCACCTTCTGGAACCGGACCGGGTCGCCCGTGATGACGTCGACCGCGACCACGATGACTTCCTTGACGCCGATCGGTCCGTCGGGCTGGATCGTCATGCGGGCGGGGACCGTGAACGATCCGGCCGAAGTCTGGACGAGAACGTCCGTCTCGTAGAGACCCGCCGCCAGGCCGTCGCGGGTCGCCACGAGCTCGATGGTGGCCGGCGTCACGCTCGAGTTCGAGGTCACTTCGAGCCAGAAGGAGTCGGTCGTTACCGACTGGATGGAGATCACGCCTCCACCGCCTCGATTCACCACGCCGAACTGCCGCACCAGCGACCGCGAGCCGAAGTCCACGAGGTGCGGCCCGAAGAACGGCGACGGGTCGCCGGTCCCGGCGCCGATCGCGACCTGGAGGGAACGGCCGGCGTCGACGCGGCCGATGCCGAAGTACGCGTCCGGCCCGGGCTCGCCGAGATCGATCGCTCCTGCTCCGAGGTACGCCTCGACGACGGCCGGGGTGTACGTCGGGTCGATGGACCGCAGGAGGAAGGCGGCCGCCGCGACGTGCGGCGCCGCCATCGAGGTTCCCGACTTCCGGTCGTACGTCGGACCCACGTAGGGATCGACCACCGTGGACAGGACGCTGTCGGGCAGACCGTCGTGATCCAGGTCGGCGTTCTTGTCTCCACCGGGAGCGGCGATGTCCACGTGGTCGCCGAACGACGAATAGTAGGCGCGTTCGTCGGCGAGGTCGGTGGCGGCCACCGCGATCACTTCGGGGTACGCGGCGGGATACAGCGGGTTGGACGAGTTGTAGTTGCCCGCCGCCGCGACGACGACCACGCCCGCGTCCACCGCGTCACGGATCGCCGCGTACATGATCTCCGAGAAGGACGGACCACCGAGGCTCATGTTGATGACGTCGGCCCGCGTCGCGGGCAGCTTGCCCGACGAGTTGGGAAGGCGGCTCGCGTAGAGGATCCCCTGCGCGATGTCGAAGTCGGTCCCCCCGAGAAGGCCGAGCACGCGGATCGGCATCACCTTCACGTTCAGCGCGCCGCCGGCGATACCGACCCCGTTGTCGACTCCGGCCGCGATCGTCCCGGTGACGTGCGTTCCGTGCGTGCCCTGCTGCAGCCACATGTCGGTCGGGTCGGGATCGATTCCGTTGCCGTCGCCGCCGTTCCACGCGTCGCCCACGAAGTCGTATCCGCCGACGAGCCGCCCCGCGAGGTCCGGGTGTTCGGACCGAATGCCGGTGTCGAGCACCGCGACCACGCGGCTCGCGTCACCCGCTTCGACGGCCCACGCGTCGTCG
Organism: uncultured Phycisphaeraceae bacterium; assembly: GCA_964649825.1. Lineage (GTDB taxonomy): Bacteria > Planctomycetota > B15-G4 > B15-G4 > JADJEK01 > CAZYQW01. Next base: position 27,642 of record CAZYQW010000060.1, on the reverse strand, counting down.
AATCCCGCCATCGCGAAGTCCCACTGGTACAGGAACAGCGGATCCGTCGGCGGGCTGAACGAGGTTCGCACGTGGTTCGCCTCCGCGAGGAGGACGTCGGGACGACGGCGAGCGGCCGTCACCAGTTCGCGCGTGCGCCGTCGCGACGGGAGGTCGCTCGCGAGGCGCAGCAGACCGGCCGACGCAAGGCGGACGCGCAGCCATCCGCCGGGGGCGCGTCCCCAGACCACGCCGCCGAGCGCCGCCGCGACCGCGTCGCCGTCCGCGCCCGACCTCACGCGCACGAGGACCTCGTCCTCCATCGCATCGGCGTATGCATCGGCGTCCGCGTCGGATTCGCCCTCGCCGTCGAGCCAGTAGCCATCGCCGAGATCGACCCCTCCCGAGACCGTCGCGTGGCCGAGCGGTTCCGTGGCGGCGGCGACGGGGGCCGGCTCGGCGTGAGCGAGCTCGACGTTCGCCTTGATCACCTGAGGCTCGGTCGCGGGGGCGGAGACCTCGATCCGGTACTCGCCCTCCTCGTCGAGGGCGACCGGCCCGACGATCAAGACGCGACCGTCCTGAACGGACTCCACCAGGCCGTCGAGGTCGACCGGATCGCCGCTCGGCGCCCGCACGACTGGAAGTCCGAGCGGATCCCCGTGCTTCGACTTCCGGCGAAGGGTCAGCGTCAGCTCCGCCCCGGCGCGAGCGGCGAAGGTGACGAGACCGGTCGCGCCCGCCTCGACCGCGAGCTTCTTCGTGACCGAACCGGGGAGCACCTCATCGATCTCGAGGCGATAGTCGCCCAGCTTCTTCCCGTCGCCGCGGACGAGGATCTCGTAGACGCCCTCGGCCGGGATCGGGACGTGCTTCAGCTTGTGACCGTGGCCACCGTCGACGAGCTTCTGGACCGCACCCTTGAGCGCGACCGGAACCCCGTCTCGCCGCAGCTCGACCCGCGGCTCCACGAGCGAGCCCGGTGCCGCGTGGACCTGGATCATCGCTCGCGCCCCCTTCAGGAGCCCGACCGTCACTCGGTCGACGTCGGACGGCATCGCGATGCGTCCTTCGAACGATTGTCCCACCGCGAGCTCGGCGTCGAGCGGGGCCTCCCCGGCGCGAGCGATCGGGGCCAGCGCCAGGCCGATCCCGATCGCTCGGAAACAACTGCAGATGTCGATCATGGTGTCGCTCAGAGTTGGTGAAGCGGGACTCGCATCCCTGAGCGACCTACATCGGGCGAAGCGCAAGACTCCTTGAGGCGAAGTGCCCACCAAGTGTCCGCATTTCAGACCGAGTGCCCCCGCTCGGTGCCATCCGGGACGACGAACGGTTCGTGGCCCGCGACCCGCGAAGGGCCGGCGACTCGGAGAGGCCGGGGGGCAACGGTGCAACGGAAACGGGTGAGAAGGCTTGCGCCTTCCCACCCGTCTCGCGGACGTCGGAACCGGAGCGCGGCGGGCGCGCTACTGGCGGAACGGCACCACGATCTCGTCGAAGATCGGCGTCAACTGCGTGCTGGTGTTCGCTTGGACCCGCGTCTCGAACTGGATGTAGGGACGCACCGCGAGCGCGTTCAGCGGATTGTTGGTGTTCACCATCATGATCGGCGTGACCCACGCGGACGCGTCGCCGCCTGCGGCGCCCCCGGACGGCGAAGACCGGAACCGAATGTCGAACACCGTGCCGACCGGAACCTCGTCGAGCGGGGGGTCGAACACCGGGTCGAGATACGTCGGCGCGGTCACGCTCGACGGCTGGACCGAGATGAACGGAGACCGGATGTACGACTCGCGCTTCACGTAGTTGAACACCATGAAGTAGCGCGAGTTGTCGCCATAGTTGTTGCCGCTCGGCTGAGCCGCTCCCAAGGCGACCATGTCGATCGTCTGGGTGGCTCCGGTCGGACCCTGATCCGCGCAGCCGGCCGGGGGCGGAAGCGGGTTCGTGGCCGCCTTCAAGCACTTGCACTGCATGCCGGGAGGTGCCGGCGCCGGTCCGGCCGCCTTGACGATCGAATCGGGATCGAGAAGCGGGCCGCTCGCCACCCCATCGAGCGGAGGACCATACTGGATCAGGCAGTTGTTCTGGCAGCCGCCGCTCCCCGAGAAGCAGCACGACAAGCAGCCGACGCCGATCGTGAAGACGCGGAACCGCGGGAGCGCCGAGCTGAGGATTCCGACGGAGAACGTGAAGCCGTTCGACGCGGACGGCGGGTTCTCGGCATCGACGACCCGCACGCGATACTCGAGCAGCAAGCTCTCGGGGCGCGGATCGTTCTTCACCCCGCCCCACGTCACCTGGGCTCCGCCGTAGTCCGGCGCCGCGAACTTCTTCTGGTCCTTCGATCCGTTGTTGTACGGGAACGGGAACTGGAACGGCTGGTCCGGGATCGGGTGGTAGTTGCGCTGGGTTCCGATCGGCGTGAACAAGTGGTTGTTGGAGATCTGGAACTGCACGCCCGTGTACGAGCCGCCGCCGTCGTCGGTACCTGCCACCAACTGACGCTGATGCACCACCCCGCTGCCGAGCTCGATCGCGTCGTAGTTGTTGTTCATCACCTCCTTCAATCCGCTCGCCTGGTGGCTCGGGATGCCGCCGCTCTGCGCGGTGTCCGGCACCACGGCGGAGTGGCCGGCGTGGATCGAGATGTCCGGGAGGACGGTGTCCGTCACGAAGCCACCGATCGGCGCGTACGCGATGTGGCGCAGGTCGAGGTTCGTTCCGGCCAGGGCCTCCCAGTCGGGCGAGGCGTCGACCGCGCGGAACACGTGCTGGAACCGCGCGCCGCCCAGGACGGCGAACCCGCCGATCGGCGTCGACGTGCCGAACGGGAACGGGCTGAACTGCCCGGTCGGCGGCGGGTTGAAGTCGTCGTGGATCTTGGTGAAGAACTGCACCGGCGCGCCGGAGAGGAACCCGTTCGTGAACAGGTTCACGTCGGCGATGCGTGGCCCGTACAGGTTGTTCATCTCGCCGCACAGCTCCGGCGGGACGTCACGATACGTCACCCCGGTGTTGCCCAGCCCGTCGAAGCCCGTCTCCGGCGTACCGAGGAACCGCTGCACCACGGCGCCGTGCGGCGTGAGCTGCGCGTCCGTACCGGTCGCGAACGTGAACTTGTAGTCGACGAACCCTTGCGGCCCCAGGAGCGACTTCGGAAACGCGAGCGGCTGACCGCCCAGGTCGGTGAGGCCCCGATGACCCTCGGCGAGGAAGTCCTCGACGCCGTTGGTGCCGAAGATCCCCTCGAGCACGTCCCGCGTCGGCACGACCTTGAGGTGGAAGTCGAGGAGCGAGGATTGCTTCAGACCGACCAGACGCGTCGTGCCGGCGAGCGGCCCGAACTGGATCGGACGATCGGGCAGGAACAGGATCTCCTGCCCGCCCTTGACCGCACCGACCGCACCGATGTAGTTGATCCCGAAGTTGCCGATCTGCGGGGAATCGGAGATGTAGAACGACTCGTAGACGCGGAACGTCTCGACCGCCATCGGCTCGTTGAACCGGAACCGGAACTTCGTCCGGGGATCGAGCGAGCTGGTCAGATCCTGCAGGTCGCCGTTTCGATCGATCGCTTCGACGAACCGGAGGATGTCGGTGTTGTTCACCAGCTCCGGGTTGTCGATGTCGAACAACGTGGCGTCGATCGGGTCGTTGAGGTCCGGCTCGAAGTACTCGGCGCGCACGAGCTGGAGCGGCTCGCCGTCGCCGAGCGGGATCACGATCGAGGTCGCGAGCAGGATGTCGTTCCGGAAGAACCCGTTGCCGAGATCGATGACCGTGTTCTGGAGGATGATGTGCGCTTCCGGGTTCGGTCCATCCGGACGCAACCGGAGCACACCCTGCGCCCACTCGCCCAGTCCGGCGCTCGCCGAGGTGTTGAACGCGTGATCCAAGTGGAGGCTCAACAGCTTCGGGCCGATGAAGTCGCCGTTGGTGGGAACGAGGATGTCCGGCGCGAACACGTGATCGAATGGGAACTCGCGGATGAGCCGGGGGGCCTTGTCGTCGGGCAGGAACCCGCCGAACGACACCGCACCCGCCCCGACGCTCGACTGGTTGAAGAAGTCGAGAACCTGATTGCCCGGGTTGAACCCGATCGGCTCGCCGCCCGCATCGGGCGAACCGAGCAGGTCGCCGCGCGCCTTGTAGGTACCGCCTTCGGTGCTCTCGATGACGTTGTCGCCCTTGCTGAGCAGGCTGAGCTTGCCCGACCCGAGCACGTCGGCCGCCGGATTCCCGAGGGAGTCGAACGCGACCGGGCTGGGCGGGAAACCGACCTCCTCGCCGTAGACCGGGTTGAGGATGACGTCCTTCCCGTCGACGAACACTTCGGTGACGAACGATACGTCGTTGACCGTGATTCGGATCGGGCTGTCGTCGGTGAGCAGCCGGTCTTCGTCGAGGTTCAATGATTCGAGCGACGGCTTCTTGTCGAAGCGGAGCACCACCACCGCGTTCCGGGGCACGATCGGCGGTCCGTAGATCGGGCCGAGGTTGAAGCTGACGAGCTTGCTCAGGTCCACGCTCTCGAAGAGCGCCTTCAGCGTGCCCGGGATCGGCAGGTTCGAGATCGGGTCGGTCTGGACGAGCGAGTACGGGCTCACCGGGGCGATCGAGAGGCCGTCGAGGCCGCGCAGGCCGCGCGCGAAGAACACGTCCTGGAGCGTGATCGTTCCGCCGCCGGACCCGTTGTCTTGCGGATGCCCCTCTTCGTAGACCTTGCCCTGGAGCGGCTTCGGCTGCGTGACCTTGAGGTTGACGCTGTAGCTGCCCGTGGTGCCACTCAACCCCGTCACTTTGAGCGAGTACGCGCCCAGGAGCGGCAGCTTGATCGAGGCGATCTTGAGCTGGGTGTCGCCTTTCGCCAGCGTCGACTTGCCGGCGACCGCCACGAGGGTTCCGCCCGGTCCCACGAGCTGCACGATGTGAGGCACGAAGTCGCCGGACACGCGCTTGATGGTGCCGCTCACCGTGCCGTCGACGCGCGACGCGAACGGGACATCGTCGATCTCGCCGGGCGCACCCACCGCGGAGTCCAGCTTGACCTTCGACGGCAGCGACCCGGTGACCTTGACCTTGTAGGTGCCGGTCAACTGGTTGTTGCTGCTCACGCGGACCGAGTACGTCCCGCTGTACGGCGCCTCGAACCCGCTGATGCTCGCGGTCTTGCCCTTGAGCTTGAGCGCGGAGCCGACGTCGATCGGCGTCTGCGACTCGTCGAGGAGCTCGACGAACGGCTTCAGGCCGTTGCCGGACTGCGCGGTCACGACGATCTTCAGCTTCGAGCCGGCCGCTTCGTCGAACTCGACGGTGTCCTGGTCGAGGGCCGAATCGATCAGCCCGTAGAACCGCTCGTTGAACACGATCTTGCCATCGGCGGCACTGGCGCTCGGGGCGAGCCAAGCACTCGCGGCCAAAGACGCCAGCAGCACCACTGCGATCGAACCGTGACGGGGTGAGGTACCCATTCAGAAACCTCCAGGATCGTGACGAGCCGCGCGGGGGGGCGACATCCACGGCAACAGGGCTACGCGAAGTCTACGTCGCAAAACCGCGTGCGTCAATCTGCCGTAAGCAGAGATCAGCAATGGAATTGCACGTTGTGTTCCAAAAACCACGATCTTCTCGTCGGACCGGCTCAGCGCTTGAGCTCTTCTAGATGATCGCGCGGCAGCGAGTAACCGATTCGGGACAACGAGTTGCGCTCCAAACGGCGCATGCGGCGCGCGGATTCCTCGTCGTGATCGTCTTCGCCGAGGAGGTGGAGCACGCCGTGGACCACGTAGAGCAGGAGCTCCGTTAGCCACGGAAGGCCACGCTTGCGCGCCTCTCGCGCCGCGAAGGGGGCGCAGACGATGACCTCGCCCTCCACTCCTTGGCCCGCGTCGGCTCCGGGGCCGTCGTCCGCCCCATCGCCGTAGGGGAACGCCAGGACGTCGGTCGTCCGGTCGCTCGCGTGGTACTGCCGGTTCAGCCGGCGCATCCGGCGGTCTCCGACGATCACGAGCGAGAGGGACGGCGGCCGGCGGCTCCGGCTCGCCGCGGCGGACTCTGCGGCACGGCGCAACTCGTGCACCAGCCGCGCCGGCGGCAACGGCAGGCTTCTCACGAGCACCCGGACCTCGATGTCGCTCAGAGGTCGCCGTCCTCGTCCGCGACGTCGAGCCCCTCGTCCCGCTCGTACGCTCGCACGATCTTGCGCACGAGCGGGTGGCGGACGATGTCCTTGCGCGTGAGCTCCACCACGCCGATCCCGTCGATCTGGCGCAGGATCTTCACCGAGTGCATCAGGCCGGACGACATCCCCGCCGGCAGGTCGGTCTGCGTCGGGTCGCCGGTGACGACGATGCGCGAGCCACGGCCCATGCGGGTGAGGAACATCTTCATCTGCTGCGTGGTCGTGTTCTGCGCCTCGTCGAGGATGATGTACGACCGATCGAGGGTTCGCCCGCGCATGTACGCGAGCGGCACCACCTCGATGACGTCGTTCTCCAGGTACTTCCGGACCTGCTCCGCCTCCATCAACGCGAACAGCGCGTCGAGGAGCGGCCGCAGGTAGGGGTTGACCTTCGCGTTCAGGTCCCCCGGGAGGAAGCCGAGCCGCTCCCCCGCCTCGACGGCCGGCCGCGCCAGCACCAGCTTGCGATACTCGCCGCGACGCAGCGCCGCGACCGCCCCCGCCACGGCGAGGAAGGTCTTGCCGGTGCCCGCGGGACCGAGCACGATCGTGATCGCGTAGCGTCCGAGCGACCGAACGTAGTGCTCCTGCCCCTCGGTCTTCGGCTGGATTCCCGGCGCCAGGACCGGCCCGGCGCGCGATTCGACGTCGATTCCGCCGAGGAGGCGCGCCACCCCGTCGGCGCCGTCACCGGCGCGGATCGACGCGAGGGCCCCTTCCAGGAGCTGCCGCGCTTCCCGCACCGCGCCGTCGTCGCCGAGGATCTTGAGCACCCCGTTCCGCGACACGAGCTCGACCGGGAACCTCGACATCACGAGCCGCCGCCAACGATCCCGTGGTCCGAAGAGAAGACGCTCCTCTTCCAGGCTCTCGAGCTCGATCTTCTCTTCCATCCGTTGTCGCCGCGACCTCTTTGGATCAGAGCACTCCGCGCCACGTCAGGAACCAGTAACCGACCGGCGCGGCGAGCACAAGACTATCGATCATGTCGAGGAACCCGCCGAACGTCGGCAGGAACGTCGAGGAATCCTTGACGCCGCAGGCGCGCTTCCAAAGCGACTCGGTCAGGTCGCCGAGCTGCGCCGCCACGTTGACGGCCACCCCGAACCCCACCACCTCGAGCGCCGTGAGCGGGACGTCGAACGCCGCGGAAACCGCGTAGACGACGACGAGCGAGAGCACGACGCCGCCCAAGGACCCGGCCCAGGTCTTGTTCGGGCTGACCCGCGGCGCGAGCTTCGGCCCGCCGATGAGCTTGCCGGCCAGGAAGCCGCCAACGTCGGCTCCTTTGGCGGTCAGGACGATCAGGAGCGCGAGCTCGATTCCGCGCGGCCCGGCGGGTCCGAGCAGCACGTCGATCAACGACCCGAAGCACGCCACCACGAGCAGAGTCATCGACGTGTGGGCGATCCGCCGGGTTCCCTGCTCCACGCGGCCGCGCACGACTTCGACCGCGCACAGCACGACGAAGGCGAGCGGAAGCAGCGCCGCGGATGGCACCTCGGAGCCGGCGACGCCGAGCCGCGCGGCGCCGGCCAAGAAGAGCCCGCCGAGTCCGAGGCCGGCGGCCCGCGCGACGTCGAACCCCGCCCTCCGGAGCATGAGCAACAGCTCGAATTGGGCGAGGAGCGCCAACCCGATCGTCAGGACCAGCGCGATCCAAGGCGTCGCGCCCGCCGCGTCGACGCGATAGACCCCGTAGAGGACGGCGATCGCGCCTCCGCCGGTCACGCACCGGAGCCAGACGGGTGTTCCCCCGGGTCGCGTCACGATGACGTTGCGGATGCGGCCGGAGCCGGCGACGGAGACGCGGGAGAGGACGGAGGACGCGGTCCGGCGAGCCCCCCGAACTTTCGCGTCCGGGCCGCGTATTCGTCGAGGGCGCGGTGGAGCTGCTCGATCCGGAACTCCGGCCAGCAGACGTCGGAGACGACGATCTCGGAGTACGAGATCTGCCAGAGGAGGAAGTTCGAGACGCGCATCTCGTTCGCGGTGCGGATCACGACGTCGGGATCCGGGCCCGGCTGATAGAGCCGGGCGGCGATCAGGCGCTCGTCGACCCGCTCGGGATCGATCCGTCCCTCCCGGACGTCGACCGCGATCGACCGGCATGCGTCGGCGATCTCCGCGCGCCCGCCATACGACAACGCGAGGCACAGGTTCAGCCCGCGGTGCCCGGCCGACATCTGGATCGTGCGCGACAGCTCGCGACGCACCGGCCCCGGCAGGTCGCCGGTCCGACCGATCGCCGTGAGGCGCACGTCGTTCTTCACGAGCGTCGGCCGCTCCTCGATGAGGTAGCGCTTCAAGAGCCGCATCAGGAAGAGGACTTCAGGCCGCGGGCGGCGCCAATTCTCGATCGAGAACGAGTAGAGCGTCAGACGTTCGAGCCCCAGGCGCGCGCACTCCTCGGTGATCGTGCGGATCGACTCGGTCCCCGCCTCGTGCCCCCGGACGCGCGGCATCCCCTGGCGCTCCGCCCAACGACCGTTCCCATCCATGATGATGGCCACGTGCCGGGGGAGCTTGTCTCGGGGAATCGCCATGCTGGGCGGGTCGCCTCTCATCGGTACCGATAGATCGTCTCGTCGCGATCGGGGCCGACGGAGACCAATCCGACCGGTCGACCCAACAGCGACTCGATGAACTCGATGTACTCGATGCAGCGCGCCGGTAGATCGGAAAAACGGCGGGCGCCGCGCGTGTCCTCCCTCCATCCGGGGAGCGTCTCGTAGATGGGGACGCACTCCTGCAACAGCGTCGAGTCGGAGGGGAACTCGTTGATCCGCTTGCCTCGCACCTCGTACGCCGTCGAGACCTTCACCTGCTCGAATCCGGTCAGGACGTCGACCTTGGTCAGGGCGATCGAGTCGCAGGTGAGGAGGTCGACCGCGTACCGGAGCGCGACGCCGTCGAGCCAGCCGCAACGGCGCGGCCGCCCGGTCGTCGCGCCGAACTCGCCGCCGGCCGTCCGGAGCCGGTCCGCGATCTCGCCCTGCTCCTCGGTCGGGAACGGCCCCTCGCCGACGCGCGTCGTGTAGCACTTCGTGACGCCCATCACCTCGTCGATCCGCCGCGGGGGCAGGCCCGAGCCGGCCGCGACCCCGAACGTCGACGCGTTCGAGGAGGTGACGTACGGGTAGGTCCCGAAGTCCACGTCGAGCAGCAGGCCCTGCGCGCCCTCGACGAAGACGTAGCGACCCGCCGCGAGCGCACGGCGCAGCAGGCGGACCGTGTCGGTGACGAACGGACGGAGCCGCTCGGCGTAGCCCGTGTAGTCATGGATGATCCGGTCGGCGTCGAGCTCGGACGTGGCGCCGAAGGCGGCCATGATCCGGCTCTTCTCCGCGAGGTTCGCGCGCACGCGCCGCGCGAAGTGATCGGGGTTCAGCATCTCGGCCACGCGGATCCCCGCGCGCGTCGCACGGTCCGCGTACGCGGGGCCGATCCCGCGACCGGTGGTGCCGATCGGATTGCCCCCGCGGTTCCCCTCGGAGAGCCGGTCGAGCTCCTTGTGGTACGGCAGCACGACGTGGGCGAGGTCGGAGACGAACAGGTGGCCCTCGACCGGCACCCCGCGCGCCGAGAACTCGTCGATCTCGGCGAGGAGCTGGGCCGGGTCGACGACGACGCCGTTCCCGATGACGTTCACCTTGCCGTGGAGGATCCCGGACGGCACGAGGTGGAAGACGAACTGCTCGCCGTTCACCTGCACCGTGTGCCCGGCGTTCGCGCCGCCTTGGTACCGAACGACGAGATCGGCCCGCTCGGCAATCAGGTCGATGATCTTTCCCTTACCCTCGTCGCCCCACTGGGTCCCGATGACGCAGGTGACCGGCATGGCTCCGCCGTTCTCGTGGTGCCCTCGAAAAGAACGCTCAAAACCGCGCGATGCTACGGCCAGGCCGGGAATGGGTCAACGATCGGCCTCACTCGTCGTCCTCGAACTCGTCGTCGAACAGCTCTCGACCCGCGTCGGTCCGTGTCCCCTCGACGTAGCCGAGCTCGGCCAGGGTCTTCAGCGTGGCGGCGTCCAGCTCGCCGATCGGCACCCCGTGCGCCGCGCGGCGAGCGACGTCGTACGCCTTCCGCAACCGCGCCTTCATCTCCTCGAGCTGGTGCTGGCGCTCCGCGTGCCGCGAGACGCGTTCGCCGGGATCGGCGCCGAGGTCGAACAGCCCGTACTCGGCGGGCTCGTCGCGAGTACGGCCGCGCGGGCTGTAGACGAGCGACGCGTCCCGCGTGCGCAGGCCGTGGATCGTCTTGGTGAAGATCCTCGGCTCGTCGCCGGCCTCGATCCGGCGGATCCCCTGCTCCGTCGACGTGTACGCCTGGCCCGTTCCCCCGTTGTCGCGGTCCAGGCGCAGCGCCGGACGGCAGGACTCGCGCGGATAATCGACGTCGAGCCAGTCCAGGATCGTCGCGTAGAGCTGCGGGTTCTCGACCGGCCCTTCGACGCGCCGGCCGGCCGGGACGATCCCCGGACCATGGATCACGAGCGGGACGAGGACGGTCTCCCCGTAGACGTGCGAGCCGTGGCCGATCAGGCCGTGCTCGAGGAACTCCTCGCCGTGATCGCCGGTGACGACCACGATCACCCGTTCGGCGAGCCCGTGGCGAGCGATCTCCTGCATCAGCCGGTCGAGCTGTCGATCCAGGTAGCGCACCTCGCCGCGATACAGGCCGCGCAGGAGCCGCACGCCGTCGTCGTCCGGAGCGACGCTCTCGCCCCGCTCGAGCCGGTCGTAGATCCGCGCGAGCTCCACGTCCGGATCGAGCTCGCGCAGCTCGGCGGGCACGTACCGCAGGAGGTCCTCGCCGGGCGCGTTCAGCGGGTGATGCGGCTCGAACAGGTGCAGGTACGCGAGGAACTGCAGATCGTGATGATCGACGAGCCAGTCGGCGAACGTCGACACGATCTGGCGCGCGTTCGCGTACGGCGCGAAGAACGCGGTCTCGAAACCCTGGTCGAAGTTCTTGCCGCTCGCCACCAGCTCGTTGGTGACGAACGACGCGGTGGTGACCCCCGCCCGCGCGGCACGCTCGGCCAACGTCTCGACCGACTCGAACAGGTAGGACTGCGTGTACGACGTCACGCCATGGCTCCACGGGTAGAGGCCGGTGAAGAGCGACGCGACGGACGGCGACGTCCACGGCGCGGCCGTGACGCACTCCTCGATCAACACTCCTTCCGCCGCCAGGCGGTCGAGGGTCGGCGTGATGCCGGGGATCCCGCCGTAGCAGGAGGGCTCGTCCTGCCGGAGCGTCTCGACGTTCACCACGACGACGCTCGGCCGTTCGACCTTCTTCGAGAGGCGCCGGCGGACCTGGACGTCGCGCACGACGCGCGGCCGGCCGAACGCGGCGAGGACGTGGCGGACCTCGAGCTCGTACGTCTTCGGGCTCCCGAGCAACGGCTCCTCGGTGACTTGGATGACGACCGGCGCGCGCACGAGGACCTCGCCGAGCAGCCCGATGAGGACGCGTCGCCCCGCGTACGGCGAGAGGTCGACGGAGCACGGGCGCCAGCCCCGATCCTCCGGGCGCCGCCCGGGATCGAGGTCGACGGCGAAGACCACGTCGCCGTCGACCGTGACGGAAAACGTGGCCGTTCCCACTGCGATCGAACGCTCTTCGACGCCGGCGTGGAACTCGAGGCGCGCCCCCCCCGCCGGCACGTCGATCGGATAGCGAGCGACCGTGTACTCGTCGACGGAGAAGCAAAGCGCGGGCATCGGGGCGCTCCGCGCCGCGTTCGGCGCGTCGGTGCGAAACGCCGGCGCGATTCCGCCGGCGCGCCGCGGCAGCGGCGTCTCGGTCCCGTCCGCGTCGCGGCGCACCGCGAAGCAGGTCTCGGGCGTCAACGAAAAGGAGACGTGCTCCCAACCGTCGTCCGCGTCGGTGGCCGCGTCGTACCGCTCGACCAGGTCGGCGACGATCTCGGACGACCGGATCGTCAGATCGCGGGCGCGCACCTTCACGCCGCTCGACGTCAACACCGGACTCGTGAACACCGGAATCAGCCCGGCCTCGGCGACCCTCGCCCGCGTCTCGACGGCGAACACGAGATCGACGGTGTCGCCGGACAGATCGGCGGGGAGTTCGACCTCGGCCGACTCGCGCACGGGCGCCGCGCCCGGCGCGCCCGCCGCGATCTCGGCCTCGAACAGCTTGCGCGGGCCGCCTCGCTCCTGCGGCGCCGTCGCGTGCACCGAGAACGAGACCGTCGCTCCCGTCGCGGCCGCGTCCGCCACCACCTCGATCCCGTACCCGAAGCGGAGCCGAGCCCCCGGGTGGAGGGGAAGCCGCGGAAACGTGGCGCGACCGGTGAGCGGCATCGGAAAAGGAATGCCGCCGTCGTCGACGTTGCGCCTCGCGTCGGTGAACGGCTTCAGGTAATCGGTGCCCGGAGGAAACCCCGCGGTCTGCTCGGCGCGATCGAGACCGAGGATGAGCGGCACCCGGCTCTCGCGCACGATCGGGATGAGGGACTCGATCTCGCTCTTGCGACAGCCGGTGGCGAGGACCAGGAGCGCGGCCATCGCCGGGCCCAGATCTCGGGATGATCGGGATGAAGAGACGGGATGGGCGCCCATGCGGACGAGCTTACGGGCTGCGACGATTCGGTCCCAGTCTTGGTTCCGAGTGGTCCGATCTTCGCGGCCCGCGAAGAGTCGGACGGACGCGAACGGCCCTGGGAACCCGATGGCCCGAGGACCGCCGCGCGGCTCCGCGTCGCGACGCGATCGATCGCGTCGTTTTTTTAGCAGTGGACTCGCCCGGGAAATCCCGATTCACTAGAAGCAGGTCGGTCGCGACGTCGCGACGACCCAGGTTGTTTCTGCGGCGCGAGCCGCGGATGACAGGGTCCGCGTAGGACCCGCCATCGGGTCACGCAACGCAGCGTGACGGTGTGTGAGGTCGGCATTCGTGCCGGCATGGCCCTGTTCAGAAAGGAGGTGGTCCAAGCAATGTGTGACTGTTACGACCAACGATGGAGGCTGCAAGCCTAGACGTAAGCTGGCCGGCGGGCCCCTTACGGGTACCGCAGCCTCTTTTCTGACAGGGCGCGGGTGACTTCACCTGCGCCCGTCTTCGTTTTTTGGGGACCGTCAGGCGCGCACGCACGACTCGACGGACGTTCGATCGGCAGCGCGGCGGATGTCCAGCACGTCGAACGGCTTCGTCAGCACGCGGTTGCCGTCTCGCGTCAACCGGCCCAGGTCGACCGACACGTCGGCCGTCATGAAGACGAAGCGTCCGCGGTAGGCGGGCCGCTCCGCGCAGACCTCCTCGTAGAACGCGTCGCCGCGGGCGTCGTGAACGCAGAGGTCGCAGAACACGACGTCGAACTGCGTTTCGCAGTCGATCGTCAGGCGCGCGGCCGGGATGTCGGTGGCCACCTCGACGTCGGCCCCGTGCGACTCGAGCGCGGCGCGGGCGAACTCGGCGATCAGCACCTCGTCGTCGATCACGAGGACGCGCCGCGGCGTCGCCACCGGCCGCTCGTCGTCGCGACTCTCGGACGCGCCGGGGGAACGGGGCAACGTCACCGTCACGACCACGCCCTCCCCCCCGCGGCCGTTCTCGATCGCCAGCGTGCCGCCGTGCTGCAGGACGACGTCGCGGCAGAACGGAAGCCCGAGGCCGGTGCCGCGTCCGGCTGCCTTCGTCGTGAAGAACGCCTCGCCGAGCCGCGGCAGGTCGGCCTCGGCCACACCGGGCCCATCGTCGCGCACGCGGATCCAGGTCCGCTCCTCGTTCCCCCCGATCGAGACGCGCACGGTTCCGTGGCCGCGGGACGAGCGAATTGCGTCGCGTGCGTTCGCGATCAGGTTGACCAGGACCTGCTCGAGCTGGACGCGATCGGCCGACACGCGGGCGCCGGGGCTCGACGCGTCGACGCGCAGCGTGACCCCATCCAGGGCGAGGGGGCGGCCGATGAGATCGGCGACGTCGTCGACGACGCTGCGCAGGTCGACCTCCTCGCGCACCGACGCCGCTCGGCCCGCGAGCCGAAGGACGCCGTGGACGATCTTCCGCGCCCGCTCCGCCTGGGCCGCGATCTCCACCACCGCGTCGGCCGCCCGCGGCCCGCCGCGCAGGACCGCATCGGCCGCGCAGAGGATCTCGGCGATCGGATGGTTCAACTCGTGCGCGAGCCCCGACACGAACGCTCCCAGGGACGAGAGGCGGGCCGATCGATGGAGCCCCTCGTCCATCACCACGTCGTCGCGCCCCCGCGCCTGCTCGCGCCGCGCGCGCGCCGATGCGTCGACGACGCGCAGGACCTGTTCGATCACCACGTCGCCGGTGCCGAGGACGGGAAGCGCGAGCACGGTCTGACGCGCCGCGTTCGCGTCGCCTCCCGAGCAGAACGTGCGCGGCCCTCGACCGTCGAACACGTCGGCGATGGGACAGCCATCGCAAGAGTCGCGTTCGAAGAACGACGACTCGCAGACGAGCGACCCGCGCAGGCCGATCCCGTAGGTCAGCTCGGCGAGCCAGTTCAGACCGATCACGCGGCACCCGTCGGCGACGTGCACGACCGGCTCGTGGATCGAGTCGAACCCGGAGTAGAGGACCCGGCGGACGCCCGCGTCGGTCATCGCCGTCTGGCGCCGCCCGAGCGCGAAGCCGAGCAGGGCCACCCCGGTCGCGGTCGGGAGAACGGCGAGGGAGAACGTGCGCGAGATCGGGTGCGTGCCTCCTCCGGCCAGCGCGACCGAGGCGGCGGCGAGGAGCAGGAGCACGCCGAGCAGCGCCACCGGGCGAGCGGTCGGAAAGATCGCGCGGAACCGAAGCACCGCCGCGAACAACAGCAGGATCAGCGTGATCTGGAGGTCGCGCTGCGATGGAGGGCCGGCGGTCTCGACCAGGATGACCGCGAGACCGAGGAGGACGGTTCCCACGAGCGACCGAAGCCACCAAGCGCGACGCTCCCGGCGACGCGGCGACGCGGCGCGCGGCTTCGCTCGACCTGATCCACTCGTACCGACCGTCCCGCTCATCGAACCTCGAGACACGGATCGGCAGTCGCGGTTCGGGACTTGATCGGATCCGATGGGAACTCGTCAGGCGCCGCCGCCGCCCGCGTCCTGACCGAGCGGCGCGATCGTCAGCGTGTCCCAGATCTCGTGGAGGATGCGGTTCTCGAGCTTGGCGTCGCGCCCGATGAAACGCCACGGGTCGCTCGGTTCGTCGCGCACGTCGTCGCGCAGCTCGTCGACCGGACAGAAGATCTCGACCCGGGATCCGTCGCCCTCCGCGGCGAACACTCGCAGGTAGAGACGGACGCGGTTGGGCGAGCTCTCGAACGGCCGCGGCAGGAGCTCGATCGTCCGCTCCGCCGGATCCTCGACGATGCTCCCCCCGGCGAACCGCGTCCGCACGATCGCGCGCGCCGCCGCGTAGGTCTCGTTCGGCGGCGCCGCCGGGACGTCGAGCACGCGAAAGACGCCGTCCGCCGCGTCCACGATCCCCTCGACGTCCTGCGGGTCCGGCTCGGTACGACACCCCGCGGCGAGGAGCATCCCGGCGATCGCGACGCTCGCGCCGTTTCGGACACGCATGGTCACCTCCTTCCGTTGCCGCCCCCGCCCGGGGTCTCGACGATCAGCACGTCTCCGGGCGCGAGGCGCGTCTGGACCTTGCCCGGCAGCCGCCGGCGGCGCCCGTTCGACTCCAGGAACACCGCGCTCCCGGCGCCCGGCCGGCCGCCGTGCAGGCCGTATGGGCCGCGCTTTCCACGGTCCGACAGCACCGCGGCGTCGAGCTCCTCGAGCGCCACGATCTCGCGCACGATCCCGTCGCCGCCGCGATGACGCCCGCCACCGCCCGATCCCCGCCGCACCGCGTAGCGCCGGACGCGGATCGGATACGACGCCTCGAGCATCTCGATCGGCGTGTTCAACGTGTTCGTCATGTGGGTCTGGACCGCTGAAGCTCCGTCTCGGCGCGGGCTCGCGCCCGACCCGCCGCCGATCGTTTCGTAGTAGGTGAACCCGCGGCCCCCGAGGCTGACGTTGGCCATCGTCCCGGCCGACGCCGCCGGCACGCGATGCGGCCGGGCGCGGGACAGCGCGCCGAGGAGGACGTCGACGATCCGCTGCGACGTCTCGACGTTGCCGCCCGCGACCGCGGCCGGCGCCGTCGCGTTCACGATCGTGCCGAGCGGGGCGATCAGCTCGATCGGTCGCAGCAACCCGCCGTTCATCGGCACCTCGGCGTCGAGCAGGCATCGGAACGCGTAGGCGGTCGCGGAGAGCGTCACCGCGAGGTTCGCGTTCATCGGACCGGCGACCTGCGGCGCCGACCCGGTGAAGTCGACCCTCACGCCGCGCGGCTTCGGCTCGATCGTCACCTCGATCGGGAGGGGACCCGTGCCGCGGCCGTCGTCGTCCAACCAGTCGCGGAAGCGAAACGAGCCCCGCGGGAGGTCGGCGAGCTCGGCCACGAGCGCGCGCTCGGTCGCGGCCGGCAGCGCCGCCGCCGCCGCGCGAAGGGCGTCGAGCCCATGCTCGTGCGCGAGATCCGCGAGCCGCGTCGCGCCCACGTGGTTGGCGGCCGACTGAGCGGTCAGGTCGCCGATCCGCTCGTCGGGCTGGCGCACCTGGGCGCGAAACAGCTCGAGGAAGTCCGAGACGAGCCGACCGCCGCTTCTGAAGTGGACCGGCGGAATACGGAATCCCTCCCCGTAGATGTCCGCGGCGATCCCCATCGAGCCCGGCGTCGCTCCGCCGATGTCGGCGTGATGCGCCCGATTCGCCACCAGGAAGTCGGCGGGGCCGGCCCGGCCGCCGCGCGCCTTGCC
Organism: uncultured Phycisphaeraceae bacterium; assembly: GCA_964649825.1. Classification (GTDB taxonomy): domain Bacteria; phylum Planctomycetota; class B15-G4; order B15-G4; family JADJEK01; genus CAZYQW01. Next base: position 10,663 of record CAZYQW010000060.1, on the reverse strand, counting down.
GAGGAAGACGGGTCGAACCAGGGTGACGTCCGGCAGATGGGTGCCGCCGCGGAACGGATCGTTCAGGATCACCTCGTCCCCCTCCACCAGCGCGAACGCATCGAGCACCGCGGCGATCGAGAGGGGCGCCGATCCGAGGTGGACGGGGATGTGGGCGGCCTGGGCGACCAGGGTCCCGTCCCCCAGGAAGATGGCGCAGGAGAAGTCGCGCCGCTCCTTCACGTTGGGCGAGAACGCCGCGCGCATCAAGGCGACGCCCATCTCCTCCGCCACGGCGGCGAAGAGCTCGGCGAAGAGCGCGGCGGAGACGGGGTCGACGGCTCGATGCATGACCTCGATCCCACCGATGGGCCGGCGCCGGGGCAAGGCCGGAGCGGGGTCGACGAGAAACTCCGCGGGCGACTTGAACGATGCGAAACGCGGCAGTAGGGTCCCGAGCGTCTCAGCAGTCCGTCGTTCCGGTGGTTCAAGTCGTCCGACCATTCGAGTCCCAGGCCCCGACGGGAGGGTCCATCGTGGCAGCGAAGAAGGCCAAGAAGGTCGCCGCGCGCAGGCCCGCGTCGAAGTCCGTCAAGACGGCGGCGCGGCAGAACGGCTCGCGCGCCAAGAAGGCGGCGGGCAAGAAGGCCGCCGGGAAGAAGGTGACTCCGCCGAAACCCGCCAAGAAGACGTCCGCAAAGAAGGCGAACGCGACAAAGGCGTCGGCAAAGAAGGCGTCGGCAAAGAAGGCGTCCGCGAAGAAGGCGAACGAGACGAACGACAAGAACAAGAAGAAGAAGGCGGCGACGCCGAAGGCCACGACGAAGACGGCCGCGAACGAGCCGACGACGAAGGCGGCGCCGCCGGCGCCGCCGGATACGCCGCCGGATGCAAAGAAGAAACGCACGAAGCAAGGGCTCCCGGCCAAGGCCCGGGACGCCGATTCCCGGCGCTCGCCCGACCGGTCCGGCCCGCCCGATGGTGCACCCGATGCGCCCCGTGGAGCGGAACCGCGCGCCGGACTCGACGAGTCCGAAGAGGAACCCACCTCCTTCGATGACGACGAGGTCGACGTCGAGGTCGGCATCGACGACGACGACGACGACTTCGAGCTCGACGACGACTACGACGACGAGGGCGGCGGTGGATACGAGGATGACGCGTTCATCCTCGACGACGACTACTGAGACGACCGACCGTTCTGGTCCGGGCGCCCGTCCTCCGGAACGTCCTCGTCGAGCGCCGGGCGGTGGTCGGTGCCGCGCCGTGAGCGCCGCTCCGTTCGCCGATCGCGGCTCAGCCCCCGGGAGAGCTCGGTCAACAGCGCGGCCACGCCGTCGCGCAACGCGGAGAGCACGTTGACGCCGACTCCCCGGGCGTTCCACGTTCGATCCGGCAGGGCGAGGGTCAACGAAGAGTAGGCTTCCCGCTGGTGGACGTTCCGGTCGATCTCGCAGTGCAGCGACACCCGATCGAGGGGGACGCGCGCGAGGCGCCGCACGATGCGGTCCCGCTCCCGCTCGAACAGCTTCTCCAGGGCCTCGTTGCGGACTGCGTGCTTCACGTTCAGAGTCACGTGCATCGATGACCTCCTTGGTCAGGACTCAGGGTCGAAACCACGGACGACCGGATCGCACGGTCGATGCGATCGCGGACCTTCTCGCACTGCTCGTCGGAGACCTCGGCCGCGTCCGGGCGGCGCAGGTGGAAGCGATCGTCGACCCGGCCCGCGCTGGTCTCGGCACGCGCCTGGACGATCTGGAAGCCGTCCTCGACCACCGCGCCGATGAGGTCGAGCAGAAGCCGCGGCCGATCGCCGGCCCGCACGCGAACCACGACGCCGCCCGGGTCGCCGAGCCGTCGAAAAAGGACGTCGATCGGCTCGAGCTCGTCCGTTCCCGCCCCCGCACGCGGAGCGGCGTACGCCTCCGCCCCCGCCGGGGATCCACCCAGCGCGCGGCGCAGGCGGTCGGGATCGAGCTCGACGTCGTTCGAGCAGCGGAGGCTCCCGAACGCGCGTCCATCCCGGCGAACGTGGGCGGTGAGCGACTCGACGTCGGCGCCGCCGCCGGCCAGCGCGGTCAGGACGTCGCCGATCAGCCGAGGACGATCGTCCGCGACCCACCAGAGCCGCGCGCCTTGCGTCTCATCGACCGCGAGCGCGAACCGCGCGCCTTCGTCGATCGTCGCGTCGAGGAGGACGTGGCGCGCCACGTCGATCGGGTCCACGGCGGCCGCGTACGCGGCCGGCATCGCGGCGACGTGGGCCCGCGCCGCGCTCTCGTGCGCACCATGCGGAACGGCGCCCAGGACGAGCCGATCGCGCGCCGCCGCTGCGCGCGCCCGGATCAGCGGCTCGGCTCGGTCGAACGACTCGCCCATCATCGAGTCGAAGTACCGTGACGTCCCCGGCGGGTCGCACGCCTCGAGGTCGCACCATGTCGAGAGCGCGAGCATCCGCAGCCGCTCCGGCGTCTCGACGTCGGCCACGAACCCGTCCAGCTCGGCGCGGTGCCCGTCCTCGCGCCCGCGACTCATCGTGACGAACCGCGCGCGCTCCTTGACGAGGAACCGCACCACGTCGATCTCCTCGGGCTCGAACCCAAGCGCGACGAGCCGAGCAGCGATCGCGTCGAACGCGGCCTCTCCGATCCGACGCGCGGCGGGGAACAGGAGCAGGGCGAGCTTCAACAGGTCGCCGCGCTCGACGCCGTCCAGGTAGCGTCGCGGGCCGCGGATGCGCCCCGCGACGAGGCTCTCGAACGTCTCGACCGCGACGATCGCTCGATCGTCCAGGGAGCGATTCTCGCCGGCCCGCACGAAGTGGCGCGCGGGCGCGAGCTCCGGCAGGACGCGCTCCAGGACGTTCGCGTGCCGGAGCGTGACGAGCACGGTCGCGAAGCAGTCGAGGCGAAGGCCGGCGCGAAGCGCCTCGCCGACGCGGAAATCCTCCGCGAGCCGCGCGCCGAGCCGTCCCGCCGCGGCACGGGCCGCGTTCACCAGCGAACGCGACACCGGAACGCGCTCGGCCGCGGCGCGGACCGCGACCTCGACGAGGCGGGACGGCCGCTCGAGGAACACGCGTTCTCGCTCGATCGCCACCTCGCCGTCGACCATTCGAAACCCGTCGGCGAACGCGCGCCCGCGGCGGGGCTCGGCGTGCGCGCGGCGGAGGATCGCCTCGTGGAGACGGTCGCGGGCGACGAGGATCGACTCCTGCCACTGGACGACGGCGCGGCGGAGCCACGCTCCGTCGTCGGACGCACGCTCCGGGGCGAGGCAGCGGGCGACGCCCGGCCAGCGCGAGCGGCGCAAGGTGGCGGCCACGTCGTCGGCGACGAGATGCAGCGCGAACTCCGCGCGCCGCAGCCCGTCGAGGGCGGCGCGAAGGCCGGTCTCGGCGAGGGTCGCCGCTCCGTCGACGTCGTACGCGCGGCGCGCGTCGTCCAGCGTCGCGAGGAGCCTCGCGGCGTCCTCGATTCCGCCCGGCCCGCGGACGACGTCCGGTTCGAGACCAGCGGAGCCGGTCCTCTCCTGCGCCCAGGTCGCGAGCCGCCGCGCGATCCGGTCGCGCGCGCCCGCGATCCGTCGCGGCCGCAGCACGTCGGCGACGAGCGCGCGATGGAGCGCGGGATCGCCGGTCACGAAGCGGACGTCGAGATCGTCGAGGTCGAGCTCGTCGGCCGACAGCCGCGCGTCGACCTCGTCCAACATCGTCACGGACGCCGTGCAGTCGAGGCCGAGGTCGGAGAGGAACCGCACCAACGCCGTCACGGCGGTTACGGAGCGCGGATCGATCGCGGACCGAGGCCGCAACGCGATCAGCTCGACGGGCGAGAACGGCGCCAGCTCGGCCCGCGCGTACCGGCCACGCGCGAGGATCGCGATCGGGATCCGATCCGGGTCGCGTTCGGCCCCCGCGTACTGGGCGACGAACCCGTAGCCGAGCCGCACGAGGTGGTCGACGACGCGCGTCACGCGAGCCGCGGCGACGGCGCCGGAGGCGTCGCGCGCGAGCGTCGCCGCGCCCGCGGTCCGCGCCGCGTGGAGGGCAGGTCGCACCCCGAGCGAACAGGTGAACCGGTCGCGGCCGAACGCGGAGAAAGCTCGATGGAGCGATTCGATCTCGGGAGAGATCGTCATTCGGAGTCCTCGATATCCGACCGGAGTATAGCAGGCTTTGCGCGGATCGCGGCGGCTCCGCGATCAGGACTCATCAGGACGCGTCATCGAGCGTCATCCGGATCCGAGGCCCGAACCAGTCGTACTCCTTCAGGAACGCGTCGTGCCCATAGACCGAGGAGAGCACCTCGAAGCGCACCTTGCGGCCGTGGCTCTCGAGGAGGTGCGAGATGTGCTGCTGCTCCGTCACCGGGATCAGCATGTCCCGGTCGACGCCGAGGATCAGCGCCCGCGCCTTGATCCGGAGCGCACCGTCCGCGTAGTTCGGCTGCCCCGAGCCGAGGTCCATCATGTCCATGCATCGCGAGAGCATCAGATAGCAGTTCGCGTCGTACCGGTGAGCGAAGCGGTTCGCCTGGTGCGCGAGGTACTGCTCGACCTCGAACGCGAGGTCCTCGTACGACCGCGGCCGGTCCGGGTTCCAATCGAAGCGCTGGTTGAATTCGTCGCGCGATCGGTACGTGATCGTGCCCAGCTCGCGCGCGATCGAGAGCCCGCGAAACGGGCCGCTTCCCGGCTCGTACCAACCGTCCTTGTAGTCGGGGTCGAGCAGGATCGCGAGGCGCCCGACCCGCCGCAGCGCGACGGTTCCGGGCGTCGTCTTGCCCGTCGCCGAGATGCTGACGATGCGATCGACACGGTCCGGGTAGAGCGCCGCGAACTGCAGGACCTGCATCCCCCCGAGGCTCGAGCCGATCACCGCGCGGACGCGGTCGATCCCGAGATGGTCGAAGAGCCACGCGTGACACTGGGCCTGATCCGCCGGCGTGATCTGGGGAAACTCGGGGCCGTAGTGCCGGCCGGTCTTCGGGTTGCGGCTCAGCGCGCAGGTCGAGCCGAACGGAGAGCCGAGGATCGATGCGCAGACGACGCGGTACTTGTTCGTGTCGATCCAGAGCCCGGGGCCGACCATCGCCTCCCACCAACCCGGCTCCGGGTTGTCCGGCCCGGAGCGGGCGTGGCACGAGGCGGAGAGCGCGGGAAAGATCGCGACCGTCCGTTCCGGCGGTGCGTCCGCGACTCCCCATTCCTCCCACGCGATCTCGATCTCGGGCAGCGAACCGCCGAGGTCGAGGAGGAACTCGCGGTCGATGTGGATGGTCGGCATAGGGATCGAACGGTACCGATCGCCGGAGGCCGCTTCAACTCGGCGGCGCGCGTCACTCTCCACCCGCGGCTTCACTCGCCGTTTCGCCGGCCGCCACCGACCACTTCGCGGCGTCGTCGACGAGGCCGAGCGTGGAGCACGTCGTGGCGAGCTGCTTCGCGGCGCTCCGCGCGCGCGGGCTCTCCTCGCCTTCCACCGCGATGAACGTGGCGTACGCGGCGGCGAACGCCTGCCGCGCGTCCTCGATTCGTCCGGAGAGCACGAGGCAGTCGCCGAGCGACCGCTGGTTGAGCCCGACTTGGACCGTGCCCCGATCGGGGCCGCGCTCGGCCGCGGCGACGTTCTCGACGTAGAGCCGCTCCGCCTCCTCGAGCCGAAGCTGAGCGACGCGCAGGTCCGCGAGATTGCGCCGCGACACCACCGTGTCGTGCGCATCCGGTCCGAGTCTCGCCGCCCGCGCCTCGAACGCCGCGACGAGGAACGGCTCCGCCTCGTCGTACTTGTCGGTCCGAAGGTAGAGCATCCCGACGTTGTTCTTCGACGAGAGCGTCCGCGGGTGATCAGGACCGAGGAGCTCGTCGCGGAGCTCGGCCACCCGCAGCACGATCGGCTCCGCCTCGTCGTATCGCTCGAGCTGGATGAGGACGGCCCCCAGGCTGTTCAGCGTGATGAGCGTCTCTGGATGGTGGTCGGACAGGACGGCGCGCTGCCGCTCCAACGTCTCTCGATAGAGCTCCAGCGCCTCGGGGAGCCGCTTCGTGCGCGACAAGAACCGGGCGAGATTGTTCCGGGCCAGGAAGACCGGGGGGTAGCGTTCTCCGTGGAGCCGCGTCTGCATGTCGACCGCGGCACGGAGGTGAGGTTCGGCCTCGTCGTACCGCGACAGGGACATGAGCACGTCGCCGAGGTTGTGGTGCAGGGCGATGATGCCTTCGGGCTCGCCCGCCTCGCGGCCGGCGACGGCGTCGAGGCACGTCTGCCAGATCTCCCGCGCCCGGTCGGGCCGTCCGCTCTGCGAGAAGACGCCGCCGAAGTCGACCGACGCACGAACCGTCATCGGGTGGTGCTCGCCGAGCGTGCGGCGCAGCGTGGGGAGGAGCTCGGCGTACAGCGCCTCGGCGCGATCGAACTCCGCCAGCGACCGCAATGCGTGCCCGAGCATCCGCTTTGCATCCAAGGTCGGCTCCGCGGCCGGGCCCGCCGCCCCCTCGAACAGCGTCGCGGCTCGCTCGAACTGCTCTCGCGCCGCGGAGGCGAGCCCGAGGTTGATGAGGGACCTCCCGATCGTCCGGCGGATCGACGCTTCCACGAACGGGTCGCCCTCGAACCTCCCGTCGATCCGGGCGGCCGCGCTCTCGATCACCTGGCGCAGCGAGACGTCCGGGTCGGGCTGCTGCCACGGGTCCGCCTGTTTGATGATCTCCTCGTTCAGGAACGACACGACGGCCTCCGCCGCGCGGCGCTGGCGCGCCTCGTCCCGCCGCGCCGCCACCTCGTCCTGGAGCGCGCCGAGCGTGACGGCGGTCGCGGACAGGATCCCGACGAAAAGCAACGACGCCGCGAGGACCAGCGCCTTGTGCCGCGCGGCGAAACGCCGGAGCTGATACGAGATCGAGGGAGGCCGCGCCAGGATCGGCTCACGGCGCAGGAAGCGGCGGACGTCCGCGGCGAACTCCCCCGCCGACCCGTACCTCCGCTCCTTCTCGCGCTCGACCGCGCGACCCGCGATCCAGTCGAGGTCGAGCGGGATCGACGGCCGGACGTCCCTCAGGCGGCGCGGCGGATTCACGGAGATCCGCCGGATCGACTCCGTGATCGACGCGCCCGCCAGGTCGTGCGGCGCGCTTCCCGAGAGCAGCTCGTACAGCACCACGCCGAGGGCGTAGACGTCGGAGCGGGTATCGATCGCGTCCAGCCGCCCCTGGACCTGCTCCGGACTCATGTAGCGCAGCGTCCCGATGAGCTGTCCGGTCCGCGTCAGGAGCCCTCCGGTCCCGTCCGCCTCCGCGTCGGCGACGCGGGCGACGCCGAAGTCGATCACCTTCAATCGTCCGTCGGTGCCGACGAGGACGTTGCCGGGCTTCAGGTCGCGGTGGATGATCCCCTTCTGATGGCCATGATGGACCGCGTCGCACGCGGAGAGGAACAACGACAGGCGTGCATCGAGGTCGAGCCGCTCGGCCTCCGCGTACTCGATCAACGTGCGCGCGCCGGGGACGAGCTCCATCGCGAAGTACGGGATCGACCAGGTCGCGTCGCCCGACTTCACTTCCTGCGTGCCGGCTTCGTACACCTGCGCGATCGCGGGGTGGTTGAGACGCGCGAGGATCTCGGACTCGTAGCGGAACCGCCGCACCGCCTCGGGCGCGAGGAACCCGCCGTTCAGCGTCTTCAGGGCGACGATCCGGCGGGGCTCGTCCTGCTCCGCTGCGTAGACGGTGCCCATCCCTCCCGCCCCGATCCGCTCGAGCAGCCGGAACGCTCCGATTCGCCCCCCCGTGCCGGCGACGTCGTGCGCCGAGTCCCTCACCGTCGACGCGAGCGCGCCCATCACGATCCCGGCCAGCTCGTCGCCGTTCGCGTCGCCGGCGAGGATTCGAGCGACCTCCTCCCGGAGCGGCCGGTCGGCGCCGCACGCGGCGTCGAGGAACCCCACCCGTTCCCCGGCCGGACGCTGCAGCGCCTCCTCGGCGATGCGACGGATCTCGTTCCACCGTTCTGGATTCACTGCATCTCCTCGGCGCGGCGGCGTCCCCGAACCACACCGGTCGACACGCCAGTCGGTGAGCGGAAGACATGCGAAGGAACCACGCCATGCGCCAGTCTAGTTCGAGTCCTGGGGCAAGCGTGCGGGGAACGGCGCGATGGGCCATGCGAGGCCGGCCGGGCGCGGGCCGGAGACCCCGGACGGGCCGGCGGCGCCGAGCGCTCCAGGTCGCGAAGCGCGGAGACGACCTCGGGCGACCTGTGCGCGATTCCCTGCGCTCCTCGATCCGTACGGCGCCGAGCGTCGTCGTCCCGCCCGCACGACCTCGAGCGCTGCGGCCAGCTCATCCGCGGCGATCACGACCTCGTGGGAGACGGTGCGCACCCGACCGACGTCGAGAAGGACCACCATGGTCCCGGGACCACGCAGCGGACGCCGTCAGCGACCGCGGTGGAAGCGGGCGCGCACGGCGGAGCGGAGCGGCTCGATCGACGCGTCCGACGCGGGGGGCCGAGCGCGAAGGCCCTGGAGCGCGCGAAGGGTGACGCCGCACGCGAGGCAGCGCGCGACGTGGGCGCGGAGCAGCGGCGATCGGTCGACGGCGTCCCAGTCGGCCGCGGCGCGGGCGCCGAGAGTCGGGTCGAGGCAACCGACCGGCGCGGTGGGAGGGATCGGCGGGGAGGTGTCGCTCATCGGTCGCCTCCTCCGAGCGCGGCGCGCAGCGTCGCGAGGGCGCGGTGCTTCAGGACGCGGACGTGAACGGGCGCGAGATCGAGATCGTTCGCGATCGCCGCGGGCGCCTCGCCGTTCAGGCTGCGCACGATGATCTCCTGGTCGAGCTCGTCCAGCCGGCCGATCGCGTCGACGAGACGGTCGCGATCCTCCCGTTCGAGGAGGCGGGCGTGGGCCGCGTCTTGCTCTTCGTCCTTCTCCGCGGCCGCGAGGGTCGACTCGTCGAGCGGCTCGACCGGTCGCCGTGCCGCGGCCCGCGCGAGGTGCACCTTCAGCTCGTTCCGCAGCACCCCGAAGAGGAACGACTCGAGCGAGCCGAGCGCGGCGTCGAGTCGTTCCCGCTTCTTCAACAGCACGATGAATGTGTTCTGCACCAGATCGTTCGCCGTGTCCTGATCCCGGAGGCGCCCCCTGGCGTACCCGGCCAGGCGGCCGAGATACCGGGACATCACCTCCTCGAACTCGTTGGCGTCCCGCCGCGCGAGCCCCGCGATCAGCGCGGCGTCGGTCCACGCCTTCCGGGATGCCGCCGCGCCGCGCTCGCCGGAGCGCGTGAACTGCGAGCCGAGCTCGCGCCAGATCCGCAGCGTGAGCGACCCGTCGTCCGCGACCGGGCTCCGTTCGATCACGCGCGCGACGAGCGCGTGCCGGAGGGCGTCGGCGTCGATCATCCGTCGGTCTCCTGCTCGGCCGGTGGCGACGCGCCATCGCGCCCGTCGGCCGACCGGTCGTCGTCGAGCGCGCGTGCGCGGGCGAGGGAGAGGAACGAGGCGAACGGCTCCTCCACGTCGTCGGGCACCGGCGGCACCTCGCGAGCCGTGAGCAAGGCCTCGAGGTAGCGGGCCGCCGGCGCGTGAGCCTCGATCTGGCCCATCATGTCCAGGTCGGCGCGTCGCTCCGGGTCGAGCGGGACGCGCCGGCATCGCACGTCGAGCACCGCGTCGAGCACCGCGTGCGGGTCCAGGTCGACGGCTCGAATCAGGCCGACGACCTGCTCGAGCATTTCGCGCCGCGGCTGGGCGACCTCGTCCGGCACCCACGGCGTCTCGCCGCGGGCGATCGCCTCCGCCACGGCTCCGAACGCCGCTGCCTCGCCCCCCTGCCCGCGGAGCGCGTCGAACGCCTCCACCAGGTCGCCCGGGATCGCGCCCGCCTTCCGCGCCTGGATCGCGGCCGTGAGGAGAGCCATTGCCGGGTCCCCGTCGGTGGTCGTCGCGCCGAGCATCTGGTTCAACTGCGCGAGCAGCGGATGGTCGGGACAGGTGCGGTGGAACGTGGACTGCGCCTGGCGGAGGAGATCGAGCCCCTCGTCGCGGCGGTCCATGCGCACGAGAAGGACGCCGAGCTGAACCTGCGTTTCCGCGGCCGTGTAGTGTTCGAGCGTACCGAAGCACCGTGCCTTGATCCGAATCGATCGCTCGAACGTGGCGACCGCTTCCTCCAGCTCACCTTCTTCCACGAGCAGCGCGGCAAGGTTGTGGACGGAGAACGACACCTCCGGGTGCTCCTCCGTTCCCAGCACCGACTTCTGGATCTCCAGCGATCGCTCCAGCTTCTCGCGCGCTCCTCGAAGATCCCCCTGCGCTTTCAGCACTCCCGCCAGCGCTTGCAGCGACACCGCCACGTCCGGGTGCTCCTCCGTTCCCAGCACCGACTTCTTGATCTCCAGCGATCGCTCCAGCCTCTCACGCGCTCCTCGAAAATCCCCCTGCGCATGAAGCACTCCCCCCAGCGCGTGCAGCGACGCCGCCACGGACGCGTGCTCCTCCATTCCCAGCACCGACTTCTCGATCTCCAGCGATCGCTCCAGCTTCTCGCGCGCTCCTCGAAGATCTCCCTGCGCCTGAAGCACTCCCCCCAGCGCGTGCAGCGACGCCGCCACGGACGCGTGCTCCTCCGTTCCCAACACCAGAGAGTAGGAGAGAAGGGAACGCACCGTCTGGTGGCCCGCGGGT
>CAZYQW010000059.1:0-14274 GCA_964649825.1 uncultured Phycisphaeraceae bacterium | reverse complement strand
CGCACGAAGCCCGCGGCCTTCAGCTCCTCGAGCGCCTGCGCGTGCTCGCCCTTGCGTGCACGCACGACAGGCGCGAGCAGCAGGATTCGCATCTCGGCCGGCAACGCGAGCGTCTGGTCGACCATCTGCGAAACGCTCTGTGCCTCGAGCGTCGTGCCGTGATTCGGGCAGCGCGGCGTGCCGGCTCGCGCGAACAGAAGCCTGAGGTAATCGTGGATCTCGGTGACCGTGCCGACCGTCGAGCGCGGATTGTGCGAGGCCGATTTCTGCTCGATCGAGATCGCCGGCGACAGGCCCTCGATATGGTCGACGTCGGGCTTGTCCATCATCGACAGGAACTGCCGGGCATAGGCGGACAGCGACTCGACATAGCGCCGCTGGCCCTCGGCATAGAGCGTATCGAACGCGAGCGACGATTTGCCGGAACCCGAAAGCCCGGTGAACACGATCAGCCGGTCGCGCGGCAGATCGAGATCGATATTGCGGAGATTGTGGGTGCGCGCGCCGCGGATCTGGATATTTTTCGTCGACAGGGGGCTTGAGAAGGCAAACGATAAATATACGCCGTCGCCGGAGCGGCGCGCAAAACGCCCCGCGGCGCGATATTCCGTCGGGGATCGGGCGCCCCAAAACGCGCCGGCGGCCTGTATCCGGCTCTCGGCGGCGGCCATGACCGGTGCGGTTGGCGCAATTGCCCGAGTTGGCGCAGGCGGCCATGACGGCGGGGTTGGCGCGGACCGCGGCCGCCTTGCACGCGTTCCCATTCGCGGGGCCGGGGGGTTATCATTGAGTAGATCCGCTTCTTAAAAAGAGGACCCGGCGATGGCCCGAGCTGCCTGCGTCATCCTGCTCTCGACCCTGTTTCTGACTCTCGATCCGGTTGCTGCCCAGCACGGTGACGCCGCCGACGGTGTCGCGCGGGAGCTGCATCCCGGTCTCGGCGACTATCATTTCCCGATCACGACATCCGAGCCCGAAGCACAACTTTACTTCGACCAGGGCATCTCGCTGCTCTACGGCTTCAACCACGACGAGGCGATTCGGTCGTTCGAAGCGACGACGCTTGCCGACCCCGAGAGTCCGATGGGCTACTGGGGAATGGCGTACGCGCGTGGACTCCACATCAACAACCCGCAGATGACCGAGGAGCAGTCGCGGCTCGCGTACGAGGCGGCAAGGGAGGCGGCGGCGCGCGTCGAGAACGGTTCACCGGTGGAGCAGGCGCTGGTCCGCGCGGTGAATGAACGCTACGCGTTGCCGATCCCGGAGGACCGCTCCCCGCTCGACCAGGCGTACGCCGCCGCGATGGAAGACGCATGGCGAGCGTTCCCCGACGACCCGGACGTGGGCGCGTTGTTCGCCGAGTCACTGATGAACCTGCAGCCGTGGGACCTGTGGGAGAAGGACGGGCGACCGAAAGGACGCACCGAGGAGATCGTCGGCGTGCTCGAGGCGGTCCTCGCGAGACACCCCGACCACCCGGGCGCGAACCACTTCTACATCCACACCGTCGAGGCATCGAACACTCCGGAGCGCGCGGTCGCGGCGGCGGAGCGGCTGTCCGACCTCGTCCCCGGAGCCGGACACCTCGTCCACATGCCCGCGCACATCTTCGCGCGCGTCGGCCGTTGGGCGGACGCCGCGGACGCGAACGAGCGCGCGGTGGCGGCCGATCGCGCCTACTTCGCGAAGGCGCCGGAGCCGGAGTTTTACAGCCTCTACTTTATCCACAACCTCCACTTCCTCGCGTACGCGGCAATGATGGAGGGGCGCTACGAGACGGCGATGCGCGCGGCGCGCGAGCTCGAACGTGACGTCCCCGAGAGCTTCATGCGCGGCTTCCCCCACGTCGCGGACGGCTTCATGCCGGTGACGTGGCACGTGATGATCCGGTTCGGCAAGTGGGACGAGATCCTGACGACGCCCGCCGCGCCCGAGTTCCGTCGCATCAGCCGCGCGATGCGGCACTACGCGCGCGGCGTGGCGTTCTCCGCCCTTGGACGTACGACCGAGGCGCGCGCCGAGTTCGTCCGTTTCGAGAGCGAGGCGGCGCTCGTCCCGGAGGATTGGTCGATCGGCAACAACTCCGCCGCGGAGGTCCTCGCGGTGGCGCGTCACATGCTGAAGGGCGAGCTCGCGTACCGCGACGGACAGCACGACGAGGCGTTCGCGACGCTCCGCGAAGGCGTGCGGCTCGAGGAAGCGCTCCGCTATGACGAGCCTCCGGGATGGATGCAGCCGGTGCGGCACGCGCTCGGGGCGCTCTTGATGGGAGCGGGCCGCGCGGACGAGGCGGAAGTGGTCTACCGGGAGGACCTCGCCAAGAACGCCCAGAACGGGTGGTCGATCCTCGGCCTCTCGAACGCGCTGCGGGCCCAGGGAAAGACGCGGGACGCGGTCGCGCTGGAGACCCGGTTGACCCAGGTCTGGACGCGCGCCGACGTGCGTCCGAAGTCGTCCTGCTACTGCGAACCGGGAGCCTGACGCGCCACGGGGCGTCACGGGACCGTCGACCTCCCCGTCCGCCTCGTCCCGGACTCCGCGCAGTTCACGTCCGTCGCCCCGTGTCCCGGACGCCGATGTGGCACGACATCCGCAAGGGCCAGGAGGAGGACGACTCCATCTACGGCGGCCACGAGCCGACCGGTGTGAACGCAGTGCTCACGCCCGACGAGCTCGCGGCCGAGACAAGCGCGCGTACCGGCGCTTCTACCCGCGGCCGGGCCGGATCCTGAACCAGCTCGCTTACGTGACGATGCACCAGAGCGCGTAGGGGGGACCCGGCCACGCACGATCCCGAAGCACATAAGAAACAAGCCAACGTCTCGTCGTTCACCGATCCCTGATCGAAAGCGATGGCGCGAATGGACATGGACTTCACGACACTCCTGGTGCTGGCATTCGCACCCACTCCAGCCGGCGACGAACCGCGCTACGCGTCCTCCGTCGTCGGCACGGACTTCGACTTCATCCTCGATACGGACCCCGACACCTTTGTCCGCCTGGAGGACAAAGACCCGGGCCTTGCGGAGATGCCCGACAAGTCGGACCGCTCCGCCCCGCTCGTGCAGAAGGCATTCCTCTTCGTGGCCCACTTCAACGACGGCACGCGCGTGAACCTGGCGATCGACGCCGACTTCAAGACTCACGACGACGCCCGCACGGAGACCCTCCGCTACACGCCGCGGCTCGGCAAGCTTCCCACGGCCCTGCGCCGGGGCGTCGACCGCGTGGTCGTCCACAAAGGGGGCGAGCGCGATCGCTAGGGAGTTCGGACTTGCGCACACGCCGCCTGTCGTCGGCGCCGCCGGCCTCGCTGGGGCCGCTCACCGTTGGCCCCGCAAGACCGAGTCATTCGAGCGGAGACGAGGCGGCACGCCGCAGGGTCGCGAGGAGGACCTCGCGCGGACATCGCAAGCGAACCGGCAACGTGTCGGCGAGACCACGGCTGACCCACATGGTCGTTTGCGCGGCTGCGAACTCGGGGCCCGTCCAGCGGGAGTGGATCGCACCGGGGTAATGACGGCCGCGGACGTTGCAGAGGATCATCTGTCCGCCGTGGAGATGGCCGGCCAGCACTAGGTCGTAGCCTAGCGCCACCGCGGACTCGAAGACATCTGGGTGATGCGAGCACAGCAGCCGCCGTCTTCCGCCGCAAGCGACTTGCTCCGGCGCCCCGTCGATCCGAAGCCCACGCAGCCGCAGCGGGCGATCGGGGAGCCAGTGCCCGCCGGCCTCCGTCACCATGGATGCGACTTGCACCAGCCACCGGGCGTCGTGGTTGCCTGGGACCGCGGCGACCGCGGCCCAGCGCCGGAGCCGGCGCGTCCACTCGCGGAGGTCTGGCAGGGCCCGTGGAGTATCCACTAGGTCGCCGCCGAGCAGCACGACGTCCGGCCGCTCTCGGACCGTGACCCGCTGCAGCTCCCGCATCGCACGCGATGCGCCCCAGGACCCGAGGTGCAGGTCACTGGCATACAGCACCTTGATGGGGTCGGGGCCGGGGTCGCAATCGCCCACGCGGCGGACCGACAGCGGCGCGGATGCTCCGAGCTCAACGAAGCACGGCGTCCCGTCCTCGTGTCGCCGCAAGGACTCGTACCAAAGGATCACCGCCATGCACCCGACGACGAAGTTCCGCCGCGGGCGTCCATTGGCGAGCCAGCCGAGGAGCATGAAGGCCGCGATCGGCACAACGCGCGTCAGGATCGTGATGGTTCCTCCGGCGCGACGATGCAGGGCCCGCGCCGCCGTTCGTGCCCGCCGCCCGTAGTCGATCGCGGCCGGGAAGTCGAAGACGCGCCGTGCCTCGACCGCATAGAACGCGAGCAGTCCGAACGCGACCGCGCACGCCGTCCCCGCCCTCGACGAGACCGCGGCGGCGCTGCCGGCCGCGAGGAGGCAGAGGCCGTACTTCCGCAAGCCGAGGGCCAGGAACCGCGATTCCTTCGGCGCGACGCGGCGGTTCCGCACCGCGGACAACGCCAAGGCCATCCACGCACCACCGTCGCCGAATCCGCGCACGGTCTCCGCCGAACGTACGAGCGCGGGATGTTCGGCCAGCACCGCCGCTCCCCGGCGAAGCCAGCCATTGGCCGAAATGGCAGCCCCTCGCGCGAGATGCGGCACCGGCGCGGAGCTCGGTTCGCGGACGGGCCGAGCCGAAGCGCGCGCGGAGCTAGCCACGGCCGGCGATCCACTGGAACCAGGCGAGGAACGCTGTGCCGTTGCCGAGGACGAGCGTGCGGTGCAGCGTGGCCTCGTAGCGCGAGCAGGATCGGCGGTGATAGACGAACTCATCGAGGCAGACCATCACCACGGTGAACATGGTCAAGGCCAGGATGGGAGCCAGGAACCGTCGAGGCTCGGTCGTCCAACTCGCGACCATCATCAGCACGAACAACGGCGTGCCGCCCAACCCGAGTGCGATCAGTTCGCCGTATCGTTCCCGCTTGCTCACGAGTCGCTTCCCGGTGACGTGGTAGTGCAAGTCCAGCAACCCGGCGATGGTGGCGACCGTCCCGGAGACGCCGATGATCCAAAGCGGCCAGGGAACCGAGCGCCAGTCGGACAGGTCGAGGTACCCGGGGAGTCCGGAGACGCGCGTGAGCCCCCACAGGAACACGGACCCCGGCAGGACCAGCGTCGTCAGTCCAAGGATCCACTCCCACCGGGGAATGAAGCGTCGTCGAGGCTCGTTGACGTGATGGGCGAACATCCAGACCTCCAAAGGAGCGAACCATCCGAGCTGCGGAGTACTTGGCCGCGCCAAGTCCGTGGATACTTTGCCGGACAAAGTCCGCAGCCGTCAAGCAGGTTCTTCCGTGCCGCCCAACGGAGTGATCTCGCAGACGACGTGACGCGCCGCTCGGACGACTGTTCACGCTGGGTGCCGGCAGTCGGCACGTTGGAATTGCAACTATATATGCCAACATAGATTACGACGCCGCCGCGGTTTCTCATGCCGTACGTACCCCCTTCCGCGCGACGTCGCCGTCAGGGGGAGAGGGACCTTGGCCATCGCGACGGGGACGGTGCCGGCGCGCGCACCTGCCAAGTCCGCGTAATCCTCACCCGGCTCGTCTCCCGGCCGGCGCGGGTCGAGGGCAAGGGCACGGTCGCGTCGTTCGTCGACCACTCGTTCGGCCCCGGCGGCGCGGCCGTGAAGCAGAGGCTCGAGCTGGACTGCCGCGACGCGCGGCCGCGGACGCGTTCGCGCTGCCGCCGGGGCGCGCGCGCCGGAAACCCCCCGGCGCGCGTTCGGTTCGGCGCGGCCCCTCGTTTCGATCCCTTATTTCCGCGGCGCGTGCGCCACCCCTTCAGGAGTCGAGTCATGAGCATCAAGAGACCGTCCATGTCGTTCGTTCAATCCATCCATTCCCCCGCCGCCGCGAGGCGCCACCGGCCATTACGCATGGCCCTGGTGGGCCTGTTCGGACTGGGCGCAGTGGCGGTCGCGTCGGCCAAGGACCTGAAGGTGCCGTCGAAGACCTATGCGACGATCCAGGACGCATGCGCGGCCGCGGCGCCCGGCGACGTCGTCACGATCAAGAAGGGCGTCTACCTCGAGAACGTCACCATCGACGACATCGAGCTCACGCTGAAGGGCGAGGGCGCGATCATCGACGGCCAGTACAAGGCGCCCTGCATCCGCGTGACGTCCGACCGCGTCACCATCGAGGGCCTCAAGCTCGTCAACGGCACGATCGGCATCGACGTCACGGCCAACGGCGTCGTCCTGCGCGACAACGAGGTGCGCGGCGCCGACCAGGCCGCGATCGTCGTCGAGGGCAGCGACGCTACGATCGTCGAGAACAAGCTGTTCAACACCAAAGGCGAGGCGATCTACGTCGAGGCCGCGGCCGCGTCCGTGACGCGCATCGAGGACAACGAGATCGAGGCCAGCAACGACTGCGTCACTGTCTACGACGGGCGCATCCTGTTCCTCGAGAACCGGGTCCGGCGTACGTCTAACGGCGTCTACCTCTACCCGACCCATGCCACGCTGCCGTCGCGCGTCGAGGGCAACGAGCTGCGGAACATCGAGAGCACCGGTCTCGAGGTCGAGGTCGAGGGCGCCGGCGGCGTGCGCGTGAAGGGCAACGAGGTGCGCGCCGTCGGCGGGAGCGGCATCGAGGCCTGGTCCAGCAGCGGGGCGCCGATCCGCGTCGAGGGCAACGAGCTGAGCGACATCGGCGACGACGCGATCCTGATCGAGGCGAGCGGCGCCCTGGTGCGCGCGAACCGGATCCTGCGGGCCGAGGACGACGGCATCTGGGTCGAGGGCGACGACGGCACGGTGCAGGACAACGAGATCGACCGCTGCGGCGAGACCGGGATCGAGGTCAACGGCTCGCAGCAATCGATCCGCGGCAACCGGGTCGAGCGCGGCGGCGACGACGGCATCGCGGTCCTGGGTACCGGGCTGCACCAGATCACCGGCAACGAGCTGAGGAAGAACCAGGGCGACGGCATCCACGTCCGCGAGGGCACCGGCGTCCGGCTCCTCGGCAACGAGTGCATCGAGAACGGGCACGAGGGCATCGACAACGGCGGCCTGCTGACCGACATCGAGGGCAACACGTGCCTGAAGAATGCATTCGGCCTCGGGCCCGACAT
Source organism: uncultured Phycisphaeraceae bacterium (assembly GCA_964649825.1). Lineage (GTDB taxonomy): Bacteria > Planctomycetota > B15-G4 > B15-G4 > JADJEK01 > CAZYQW01. The sequence continues at coordinate 7,155 of CAZYQW010000059.1, read as the reverse complement.
CGCCGGCGCCGGGTACCAGGCCAAGGGCACCGTGAACGCGTTCGCCAACAACGAGTTCGAGACCGGCGGAAAGACCGTGAACCAGCGTCTCGAGGTCGACTGATCGGAGTCGGGCCGGGGAACGGCATCTGCCTCCGGGCGCGCCGTTCCCCGGCTCTTCTCGTTCACGCGCCGCGGTCCGCCGGTCGCTCGCCGGCGGACTGCGTCTCGTCCTCGATCGTGGCGGGACCCTTCGCGCACGCGAGGACGAGCGCGACACGAGCAGCAGCGGGACGATGGCCGAGTCGAGCTTCACCGCGTTGGATTCGAGAAGCCGATCGCCTGCCCGCGCCCGGGGAGCCCTCGGTGGAGTTCTCGAGGATCCACGCGATCGCGTTGCCGAGGAACCGGTTGTTGTCGAGGCTCGCGAGCTTGACGGGCGACGTCGGCGTCAGATCCTCGTCGTCGGCACGGCGAACATCGTCGAGAACGGCACGCAAACCTATTACCTGATCGATGCACTGAACCCGCCCGACGTCCTCGCATTGGTGGGAACGAACGTCGACGCGGACGGCGCTGGGCTCACCGACGTGGTTTCGCTCGGGCTGGTCTTGGACCTCGTGCCGCCTCAGCCCGGGGGCCGAGGGGAACTTCTTTCGAGAAAAGGCGCGATTCTCGGAGCCGCTCCACACACGTTGTTCGTGACCGACTCGATCAAGCAACCAGGAACACAGGATCAAGACGAATGCGACGATGGCTCCCGCCCACGGTCTCCTTGGTCGTGTTTCTCGCCTCGAACGGAGCCGCGGGGGCCAGCGTGATCCACGAGGACAAAGTCCTCGTGGCCAGCGACGATCCCGGCGGGCTGGCGCGGTTCAACGCCGTCGCGATGGACGGCGACTGGCTCGTCGCGTCGCGGCCGTTCGTGAACGGAGTCCCGCCCGCCGTCGCCTTCTTCCAGAAGGTCGGTGGCGAGTGGGTCGAGCAGAAGATCCGTTTTGCGATCGGGTGGATCCCTGCCGAGAATTTCGGCGAATCCATCGCGATACGCGGCGACGTCGTCGTCGTTGGATCGGTCGCACCGACGGGCAACGCGCCCGGCGCGGTCTACGTCTACCGGCGAGCGGGGATCACGAACTGGTTCCAGGAGCAGCGGCTCGTCGGCTCGGACTCGGTGGTCGGCGATGACTTCGGGGCAAGTGTCGACACCGACGGTGCGCGGATCGTCGTCGGCGCGCCCAAGCGCATGGAGGCCGCCGCGAACGACGGCGCCGCCTACGTGTTCCGGCACGACGGAACCACGTGGACAGAGGAGCAGAAGCTGACGGAAGCCGCGTCCGGCTCGAAGCGCTACGGAACGGCGGTGTCGATCGAGGGAACGGAGCTGTTCGTCGGCGCGAGCCAGTCGGTGTCGGCGCTGCGCCGGTACCTGTTCGATGGAACGAGTTGGAACGGGGTTGGATCGCTCGCGAGCACGTTCGGCTCGCTCGGCCGGTCGGTGTCGCGTCAAGGGAGCCGTCTCATCGCGGCGACCACGGCCCCCGCGACCGCGTCGCGCGCGATCGTGTTCGACTTCGACGGCACCAACTGGATCGAGTCCTCCGACCTGGCGCCGCACGAAGACGCGGGGATGAGCGGACCGGTCGACGTCGACGGGCTCCGTGCCGTGATCTCGACGCCGCACGCGATCTACCTGTTCGAGTTCTCGAGCGGCGCCTGGAGCGAGACGAGGGTCTTCTCCGCGCTGCCCACGACCTTCGTGGACGACTTCGACGTCCACGTCGCGATCGTGGGGACCGACATCGTGGCCGGCGGCGGCTTCGCGTACTCGACGACCCAGGAACCCGCCGTCCAGCCGGAGCTCGAGGACGGCAAGCAGGCGCCGGCGATGCCGATCGCGGGCGCGAGCTACGGCAACTCCATCGCGATCGATGACGGGGTCTTGGTCGTCGGGGCGCCGCTGGACCAGTCGGCGTCGGTGGCGACCGGCGCGGCGTACGTCTACCAACGCGTTGGGGGGGTGGGCGGCCATTGGTCGAACGAAGTGCGCATCGCGGGATCGACGTCGAACGGGCGGTTCGGGTTCGACGTCGCGATCGACGGGGACACGATCGCGATCGGGGCTCCGGACGAGGGGAACGGGCAAGTCCACGTCTATCGCCGGATGGCGGGCGGCGCGGTCGTGCTCGAGCAGACGCTCAGCGGTCCGGGGCTGTACTACGGCTTCTCGGTCGACGTCGAAGGCGACCGGATCGCCGTCGGCGCGCCTCTCGTCAACAGTGGGTTGGGCGCGGTGCGTGTCTATCACCGTCAGGGCACGGTCTGGTCGCAGGAAGCCGTCCTGTCTCCGCCCGGGTCGGGCACCCAGTTCTTCGGACACGACGTCGACCTGAGCGGGGACGGCCTGATCGTCGGCTCCTCGGCCGGAATGGGGATGGTCTTCAGCGGCGTCGGGAACGCACGCGTCTATCGGTTTTCCGCTGGTTCGTGGAGCGAGGAGGCCGTCCTGCACGACAACCAGAACCAGGCGCTGGCGTACTTCGGCTATCGCGTCGCTCTCGACGGAGACCGCGCCGTGGTCTCTCGCGTCCTCCTTTGGAACTTGGAGGCTCCTTACTACGCCGTCGACCGCAACGTCCATGTGTTCGAGAAGCAGAGCGGCGTCTGGAACCGCGTGCAGATCCTCGTGCCGGAGGAGATCGTGGTCGGCTCGTACGGCTACGCGCTCGACCTCGACGGCGACCGTCTGCTCGTCGGCTCGTGGGGCCAGTGCGGAACGGCGTTCTACTATCTCCACAACGGGACGAGCTTCTCGTACGTGATCCCCCTATCGCATTCGAGCGCGGTCACGCACGACGGCTACGCGGCCGGAGTGGCGTTCGCCGGCGCGCTCGCGACCGTCGGCGCGACCCACGACGGGGTTGGCGGGACGATCAATGACGCGATCCTACCCGGCCTCGGCTTGATGACGATCCCGGCGCTCGTCGCGGCCGGTGACGACTTGACGTTCCGCACCGGCGGCGGCTCGGTCGCCAAGCCGACCTTGCTCGTGATCACCGGGGTCAACGCCACGCCGTTGTTCGTCTCCGTCCTCCTTGGCGCGTTCGACGCGGAGGGCCAGTTCGAGTTCACGGTGCCGGTGCCGGCCCACCCAGCCCTGCCGGGAGCGGAGGTGGACTTCCAGGCCTTCACGACCGACGCGTCGGGCTTCGTAGTGCCGAGCAACGAGCGAACGGTGCGTTTCGAGTGACGAGACCCCGGGTGGCGAGATTCGGGGTGGAGCGGACTGGACTCAGACCCCCGCGAACAGCGACGTCATGTTTCCCCCGATCGTCGGGAACCCGAGGTTGATTCCGTTCAGCTCGTCGACCGTGAGCTTCGCGTGCATCGCGAGGGCAGCAAGGTTGATCAGCTCGTCGGCCTGATGCCCGAGGGCCCACGCGCCGAGGATGCGGCGGGACTCGGCGTCGACGATCGTCTTGAAGGCGAACGAGCTCACGTTCTGCTCCCGGTAGATCCGCCACGTCTGCTCGGGCTCCGTCGTGGTTGCGATGTTCCGACCGGCGGCCCGCGCCGCGTCCTCGGTCGATCCGACTCCCGCGAGCCGCGGAGCCGTGAACACGACCGAGACCCCGACGAACGGATCGATCGTCGGGGTGGAGTCGCCGCGGAGGTGAGCCGCTATGACCCGGCCGTGGTGGCTCGCGGCCCGAAGGAGCTTTGGGTGGCCGGTGTCCGCGACGTCGCCGCCCGCGTAGACGTGCGGCGCGCCCCGGCAGCGCCCGTGCTCATCGACCGGGATCCCACGGTCACCGAACTCGATCCCCGCGGCGTCGAGTCCGAGGTGGTCGCAGTTGGGGCGGCGACCGGCGCCGTGAACGACGAGGTCGGCGGCGAACGCGCGTCGCTCGCCGCCGCCCGTGCAGTGGACCAAGACGCCGTCGCTCCCGACCTCGACGCGCCCGGCTTCCCGTTCGAGGTGCACGCGAATGCCGAGGTCGGACGAGGCGCGCAGCAGCGCGTCGACGACGTGCGCGTCGAAATTGGGCAACGGCCGGCGATCACGATGCAGGATCGTGACCTCGGCGCCGGCCCTCGCCGCGACGTGCGCGAACTCGAACGAGACGAATCCGCCGCCGACGAAGACGACGCGTCGCGGCAGGCGCTCGAGCTCGAGGAATGCGTCGCTGTCGATCACGTGCTCGGCCCCAGGGAACGGCAGATCGACTGGACGACTTCCGGTGGCGATGACGAACCGATCGGCGGAGTGCCGTTCGCCCTCGACCGCGATCGCGTGGGCGTCGACGAACCGCGCGTGGCCGGCGATCGCCGTGATCCCCGCCTCTTCGAGCCGGGCCTTCGTCTCCTCGTGCACCGGGTCGGTGAACGAACGTTTGAAGCGCACCAGGTCGTCCCACGCGATCGTCGCCTCGCCCGCGACGCCGCATCCTCTCAGCCGCGCGAATGCATCGACCGCGTCGGAGGCGTTCACGTAGACCTTCTTCGCGTGGCAACCCCGGTTCGGACAGGTCCCGCCGAGCTCGCGGGACTCGACCACGGCCACGTCCGCGCCACGCTTGCGGGCGGCGAACGCGCTCGGCTGGCCGGCAGCGCCGCTGCCGAGCACGATGAGGTCGAAGTGTCGGTTCGTCATGGAGCATCCTTCTGGTTCGAACTCGTTCCAGCGCGTCGCGACGACGTGGAGAACGGACGCAACCCACGTTCCAAGTGCCGCGGCGGCAACGAGAGACGAACCAGCCGGCCGCGGAACCGCCCGGGGGACGCCGCGCCCCCGCGCCCCCCGCGAATCGGTTCCACGAGGGACGGTCGTTGCGGTTTGCAGAAACGACTCCGTCGAAACGACCTCGATCGCCGTCACGCCGTCGGTTCGGCCTCGAACCGCGCCGGCAGCGTCACCTCGAGGAACTCGAACTCGCCCGAGCCGTTCCTGAGCGCGTGGAAGACGCCGGCCGGCACGGCGAACGCGTCGTCCTTTGCGAGCGGCTCGGTGGGGCGTCCTTCGACCTCGAGGTCCACCGTGCCGCTCAGCACGAACCCGAAGACGAGCTCCGCGTCGTGGCGGCACGGTCGATTCGCGCGATCCCCGCCGCCGCGGCCGACGCGGACCACGCGGACGCCCGCGAGGCCGCCGGTCGCGGCCGCGATTCCGGTGTCGCGGCATTCGAACCCGAGGAGACGCCACGGTCCCCAGCCGGCCGACGCCGGTTGGTGCCGGACGAACGCCTGTCCGTCGAACCTGCGGTCCTCGTGACGGAGAGGCGTCGGAAGGTGCAGGTCATGATCGACGTGCGTCTCGTGATCGGCCGGGCTGCTGATCTCCACGACCTCGAGCCCTGGGGAGCATTCGAGGACGCGATGGCGAATGCGCGGCGGCTGCAGCACGCAGTCGCCCTCGGCCAGCACGAACGGAGGTCCTTGGTCCTCGTAGACGACGCGTGCCCAGCCCCGCCGGCAGTAGATCATCTGGAACCGAACGACATGGTAATGGACGTAGTCGGGAACCGCGCCGCCGCCGGGGATCCGGATGTGCGACGCGATGAAACGGCCGCCTTGCCGATCGGGCATGAGGTCCCGGTAGAGCATGCCGGCGCGACCGGGGTGAAACGCGGCTCCCTCGCGGGCGCGCGAGATCACGAGCGACGGTCGGAGCCGCGGGAGGACGAGCGTGGGTCGCGCCGCGAGCTCGAACCGCGTGCCGTTCGGCGCGATGAGCTCTCGCGAGCTCCCGCCGAGCCCGCCGGGGACGGGACACTCGAGGCGGATTCGTCCGGGGTCCCCGTCGCGGCCTCGTTCGAGGCGGAGCCGAACCCCGAATCCGGACACGCATGCCACCGACGGCGCATCGGCGGGAAAGATGGAGTCGAGGCGAAAGCCGAGCGCGTCGGTGAAGAACCGCAGCGTTTCGTCGAGATCCTCGCACGGCACGACGAGCTCGGCCGCCGTAACCGCAATCATGGGGGATCGAGAGTCGAGCACGCGCCCACTCTATCGTCGTCGTGCCCGGCGATGGAGCGGCACGTTCCCGCCCCGCTCGGATTCAGGACAGGAGCGCGAGGACCGTCTGCGGCTGCAGGTTGGCCTGGGCCTGGATCGCGATCGCGGCCTGCGTGCGGATCGAGCTGTTCGCGTACGCCGAACTCTCGCGGGCGTAGTCGATGTCGCGGATCCGCGACCGCGCGTCGGTGAGGTTGGTGATCCGGTCGGAGAGGTTCGCGATCGATGACGAGAGTCGGTTCTCCTTCGAGCCGAAGCCGGCCCGCGCGCTCGCGACGGAACTGATCGCGCTCTCGATCTTCTCGGCGACCCCGCTCGCCGTGATGTCGAGCCCCGAGAGTCCGAGGGCCGACGTCGTGACGGTGGGAAGGTCGATCGAGATCGAGTCCACCCCCGGCGCGGCGCCCGCGCCGACTCCGACCTCGACCGAGGAAGCGCTGCCGTCCAGGAGGTTGATCCCGTTGAACTCGGCTCCCCCTGCGACTTGATCGAGCTGGCTGAGCAGATCGTCGGCCTGCTGCTGCAGCGTCTCCTTGTCCTGCTCGGACAGCGTGCCGTTCTGGGCCTGCACCGAGATCTGCTGCAGCTCGCCCAGGATGTCGGAGACTTCGCCGAGGCTCCCTTCGGCCGTCTGAGTGAGCGAGAGACCGTCGTAGGCGTTCTGCGACGACTGTCCGAGGCTGGAGATCTGCGCCGCGAACCGCTCGGCGATCGCGACGGCCGCGGCGTCGTCCGCCGCCCCCTTCTCGCCGGACGAGAGGCGGCGAAGGTGGTCCTGCTGCTTCTTCACGAGCGCCGACAGGTGGTTCGCCGCGGTCTGGGAAGACGAGTTCGAGTTGATGACCAGAGGCACTGCGACCTCCTCTCGGTGTTTCGGGCGTTCGGCCCCGTGGCCGCGTGGAGTCGGGACTCCGTCGTTTCTTTCGGCAGAACGGGGCCTCCACTTGGGGTCCGAGTGGTGCGCGGCGGAGCGGGGGGCGCGCGAAAGGGCCACGCGCGCCACCCCCCCCCGGGCGCCCCCGCCCCGGGGCGGGGGGGGGGGCGGGGGGTATGGGTCTGGGGGGCACGCCTCCGGGGGGGGTCGGGTCGGGCCGGGGATCTCGGATGGATCGATGAGGCGGAAGCGGCGCCAGCCGAGCAAGAGGTCGAAGACGCGGGTGT
>CAZYQW010000058.1:0-122133 GCA_964649825.1 uncultured Phycisphaeraceae bacterium | reverse complement strand
GCTTCGCCCCCCGGACCGCCGCCCTCCGCTCAGCCAGCCTGAAGGGCTGGCTTCGGGCGGCTCCCCCTTCGGATGCTCTCGTCTTTCAGCGCACTAAACTCCTGGGGCCGTTCTGTCTCGCGCATGTTGGCACAGAGGGGGGGCGCTCCGATCTCGGGGCAGCCGCCCGCGGCGAGCTGCGGCACCAGCCCGCCCGCTCCGGCCAGCCCGTGCCCGAACGACTTCGCCAGCCCGCCGCAGCCGGGTCCGAGCAGGTCGATGTCGGTCATCGCGTTCGCGCTGCTCCAGCCGGTGAGGCCGTTCCCGATCGGCTGGTCGGTCACGAGTTCGACACCCTTTCCGCTCGAGCCCTTCGCGTAGAGGCGGAGCACGTTGTTCTTGTCGTCCTGCACCACCGCGCCTCCGAGCGCCGGCACCCAGACCCCGCCGTCGAGGTCGCTGAAGTCGGACTCGGCGAACAGCGAGATCGAGAGCGTGACCGGGTCGACCTCGAGAAGCTGCCGATCCGACGTCGTGTTTCCGTCCGTGAGCGTGAGCAGGATCTTCCCGCCAGGCAGGTGGTCGAGGCCGATCGGCGCGGCCGTATTGCCGGTGTCGTACGACGAGCAGGTGATCGGCCCCGCGACGCTCATCCCGTCGGCCGAGAGCGGCAGGCGGTGGACCGTGACGTGCTCGTGCGCATAGCAGGGGTTTTGCGCCTGCGAGTTCGTTCTCGGCGCACCGATCAGGCAGTTCGTCGCCGGGTCGTAGATCAGGTGGTCGAGAGTGGTGGTCAAGGGGAGCCCGCTCGCGTCGAGGATCGGCACGAGCTGGTTCGCGCTCGTGAGTACGTGCAGCGCGTCGTCCTTGCGCAGGTACACCCGCCCGTCACCGACCGGCGCCATCGCGCGGAGGTCCTCTCCCGCGAAGCCGAGGTCGGTGAACGAGCCATCCGACTCGATCTGGAAGAGCCGCGGCGAGAACAGCCCGAGCGACTCGTTGGTGGTGTACGCGAGGAGCGCGTCGCGCCTGGGCTCGTACGCGATCCATCCCCCGTCCGAGTAGCTGGAGACCATGTCCTCGAACAGCTTCGCGGTCTTCCCCGTCACCGGATCGACGCGGAAGATCGCCCAACGGTTCGGCTCGTCGTCCGGCGCGCGGATCAGAAGCTCGCCGTCGGTGAATGAGCCGGTCTGCGCCGAGGCGCTGAGCGTCAGCAGAGGGAGGAGCAGAAACGTCGCGCTGGGAATCGTCTTCATGGGAGTCCTCGGTCGAGTGACATCGAAATGGGGGCGTGGGTGCTTTCGCCCAGAGACATCCGCGCGGAGCGTCGAGCGTCTCTCGCGGCGCCGAAAAAAAACCGTCGCCCCCCGGCATGGAACGCCGCCGGCCCCCGGCCTTGCTCCGCGCCGATGTCGAAGCGGAGGGCCGATCGTGTGGTCACGAATCCGACGGGATCGTGGATCCATCCGCGGACGAGGGCTCGAGCGAGGCCGCGCGTCGGCCTCACCGAGGAGCTTCGCCAGCCGCGAATGGAACGCGATGCGGGGAGAGCCCACGAGTCCCGCCGGCACGACGAACAGCCGATCCATCCGACCCCTGCGGCCGTACTCTACGCCGTGGGTCGCCACGAAGCCGTCGGATCGTCCCGTGTTCGACGTCCGAAAGCTCGAGCAGAAGAACTCGCGCATGAATCGCGGCCGACCTCGATGCAGGGGATCGACGCCGAGGACGATGACGGTCGCGTCGCGTACTTCCACGCCCTTCGGCACACGTACATTTCTCGGTTCGTGAGTTCGGGCGCCATGGTGAAGGAGGCGCAGACGCTCGCGCGGCACGCCGACCCGACGTTGACGATCGGCCGCTTACTCCCACGTGCACACCGACGATCTCTTCCGCGCTCTCGACCGGGTCGCGACCGCGGAGACGACAACTCCGCAGCCTCGAAGGTCGCGGTGGGAGCCGCCGACGACCGCCAGCCGTCGGAGCGCGACTCGGTGCGATCGGACGCGCGTGGCTGCGAGGAGAACGCCGACGACCCCGAAACCTCGAACCGTCGAGAATCGGCGAACGGCGACGGTCTACGCGCTTCCTCGCGATCCCCTGCGAAGGGAAGCGATGGTAGGGGCAGAGGGAATCGAACCCCCGACCTGCGGATTAAAAATCCGTTGCTCTACCGACTGAGCTATGCCCCCGTCGCCGTCATTCTAGCCAGGCCGCGCGGCGTTCCCACGAGCCCGTCAGGACTCGAGGATGTCGTTCGTCTTCGCCTTGACGGCGTCGTCGACCTCACCCTCGGACTTCTTCAGGATCTTCTGGATCTCGTCCTTGGCCTTCGTGACCTCGTCCTCGGAGAGATCGCTGTCGTCCGCCCTCTTGTTGAGGTCGCGCCGGATGTTGCGCAGCGACACCTTGGCGGCCTCGGCGATCTCCTTCACGCGGCCGACCAGCTTCTTGCGCTGCTCTTCCGACATCTCGGGCACGGTGAGGCGGATCACCTTGCCGTCCGACTGCGGGTTGATCCCGAGGTCGCTCACCTGGATTGCCTTCTCGATCTCTTTCAGGAGGCTCCCGTCGTACGGCTTGATCACGAGCACGCGCGGCTCGGGGATCGCGATCGACGCGATCTGATTCATCGGCGTCGGCGACCCGTAGGCCTCGACCCGGATGTTCTCGACCAACGCCGGCGTGGCCCGGCCGGAACGTAGACCGCGGGTCTCGTCCTGGAAGTGCAGCACGCCCTTCTTCATCTTGTCACGGGCTTCCGAAACGATCTGGTTGTAGGTCATGGCTACGTCCCTCCGTGCGAGACGATCGTTCCGATGTTCTCTCCGCGTGCCGCGCGAAGCACGTTCCCCGGCACGGTCAGGTCGAACACGACGATCGGCATGCGAGTATCGTGGCAGAGCGCCAGCGCAGTCAAGTCCATCACGCCGAGGCCGCGATCGATCGCCTCCTTGTGAGTGATCATCGCGACGCGTTCAGCGTTCGAGTCCTTCTTCGGGTCGGCGGTGTAGACGCCGTCCACCTTCGTCGCCTTCAACAGCGCGTCCGCCCCGATTTCCTTCGCGCGGAGCGCGGCGGTCGTGTCGGTCGTGAAATAGGGATGTCCGGTTCCGGCGACCAGAATCGGAATTCGACGCGCGGCGAGATGGCGGACGACCTGCCGCCGGACGAACGGATCGCAGACCGACGTCATCTCGATCGCGCTCGCGACCGGAGCCTCGACTCCATCACGCTCGATGATGTCCTGGAGCGCGAGGCCGTTCATGACGGTCGCGAGCATACCCATCTGGTCCGCGGCGGCCCGCGTCAGCCCCGAGCCACCCGAGATCTCGGCGCCGCGCAGGAAGTTGCCGCCGCCGACGACGACCGCCACCTCGATCCCCGCGTCACGAACCGAACGTACCTCGGCGGCGATCCGCTCCATCTCGGCGACGTCGAGGTTGCCCGACCCGCCGAAGACCTCACCGGAGAGCTTCAGCAACACCCGACGGTATGGACCGTCGGCCACCGATCAGCTCCCGACCTCGAAGCGCGCGAACTCGACGATCTTCATGTTCTCTCCGATCGTCGCGATCTTTTCGGTCAGCATCTGCGCGACCGACTTGTCGCCGTCCATCACGAACGGCTGGTCCAGCAGGCAGACCTCGGCGTAGAACTTGTCGAGCTTGCCGGCCACGATCTTCTCGATGGCCGGAGCCGGCTTGTCCTTCACCTGCTCCGCGAAGATCTCTTTCTCTTTTGCCACGACGGCGTCCGGAACCTGGTCGCGGCTCACGTACTGCGGCGACTTCGCGGCGATGTGCATGGCGATCTGCTTCGCGAACGCCTGAAAGTCCGGATTGCGCGCCACGAAGTCGGTCTCGCAAGCGAAGTTCACCATGACGCCGACCTTCGCCGTGTCGGCGTTCGGGTGCAGATAGGTGATGATCAGACCAGCCGACGTCGCGCGATCCGCCTTCTTCGCCGCGATCTTCTGCCCCTGTTTGCGCAGCAGGTCGATCGCCTTCTCGAAGTCTCCCTCGGCATCGGTCAGAGCCTTCTTGCAGTCGTTCACGCCCGCGCCGGTCGCGGTGCGCAGCCGCATGACGTCCTTTGCATCGATCATTTGGAGTCCCTTCCGTGGTCGTTTCTTGATTCGCTCGAGACCGCGCGCCGCGCTCGGTGGTCAGCTCTCCGATGTGCTGCCGGTGTCGCCCGCGGGCGCTTCGGCCGTGTCAGCCGCCGCGGCGACATGGTCCGACGGAGCAGTCGGCACGTCGTCCGCACGGACTTCGCTCGCCGGGGCGGCCGGGGCCGCCGGGACCGCCGTCGAAGTCGCGGCTGAAGCCGCGGCCGAACCCGGGGTCGACGCGACGTCGCCATCCTCGGTCCGACGGTCGCGCGAACGGCCGCCGCCCGCACCGCGCCGTTGCTGAGGCCGACGGCCCCCTTTCTGTTCGCGCTTCTTCATCTCGATGACGAGCTCGTCATCCTCCGGCTGCACGTCCGTGATGCCTTCCTTGAACGAGGCCTTGCCATCGATCACCGACTCCACGAGCTGCCCGAGGACGAGGGAGACCGACTTCATGGCGTCGTCGTTCGCGGGGATCGGGATGTCGACGTCGTCCGGATCGCAGTCGGTATCCAAGATCGCGATGATCGGAATGCCCAGCCGGTTCGCTTCACGGACCGCGATGTACTCCTTCTTCGGGTCGATGACGACGACCGCCCCGGGAACGCGATCGAGCTCGCGAATGCCGTCGAGGTTCTTCTTGATGCGCCGCATCTCGCGGAGCAGCGACGACTGCTCCTTCTTCTTGTAGTTGTCGAGCTCGCCGGACTCGACCATCGCCTCGAGCTGCTCGAGGCGCTTCAGCCGAAAGCGGATCGTCGAGAAGTTCGTCAGCGTTCCGCCAAGCCAGCGCTCGTTGACGAACGGCATCGTGCACCGCTCGGCTTCGACCGCGATGACGTTCTTGATCTGCCGCTTCGTGCCGACGAAGACGACCTTGCGTCCGGTTGCGGTGAGTTGCGTCAGGAAGTGGCGAGCGCGGGCCAACCCCTTGATGGTCTCGACAAGGTCGAGGATATGGATTTGATTGCGCTTGCCGTGGATGAACGGCGACATCTTCGGGTTCCACCGACTGACCCGGTGTCCGAAGTGCACGCCTGCATCAAGGAGCTGTTGAACGGAGACCGCCACAGTCACCTTCCTATCTTCTTTTGTATCAGGGATTTCGAGCTGCTCTGTCAGCGTAGGGTCAGGAAGGTTGGGGGCGCCGCTTCCGCCGCTTGGAGCTGCTCGGGAACTGGTTGGGCTCCCCCGGTGGGAGCGCCGAAGAAGCGAAGCAACCTAAACTCAACCGCGGTGTTGTCAACCCCCCACGGCGGGCGGCCGCGACTTTACTTTGCGAGACAAACCAATTTTTTCCTCAAGTTCCGGATGGTCGATGCCGATTGAGGACGTTGTGAATGACAGCATGTGGCAGGAGGCGCGAATCGCCGGCCTCCATCCCGGAACCACCTGCAGTGGATCGGGGTAAGATGTTCGGATTCCCTTCAGGAAGGGTCGAGAGGCGCATCGGTCGTCGCGTGACCAGCGCTCGCCACATGATTTCGCTTCCCCGTCGCATCCTCATCGCCGACCACCAAGCTGAACGGCTGCCGCCGGTCGACGCGGCGCTCTCCGCCGAGGGACACACCGTCATCGAGTCGCACGACGCGCTGACCACGATCGAGGCGGTGACGAGCCAACGACCGGACCTGATCGTCCTCTCGCCTCTCTCCACGAATCTGAACGGCCAGGAGGTCACGCGCGTTCTTGCCGCCAAGGACCGCGAGCGGTTCACGCCGGTCCTCCTCGTCACGGCGCAACCGCTTTCCGCCGATCTCATCATGCGCCTCGCGACGCGCGTCGACGACGTCGTCGCGCGCCAAGGGCTCACGCCGCGCCAGCTCTTCGATCGAGTCTCGCTCGCGTTGGGTCGCCTTCAACGAATCCGGCGGTTCGAGGAAGAGAAGGCGGCGCTCGAGCGCCAATCGATCACCGACTTCAAGACCGGAACGTACAACGATCGGTACTTCCATCGCCGCCTGCGCGAGGAGCTCAGCCGGTCGCGACGGCATCGCTCGCCTCTCGCCTGCGTGATGCTCGACTTCGACAACTTCAAGGAGATCAACGACTCGTTCGACCACGCGTTCGGCGACTTCGTGCTCCTCGCATTCGCGAAGAAGCTGCGTTCGATCATCCGGGACATCGACATCCCGGCTCGGTTCGGCGGGGACGAGTTCGTCCTCCTGCTGCCGAACACCGGCCTCGACAAAGCGGTCGCCACCGCCGAGCGGATTCGTCGCATCGTGTCCGAGTACACGTTCGAGCGCGGCGGTCACTCGACGTCGGTCTCGATCTCGGTCGGAATCTCGGCGTTCGATGGCGTGGAGGACTGCTCCCCCGAGGAGTTCCTGCGGCGCGCCGACTTCTCGTTGCTCGAAGCGAAGCGACGCGGCCGGAACCGGGTCGTCCTGTACCCCCAGATCGCGCACGCGGACCCGTTTCGACGTGGCATCGTCGGCCCGGCCGTCGAGCCGGCCGAGCCGTATGAGTTCGAGGGCGAGCAGGAACACGCGGCTCACTCGTCTTGAGGAGGTGCCTTCGGCCCCGGTAAGCTGCGCGGATGAGCGCCTCGAGCACGCCCTATCCGCGAGTTTCCCCGAAGCCGGACCTTCCCGCGATCGAGCGCGAGACGCTCGATCGCTGGCGTCGCGACGGGACCTTCTCCGCATCGATCGCCCGGCGGCCCGCCGGCGAGAACGGCGCGAACGAGTACGTCTTCTACGACGGCCCGCCGTTCGCAAACGGCCTTCCGCACTACGGACATCTCGTCACCGGTTACGTGAAGGACGTCGTCCCGCGCTACCAGACGATGCGCGGGCGCCGCGTCGAACGGCGCTTCGGCTGGGACTGCCACGGCCTCCCCGCCGAGATGGCGTCGGAGAAGGAGCTCGGCATCCAGGGACGGATCCAGATCCTCGAGTACGGCATCGAACGGTTCAACGCGCACTGCCGCGCGTCGGTCCAGAAGTACACGCGGGAGTGGGAGCGGATCGTCACGCGCCAGGCGCGATGGGCGGACTTCGAGAACGACTACCGCACGATGGACACGGCGTACATGGAGAGCGTCCTCTGGGCGTTCAAGTCGCTGTATGACAAAGGTCTCGTCTACGAGGGGACGCGCGTCCTGCCCTACTCGTGGGCGGCCGAGTCGCCGGTCTCGAACTTCGAGACCCGCATGGACAATGCGTACCGCGAGCGCCAGGACCCGGCGATCACAGTGGCGTTCACGCTCGAGCCCCGGGCCGGCGATGACGGTCCGCTGACGCTGCTGGTCTGGACGACCACGCCGTGGACGCTGCCGTCGAACCTCGCGATCGCGGTCGGCGAAGAGATCGAGTACACGATCCTCCAGAAGGGCGGCGATCGACTCGTGCTCGGCGCCGCGGTGGTCGCGAAGTACGAGAAGGAAACGAAGGACGCCGAACGCGTCGGAACGATCCTCGGCAAGGAGCTCGTCGGCCGCCGGTACACGCCGCTCTTTCCGTTCTTCGCGGAGACCGAGAACGCGTTCGTCGTGGTCTCCGGCGACTTCGTCAACACCGAGGAAGGGACGGGCATCGTCCACATGGCGCCCGGCTTCGGCGAGGACGACCACCGCGTCTGCCAGGCACACGACATCCCGATCGTCTGCCCGGTCGACGAGAAGGGCCGGTTCACGTCCGAGGTGCCGCCCTACGCGGGTCAGCTCGTCTTCGACGCGAACAAGCCGATCATCCAGGAGTTGAAGGCGCGCGGCGTGCTGCTGAAGCACGAGACGTACCTCCACAACTACCCGCACTGCTGGCGCACGGACGAGCCGCTCATCTACAAGGCGATGAGCTCGTGGTTCGTGAAGGTGACCGAGTTCAACGACCGGATGGTCGAGCTGAACCGCCGGATCAACTGGGTCCCCGCCCACGTGCGCGACGGATCGATGGGCAAGTGGCTCGAAGGAGCTCGTGACTGGTCGATCAGCCGCAACCGCTTCTGGGGCACCCCGATCCCGGTGTGGAAGAGCGACGATCCGAGCTACCCGCGGGTCGACGTCTACGGCAGCCTCGACGAGCTCCAGCGGGACTTCGGCGTCCGCCCGGATGACCTGCACCGCCCCGGCATCGACACCCTGACGCGGCCGAACCCGGACGATCCTACGGCCAAGAGCACGATGCGCCGCGTGGAGGACGTTCTCGACTGCTGGTTCGAGTCCGGCTCGATGTCGTTCGCGCAGGTGCACTACCCGTTCGAGAATCGCAAGTGGTTCGAGAGCCACTTCCCGGCGGACTTCATCGTGGAGTACATCGCGCAGACGCGCGGGTGGTTCTACACGATGATCGTGCTGTCGACCGCGCTCTTCGATCGGCCGCCGTTCAAGAACTGCATCTGCCACGGCGTGGTGCTCGATGAGAACGGGCTGAAGCTGTCGAAGCGTCTGCGCAACTACCCGAGCCCGGACGAGGTGTTCGACACGCACGGCGCGGACGCGTTGCGCTGGTACCTGATCTCATCGCCGATCCTGCGCGGCAACAACCTGTCGATCGATAGCAAGGGACGCGTCTTCGCCGACGTCGTCCGGCAGGCGATCCTGCCGTTCTGGAACGCGTACTCGTTCTTCACGCTCTACGCGAACGCCGACGGCGTGAAGGCGAAGGCGCGTGCCGACTCGACGCGGCGGCTGGATCGCTACATCCTGGCGAAGACGCGCGAGCTCGTTCTGCGGCTCGAGGACCGCATGGACGCGTACGACATCCCGGCCGCGTGCCAGGAGCTGACGCAATTCACCGACGCGCTCAACAACTGGTACATCCGCCGCAGCCGCGAGCGGTTCTGGCGGCACGAGAAGGACGACGACAAGGTCGACGCGTACGACACTCTCTACACGGTGCTGACGACGGTCATCCGCACCGCGGCGCCGTTCCTGCCGCTGATCGCGGACGAGATCTACCGCGGCCTCACCGGCGAGCGCAGCGTTCACCTGACGGACTGGCCGGACGTCTCCACGTACCCCGTGGAGGAACGCCTCGTGCGCGACATGGACCTCGCGCGCGAGGTCTGCTCGGCCACGCTCGGGCTGCGCAAGGCGCACGACCTCCGCATCCGCCAGCCGCTCCGCACCCTGACGCTCGCCGGCGAGGGCACGGCCGACCTCGAGCCGTACTTCCCGTTGATCCAGGAGGAGGTCAACGTCAAGTCCGTCGCGCTCGCCGCCCGCCTCGACGATCTCGGCACGTTCACGCTGAGGGTGAACGCGGCCGTCGTGGGGCCGCGGCTCGGCGCCGACATGAAGAAGGTGATGGCCGCGTCGAAGCAGGGCAACTGGACGACGAACGCCGACGGCTCCGTCGACGTCGACGGCATCCGCCTCGAGGCGAACGAGTTCGAGCTCGGCCTGAAGTCGAAGGAGGGCGTCACCAGCCAGCCGCTCCCCGGCAACCGGGTCATCGTCGCTCTCGACACCACGCTCGACGACGCGCTGATCGCCGAGGGCACCGCGCGCGACGTCGTCCGCATGATCCAGCAGGCGAGGAAGGACGCGGATCTGAACGTCTCCGACCACGTCACGGTCCGGATCGCCCTCCCCGACGCCGCCCGCGCCGCCGTCGAGGCGAACGCCGACTACGTCCGCGAGCAGACGCTGTGCGACGCGTTGATCTTCGGCCCGCCCGAGGAGGGCGACCACGTGAGCGCGACCGAGCTCGGCAAGCAGCCGGTCACGGTCGCCGTGCGCAAGGTCGTGTGATCCAGCGCGTCGTCGCGATCGCACCGCCGGATCATCAGGTCCCCCGGCGTCGTATGGTTCGGTAGTCTCCAGCTCGTCGCGTGGGCTTCGTGAGCGCCTACGGCGCGAGTCGCCCGCGTGACCGCCGAGGGATTATCCTGAACCCTCGCGCCCAGCGGCGCCATGTCATCTCCGAGACCCATGACCACCCCGTCCAAGGACCCCACTCCCATCCTCGCGCATGCCCGCTGGCTCCGTTCCCTCGCGGCCAACCTCGTCGCCGACCCCGCGTCGGCCGACGACCTCGCCCAGGACACGACCCTCGCGGCGCTGCGCTCCGATCCCGAACCGGATCGGCCCCTCAAGGGCTGGCTGGCGACGGTGCTGCGCAACCTGCGTCGCCAGCGGTGGCGCGAGGAGCTTCGCCGCACCGCTCGCGAATCGGAGGCGGCCCGGGACGAAGCCGTGCCGTCGGCGGCCGAGCTGGTCGAGAGGCTCCAGTCGCATCGACGCGTGGTCGAGGCGGTGGAGCGACTCGACGAGCCGTACCGCTCGACGGTGCTGCTGCGCTTCTTCGAGGAGCGGCCGCCGCGGGAGATCGCCGAGCGCCTCGGCATCCCCGAGGAGACGGTCCGCACGCGGCTGAAGCGCGCGTTGGCGATCCTTCGCCGGCGGCTCGACGCCGAGAAGGGCGCGGACGGACGGTCGTGGGCGCTCGCGCTTCTGCCCCTCGGCACCGGCGCCGAGGGGATCCCCGTCGCGATCCTCGGAGCCCTCCTCGTGAACGTCAAGCTCGTCCTCGTCTCGTCGTCGTTGCTCGTGGTCGCCGTCACGACCGTGATGCTCTGGAACTCGGCGCCGTCGACCGAGGCGCACTCCGCCGACCGGTCGACCGTCGCGGCGCCGCCCGACCCGTCGGCCCCGGAAAGGACCGCCACGTCGACGCCCGAACCCCGGCGCGAGACGGCCCGCTCGGCGCCCGCCGAATCGGTCCGCTCCGCGCCGGCGCCGGCGGCCACCCCCGCGGCGAAGCCGGTCGCGTCCGGCGATGACGCCGTCCACGGCCGCGTGCTCGACGTCATCGGACAACCGATCGCGGGCGTGGACGTCGCCTCCCTGACGAACGGCTTCGGCGAACGCGTCGAGGCGATCGGCGCGACGGCGCGAACGGCGAGCGACGGAAGCTTCACGCTGCCCGGCGCCGTCCAGCGAAACGTCGGAGTGACGAGCGACGCGCTGGTCAACGTCTACTGCGGGTACACGAGCACGCGGACGGATTCGAACGTCATCGTCGTGGCGGCGCCGGCGTTGAGCCTCGCCGGCGTGGTGGTCGACGAGAACCAACGGCCGATCGCCGACGCGCGCGTCGACGTCGCGCTCCCGGCCGACCTGCGCGGGCGCGTGCAAGCCGTGCTCGACCATTCGCTCGAGCAGTCGTTCGCGACGACGAGCGACGCGGCGGGCGCATACCGACTCGAGAAGGTTCCGCAGATCCCCGGCGCGACCGTGACCGCGCGGTCGGCGGGCTTCGAGCCGGCGCTCGTGGCGCTGCCACCCGCGTCGACCGACGGCTTGTCGCTCGTGCTCCGTACGCGACACCCGGCCGGCCGGACCGTGAACGGACAGGTCGTCGATTCGGCCGGCGCGCTGGTGCCGGACGCGCGGGTGACGCTGCGCGGCGAGATCACCATGACGGACGAGCTGGGCCGGTTCTCGCTCGACGTCGACGACACCGCCTGGACCAAGCGCATCTCCGCCGCGGTCGGCGCCCCCGAGGCCCGCGTCACCGAATACCTGGCCGCGCAAGGCTTCGGGCGGAGCTCGCCGGCCGGCGCGCGGCTCGTCGCGGCCAAGAAGGGCTTCCTGCCCGGCGTGTTCGAGGCGCCGCTCGGTGCGGACGGTCCCGTCCTTCCGTCGTTCATCGTCCTCACGCTCGGCGCCTCCCCGCTCGCGATCGCGGGGACGGTGATCGGCTTCGACGGCCAGCCGCTGGCCGGCGCGACGGTCTGGATCGACGATCCCACCCCGTTCGGGCTCGACGGCGATGGCGGTCCGGTCACGACCGAGAGCATCGTCACCGGCAAGCAGGAGCCGTGGAACCGCACGTCGACCGGCGCGGACGGGCGGTTCCGGTTGAACGGCCTCGTGAGCCGCTCGTATCGGGTCACCGCCATGCACGAGGCGACGCTCCTGCGTATGTCCGCCGCCGCGGTGAAGGCCGGCGCCGAAGACGTCGTGCTCGTGATGCCGAAGGGGGCGATCCACGACCGCGTGACCGGCCGCGTGGTGAATCACCGCAACGACCCGATCGCGAACGCGGCCGTGCACACCCAGTGCGACTCCTTCAGCGTCTCGGGCTCGACGTGGCACTCCGCGGGAGAGCCCGTCCTGACCGATGACGACGGCAAGTTCGAGATTCGGGACGTGCCGAAGGACGGCGTCTACCTGCGCATCGACGGCGAAGGGATCCTCCCCCTCGAGTACGGTCGCGCGCGCCCGCGGCTCGAGGACGAGGGCGGCAGGGTCGTCGACATGGTCATCCGCGTCTCCCGCCGCGTCCACCTCCGCCTCGAGCTCGGACCCTCAGCGGTCGCCGACGCGTTCGCGGTCCTCGACCCCGAGGGCGAGGAGCTGCCGATCGACCTGGTCTCCGGGAACGGCCGCCGCACCATGGAACGTATGGCCGTCGACGTCGGCGTCGTCTCCGTCCCCGACGACGCGACGTGGCTCGTCCTGTTCCGCGACGGTCAAGAGATCCACCGCAAGACCCTCGAGCTGGAGCCCGGCGAGGTCAACGTCGTCCGGCCATGATGGCGACCATGACGACCAGCGCGCCCATCGCGACCGTGACGACAGGCCGCGCGCGCGCCGGCCCGCGCCGATCGCGCGATCACGTGCGGGAGAATCGCTTCGCCAGCCGCGCGCGCGACGCCGGCGTCTGCCGATAGACCCCACGCTCGTCCGTGTACTCGAGCACGCCGCCGTGAAGCCACGCGGCGATCGTGCCGGGCGGGACATGCGCCGCGAGCAGGTCGGTGCGGCGCACGGTCGGTCGCTCTTCGATCGGCGCGTCCGCGACCCTCGTGCGCTTCGCCTTCGCCGGAGACTGCTTGGTTGTCTTCGACCTCTGGCGCGAACGCTCCGGCGTCGGTCCGGGGGCCGCCTTTCCCTCAGTCTCATCGATGTCGATGCCGAAGATGTCGGAGAGGCTCCCATCGAGCTTGGCCGCGCCGCGGTCGGACGCGCTTGCCACCGCCGTCGGAACCACGAGGTCGCTCGCGTTCACGCCGCGCAGCGTGAAGAGCAGCTCGGGCTTCTCGTCGAGCCGCGCGCCGACGCCGTAGAGCACCGCGGCGAGATGCTTGCAGAGCGTGGCCCAGTCGGGACAGGAGCACTCGAGCTCGACCTGCGACAGGTCCGGGAAAAGCCCGTCTTCGACGCCGGTCATCCGGCCCATCACCGCGTCGGAGAAACGACCCTCGATGAGCTCGACCATGGACGAGATGCTGCCCGCACACGTCGAGACGAGCGCCTTCCACCGGTCCTCCGGGCAGGGACGGATCGCGACCGACGCGTTGTAGAGCGACGAGCCCATCACGAGCGCCTTGATCGAGCCCCGCTCGATCTTCAGATCGATCACGGAGCCGTTGCGCGCGTACGTACGACCGCGGGGAAGCCGATTCGAGAAGTCGTGGAATCCCTCGATGTGGCGGCACCACGCCGTCCCCCACGGCGTGTGCGCGATCTTCCGTCCCTCGATGAACACCGGCTCGAGCGCCGCCCCGCCCGCCGCGGCGCTCGTCGCCTCCCGCTCGGCGCGCTGGCGGCGGACGTGCACCGGCACGTACTCGTACATGCGGCCGAAGCCACCATACCCATAGCCGGATCGCGATCGTCGTCGTGCCACGTGCTTCTCGCGCGATGAGTCTCTCGAGCGGCCCGAAGTCTGGGCTCCAAGCATACCGAGTTCGATCTACCGCGCCAGTCGCCCCCGCGCCGCGGCCGGCGGCTCATGCCATCGCCCGATCGAGGTCGAGCGACACGAGCTCGACGAGTTCCTTCGAGCCCATCTCGGTCAACATCATCTCGCCGCCGCCCGACGACACGACCTCGTCGGCCAGTGCCTGCTTCTGCTCGAGCATCGCCGCGATCCGTTCCTCCACCGTCCCGCGGACGACGAACTTGTGGACGAGTACGTTCCGCTTCTGACCGATGCGGAACGCGCGGTCGGTCGCCTGATTCTCGACGGCGGGGTTCCACCAGCGATCGAAATGGACCACGTGGGATGCCTCCGTCAGATTGAGGCCGGTCCCGCCCGCCTTGAGCGACAGGACGAAATGGGGCGGGCCGTCCTCCGTCTGGAACTGCGCCACGAGCTCGCTCCGTCGCTTCACCGGCGTTCCTCCGTGGATCACCAGGCCGGGCCGCCCGAACACGGATGCGAGGAAGTTCGACAGCGGGCCGGTCATCTCGCGAAACTGCGTGAACACGAGCACCTTCTCCTGGCGCTCGATCAACGGCTCGCAGAGCTCGCGGAGCCGAGCGAACTTCGCGCTCTTCTCCGGTTCGTACTCGCCGTCGCCGAGCCATTGAGACGGGTGGTTGCAGATCTGCTTGAACCGGAGGAGGAACGCAAGGACCGCGCCGCGGCGCGCCATCCCGTCGACGTCCTCCAAGGTCCGCGCCAGCTCCGCGACGCTCCGCTGGTAGAGGGCGGCCTGCACCTTGGTCAGGCCGCAGAAGACGTCCACCTCGGTCTTGTCGGGGAGGTCGTCGATCACGTTGCGGTCGGTCTTCAGGCGCCTCAAGATGTAGGGAGCCACGACCCGACGGAGAGGTCCATAGCCACCGCCGCCCTCGAGACGCTTGGCGAGGTTCCCGAACGCGCGCGCCGAGCCCAGGAGCCCGGGGCAGAGGAAGTCGAAGATCGACCACAGGTCGCCGAGCCGGTTCTCGACGGGGGTGCCGGTCAATGCGAACCGCGCGCGACCGTCGAGCTTCTTCACCGCCCGGCTTTGGCGCGTGCCGGGGTTCTTGATCGCCTGCGCCTCGTCGAGCACGACCAGACCGAACTTGCGCTTCGCCAGCCACTCCAGGCGCGCGACCGAGCCGTACGTCGTCATCACGACGTCGACGTCATCGAGCTTCGACGCGGCGAACGCGGCGATCTCTTCCTTGCCGAGCTCGCTGCGATGCAGGATCGCGAGACGCAGCGACGGCGCGAACCGCTCGATCTCGTGGCGCCAGTTGCCGAGCAGCGAGGCGGGAACGACGAGGAGATGCGGTCCGCGGAACCCGTCCTCGGCGAGACGGAGGAAGAGGGCGATCACCTGGATCGTCTTGCCGAGCCCCATGTCGTCGGCGAGGCACCCGCCGAGCCCCAGCGTGGCGATCCGCTGCAGCCAGGAGACGCCCCGGCGCTGGTACGGACGCAGCGTCGCGACGAGACGCCCGCCGAAGTCGTCCGGCTCGTCCTCCGGCCGCGACAGGCGCGCGAGCACCTCCTCGAGCCACGGACCGGACACGACTCCGGCCCAGCTCGGGTCGATCGCGTCGTCGAGCACCGCCCCCCCGGTCACGCCGGTCGAAAGCCCCGAAAGGAGGCGCATCCCTTCGAAGAACGAGATCCCGCCGGCGCGCGCGTCGGCCGCCACCGCCTCGAAGTGCAGGACCGCCTCGCGGAGACGCTCGGGATCGACCTCGACCCAGCGCCCCTTGAGGAGCCGCAGGCCCGGCGCTCCTTCGAGCAGGTCGCGGCGTTCCTCGGGGCTCAGCTCCTTTCCGTCGATGGTGATCGCCACGTCGAAGTCGAGCATGGCGTCGACGCCGAGCGCGCTCGGCGGGCGCCCTCCGACGGTGGCGGTGACCATCGGCCGCCGTTGCTTCGGTTTCCACCAATCCGGGAGTCGGACGACGAGGCCGCTCTCGATGCAGCGCGGCACCGCGGCAAGGAACCGGGAGGCTTCCTGCGGCGTCCAGGCGAGGGGCCGAAAGACGCCGCCCCCGTCGGCGAGCTCTCGGATGAACGGGTCGCGGCGCGCGGCCTCGTCGACCGGCCGGAGGAGCTTCAGGAGCGTCGGCTGATCGCCGCGGTAGCGGTCCAGCGCGCGGCCGAGCGGGACGTGACGGACCCGACCCTGGTCGGTCATTCGCTCGGCGTACGTGGCGAGGAACGCAAACGGCCGCTCGGCGTCGTTCTTCTGCTCGGCGAGATGGAACGTCACCCGACCGAGCGAGTTCCACGCCGGGTTCAGCGCGTGAACGAACTCCTGCAGACCGGCGCCGTGGTCGGCACGACGCGCTCGGGCCTCGGCATCGATCGCGCTCCAGGCCGCGACGAGCGCCTCGGCGTTGATGTACTCGGCGCCCCGCATCGGCGGCACGACCTCGAGGAGCGACGCGATCACGTCGGGCCGCGGCTCGACGGGCTCGTCGGCGGCGTCCTCGTCCTGCCGGCAGAGGGCCTCGACGTACGCCCGAGCCAGCCCGCGGCCGAAACGGAGGGACGGATCGAGCTCGGTCTCCTGCTCGCGCACCGCGAGGTGAAGGAGGCCGGCGCCGACTCCCCCGGCGAACGCGGCCTCGACGCGACGCCGCACGGGATCCGGAAGATCGATGACCGACTCGCCCGCCTCGAGGCGGAGATGCCCGCGGGGCGTCATGGCGAGCGTCAACGACGACGTGATGATCGGTTCTTCCATGACGTCCAAGTCTGGTGCGGCCGCGCGCCGACGAGCGTGGCGCCGCCGCCCTTCTCGGTCACGCGATCGCGCTCCGGATCCGCTCCGCGATCTCGATCGCGGCGGCCGCCTCGACGTGCGAGACGCGCGGGCGACGGCCTTCGCGGATCGACCGCACGAAGTGCTCGAGTTCGCGCCGCAACGGCTCCTCGTCCGATCCCTTCCGTTGCACGCGCTCGCCTTTCGTCACGTGGACGAGCTCGCGCGCGCCGAAGTCGATCTCCAGCGTCTCGCCGGCCGCCGCGAGGAATGCGCGCCGCTGCCCCGCCGCCGCCACGCGACTCGCGGTGACGTGCGCCACCGCGCCGTTCTCGAAGACGAGGCGCGCGGCGGCCCAGTCGGCGAACGGTCCGACGACCACGCCCCCCACCGCCTCGAGCGACGCGACGGAAGAGCTGGTGAACCCGAGCGCGAGGTCGATGTCGTGGATCATCAGGTCGAACACGACGCTGGTGTCCAGCGAACGTCCGGGGTGCGGACCGACTCGTCGGAGCTCGAGGAACCGCGGGGCGAAACCGTCCGGCACGTGGTCGAGCACGGGGTTGAACCGTTCGACGTGGCCGACCTGGACGATTGCATCGGTCGACTCGGCGAGTGCGGCGAGGCGCGTCGCCTCGTCTCGGCTCGCGGCCATCGGCTTCTCGATCAGGCAGTGGACGCCGCGCTCGAGGAACCGCGACGCGAGCGCGAAGTGGAGCGGCGTCGGCGCGGCGATCACCACGGCGGCGAGATCGTCGGGCAGGGCGTCGACGTCGCGCACCCACGCGCATCCGACGCGCTCCGCGACCTCTTGGCCCTGGACCTCGTCGGGATCGCAGACCGCCACGAGATCGATCGCGTCGAGCTGGCCGGCGATTCGCGCGTGGTGCCGGCCAAGGTGGCCGACCCCGAGGACAGCGACACGGATTCGACCGGGCTCAGCCGCCATCGTCGTCAGTTCGCATCGATCAGGGTGAACGTGAGGACCGCCTCCGCCGCGATCTTATCGGTCACCTTCGCCTTGGCTTGGACCTGACCGATGGTGTCGCGCACCTTCGTGGCCTCGATCTCGATTCGGAGCTGGTCTCCTGGAATCACGGAGCGGCGGAGCTTCACTCGATCGATCGACCAGAGGACCGCGAGCTTGCCCGTGTTCTCGAGGCGCCGGAGCAGAAGCACGCCGGCGAGCTGCGCCATCGCCTCCAAGATCAGCACGCCCGGCATGATCGGCTGTCCCGGCCAGTGCCCCTGGAAGAACGGCTCGTTGATCGTGACGTTCTTCACTCCGACCGCGCGCCGGTAGCCCTCGAGCTCGATCACGCGGTCGATCAGCAGGAACGGGTAGCGGTGCGGGAGGAGGTTCAGGATCTCGCGGATGTCCATCCCGGACTCGCGGGTCACTTGACCGGCCACCTCGCTCGCCTGGACGCGATCGGCGATCTCCTTGACCAGCGCTCGGTTCGCGGAATGACCCGACCGCGTCGCGACGATGCGCCCCTGGATGTCGACGCCGGCCAAGAACAGGTCACCCGCGAGGTCGAGGATCTTGTGACGCGCGAACTCGTCGGGGAACCGCAGGGCGTTGTCGACGACCTTGCCGTCGTCGATCACCAGGGTGTTCGTGGTGTCCGCGCCCTGACCGAGCCCCTGCTGGCGCAGGTAATCGACCTCTTCCTTGCGCACGAACGTGCGCGCTGGCGCGATCTCCTTCGTGAACGCATCCTCGGTGAGGGCGATATCGACGAACTGCGACCCGAAGGTGGTGCCGTGCAGGTCGAGCGTGTAGAGCACGCGGAGCCCGCCTTCCGCGCTGGGGAACGCACCGATCATGGCGTCGTCCTCGGCCACGTGGATCGGCGCGTCGACGACGAACGTCGTCTTCTCCGCCTTCTGCTCGACCACGCCGACCTTCTTGAACAGATCGACGAACGGCAGCGCCGAGCCGTCCATCCCGGGCAGCTCGGGGCCATCGATGTGGACCTCGACGTTGTCGATGCCGAGGCCGAGGAACGCCGCGAACAGGTGCTCGACCGTATTCACCTCGGCTTCGCCGTTCCGAAGGGTCGTGCGGCGCGCTCCCTGCCCGAGGAAGTCGAGTTTGGCCGGCACGTGCGGCGCGTCCGGCAGGTCGGTGCGCACGAAGATCACGCCTTGGTTCGCTGCGGCAGGAACGACCTTGACCCGCGCCGTGCGACCCGTGTGGATGCCGACACCGGAGAACTCGACGGATGACCGAAGGGTCCGTTGGTTGCGCATGAGGTCAACCCGGCCGACTCACGAGCACCACCCCTCGCGTGGCGCCCGCGTCGCCCATTTCGTCGCGACGTTCGCACAGAACCGCCTCAGATCGAGCTCCACTTCTCGCGCCGTTCGGGCACGCGAACAGACCGATCGCGCGGTTGGTCCTTTCGCGCGACGCTCATGAGTCATCCGGCCCGGCCCCGGCGCGCTCGAGAGACTCGATCCGCGCCTCGAGCTCCTTCACGCGGCGCAAGAGCTCGGGGAGGCGCCGGACCGCGGCCTCCTCGCGCATCTTCGCGCGATGCTCACCGGCTACGAAACCATAGAGAACGGAACCGGGCGGGACATCCTTCGAAATCCCGCTCCGCGCCGCGATCTTCGATCCGGGCCCGACCTCGATGTGGCCGACGACCCCGGCCTGGCCGCCGATCACGCAGCCGTCTCCGATCACGGTCGATCCCGAGATGCCGGTCTGGGCGACGATGACGCAGTGCCGGCCGACCCGTACGTTGTGGGCGATCTGCACCAAGTTGTCGATCTTCGTCCCCTCGCCGATGACGGTGAAGCCGAACCGCGCCCGATCGATCGCCACGAGCGACCCGATCTCCACGTCGTTGCCGATCCGGATCGAGCCGATCTGAGGCTGTTTCTCGAGACCGGCCGGCCCGGGGCGGAAGCCGAACCCGTCGCCGCCGAGAACCGAACCCGGATGGATCTCGACGCGGTCGCCGACGATCACGCGGTCGTGGATCACCACGTTCGGGTGGATGCGACAGGCGCGACCGAGTTGGACGCCCTCCCCGACGTAGACGCCGGGGTAGAGAACGGTTCCCGCTCCCACTCCCGCGCCCGACCCGACGTAGGCGCCCGGCATCACCGTGGCGGTCGAGTCGACGTGGGCTCCCGGGTCGACGAGCGCCCCGGGGAGAACGCCCCGCTCGCGCCGACTCTGGCTCGGCCGGAACATCTCGACGAGCCGGTCGACGGCGCCGGCCGGATCCGCGACGCGGATGATCGACGGCGCGGGTGCTTGTTCCGCGGTGGCGACCGCGAAGTCCGCCGCGACCACCAGCGCACCGGCCCGGGTCACGCTCGCCAAACGCTCGTAACGTCCGGCGATCACGAACGAGACGTCGGTCGGTCCCGCATCGTGGAGGCCAGCCATCCCGCGGATCTCGCGACCGGCGTCCCCCTCGACCGTTCCTCCGAGATGCTTCGCGATCGCGCCGACGGTGCTCGACATGGACCTTCCGACGAGCCGACCCTCGGTCGGCGTCGAACCCCACCGAGAGGCGTAAGTAATTCAGGAAAAGGAACCTAGGAGCCGCGCTCGAGGATCTTAATCACGTCATCGGTGATGTCAAGCCGAGGGGCGTGATAGAGGATGTCGCGCAGGAAGATCTCGGAGTTGAGTTCGCTCTGGTTCTGCCCGGCGAGCTCGGCCGAGCGGCGCTGCAAGACGAGGTCGAGCCCCCGCGCCTCCGCCGCCGCGGCCGACGCGCGGCGCACCTCGGCGTAGGCGTGGCGCTGCGCGTCCGTGATCCGGCGGACTCTCTCCGAATCGAGGTATTCGAGCTCGTGCTGCAGCGCGAGCCGGTCGAACTCGATCTCGTGCTTCTTCTTGCGGGCCTCGGGCGAGTTCTCGTCGAGCAGCTCGAGGTCGCTCTCCTTCGCCGCGATCGCATCCTGCTTCACCTGGAGGTTCGTCCTGCGCTCGCTGTCGATCCACGCACGGATCGCTTCGCTGTCGCGGAGGAACGGTTTCGCGTCGCGCAGGACGCGGAACAGGTCGACCACCGCGACGCTGGTCGGCGCGGCGGCCGGAGGAGCGGCCGTCGAACCGAGGGCACGGGCGAGGACGACGCCGATCATCGTGAACAGCAGCACGGGAACGAGCTTCATGGACGGCCTCCGGCGAGGGTCAGAAACGCGTGCTGATCCGCACGCTGAGAAGCTGGGTCTCGTCGTCCGACTCCTTCAAGATCGGCACGCCGAGATCGAGCGCGACCGGCGTAGGACCCAGAAACGGGATCTTGACCCGGATGCCGACTCCTGTCGACAGCCGGGGCGACGAGACGAGCGACGAAAGGGAGTTCTCGATCGATCCGGCGTCGATGAAGACGACGCCGCGGACGACCTCCTGCTCTTCGCCGAGCAACGGGTCGTACGTCGAGTAGATCGGGAACCGGTACTCCATCGACGTCGACCAGGCGAACTCGCCGCCGAGGTGAACGTCCTGCTTCTCCGGACCGACACGCCGGTACTCGAAGCCGCGCAGCGGAAAGTCGCCGGAAGACCCCCCCGCGTGGAGCCGCTCGAAGAACGGTAGATCGTCGCCGAAGCCGTGCGCGCCGCCGAGGGACCCGCGGAACGCGAGCACCTGCTTGCGGCCGCGCGCGTCCTCGACGATCGGGACGAGCCAGGAACCGTCGAACACGATCCGCTCGCCGAAGGCGTCGACCAGCAGCAGGTCGTACGAGACGCCAACGGACCCACCCTCCTCCGGGTCGAGCGGATCGTCGAAGTCCTCGTACCGCCCGAACAGGCCGATCGCGGGCACGAAGTTCGTACCTTCGACGTCATCCACCTCCGAGGGAGCATCGTCGACGTCGTGGATGTCGACCACCTCGAGACGCGCGTTGACGCCAACCCCGAGGTGCTCGTCGACCTTCGTCCCGAGCGTGGTGCCCAGCCCGTAGCGATCCTCTTGGTACTCCTCGATGACGTTCACCGTCCGCAGGTACGCCTCGACGTTCAGCGACAACGGATGCTCGGCCGGACCGCCGAAGTACGGCTCGGTGAACGAGATCAGATAGTCGGAAACGAGGTTCCCGGGAATGACGCGGATCTCGAGGTGCTGTCCGCCGCCGTGGAACGCGTCGCCCGCGCGGAGCTCCGAGATCAGCGTGATCGGATCCCACGACGACGGCAGGTCGGACGCGTCGAAGTTCGGCTTGTCGAAAATGACGCCGGCGAAGAAGCCGATGTCGGTCGATCCGCCGCCGGTGAAGTAGAGGCGGCCCGCGCGCGTCTCCTCCACGTCGACGAAGAGGTCCTCCTGCTTCGGGTCGGAGGTCGGCTTGAACTGCACCGCAACGCGATCGCGACCTTGCTCGTCGCGAAAGTAGCCCAGCGCCCGCAGTCGGTCGGTCGTACGACGGAGCTCGCTGGCATCGGCGAGCTCTCCCGGCTCCAACGTCACCTCGCGCCGGACGACCTCGTCCTTGGTGCTCGTGTTGCCGCGGACCACGACGTCCCGCACTCGTTTCTGGTCCCCTTCGCGGATGACGTGTCGCACGATCACGCCGGTTCCGACCTCGGCGAATGCGACCTGGGTCTCGATCTCGCAACGGATGTAGCCGAGCTCGCCGTATCGGCGGAGCATCTCGCGGCGGTCGCGGTCCAGGTCGACGGTGCGGAGGGGAGCGCCGGCCTTCGACTCGAGCCGCGCTTCGAGCTCTGCCGTGGAGAGCGCCTGGTTCCCCTCGATGCGGATCGCCTCGACGTGGTAGCGCTCACCTTCCTCGACCGCGAGCACGACCGTCGCCTCGTCGCGATCGTCGTTCAGGTCGATGCGCGCCAGCGAGACCCGCGCGTCGCGGAATCCCTCGCGCTGCAGGAGCCGTTCGACCTCGACGACGTCGCGCTCGACGACGTCGCGGCGCAGGTACGACTTGAAGAGCAGGAATCGCGTCGGCTGCGTCGTCATCACGCGACGGGCGACCTCCCCGTCGAGCGACTCGAGCCCTTCGAAGACGACCTCGTCGATCTCGACCTTCGGACCCTCGTCGACGTTCAACACCGCGACCGCGTCCGCGGGATCGCCCTCGATCTCGACGGTGACGCTCGCGAAGGCGTGTCCTTCGTTCTTCAACCTCTCCTCGAGCTCGTTCGCGCGGTCGCGGACGTGCGAGAGCAGGAGCGCACGAACACCGGCGAGCGAGAGCTGCTCCAGGAACTCCGCCGCTCGTGTGCCCGACACGCCGCGCACCTCGGCCCGCCGGATCAACGTGGGTTCGGAGACGTCGAAGACGAGTCGAACCCCCCCCAGGATCGGTTCCTCGGCCACGGCGACGCGGACTCCGTAACGGCGGTGGAGGTCGAGCAGCCCCTGCGTCACGCGAGCGCGATCGAGCGGGCGGTCGAGCTGCACTCCGACGCCGTCGAGGACCTGCTCCCGCGTCAGCCGTCGCGCGCCGTCGACCCGCACGTCGACGACCTTTGGTCCATCCGGCTGCGCCCGCGACTCTCGCACGATCAGAGAGGCGACCGTCACCACGAGGAGGAGGATGGAGACCCCGCGAAGGATGACGGGCGCCCGCTCAGCGGCCGAAGGCATGTCGAGCGGGATCCTCGAACGAGAGGTACTGGCTGAAGAAATGCAGCTTGATCGTGCCGGTCGGCCCGTTTCGGTGCTTCGCAACGATCACCTCGGCCTCCGGCTCGCGGTCTGGAGGGAGCTCTTTGTAGTACGCCTCGCGGTAGAGGAAGATGATGACGTCGGCATCCTGCTCGATGGAGCCGGACTCGCGAAGGTCGGACATTCGCGGCCGGTGGTCCTCGCGGGCATCGACCGCGCGGTTCAACTGCGACAGCGCCATCACGGGGACCTCGAGCTGGCGAGCCATCGTCTTCAGCGACTGCGAGATCATGGTGATCTCGTGCTGCCGACTCTCCGAACCCGGATAGGTCATGAGCTGCAGGTAGTCGACGACGATCAGGCCGAGGTCGTACCGCGCGGCCACGCGGCGCGCCTTCGCCCGCATCGCCATCCCGGACAGACCGGGAGTGTCGTCGATCAGGATCGGGACCTCCATGAGGTCGTTCGCGGCCTGGAGGAGCCTTGGCCAGTCGCGCTCCTGATCGAGCTCGCCGCGGCGCAGGCGGTGCGCGTTCACGCGCGCGGTGGAGCAGAGGACGTTCTCGACGACCTGCTCCTTCGGCACCTCGAGCGAGAAGACGAGGATGGCCTTCTTGGTCTTCATCGCGGAACGCGCGGCGATGTTCATCGCGAACGACGTCTTCCCCATGCTGGGCCGCGCCGCGACGATGACGAGGTTGCCTTTGTGAAGACCATCGAGCTGCTCGTTCAGATCGATGAAGCCGGTGTCGAGGCCGGTGAGCGAGCCGCTGCCGCGCGCCTGTCGTTCTTCGATCTTGTGGATCGTCTCCTCGATCAGATCGTGGATCGACCCGGTGTCGCTCTCCTCCGTCCGGCTGACGTCGAAGATCCGCTGCTCGGCCTGATCGACGACGACCGCGACGTCCTCCGGCGAACCGTAGCAGTCGGTCAGGATCGACTGGGACGCACGGATCAGCGAACGGAGGCGCGCTCGCTCGCGAACGATCTCCGCATGATGACGCGCGCCGGCCGCGGACGGCACGCTCTCCATCAGGCGAATCAGGGTCTCGGCACCCCCCGCCTCGTCGAACGTCTTCTTCCGCCGGAGCTCGTCCTTGACGGTGACGACATCGATCGCGACGCCCTTCTCCTCCAGTGCGATGCACGCCTCGTACACGTGGCGATGGGCGAGGATGTAGAAATGGTCCGGCAGGAGGAACCCACCGACCTCGGTCGCGACGTCTGGATCGAGGAGGATCGCGCCGAGAAGCGCGGCCTCGGCCTCGGCGTCGTGGGGAGGGACGCGTTCCAATGAGCGAGGATCACTCATGGCCAGAAACGGCCCCTCCCGTCGCGCGGAATCGTCGAATCAGGATTCTTCCGCGTCGGCTTCGACCGCCGCGACGCTCACCTCGGCCGGAACCTCGGCGCTCGCCGCTTTCTCCTCGACGACCCAGACCTTGAGCTCGGTCTTCACGGAGTCGTGGAGGACGACCGGCACGTTGTACACGCCGACTTCTTTGATCGGTTCCATGAGCTTGATCGCGCGGGGCTCGATCGTATGACCCGCCGCCGCGAGCTTCTCGACCAGCGTCGCCACGCTCACCGAGCCGTACAGGTGTCCCTCGTCCGACGCCTTCATCGGGATCGTGAGGGAGACCGTTCCCAGTCGGTTCGAGAGATCCTTCGCGTGGGCGATACGGACCTTCTCGTCGGCCTCGAACTTCTTCCGCAGACCGGCGAGCCGATTCATGTTGTCGACGGTGGCGACGACCGCGAGCCCCTTCGGGATCAGATGGTTCAGCGCGAACCCGTTCTTCACGCGAAGCAAGCTGCCGCGGCGGCCCACTGCATCGATGTCTTCGAGGAGGATGATCTCCTGCATGATGACCGTCCGTTTCTAGCCGACGTACGGCAGAAGAGCCATGAACCGCGCGCGCTTCACTTCTTGTGCAAGCTTGCGCTGCGCCCAGGCCGTGTTTCCCGCGCGCTTGCGCGAGAACAGCTTGCCTTGCTGCGTCGTCAACCGCTGGAGCAGCGGCACGTTCTTGTAGTCGTACAGCTCCTCGGCCTTGCTGCGGCCGACGCGGATTCGGTGCCGCTCACTGAACTTCCGGGTCTTGCGTCGCTTCTTCACGTTCGCCATCACACGTCTCCGTCATCGGAACCAAGCGCATCAGACGCAAGGGGCGCAAGGGGCGCATGGGGCGCATCGCGCACCACGGCCGCGGCGCGCGCGCGCGTCTCTGTTCGCGGCGGACCGGAATCGTCGTCGGAGTCGGATCCGTCCTCGCTTCGAATCGCCGCACTCAGCCGATTCTGCCTCTCCTGGAACGTCTCGATCTCGCCCTCGGGGATTGCTTCGAGCGCGAGCGTCAAGTGACGCAGGATCTGGCTGGACAGTCGAACCTCGCCGGTCAGCTTGCCGTTCGCCTCGGGCGGGCCCGAGAAGTAGGTCAGAATGTAGACGCCGTGCGTGACCCCCTTCACCGGGTACGCGAGTCGACGCTCGTCCCACTTCGCGATCTTGACGACGCTGCCGCCGACCTTCTCGATGAGCCCCTTCACGTGCTCGACGAGGTACTCGGTATCTTTCCGTGCCTCCTTGTTGTGGCACAGGAACATGCCCTCGTAGTGCTTCACCATGGTTTCCGACGTCGCTCCACGCTGTTTTCCATTCTCTCTGGCCGGCGGTATGCCAAACGCGGCACTCTAGCACAAAGCCTCGTTGGGAGGGCGCCGGTTGTACTCATTCATCAACGACTGGAGATCGGTACCTCGGACCCATGCCTCGGCGGCGTCGGTCGCGCGGTCGAGCATCCAGTCGACCTCGTCGCGTTCATCCGAACGGAACGGTTTCAGGACGAAGACCTCGACCGGCATCCTTCCGGGGGCCGGCCCGATTCCGACCCGGAGCCGCGCGAACTCGGATCCTAGGGTCGAAATAATGGACTTGAGTCCGTTGTGACCTCCGTCGCTCCCGGACCGCCGAACGCGCAGCCGGCCGAGCTCGAGCTCGAAGTCGTCCACGACGACCAAGACGTCCGCGAGAGTCCCGTCCAGGTCGTCCAACACCTTGCGCAACGGACCACCGCTTCGATTCATGTACGTCATCGGTTTGACGACGAGGCATGGAGTGCGCGACGAGCGAGCGTCCGCGATGTCCGCCGTTCCACCGCGCGATCGGAACTCGACCCCGAGTCGCCGCGCGAGACGGTCGGCGACGTCGAACCCGGCGTTGTGCCGCGTCCCCACGTACTCCGCGCCGGGGTTTCCGAGTCCCACCACGATCCGCATTCGAGCTCAGACTCCATCGAGCCGGCGTCCGGTCCTGGTCGAGCCGTCGGCTAGCTCTCTCCCTCGGTATCGCCCGGCTTCTGTCCAACGACTTCCGGCTCGCTCGTGTCGGCCTCTTCGGTCGCAACGACCTGCGCGGTCGAAGAGACGACGGAGCAGATCGGCTTCGAGGGATCGCCGACGAGTTCGGCCGACGCCGGCAGCTCGACGTCGCCCATAAGGATCGAGTCGCCGACGTCGAGGTGCGAGACGTTCACGATGAACTCATCGGGGATGTACCGCGGCGCGACCCGGATCGGCACTTCCGTCAGGAACCGCTGCAGCACTCCGCCGGCCGACACTCCCTTCGGCATGCCGCGATACTCGACCTGGATGTGCACCTCGATCGGCTCGTCGAGGTTGACGCGCACGAAGTCGACGTGAACGACGTGCTGTCCATAGTGGTCGTACTGCACCTCGCGGATCAGCGCCGTCTCGACCGCGCCATCGATCGACAGCTCGACGAACTGCGCGTGAGTGTGGAGTGTGGCCTCGAGCGAGCGGCCGTCCGCGGTGATCGGAACCGACTCCTGGCCGTGTCCGTACAGCACGCCGGGAATGCGGCCAGACTTGCGCAGTTGCTTCGAAGCGTTGCTGCCGATCTTGTCGCGCTTCGACACCTCGATCGTCGTCACGTTTGCCATGGTTCACTTCCTCGATCGTAGGGGATCGTCCTTCGGTCACTCGCCGTTGAAAAGGGCGCTGACCGACGCGCTCCGGTGGATGCGGTCGATCGCGCGCGCCAACAGCGGCGCGACCGACATGACCTTGATGATGTCCAACCGCTTCTCGGCCGAGAGCGGGATCGTGTTCGTCACGACGACCTCCTCGACCGGGGCCGCGGCGAGCTTCGCCGTCGCCTGGCCGCAGAGGACAGCGTGCGTCGCGCCGAGATAGACCTTCTTCGCGCCGTGGCTCTTGACCGTCTTCGCGGCCTCGCTGATCGAGCCGCCGGTGGAGATCATGTCATCGACGATCACGACGTCGTGCCCCTCGACGTCGCCGATCAGGTTCTCGACGGTCGTGTTGTGCGCGGAGTGGCGGCGTTTGTCGACGATCGCGAGATTCGCACCGATCGACGCCGCGTACGCCCGGGCCATCCGGATCGAGCCGACGTCCGGCGCGACGAGCGTGACGTTCGACAGATCGAGCTTCGCGAAGTAGTCGCAGAGCACCGGCTTCGCCAGCAGGTGGTCGACCGGGATGTCGAAGAACCCCTGGATCTGATTCGCATGCAGATCGAGCGTCAGCACTCGGTTCGCGCCCGCCGTGCTGATCATGTTGGCGCAGAGCTTGGCCGAGATCGGAACGCGCCCCTCGTCCTTGCGGTCCTTGCGCGCGTACCCGAAGTACGGGATGACTGCCGTGATCCGATCGGCCGACGCGCGCAGGCAGCAGTCGATCATGAGCAGGAGCTCGACCAGGTTGTCGTTCACCGGGGGGCAGGTCGGCTGCACGATGAAGACGTCGGCCCCGCGGATGTCGTCGTGGATCTTGCAGTCGATCTCTCCGTCCGGAAACCGCCCGACGTACGCGGAGCCAAGCGGCTGACCGAGCTCGGTGCAGATCTCCTGGGCCAGCGCGGTGTGCGCGGTTCCGGTCAAGATTTTCAGTCGGTCGGCAGCGCTCAACTCGCTCCTCCACCCAGGGGATCCGACGAGGCCAGGGGATCCGACGAGGCCGCGGCATCCGACGAGGGGCCACGCGCACGGAGCGGCCGGGCGGGAACGCCGACGTAGACCTCTCCCTCCGCGATGCGGGTGTTGCGAGTGACGATCGCTCCGGCCCCGGTGACGCCACCGTCGCCGACCTCGGTCGGCGCGACCAGCACGGTGCCGCTGCCGATGAATGCGCGATCGCCGATGGTGGTCCGGTGCTTCGACTTGCCGTCGTAGTTCGCCGTGATCGTGCCGCAGCCAATGTTGGTGTCACGCCCGATCCGCGCGTCTCCGAGATACGTGAGGTGCTTCGCCTTGGTGCCGGCCCCGATCACGCTCTTCTTCACTTCGGTGAAGTTCCCGATCTCCGCGCGGTCCTCGAGCACCGTCCCTTCGCGCAGGTGGGCGAAGGGGCCGACCACGCACCGTTCGCCGATCCTGACGCCGGCCGCGATGACCGTGCACGGAAGGATCCGCGTCCCCGGCCCGATCGTCACGTCGACATCGATATAGGTCGTCACGGGATCGATGATGTCGACGCCGTTCTCCTGGTGCTGGCGATGGATGCGCTCGCGCAGCACCGACCGAACCTCGTTCAGCTCGGCGAGACTATTGAAGGCAGTGGATTCTCGCGGATCGGCCAGGACGACGCGGCCCACCACCGGCCCGCGAGCCCCTGATCCGGTGCGTCCACCCGATTCCGCCAATCCAGCCAATCCAGCCAATCCAGCGGGAAGGTCGGTCAGGTAGAACTCGCCCTTCGCGTTGTCGTTCCGCAGCCCCCGGAGCACCTCGCGCCCGGGGGTGAGGTCGAACACGACGAGTCCGGTGTTGATCTCGTGGATGGCGCGGGTGGCCGCGTCGGCATCGACCTCTTCCACGATCCGCTCCACGCGGCCAGACTCATCGACGACAACGCGTCCGTACCCGGTCGGATCGTCGACGACGGACGTAAGCAAGGTCGCCGCCGCACCTCGAGCCCGATGCTCCCGCAACAGCTCTGCCACGGTGTCGGCGCGATAGAGCGGCCCATCTCCGTAGAGGACGAGCACGTCCGCCGGCGCCTCGGGAAGCAACGCAACCGCCTCGCGCACGGCGTGCCCGGTTCCGAGCGGTGGGTCCTGCACGAGGATCCGCGGGCCCACGCTGATCGCCTTCTCACAAGCGTCTTTATTTTCCGAAGATACAACGATCGTGAGCGTTTCTGGCAGGGTCGTCCGGGCGGCTCGGACGACGTGCTCCAACGCGGACCGACCACAGACGTCGAAGAGGACCTTCGGCGTCGGCGATCTCATACGGGTTCCACGACCCGCCGCGAGGATCAGCACGTGAAGGGGGCGGCTCACGCGATCGGCCTATCTCGGGAAAAATGAACCGGGATGACAAAACGCGTTCCAGAATCGGGACCTCGGCAGCCGATGACCGGTATCGCCGAGATCGCGGTCGGACGCGGTTGCGGCTCGGAACGTTCGCGAGTTCCACCCGAAACGCTCGACCCGCAGAGAAAACCGGCGATTTTGCCGACCGAGCCCCGTCCCGTCAAGACCCGGCCCGGGACTTGCCGTGGCTCTCTCGTCCGACGATTCGCACCGACGATTCGCATGGAGATCCGGGCGACTCGGTCCACCATCTAGTGCACCTCTCGATTCGGTGCACCCTTCGATCCGCCGTGGATGGCCGTCCGACATGCCGTCGTAAGCCCCGATTTGAACTAAGTTTTGGTCCACCAAAAAATAGCTCGATGAGTTGACAGAATTGAGACATGGGGTATCATGCCGGGGCGCTGTAAAAGGCGCAAAGCCTATCAGATCGTCGAGATCGTACCGTTCGTTGAACCACCGTGGTTCCCCGCGCCAACGCGGACTCGCGATCACGTCATGACTGTGCGAATTTGGGTCGGAGGTCAGGCACTGAGGTCTTCGGTAGGGAGCTTGAAGACCCAGGGAATCTCGGTCCTCGAATTTGAGGCTTCTTCTCGCAACAGGAAATGACTGCTGTCCCTGTGTCTGT
Organism: uncultured Phycisphaeraceae bacterium; assembly: GCA_964649825.1. GTDB lineage: Bacteria > Planctomycetota > B15-G4 > B15-G4 > JADJEK01 > CAZYQW01. The sequence continues at coordinate 92,054 of CAZYQW010000058.1, read as the reverse complement.
CTCTAGGAGGTTTCATATGAAGCTTGGTCGCTTCGCTGTGGCTGCTTTGGCCCTTACCGCCGTTTTCGCGGCGCCGAAGGCCGATGCTGCCAACGGCAGCAACTACCTGCACCTGATTAACGGTGTGGACTACTTCTTCGGGAAGACTCCCCCCGCCGGAAACCTGGTCGGTATCTGGCGCTGCTTCCCGAGCAGCTTGCTCCACTCCCCCACCCTGGACGTGAACCCGGCGAACCCGACGTTCGGTACGTACGCCACGGAGCTCTGTGCGATCCACATCACGGTGACCGCCTCGGCGGGTAGCCTGATCGCCTTCCCGACGATCGCCCTCTCGAGCTCGCTTGGCAAGTGCGACTTCCTCACCTCGGCTGGTACCGTCAACTACGGGCTGTTCTCGGTGGTCGGCTTCGGCACGATCATCGCCGGTCCGTTGACGAACAACCAAGGCCCGGTGGCGGTGGTCAACCTGCTGGCCGGTGTCGCCGGTGCCTCGATCGTCAGCCCGTCGACCGCTCCGAACCAGATCGTCCAGCTCGCGCTGAACCTGGTGGGTGCGTTCGGCCAGACGATTCCGGTTCCGGAAGGCGAAAGCCTCGTGCTCTGGGTCCAGGACGACCCGAACTCGTTCGGTGCTGGCACGATGCAGTACTGGACCGGTTCGCTCGACGAGCGCAACCTGTGCTCGGGCTACTCGTTCCTGTTCTCGGCCAGCACGGGTCTGGCGTTCTTCTTCGTGCCCAACTTCGAGTGGTCGATTGGTCTCGGCACGCAGAACGCCACCATGACGACGGCGATCACCTCGGCCGGCCCCGGCCCGAGCTCGCTGAACGCTCATGACGCCCTCCAGGGCTTCAACCCCGGCTTCGACCAGGGTACCGGTACCCGCACGATCTCGATCACGGGCGCGGGTCTCGGCGCCGAGTTCCTCGGCGTCGCGATCTATGACGAAGCGAACGTTGGTTCGGGCCGCCTCGCGGCGCTGAACTGCGCGGGCTTCAGCCTCGCCGGCGCGACCTGCGACAACCGTTCCGCGACGTTCCTCCAGTTCACGGGTGGTCCTGGCGGTCCGGTCCTCTCGGGTGCGATTCCGGAGATGCCGCGTTCGTCCGGCAAGATCGACGGCTGCACGAACGTCGTGCTCGGCAATGCGATCTGGGTCCTCTCGACGAACCACAACACGGCGCCTGGGTCGATGAACATTCCGTGGTTCCCGGCCGCGGCCGGCACCTCGGGTTCGAACGGCACGGGCCTCAACGGCGGTTTCGTGATTCCGATTCCGCCGCTCGCGGTGCTGATCGGCGTCGAGCTCTGGTTCTGGGATTGGCCGACCGATCCGACGAACTCGTTCCTCGACTTCACGGTCAACAACGGCCACTCGAACACGAACACCTACGACGTCCTCTTCTTCCCGTAAGAAGTCTCGTCGAAGAGTTCAAATCGAGCGAGGGGGTCAGTCTTCGGACTGGCCCCCTTTTTCTTTTCTTGGGGGGACCGGCGTCGGCGGCGCCGGGTCGATGGCGCCGGATGGATCGGCGGTCAACGAATCAAAGGATCGCGAGGCGCTTTCGACCGACCGCCGCCCGGATGGCCGTCAACACGGCCCGCGTCGCGGCCTCCCCGGCTCGTACGACGCGGTCGGACTCGCGGAAGTCGAGCCAGTAGCGCCCCTCCAGGTCCGGCTCGATGACGACGTCCGCCTCCTTCTTCTTCCGATCGTTGATCAGTTTCGTGCCGATCTCCTCGTTGCGGAAGATGACGTCGATCCCCGTCGGGAACTCCGAGATCTCATCGATCTGGTTGTTCAGGCTGACCGCGATGACGCACTCGGCCCCCAATCGACGCGCTCCGTCGACCGGCATGTTGTTGATGAGGCCGGCGTCGGTCAGAAGGCGCCCGTTGCGCTTCACCGGTGGGAAGAAGCCCGGCACCGCCGACGAGGCGACGATCGCGGATCGAATGTCGCCGGTCTGGAGGAGCTGTTCCTCGCCCTCGATCAGGTCCATCGCGGTGATGCAGAGGGGAATCAGGCTGTCCTCGATCCTCCCGTCTCCGACCAGTCCTCCGACGAGGCGATCGAGGATCTCGGCCGTGAAGATCGCCGGGCGACGGAAGAGGAGCTCCATCGCGAGCTGCTTGCGCAGGCCGTTCAGGAGACGTTCCACGAAGGACGGCTTGGCCTCGCGGGCGGACCGGGACTCGAACTCGAACCGCAGATTGAGGCGCCGAAACGCGGAGCTCTCGAGGAACTCGATGACCTTGGCCGTGACCGCCTTGGCGTTCGGATCGCGCGCGTACATCGCGCCGATGATCGACCCCGCACTCGTCCCGACGATGCCGTCGATCGGGATCTCCGCCTCTTCGAGAACCTGCAGCACTCCCAGGTGCGCCAGTCCTCGCACGCCTCCTCCACCGAGCACGATCATGACCTTGGGGCGGCGAAACAGCATGCGGAGGGTTGACCTCGGAACTGCGATCCCTGGGAGAAGTCCGGGTGTTGTAGCGGTATCTCACCCGCGTTCCCACCCGCGACTCGTGGGGTCGCCGGCATCGATGACCGAGCGGCCGATCTCTGTACCGTCACCGTTCATCGGCAGACCGCGGCGCCGTTTCTGAGCCGATTCGCTCAGGATCCATGGACCCGGAAAAAGAAGAGATCGAGATAACGGGCGCCCTCGCCCCCGCCGACGCCAAGAAGGTGACGTCCCGCGATCCGACCGACGCCCGCCGACCAACCGTCTCGACAGGAGCGGGCGCCGATCAGGAGTCCGGCGAGGATCGAATGGTCGAACGAGCCGGCGGCCTCGTCGCGCCGCACGCGCAGCGCGTATCCGTCCAGCAGCGCGAGCTCGGTGTGAGGTCCCGACTCGAGGACGTCCGCGTAACGGAGACGCACGGCGTCGAAGAGAAACCCGAGCTCGAGGCGTCCCGGCCCGAACAGCACGGACGTCGCGGCTCCGAACGGCAGCAGCTCGATCCGGTTGTCGCGTTCGCGCATACGGAGCGAGATCGCGTCGAACAGCACCCCGTACGAGGTCTCAGCTCCGTCCCGGCGAGTCCGCTTCGAGAAGAACGGTCGCGGCGCCAGCGTCCGCTCGCCCGCCCCCGATGTCGACTCGTAGAGCGCCCCGTAGAGAACGGCGAACCGCTCGTACTCCGGGCTCCACGTTCGCGACACGAGCGGCGACCAGAACCTCGCCACCCCCCGGCCGCGATCCTCGTACGCCCGCACCAGGTCGGCCAGGATCGCCGTGTCATGCCGGTCGTTTCCCCGCTCGACGTCGAGGAGGATGCCGGACGTCTCCTCGGGAATCCAGCGGCCGAGCAGCGGGAACTCGCTCAAGTTCAGCCACGTGTGACGCGCCCCCGCCTCGTAGGTCCGGTGCGCAACGAACACGCCGTACACGGCGCGTTCGATGGTGTCGAAGCGGTTTCGCTCGTCGTAGAACAGCGGCGACGCGATGGCGCGGAAAGCGCGAAACAGCCGATCCTGACGTTCGATCACGGCCGGTTCCTCGGGCGCACGAGCGACCTCGTCGTGCAGTCGCACCAACGCGCGACGGCCCGCGTCGACGTCACCACCGATCACGAGGGCGACGGAGCTCTCACGGCGCGAAACGGCGGCCGGAACCACGCCACCTTCGAGAACGAGGGTTCCATCGGGGCTCTCGCCGAACGTGCCTCCGTAACGTCGTTCGCCGGCGCGACGAATCACGTCGACCGCTTCCCGCGCTTCGTTCCGGTCGTCGAACTCGAGCCGCCACGCGATCCCGCGCCGTCCCGCCTCCCGCTCGCGAAAGACCGAGAGCGCGTCGGCGCGCCAGCCGTCCGCCGCGGCCGCCGCCGCGTCGCAGTCGACCGCCCCCTCCATCGCCGTTCGCAGGCCGAACTCGCCGGCCGCGCCCGTCGACACGAGTCGGTAGCCGAGTCCCAGGAGGCCGTCTCGACCCTGTGCCTCGATCCGCCACGGACGCACGTCGCGATCCAGGTAGCGATCCGGGTGGAGGAGCTGTTCGGTCGAGCGCGGCGGATCCTCGAGTACGCGTCGGACCAACGCGGCGCCGCCGCGTTCCTTGGCGCGTACGACGAGCCGCAGACCACCGAACGTCCTGAGCACCGCGCGGCGTCGCTCCATCCCCTCGAAGCGGAGCGTCTCCTCGATCGCGTAGCGCAGCGCCGACGGAAGCTCTGGATCGGACAGCAGTTCGATCGGCGCCCGATCGGCGTCGGCGATGAGTCGGTCGGCGATTCCCTCGATCCGGCGCCGGAGCGGGTCGGCAGAAGCGTCGAAGGCGAAGATCGGCGCGATCGATGCCTCGATGGTCGCGAGCAGGGCGGCGCCGTACGCGGCAGCGAGCCGCCCCTCGAGACGTTCGTGATCGGAATCGTCTCGCGTGCGCCCGACCCCGCCCCTCTCGTTCTCCCGCTTCCGCGCCGCCGCCGAGCCCGAGTCGCCGGCGCCCCCCGCGATCGCGGCCGCCAACGCGAGGCGTTGATCGGTCAACGCGAGCGCGAGGGCCTCGATCCGCTCGAGCTCCGCGCGCCGTCCCGCCGGAGATGCCGACAGCAAGACCGCGTTCGCCGCCCCGTCGTACACGGCCATGCGGGGCGCGAGCGAACCGGCGTACGAGCGCGCCGAACCCGGCCTCTCTGGATCCTCGGCGCGGAAGAGCTCGTAGCAGACCTCGTCCAACGCGCCGCCGCCGAGGGGCCGGCCGCGAGGCGCCGCCGCCACGGTCGCGGCGAGCGCGTCGGACGACGCGATTTCGCGGGTCGGCGGCGCCGAAAAGGAGATTCCGAGCGATGCTTCGATTCGATCGCCGGTCCGTTCGAGGGGCTCGTCGAACGGCAAGGAGGCCTCGGGGAACGTGGTGACGCATCCCCCGACCGCCGCGGCGAGCAGGATCGCGAACGAGAGTGTGCCGGTCGCGCGACGCGGCCGAAGCGTTGGTCCGTTCAGAGTTCCGCCTCTCCGAGGCGCGGTCGTCCGCGCCAGCCCGCCGATTCCGCGGCGAATGGTTACCCCGCCAGGACTCGAACCTGGAAACTCAGATCCAAAGTCTGATGTGTTACCAATTACACCACGGGGTAGCGAAACCGCGGATCCTTCCTAACACACGCGCGGGGCCGGGGCAACCGACTGGGCGAGCCGCCGGCGTACGAAGTCGAGCGCGTAACGGGCGGCGCGGATCTGGATGGTCTCGCGGTCGCCGCCGAACACGACGCGACGCGCCTCCGTCACGTGCCCGTCGCTCAACCCGAAGTGGACGAGCCCGACCGGCTTCCCCCCCGTTCCCCCGCCCGGTCCCGCGATTCCGGTCGTGGACACGCCGAGACTCGCCCCGGACGTCCTCACCAGGCCTTCCGCCATCGCCACCGCGACTTCGGGACTCACCGCGCCGTGCTGCTCGATCAGCTCGGGCGGCACGCCGAGGCGCCGGCTCTTCGCGGAGTTCGAATACGTGCAGAGCCCCTCGATGAGCATCTCCGATGCGCCGGACACGCGAACGAGCAGGCGCGTCGCGAGCCCCCCGGTGCAAGACTCGGCAAGCGCCAACGTCTGGTCGCCCGCGATCGCGGCGCGGACCACCGCCTCCTCGAGCGTGGCGCCGTCGCGACCAAAAACCGCGTCGCCGAGGCGACGCTCGACCTCCCCCGCCACCGCCTCGACCTGCGCGGCGGCGACCTCACGATCCTGATCGGGACGGCTCCTCATCGTGACCGTGAGAATCCCGTCGGAGACCGTGATCCCGACGCTCGGTTCGGCGTTGGACGCCATCAGGTCGGCGATCCTCTCCCCGGCGTCCGACTCGGGAATCCCGTGCGCGTGGACCCGCGCGATCGGCCGCCCGGCCGCCGCTCCGAACCGCTCCACGACGGCGGGCAGGACCGAGTCGACCATCATCCGTCGCATCTCGAACGGGACGCCGGGGAGCGCGAGGACCATCGCGCCGTCGATGTCGAGCGCGATCCCCTCCGCCGTCCCGAACGGATTGGGAATCCAACGGGACGATCGCGGGCGCTCGGCCTGGCGCGCGTTCGACACGGCCATCACGCGCCCGAAACTCGCGTATCGCGCAGCGAGGCGCGCCAACGCGTCGCCGTCGATGATCAACGGCTCGGCCACAGCAGCCGCCAACGCGTCGCGGGTTCGATCGTCCTCGGTCGGGCCGAGGCCGCCGGTCAGAACGACGAGCCGCGCCCTGGCGGTCGCGATCCTGATGGCGTCGACGATCTCGCCGACGACGTCGGCGACGACCTGGATCGAGCGTACGGCGAACCCTCGTACCCGGAGGGCGTCGCCGATCTCGATCGCATTCCGATCGAGGATGTCGCCGCCGAGGATCTCGTCGCCGATCGACAGGAGCGCGGCCGTGCGGACCGGCCTAGACGCTGAAGCGGAAGTGAACGATGTCACCATCCTTCACCACGTATTCCTTGCCTTCGAGCCGCATCAGGTTCTGCGCCTTCGCCTCCCGCTCGGAGCCCGCCTTGCGAAAGTCTTCGAACGGCGTCACTTCGCCGCGGATGAACCCGCGGGCGATGTCCGAGTGGATCCGGCCCGCGGCAACGAGAGCGGTGTCGCCGTCGCGGATCATCCACGCGCGCACCTCGTCCTCACCGACGGTGAAGAATTGAATGCTCCGCGTCGCTCGGAACGCCGCGGCGATCACCTCGTCGACGGCGGGACGCTCGAGACCATACTCGGCCAGGAACGTCGCTCGATCCGCCTCGTCCATGCCCGCGATCTCGGCTTCGACCTGCCCGAATACCGCGAACGCCTCGACGCCCACCGCTTCGGTCACGGAACGTCCGAGCGCGGCTCGGTCCTGTCCCTCGGCCGCGTTGACCACGGCGATGAGCGGCTTCTGCTGCAGGAAGCGGTAGGTCGTGAGCCACGTCTCCTCGTCCCGGTTCGCGGCCACGCCGTCGAGCGACGCCCCCGCCTCGAGGCGCGTCTGGCAGCGCCGCATCAGGTCGATCTCGCGCTCGTCACGGTCCTTCGTCTTCGACGCGCCGCGCTGCAGGTTCGCCTCGATCTTCTCGATCCGGCGCTCGACGATCTCGAGGTCGGCGAAGACGAACTCTTCCTTCAGGGCATTGGTTCGGTCGGCCGGCGATCCCGGCACCTCGACCGCGTCGCCGGCGTCGTCGAACGACGACACGACGGCGAGGAGCGCGTCGCAATCACGGATGCGCGCGAACAGCTCCGACTTTCCCTTCTCCGCCGCGCGGGGAATCCCCGCGTAGTCGACGAACTCCACCGCCGCCGGCGTGTACTTCCTCGGCTTGTAGAGGTCGCGCAGCCACTCGAGACGAGCGTCGGGGACACGCACGACCGCGGTCGACGAATGGGCGAGGATCGCCCCCGTGGTCGCGGATGCCCCCTGTCCCGAGAACGCGAGAAACAGGGTGGAGCGCCCTCCACCCGCGAAGCCGACCAGACCGATCTGCATGTTGATGAGCCCGATGGATACGTATCTGGGGATTACACAGGTTTGCCGCGTGAATCCAAAGTTCGCGACGGACGGACGCCCGAAGAATCCCGGACGAGCGACCTACGAGGGTGTGAGAGTCTTCGCCCGCGCGCGATCCGCACGCCGGGCGATCACGATCCCGATCTCGTAGAGGATGAAGATCGGCACGGAGACCAGGAGCAGCGTGACCGCGTCCCCGGTCGGAGTGACGACGGCCGAGACGACCACCGATCCGAGGATGAAGACGCGCCGCTTCTCGGCCTGCACCTTGGCGCTCACGATCCCGACCCTGGCGAAGACGACCTGCACCAGCGGCAGTTGGAAGACGGCTCCGAGAAGCAGGCTGAGCATGACGAAGAAGCCGAGATACGACTCGAGCCGGATCTCCGGCTGGATGTAGTCGGGATTGCCGTAGCCGAGCAGGACCTTGAGCGCGATCGGAAGGACGACGAAGTACGCGAACACGACACCGGTCACGAGCAACCCGAACGATACCGGCAGGACGCGCGTCACGACGCGGCGCTCGTGCGGATAGAGTCCGCTCGCGATGAACCGCCACATCTCCCAGACGAAGTAGGGCAGTCCGAGGATGAGCGCACCGTAGAACGCGATCTTCAGATGGAAGAAGATCCCCTCGGCCGGGTCGATGTACGTCAGCCCCTTGATCTCTCGGCCCTGCGCGTTCAACCATTCGCGGGCGTCGAAGAACGGCTGCATCACGATCGCGGCCAGCGTGTCCTGCACGATGAAGCAGACCACCACCAGCGCACTCAACACGATCACCGAGCGCAGGACGTGGCCACGAAGCTCCTCGAGGTGCTCACCGAACGTGAGCTGCCGCTCCATCTCGGGAGAACGGACCGATCGCGAGTCGCGCCCGCGCACTCCCCCCTTTGTCTTTGCCGGCTCCGCCACGGACTTCACATCCCAGCCACGGTTCGCGCCCCACGATAGACGGATCATAGACGGATCGGCCCGACAAGCGAACGTGTGCCCATCAACGCTGAACGGCGCGAACCGGAACTACCCCGGCCGCGCCGCTCGGCTCAACGCTCAGGTACCGGAAGCGGAGCTACTGCTTCAGGAACCGCTCGATGTCGGCGATGCGAAGCATCTGGATGCTGAGCTCCTGCGCTGCCTTGTAGCCGTCGAGCTCGGCCAGCTCCGGAGCGTCTTCCTCCGGCGCCTTCTGGCCAAGCACCACGAAGTCGACGTTCGCGTTCACGTCGTCCTGGACCTCGGCGCCGATCGCACGGAGGCGCGTTTCGAGGAACGAACGGCCTTGCACCGGGAAGTTGCCGAGCAGCGCGAACACCTTCGACCGTTCCTTGTTGAAGAGCGGATTCGCGATGACGTCGCCACGCGCGATCGGATTGAGGTCGTCGATCTGGTTCACGATCACGGCCACCGCGGAGTCGTTCTCGACCTCGCGCACCTCGATGTTCCCCTTCGGCAGCATCTCGCCGCCCTTGCCGTAATAGAAGACGTCGAAGCGGACACCGGGACGGAGCAGGTCTCGGCTGCCGACGTCGATGAAGACGAGCCGGGTCAAGGCCCCGACGCTGATGACCGAGCCGTCGACCGCGTACGGATCCTCGTTGTACCCGATCAGCTTGGCCTTCTCGGACAGTGCCGCGACTCGTCCCGTCATCGCGGTCTTCTCCTGCTCGAGGTCCGCGACCTTCGCGTCGGCCGTGGTCTGCACCTCGCGCATCTTCGCGTTCGCCTCGTCGAGCTGATCCTGCAGACCGGCGACTCTCGAATCGTCCTGCTGCTTCTGGCTCGAGGCCGCGTCACGCGCGTCCCGCAGCTCCGAGTTGGTCTTCGAGAGCTGCGAGTCCATGCTCGAGCGAATCTCGTCCTTCGCGGTCTCGGCGTCGCCGCGCTTCGCGACCTCCGTGTCGAACTGCGAGCGCAGGTCATCGGCCTCGGTGCGACGCGCGTCGGCGATCGACGCAAGCCGGTCGAGGATCGTCTCGACCGTCGAGTCGGCGCTCCCGATATCGTTCGTGTACTTGCCCTTGATCTGCTCGATCCGCTGCTCGATCGCGGAGACCGAGGAGTTCACGTCGGCCGACGCATCCTTGAAACCGATCACGTCCGACAGCTTCAGGTGGTTCTCTTGCTCCGTGAACAACCTCGCTTCGAAGGCGGCGAGGTCTCGCTTGGCTCTGTCCTCGGCAGTCTTCGCGGTCGTGATCTCGGACTGAACCGCGTAGATGTAGGCACCGGCCCCCAAGAGCAGCACGATGAGGAAGATCACCCACATCACGCTGACCGTGGCGCCGCGTTCACGACGAGTCATCAGATACCTCCGAACGAGGGTAGGAGTCCCGGCCGCTCACGGCTGATCCGCCACGCCGGTCCGTGCGAACCGGAGACTATAGGAACGGCACTCGACGAAGCAACGGCGCGAGTTCCCTAAATCCAAGTCCCCACGGACCTCGCGGCAGGTGCGGAGGCCGCGGTGCCCGGCTTGATCCACGCCCGGATGGGGGCTAGCCTTGGCCGTGGATCCTCCCGGGGCGGTCCACCAGACTCGCTCGCTTTCCCGCCCAGCGGCGATCAGCCACCGAACGCCACGACATGCGGTCGCTAAGCCATCGTTGTTCAATGTTTTACATCATGACACGAGTACACGACAGATGCGCCGGTTCGTCGTGATCGGTCTGCTCGGCGGTATCGGCAGCGGCAAGTCGACGGTCGCGCGCATGTTCGCCGAGCACGGTGCCGTCGTGCTCGATGCCGACCGCATCGCCCACGAGTGTCTCCTTCGCGAGGACGTGCGGAACGCGATCCGCGCGCGATTCGGAGCCGGGGTCTTCGAATCGGACGGGCGCGTCGATCGCGCTCGCCTCGCCGAGGTGGCCTTTCACGACGAGACGTCCCGCCAGTCGCTGAACGCCATCGTCCATCCGTGCGTTCGTCGCGAGATGCGCACGCGGCTCGATGCGGCGCAGCAGGACGTCGACGTTTCGATGGTCGTGCTCGACGTGCCGCTCCTGCTCGAATCGGAGCTCGACGCGTGGTGCAACGTGCGCGTCTTCGTCGACGCGTCGCGCGACGAACGCCAGCGACGCGTCCGGATCGATCGCGGCTGGAACGATGACGAACTCGATCGGCGAGAAAATTTCCAGAAAACAATCGACGAAAAGCGCGCGGCCGCCGACTATACCGTGGTGAACGAAGGCGGGGTCGAGCCGACGCGCATCCAAGTGCGGGCGATCGTCGAGAACCTGATCCAGTCACCCCCCTGACCCACCCGGCGGACCTTCGCTTCCACGCTGATTCCAATCCCCCTCTCTCACTCGACGAGCCACCACCGATCAACCGCGCATTGCGCAGTCACGGAGAAACCAGATGGCCCGGGAAAAGCCCTCCCGAAACAACAAGACCACGAAGAAGAAGCCGACGCGCGCGTCCGCGCCCCGCTCGACTCCGGCTCCGCCACCCTCCGATGACCAGCGATCGCGACGTCGGCCCACGAAGTCCCGCGCGGCGATCGCGGAGGAAGAGGAGTTCGACGACGTCGTCGTGTATGACGAAGACGATGACGTCGCGGACGACCTCGACGAACCGCGCGCGGAAACGAACGAGGATCGTGAAGATCGTCACGAGAAGGAGCATCGCGAACCGGCGCGCCCCGCGCCCGCGCCCGACAGTCCTGCCGCGCACTACGCGGCGACCAAAGGCTCGAGCATCCGCCTCTCCGACCTGCAGAAGCTGACGGTCGAGGACCTCTCCGACATCGCGACGTACGAGGGGATCCACACGCCGCAGGGCGTGAAGAAGCAGGACCTGATCTTCAGACTGCTGAAGCGCCGCGGCCAGCAGTCCGACGGACTCATGTTCGGCGACGGCGTGCTCGAGATCCTGCCCGACGGGTTCGGTTTCCTCCGCTCGCCGGACTACTCGTACCTTCCGTCGCCCGACGACATCTACATCTCGCCGTCGCAGATCCGACGCTTCGGACTGCGGACCGGTCAGGTCATCACCGGGCAGATCCGGCCGCCGAAGGAGAACGAGAAGTACTTTGCGCTGCTCCGCGTCGACGAGATCAACTACGACAAGCCCGAGAAAGCGAACCAGGTCGTCGCGTTCGAGGACCTCGTCCCGCTCTATCCGGAAGAACGCTTCATCCTCGAGACGGAGCCGACCGAGATCGCGATGCGGATCATGGATCTCGTGTCGCCGATCGGGAAGGGCCAGCGCGGCCTGATCATCGCGCCCCCGCGCACCGGCAAGACGATCCTCCTGCAGAAGATCGCGAACTCGATCACCAAGAACAGCCCGGACGTCGACTTGATCGTCCTGCTCATCGATGAACGTCCGGAGGAGGTGACGGACATGAAGCGCTCGGTGCGCGGCGAGGTCGTCTCGTCGACGTTCGACGAGCCCGCGTCGCGTCACATCACCGTCGCCGAGATGGTCATCGAGAAGGCGAAGCGCCTCGTCGAGCACGGCCGCGACGTGGTCATCCTGCTCGACTCGATCACCCGCCTCGGCCGCGCCTACAACTCCGAGGCGCCCCACTCCGGCAAGATCCTGTCGGGTGGAATCGACGCGTCCGCGCTCCAGAAGCCGAAGCGATTCTTCGGCGCCGCCCGCAACATCGAGTTCGGCGGATCGCTGACCATCATGGCGACGGGCCTCATCGAGACCGGGTCGCGCATGGACGAGGTGATCTTCGAGGAGTTCAAGGGCACCGGCAACATGGAACTCCACCTCGACCGGCGCCTGGCCGACAAGCGGGTGTGGCCGGCGATCGACATCAACCGGTCGGGGACGCGCAAGGAAGACCTTCTGTTCACGCCCGAGGAGCTGAAGCTCGTCTGGATCCTCCGCAAGGTCCTGAACGAGATGAACCCGATCGAGGCGATGGAGCTCTTCGTCGACAAGATGCGCAAGACGAAGTCGAACGCCGAGTTCCTGCTGGGAATGAGCGGAATGTGAGGGACCGGTTCGAACTCGCAGCGCCTCGTTCGACGAGAAGATCCGCACGGTAGCGCCCGCGACGCTCTATGAATGCATGCAACGGTTGGAATGCGTGGTCGAACCTCGGGACGGTCGGTTCGTTCGAATGACCTATGGCCGTTTCGCAGAAAGAGCTGCTGAGAAAGGCACGGCGGATCGAGATCCGGAGTCGGAGGCGGGTCTCATTGGCGATGGCCGGCGAGTTTCGGAGCGTCTTTCGGGGGACGGGGGTCGAGTTCGAGTCGGTGCGTGAGTACGTGCCCGGGGACGACGTCCGATCGATCGACTGGAACGTGACGGCGCGGGCGGGCAAACCGTTCGTGAAGCGGTTCGTCGAGGAGCGGGAACGGTCGATCCTGCTTGCCGTCGACCGATCTGCGTCGCTCCGCTTCGGATCGGGGGCTCAAAGCAAGGCGGAACTCGTGGCCGAGGTCTGCGCCGTGCTCGCGCTCGCGGCGGGGCAGAGCCGCGATCGCGTGGGCCTGCTTCAGTTCACGGACCGCGTCGAGTCGATGCTGCCGCCGGAGCGAGGGCCGGCGCGGCCGTATCGAATCCTGCACGAGCTCTTCACCCACGCGCCGCTCGGGACGCGGACCGACCTCGGCGTGGCGTTGTCCGCGCTCGAGAAGCGGACGCGGCGGCGCTCGGTCCTGTTCGTCATCTCGGACTTCGCGGCGGCCATTCCAACGAAGGCGATGCAGCGGCTGGCGCGCCGGCACGACGTGGTGGCGGTCTGGGTGTCGGATCCCCGGGAGCGCGAGCTTCGCGGCGGCGGGATCGTCGAGTGCGTCGACCCCGAGACCGGCGAGGCCTTCCGGCTCGACCTCGATTCGCGGGCGGAGCGCGACGCGTTCGCGGCCGCCGCGGCCGAGAGGCGCAAGCTCGTCGCCGACGCGCTGACGCGCGGCGGCGCCCAGGTGCTCGCGCTCGAGACCGGCCACGACATCCTCCCCCCGTTGCTGCGGTTCTTCGAGCGGCGCGAACGGCAGGTTCGATGACGGCGCTGGCGCTTCTGCTCTCGACGTCGACGTGGCTCGCGACGCCGGCGGCGCGGCTCGAGCTCGACGACGGGCCGCTCCTCGTCGGTATTCCGATCATCGCGCGCGTGACGATCGACGACCTGCCGGGCCGCTCCGTCGAATTGCCGCGCGCCGGGCTCGACGTCGGCGAGTTCGTCGTCCTCGACGCCACGACGCTGAGGGACGGCGCGGCGGTCGTCGCGCGCGTCACCTTGATCCCGACCATCTCGGGCGAGCAGATCCTCGCGGCGATCCCGTTCGTCGTGGAGTCGAGCGACGGCGATCGCCTGGTAGTCTCGACCGAACCGCGCCAGGTCTTCGTTCAGAGCGCGCTCGCGCGGGACGAACCACCGACGCTTCGAGACGAGCTCGAGCTGGAACGGTTCGACGATGCGAGCGCCGCGGATCGACGCGTCGCGTGGTGGGCGATCCCCGGGTTCGCGATGATCGTGCTCGGGATCGCGTGGGGGATCCGCCGCCGGATTCACGACACACGGGTCCGGCCGCGGCCGCGCCTCGAACGTCTCGAGCCGCCCGAGGCGATCGCGATCCGCGCGCTCGAGACTCTCGGTCGTGAGCACACCGGCGACGCGCGCAAGTTCCTCGAGGACGCGGGCGAGGTGATGCGGACCTACCTCGAGTCGCGGCATCGCGAGCGGATCCGTCCGCGCACGGCCGCCGAGCTCGCGCAGGCCTTCGCTGAAGGGACGGGCGAGGAGGCCCGCCCGATGATCGAGCTGATGTTCGCGGCCGAGGACGCGCGGTACTCGAGCCGAGACGTCGGTCGGGAAGACGCGGACGGGTCCGTTACGGAGGCGACGCGCTGGCTGCGGAGCCGTCTCGATCGCCACGCGGGGGCGAGCCGATGACGTTCGAGCACCCCTTCGTCCTCTTCGGCCTGCTGCTCGTCCCCTTGTGGGCGTGGGCCGCCGCGCGCCCCGGCCGCCCGCGGCTCGCGTTCCCGGCCGGTGACCTTGCTCGGGCCGTCGCGCCCTCGCGGCGGCGGCGGTTCGTCTTCGTGCCGAACGTCCTCCGCGGGCTCGCCGCCGCCCTCGTCGTCGTCGCGATCGCGCGTCCGATGAGCGGCACGGACGTGATCGCCGCGCGCGCGGAGGGGATCGACATCCAACTCGTGCTCGACGTCTCGGCGTCGATGCGCCGCACCGACATCGATCGGAGCAAGAGCCGCATCGAGGTCGCCGTCGAGGTGATCGACCGCTTCGTTCAGGGCCGCGAGCAGGACCGCATCGGCCTCATCACGTTCTTTCGCTACCCTCGCGTCGTCTGCCCGCTCACGCTCGACAAGAACGCGCTCCGAGGGTTCCTGGCCGACGTTCGCGCGTTCGACTCGAGCAGCGAGGAGAAGTACACCGCGATCGGCGTCGCGCTCGCCGCCGCCGTCCTGAAGCTCAAGGACGAGACCGATCGCACCCGGGTCGTCGTCCTTCTGACCGACGGCGAGGAGAGGGTCCACGACGTCGAGCCGATCGAGGCGGCGGACTTGGCACGCGCGCACGGCATCAAGGTGTACGCGATCGCGCTGGCGTCGCGGGTCGGTCGGTTCGCCGAGGAGCTGAAGGAGCTCGGCCGCCGCACCGGCGCGGACGGCTTCGTCGCGACCGATCAGGACACGCTCGCGAACGTCTACGACCTGATCGACGCGCTCGAGCGGCACGAGGTCGAAGAGAAGACGCTGACGCGGTGGAAGGACGTCTATCCGTCGATCCTCGCGGCGGGCCTCGCGTTGCTCGTGCTCGAGCTCGTGCTCGACCTGTTCCTCTTCCGGCGGTACCCATGACCTTCGCCCGCCCCTCGTTGCTCGTTCTGGTGGCGCTCGCGCCGCTGATCGTGGTGATCGCGTGGATCGCCTCGGCCTGGCTGCGGCAGGAGCGTGAAGGATTCGCTCGCGGCGCCGGCCGCTCCCCGTCGATCGCGCGGTGGCTCGGAGTCGCCGGCGCCGTCGTGTGCCTCGCCGTCGCCCTCGCCGGCCCGCGCCTCGGCGAACGATTCGTCGAGGTCCCGCTCCATGGGGTCGACGTCGTGTTCGTGGTCGACGCGTCGCGCTCGATGGCCGTCGCGGACGAGGAACCGGATCGGATCGGACGCGCCCGTCGCGAGATCATCGACTTCGCGAATCAGTTCGACGGCGGCCGCCTCGGGCTCGTGCTGTTCGGGGGCGACGGACGGCTCGTTTGTCCGTTGACCCGCGACCGCCACAGCTTCGAGGCGTTCGTCCGCGAGATCGACCCCGCGTTCACGGTCCACGGCGGAACCGACGTCGGAGCCGGAGTCGAGCGGGCTCTCGACTCGTTCGGCGACGACGACGCGACGCGCGTCGTCGTCATCGTCTCGGACGGGGAGCATCTCGGGGACGATGGCTCGATCGGAGCCGCCGCCTGGACCGCGTACCACCGCGGCGTCACCGTCCACGCGCTCATGGTCGGCACCCGGGAGGGCGGTCCGATCCCGCTCCGCAATACCGTCCTCGGCGGATTCGTCGAGGACGACGCGGGCCAGACCGTCCAGTCGCGCGCGGTTCCCGACCACCTGGCCAAGATCGCCGCCCGGACGGGCGGCCTGTTCCTGTCGACGCAGAGCGAACCGTTCCCGCTCGCTCGCCTCCGCGCGGACCGACTCGATCGGATCCGAACGACCTCCGGAGGAACCACGATGAGGAAAGAGCCGATCGATCGTTTCCGCTGGGCGCTCGTGCTGGCTCTCTCGTTCCTGCTTTGGCCGGCGACGCGCGGCCGGCGCGGTCGGCTCCTGCGGCTGCCGGCCACGCTGCTCGTTCTCACGCCGTTCCTCGCCGCCGCGGCCGCCGGCGAGGATCCCGAGGCGACGGAGCTCGCTCGCGAAGGCGTCCGCTGCCTCGACCTTGGCGACGCGGCCAGCGCGCTCACCTGCCTCGATCGCGCGGCGAAGCTCGCTCCGGGCGACGCCCGCATCGCCTTCGATCGCGGCGCCGCCCTCTATCGGCTCGGTCGCTTCGACGACGCCGCCGGCGCGTTCGACCGCGGGATGCGCGGCGATCCTCGCCTCCGCGCGAAGGCCGCGTTCGGCGCGGGCGTCGCGCGGGCACGCGCCGCGGAGGCGATCGGCGGGACGTCTGACGCCCCTCCGACCGGTCGCGCGCGCCTCGCCGCCGTCTCGCACCTGCGAGTGGCCCGCGAGAACTTGATCGAGTCGCTGCGACTCGGCCACGGCCGCGACGCCGCGATCGACCTCGAGCTCGTGACTCGGAAGCTGCGCGAGCTCGAGTCGGAACCGATCCAGAATCGGAAACCAGACGGCGGCGAGGCCGGTACCGATCCTCCGCCCGACGAAGACCGCGGCGACGAGCCCGACCAGACGGGCCGGGATGAAGCAGGCGCGCCGAGCCGAAGCACGAACGACGCCGAGCCCGCCGACCCACGCGGCGCCGATGAGAACCTGGGAGACGGGTCGGTCGACGGCGAACCGGGGACGGAGGACCCACGGCTCGTCGGGGGCCTCTTTCGTGAACGGGCGAGGAGCATCGAGGACGTCGTGAAGCAGTACGAGCGGGAACGCGTCGTCCACGACCTGCGCCGCGCGCGGGCGGGGCGCCGCAAGACGGAGCGTGACTGGTGATTCCCGCCGCGGTCGCCGCTCCGTGGTTCATCGTCCTCGGCCTGCTCGGTTCGACGCGAAGCGACGACTTCGCGATCGCCCACTTCGTGAAGGACAACGTCGCCGCGGGCGAGACGGCGATCTTGAAGCTGGAGATCTTCGGCGAGTGCGCGGCCGACGCCGAGCTGCTCCCGTTTCCCGCGGTCGACGGCGTCGAGTTCGAGACGATCGCCGGGCCGGCCTTCTCGGTCCGATCGCCGAGGGGCGGCGTCGGCGCCGACGAGTACATCTGCGAGTACACGATCGGGGTCCGCTCCAACCAGCCCGGCGAGTACCTCATCCGCGACGTCGGCGTGCTCTGCCAGACGGACGAGCGGCTCGTCACGAATCCGATCCACCTGCGCGTATCGGCGACCCGCGAGAACGTGGCGCCGGTACGCTTCACGGTCACACCCGACCGCCAAGAGGTCTATGCACGCCAGCCGTTCGCGGTCCGGTTCCGGCTCGAGATCGACGTTCGCGTCTCTCCGGCCCTGACCGCCGGCAACTCCGCGATCGTGCTGCCTTGGTGGAACGACGTCGTCCCGCTGGAAAAGAGGGAGGGCCCGCTCGCGAACCGGCAGAAGCGTTTCGAGATCGAGGACGGCTATCGATCGCTCCAATTCGACGTCGTGCGGGAGAGCCTGAAGGACGGAGCGTTCTACGAGATCCTGGTCGGCCAGATCACGGTGCTCGCCCCTGCGGCGGGGACGATCGACCTCGGCCGATCGACGTTCCGCTTCCGCGTCTCGGCCGGCGGTGCGGACCCACCGAACGTCGCCCCCGCGCCGAGCCAGATCGTCACGGTCCGGCCCCTTCCCACGGAGGGGCGGCCGCCCGACTACGGAACCGCGGTCGGCGCCCTCTCGGTCGCGGTCGGCGTCGACCGGCGTGAGCTCGCGGTGGGAGACTCGCTGAACGTCGAGATCACGATCGGCGAGATCGAGCCGGACACGACGAACGTCACCACCGCGGAGTTCCCACCGTTCGGAGACGTCTTCGGCTTCCGCTGCTTCCAGGAGGAGGGCCGGCTCGACGGCCGGACGCGCGTCGTACGGCTCCTGCTCGCACCGACGTCCGAATCGATCCGCGAGCTTCCCTCGTTTCGCATCGCGTGGTTCGACCCCGACGCGGGCCGCTACGACACCGCGTCGACCCCGCCGATCCCGCTGACCGTCCATCCGCATCCCGAAGGCGAGCGCGCCGGCGAGCGGCCGCCCGCGGGAGGGTGGCCGCCCGCGCCGCTCCGCGTCCTGCTTCCGATCTCCGTCGGAATCGTGCTGCTCGTGATCCTCGGGATCGCCACCCGACGCCGGACGAAGGACTCCCCGGTCCGCTCCACTCGGAACGACGTCGACTCGCTCGCCGAGATGGAGCGGGCCGTGGCGAGCCTCGAGACGCCGTCGACGATCGCGGAGGCTCGTGCGTTCGCGCGCTACCTTGCCGCCCGCCTCGGCTCCGAACCGGGACGCTGCTTCGGCGCAGAAGCCGCGACGCTCCTGACCTCCTGCGGGGCTCCCGAGGCGCTGGCACGGGACGTCTCCCGGTACTTCGAGTCCGTGGAACGGGCCACGTTCGGGCGGCAGGTCGTCGACCTGTCGGGCCGCGCGATCTCGCTCGCCCGCGAAGTGGATCAAGCCCTCCGCCCGACGGGTTCGAGCGGTTGATCCGACCGCCGGCTGGTCACTTCGACGCCGATTCGCTACCGTGTTGCGCCTTGCAGTCACCCCTCGAGGAAGAGAGTTCGACGATGGCGCAGATCACGTTGAAAGGCAACCCGATCCACACGAATGGCGAGCTCCCCGCCAAGGGGACGAAGGCGCCGAGCAGCGCGCTGACCGGAGCCGACCTCGCGGACGTGAAGCTCTCGAGCCTGCCCGGCACGACGGTCTTGAACATCTTTCCGAGCGTCGACACACCGGTTTGCGCGACGTCGGTGCGGAAGTTCAACGAGCTGGCCGGCTCCATGAACGGGGTGACGGTGGTGAACGTCTCGGCCGACCTGCCGTTCGCTCAGAAGCGCTTCTGCGGCGCCGAAGGCCTCGAGGGCGTCGTCACGATGTCGACGTTTCGCAGCGACTTCGCGAAGACGTTCGGCATCGAGATCGTCGATGGCCCCCTCGCCGGCCTCTGCGCGCGCGCCGTGCTGGTGATCGGTGCGGACCAGACCGTACGTCACGCCGAGCTGGTCCCGGAGATCGCACAGGAGCCGAACTACGACGCGGCGCTGTCCGCGGCCCGCGGCTAGCCGCCCGTGGTGAAAGTCATTCCGGCTGCGGCGGGCCCTCGCGACCGATCTCGTCGTTGCAGGATCCTCGACGTACAGGCAGTACGCCTGCGGTCCTGCGCCTCGATCTCGGTCGCGATGACCTCGCCTCGCTTCGAAAGCACTTTCACCACGGGCTGCTAGAGGAACGAAAGACCGCGCTTCCCTCGCCAGGCCCGGACGGCTCAGGGGATCTCGACGCGATCCAGCACGCGCTCGATCAACGTGTCGGCCGCGACGCCTTCGGCTTCCGCTTCATAGCTCAGGAGCACGCGGTGGCGAAGCACGTCGTGCGCCACCGCCTTCACGTCGCCCGGCCCCGCGAAGTCACGGCCGCCGAGCAGGGCGTGGACCCGGGCGCCAAGCACCAAAGCGATCGAGGCGCGCGGCGAGCCGCCGAACCGGATCAGATCGACGAGATCGTCGAGGCCGCAGGCGGCCGGAGTTCGCGTCGCCTGGACGATCGCGATCGCGTACGCGATCAGGCGATCGTCGACGTAGATCGAATCGACGAGGCGGCGAACTGCCATGATCCGCTCGGCCGTCGCCACCGTCCGCGGCATCGGGGGCTTCTCGGTGCGCGCCATGCGCCGCACGATCTCCGCCTCCTCGTCGGGATTCGGGTAGCCGACGACGATCTTCAGGAAGAACCGGTCGAGCTCCGCCTCGGGGAGGGGATAGGTGCCCTCGTGCTCGATCGGGTTCTGCGTCGCGAGGACGAGGAACGGTTCGTCGAGCGGAAACGTCTCGTCGCCGATGGAGACCTTGTGCTCCTGCATAGCTTCGAGCAGGGCCGCGTGCACCTTCGCGGGCGCGCGGTTCACCTCATCGGCGAGGATCAGGTTCGCGAAGATCGGGCCCTTCTTCACCTCGAACCGGCCCGTCGACGGCTGGAAGATCGGCGTTCCGGTGATGTCGGCGGGGAGGAGGTCCGGCGTGAACTGAATGCGTCGAAACGTCAGGTCCAGGGTGCGCGCCAACGCCTCGACGGCGAGCGACTTGGCAAGGCCCGGCACGCCCTCGAGCAGGACGTGCCCACCCGCGAGCAAGCCCATCAGGAGACGCTCGATCATCGCGCGCTGGCCGATGACGACGCGTCCGACCTCCTCGATGATCTCGCCCAGGACGGCGGCCTCGTCACCGATCGTCGTCGCGGTCGCGGGCGTCCTCGCGTCGCTCATCCGCTCGACCGCGCGCGCACCGGCGTCGCCAGGAAACGCTCCCACCGCAAGGCGAGCACATCGATGTCGCCGTCGCTCGCGTACCGCAAAGGGCTTCCGAACGAGACGTCGTACTGCTCCTCGAGCCGTCCGATCACGTTCACTCTCACGTACCAGCGCGGGTCTCGTAGACCCGCGACCAACGACGCGACCGGAGTCCCGCGGACCGCGTCCGCGCCGTCCACGAAGTCCGGCACCTCCAGCGCGCGACGGAGCCACTCGTCCGCGTCGAGATCCGGTTCGTCACGGTACCGCTGGACGAAGTGCTCGCCGCGTGATCCGCCGTCGCAGCAGAGCAGGACCGAGAGCAGCTCCAGCGCACGCCCCGCTCGCGCCGGCGTGTCGAGGATCTCGAGAAGGACCGGCACGGCCCGCATCTCGTGTAGTCGTGCCAGCCGGTACGCCGCCTCCTCGCGGAGCTCCGGCACGTCGGAGCCGGCGTAGCGCACGAGCACGTGGCGCGCCGCGTCGCTTCCGACCTCGACGAGCGCGTCGAGCGCGTTCAGTCCATTCTGGTTCTGGACGCCGTGCCGCGCGATCGCTTCGTCGAGGAGCTGGATCGACGCCGCGTCGCCCACGCGAGCGAGTCCACGGTACGCGGCGAGCGCAAGCGCAGCGTCGTCGGACTCGGCCGCGCCGCGCAGCAGCTCGAACGATTCGACGGTGCCGACCGCGCCGATCGATTCGATCGCGACGCGACGGAGCGCGCCGCCGTCGCCGCGTGCCATCGCGAGCAGCCGGTCTCGGACTTGACCGTCGCGCGACCGACCCATCGCAAGGATCGCCTCGCGCACCACGCGCGGATCCGAGTCGTCGAGCGCGGCCAGGAGCCTGCCGCTGTTCACGTGTCCGGTCTCCGCCGCGACGCGCGCGCCGGCGATGCGGACCTGGGGCCGGGCGTCGTGGAGCGCTTCGTCGACTGCGTCCAGCCCCTCGATCATCCGCCGCAGGAGCCCGTCCCCTTCGCTGCCGAAGCGTCGCGCGACGTACTCCGCGTACGGCGAGAAGAGCGCCTTGTTGCCGGAGTCGATCACGATCTGCGCCAGCACCGCCGGCGCGCCCTCGGGGACCGGCTCGTCCTCGAGACCGTAGAGCAGCACCCGCAGCTCGTCGATGTCGAGCAGGTCCCGCCCGATCGCACGCCGCCAGAGGGCGCTCAGACCTTCGATCCGAAGGTCGGACGGAAGCGCCGGCAGCGCGACCTGGAGCGCCTGGAGCAGCCGTCGATCCCGCTCGCGCGGCTCGACATCGGGGGCGTGCGACGCATCGTTCTCGCGGTAGTACGCGGCGAATCCGGCCGGGTCCCCGACGTAGAGGCGCTGCCAGAAGCGTCGATCGGCCTCCTCGACGAGGAGACGCTCGACCTCCTCGAACGCCTGGTCGCTCTCGCCGCCCACGACCACGGCGCGCTCGCGATTGTCGTCGCGCGCCACGAGCCGGCGGTATCCCGTGTGCTCGAGTCCGCGAATCGAAGACCGGCGCCCCTGACCGAGCAGGTCCGCCTCCAGGATCGCGTTCACGAGTCCAGACATCGTCGCCTCGTCGACGTAGAGCACGCCTTCGAGGTCCGCGTCCGTGGGCAGATCCAGCCGACGCGGGCCGGCGAGAACGACCTCTCGATCCGCGCCGAGCGCGAGCAGGCCGCGCCGCTCGTACCACAGGACCACGCGATCCGCGAGGTCCGGCAGATCGGCCGGATCGAGGTCGCGCCGGATCATCGGCGCCCCCTGCTCGCCGAGCCATGCCTGGCGCCACTTCCCGAGGTCCGTGCCGAGGTCGAAGCCTGTGATCCTCTGCACCCGCGGCGCCGCGACCGCGAAGAGCGGAAGGAAGTCGCGGAAGTACTCGTTGCGGAGGAACGACTCCATCAACGCCGGGAGCACCTCTCCGGCCAGCAGGTCTTCCATTCCGTCCGCCTCCGACCGGGCCGCGATCTGCGCGAGCCCGATCCCGGCCGTCACCCTGACCAGGGGGTCGAGCGAGCGCAAACGCGGCCGCAGCACGGGGACCAAGTCCTCGGTCAGGAGCGTCTCGCCGTGGCGATCCTCGATCTCGGCCAAGGTGATCAACGCCCACATCGAACGGCGATCCGGAGGATCTTTGCGCGCGAGGTCGACGAGCACCGCCACCGTGTCGTCGTTCTTGTGCTGGATGACGTAGTTCATCGCCCGCTCGGCGAGCTGCGAGTCGCGGTCGCCGAGGATGTTCATCGACTCGGCGAGGAGATCGGCCGAGCCTCCGCGCGCAAGGAGCTCGTACGCGCGCTTGCGGGTGGTCGCGACGTCGCTGTCGAGCAGCTCACGCAGCCCGGCCGCGACCGCCTCGTCGTGTGCGACGCGCACGGCCAGGTAGCGCAACGCGGCGGAGCGCAGGGCCGGCGACTTGCCGTTTGCGTGGCCGAGCGCGACCTCGCGGGCCCGCCGCGAATCGATCTCCTCCAGCCCGTCGAGCAGGACGCGCGTCGCCTGCTTTGCGCGCGGGTCGACGATCAGCTTCTCGATCCCGGCGATCGCGGCTTCGTCGCCGAGCCGCGAGAGCACGAGCGCCGCGGGGACCCGCGGCTCGAAACGGATGCCGTTCAACACCTCGCGCAGGGGGCCGGCCACCGCCGGACCCGCGAGCACGAGTTGATCCATCGCTCGCTCGGCGCGCCCGGCCGGATAGTTCGCGAGGTCGTCGACGAGGCTGTGCACGAGGTCCTCGGGCGTGCTCGGCGCCCTCTCGACCCGCTTCTCCGCGTCCGGAAGCTCGAAGTCGATCGGCGCCTTCTTCTTGGTGACCGTCTTCTGCTTGTCGGAATCGGGAAGCGGAGTCTGGGCCGGGAGCGCGGGTCCGAGCATGCAGCTCGCGAGAAGGATCGCTGGGGTGAATCTCATGGCTCCGTCGCTCTCCGGGCAGGGACGATGGGCCCCCACGGACAGACTCGGTCCCATGGTATCCGCAGAGGCAGACGAAGCAACGCGGGGGGCGGGCCAGCCTCTGACCCGCGAGTACGGGGTTCTCTGGACCCCCGGCTTGTCTGGCTCGACCAGGATGGCTCGATCCGCCACTCCGCCTTGCCTCCGGCGGATCCTCTCCTTCAAGATCGCGACCTCGCGGCGCAAGAGGGCGTCGAGCGTATTCACGTCGGCATGCTCCTGCCAGCGGATGAGCAGGGTCGAAGGATCGTCGAGTAGTTCGTGCGCGGTCATGGTCGAGAGGGAGCGTAGAAAAAAACTCGAGAAAGTGCGTGGCGGCGTGCTCGGCGGCGGCTCTCCCGTCTCGAAGCAACCTCATCTTGTGAAAGGGTGAATCCGACCAATGAGACGCAGAAACCTGTTGGCTCTCTTGTCGTTCCTCATGGCGACGCCGATCTGCTCGAGCGCGATCAGCGCGCAGCCCACCGCGGCGTTTCTTGCCGACGGACGCCACCACGGACAGCTCATCATCGCGAGAGAGAACACGAGCTGCCCGAGTGTGATCACGGTGATCGACCTGCTGACCGGGAAGGTAATCCGTGAGTTCACGCACCCAGCGTTCGTTTCGAGCGGCGCGGGGCGGAATCTGGCCGTCGATACGAACGGTCATCTCTGGGTGATGGACAATCAGACGGACACGGTGTTCGTGTTCGACCGCCTCGATCGGTTCGTGCGCAGTGTCCCGATCTCTAAGACGTGTGCGAACAACCCTGGTGGCACGGGGTTTCGCGGGATGGCCTTCGGTCCGCGCGGCACGCTCTTCATCGTGGCCGGGTGGAACAGCGGTTCGGTCAACTACGCGTTCGAGGTAGAGCCGGAGACCGGCGAGGTGCTCCGGTGCGTGAACGTCGATCAAGACCCTATGGTGGCGCCTCGCTTCGAGATGGCGCGGATCGGTGCGGCCAGCGATGGCAACCTCTACATCACCGAGTATGGGGCGAACTACAACTCGACGCGCATCGGCGTGATGGATCCCGACACCATGGCGATCACGAAGGTCGTGACGAGCGGGTCCTTCCCCAGCAATACCAACCTGCTCAGCATCGCGGTCCTGCCCGGCGGCTCGATCGTCGTTTCCGAGGGGAGCGGGCAGACCGGGCAGTCGTCGCTGTGGCGATTCGACGCGACGCAGACGAACTGCTCGTTGCTCGCGACCTATCCTTCGGCCTCCGGCGAATGGGATGCGTTTGCCGTCGCCAATGGATCTGCCTACTCCCGGACCAACGGATGCATTGGCCAGCCTGGCTGGATCGTCAAGACGGACCTACTGACCGGGGCGATCACGCCGTTAGTCGATGTGGGCACCTGCTCAGGGGTCTCGATGGTCGTCCGGCACTGAGACCCGCCCGCGATGAGGACTCGGTCGGCGTGATCACCGCGCGACGGCCGAGTCTATGATCCGATTCGGAGGACGAAGCGGCCAAGCGCGCGCGGGCGGAGAGCCGCGTTGCGCGCGACCTCGATACGATCCTGCGAGAGGCGTTCGAGAAACGTCCGGTCGACCGCTACGCCACGGCCGCGGAGTTTGCTGCGGATCTACGCTGCGTTCGTCGATGGCCGGCCGATCCGCGCCCGCCGCCCGGGAGTCGGCGTGCGGGCGTGGAAGTTCGCCGCGCGCAATCGCATGCTAGTCGCGTCAGTGGTAGTGACGATCGCGTCTTTGGCCGCGGCGGGCGGTTGGATCGGGATCGACCACTTGCGCGAGCGCGACGCGGAGCGCATGAGCTGGGTGCTCGAATTGCGCAATCGGCTCAGCGAGGCGCTGTCCGCGGATGCGCCGGAGCTTGGCGTGCTGCCGCTATTGCGCGCGAGCAAGTCCGCCGGCATACAACCACTGACGAATGACTTGGTGGGATATGCCGAGGAACTGGTCGCGGTTCGTGCGCCTGGCTCGTTACGAATCCGCGCGGGTCATCATGTCCGACGTGATCAACGCGGAAGGCGACGCGCGCGACCGATCGACATCACGTGGTCGGGTCCGCCGACCACGGCAATCGCTCTCTTCGCGGGTGTCGACATCGTCGCGGCGGCCGCCTTCCGGCTCGTCGAGATCGACATGGGGCGCTGGAACTCGGGGATCCGGACGCGGCCGCGCCACGCCTCCCGCACGAGGTCCTCGAGCGTGTAGGTCGTCGCGTTCGATTGGGCGATCGTACTCGTGGTCATGACTCACCTGGACCGACGGTGCGAATTCTATCACCGCCGGACGCGGCCACCGACCGCGTTTGCGTCGCTCCGCGCACTCGCGTTCGCGGCAGGCCGCGCGCCTCGATCCGTGCGCCGATCACCTCTCGTGGCAGCGCGGACGAACTCGTCGCGAAAGCTCCTGGGCGCCGCTCCTTCGTGGCGATCCTCACTACCCCGGCCCGACGGCTCCGCCGCGGACGGCGCCGATCGAAACGCCGGTCGAATGGAGAGGCAGCGAGCCGATCAAGCCCTCCTGCGCCGCCTCGACGAGCTGCGACGCATCGGCGCGCGCGCGCGCGAGGAGCGCGAAGTCCTGGACGAGGTCGGCGTAGACCAGGTCGAACGCACCGTGCTGGCGCGTCCCGAACAGTTGCCCGGCCCCCCGGAACCGCAGGTCCTCCTCGGCGATGCGAAACCCGTCGGATTCCTCGACCAGGACGTCGAGGCGGCGCGTCGCGTCCTCGGCGCCGGTGCCGCAGACGAGCACGCACGATGACGGCCGGTCGCCGCGGCCGACGCGGCCGCGAAGCTGATGAAGGGTCGCGAGCCCGAACCGATGCGCATCGAGCACGACCATCATCGTCGCCTGCGGGACGTCGACGCCCACCTCGATCACGACGGTCGAAACGAGCACCGGGCGGAGCCCGCTCGCGAAGTCGTCGAGGGCGGCGCGATTCTGCTCGGAGGAGCGCCGGCCGTGCGCGATCGCGACGAGCGGACGATCGCGGTAGTAGCGGCGGAGGCGGTCGACGAACTGCTCGGCCGCCGCCACGTCGCGCTCCGCGGACGCGGAGACGAACGGGCAGACGAAGTAGACGCGGCCACCGCGCGCCACCTCCGCGCGGGCCGCGTCGGCCACGTCCTTCAGGTCGTCCCGTCCGACACGCCGCGTGACGATCGGCTTCCGCCCGGGCGGAAGCTCGTCCAGGACGGAGAGGTCGAGGTCGCCGTAGAGTGTCATCGACAGCGAGCGCGGGATCGGAGTCGCCGTCATGACGAGAAGGTCGACGTCGGTCGCCTTCGATCGCAGCCGCGCCCGCTGCGAGACTCCGAACCGGTGCTGTTCGTCGACGACCGCGAGGGTCAGCCGCGGAATCTCGACCGACCGCGGCAGGAGCGCGTGCGTGCCGAGCACGACGCACGGGGCTCCGCTCCGCAGCCGCTCGCGGATCGCGCGGCGCTCGGGCCCGCGCGTAGCCCGCGACAGCACGTGCGCCTCGACGCCGAGCGAACCGAAGAAGGGCGCGGCCGAGCGAGCGTGCTGGCGCGCCAGCAGATCGGTGGGAGCGAGCAGTGCGCCCTGCGACCCAGCGCGCGCGACCAAGGCCAGCGCGACGAGCGCGACCGCCGTCTTGCCGGAGCCGACGTCGCCGTGGAGGAGGCGGTGCATCGGAGACGGCCGCGCCAGGTCGCCCGCGATTTCCGCGATCGCGCGACGCTGGGCCGCGGTCTGCGAGAACGGCAGCGCCGACGTGACCGTCTCGAGCTCCGGCCGGGTCGGGCGGGTCGGGCGCGGCTTGCTCACGCGATACCGTCGCGCGCGCTCCTGGGTCAACGGCATCACGAGGCGGATGAGCTCCTCGTAGGCGAGCCGCCGCCGCGCCGCCTCGAACTGCGCGTCGTCTCGCGGCGCGTGGAGCGCGGCGACCGTCTCGGCGATCGACGGCAGCCCGTTGGCGGCGAGACCGGCCGCCGCGCGCCAATCGTCGAGGTGCAGCGCAAGCCGCTCGATCAGCGGCCGGACGATCCGCTTGAAGAGCCGGGGCGGCACCCCGTCGGGGAGCTCGTAGATCGGAATCCGCGCGCTGGTCGCCGCGCCCTCCTTCTCATAGTGCTCGACCGTCAGGCTCCGCCGGCCGTCGCGCTCTCCGACCTTTCCCTGGAAGAAACAGCGCTCGCCGCGCTTGAAGGCGTGATGCACGTGCGGCTGGTTGAAGAAGAGGACGTCCAACTCGCCGGTCGCGTCCTTCACCACGAGACGCGCGACGGCCCGTCGCCCGCGCCGCCAGCCACGCAACGCGGTGATCTCGCCCTCGATCGCCGCCGCCTCGCCGACCGCGAGGTTCGCGATCGGCACCGCTTCGAAGCGGGGCCGATGCTGCCGCGGCACGTGAAGGACGAGGTCACGCACGGTTCGGAGTCCGACCGAGGCGAGCGCGTCGGCCCGAGCCGGTCCGATGCCGGGGAGGGCGTCGACGGGGGTTGCCAGGTCGGGATCCGGAGCGGGAACGCGGGCGGCCATCGCGGCAGGATAGCGAAGGGAGCCCTTGGCGCCGAACGCCGCCGGAGCGGCGGCGAACGCCGCCGGAGCGGCGCCGCCCTGCCGCGAGACGTCCCGGCTCGCCCCGCCGGGCGCGATGGCCGCGCCGCGCAGGAACGTCCCGTTCGCCGCGGCGTGGCGGGCGGGTTTCAGCTCTCGATCCCCTCGCGACGGAGCTCATCGGCGAGGTCGCCGAGCGCGCGGAAGAGACGCATGCGTACCGTCGCTGCCGGGAGGTCGAGGCGCTCGCCGATCTCGGCGTGCGAAAGCCCGGCCAGACGCGAGAGGAGGATCACCTCCCGCTGCGGCTCGGGCAGCCGCGCGAACGCCCGCTCGATCCGCTCCATCGTCTCGAGCCCCATCGCCGCCTCGCTGGGCGAGCACACGGAACGGAACGCTTCCTGCTCGGCCACGTTCGGATTTCCCGAGAGGACGTGGCCCTCCAACGGCTCGAGCCGCGCCGGATCGCGTCGCGCGGCCCGCCAGTACTCCGCGCGGTCGGCGACCTTGCGCGCGGCGGTGGCGTAGAGCCACGCGCGGAACGCCGCCTCCCCGGGGTAGCGGAACTGCTCGAGGTTGCGGAGCACGTCGCGGCAGATCGACTGCACCACGTCGCTCGCCGACTCTTGAGCGCGCAGCGCGGGCCCGCACCGCAGCCGGACCCACGCCCGGAGGCGCGGCATGTGGCGACAGAGCAGCTCCTCGACGGCGGCCGAGTCGCCTCCGACCGCCCGCTCGACCAGCTCCCGCTCATCCATCGTCATGTAGAATCCTCCGCACCCGGAGCGTTTCCCTCATGACGACGTCCAACGATCGCCCCGCCCGCTCCGCCTCCCCCGACGGCGGCGACATGGCGGATCTCGTGGCTCGAGCCCTCGAGTCGCTCGACACCGGCGGCGAGTCGGCGCTCGAGGTGTTCATGGCGCAACATCCGAGCGACGCCCCGGCGCTCCGCGCGCGAATCTCGGCTCTTCGCTCCACCGGGTTCCTCATCGAGCCCGCGCCCGACGGACCGCCGCAACGGATCGGCTCGTTCCGCCTCGTCCGCCGCCTCGGCGGCGGCGGGATGGGAGTCGTCTACCTCGCCGAGCAAGACGAGCTGAAGCGCCCCGTCGCGTTGAAGCTCGTCCGTCCCGAGCTGCTCTATTTCCCGGGCGCGCGGGAGCGGTTTCGGCGCGAGGTGGACGCGTTGGCTCGGATGCACCATCCAGGCATCGTATCCGTGATCGCAGGCGGAGAGGAGCGCGGCGCTCCGTACCTGGCGATGGAGTGGGTCGACGGGGCAACCGTCCAGGAAGTCCTCGCCGAGGTCGCCTACCGGGATCCGACGACGCTGATGGCCCGGGACCTCGAGCTGGCGGTCCACGCCGTCACGGAGCGGCGCGAGCGGACCGCGGCGGAGTCGGCCGCCGCGGCGACCGTCGGAAGGCGGGTCGGATCACGGGAGTCGACGGTCGGGGAGGCGGCACGACGGATGTTCTCCGGGACGTGGGTCGCGGCGTGCCTCCGCATCGCCCGCCACGTCGCGGAGGCACTGGCGCACGCCCACGAGCGGGGGGTGCTCCACCGGGACATCAAACCGAGCAACGTCATGATCACGTGCGACGGCCGCGTACGCCTGCTCGACTTCGGGCTGGCCCGGGCCGAGGGGGCCGACGAGCTGACGCGGACGGGGATGCACCTCGGCTCGGCCGCCTACATGAGCCCCGAGCAGGTGCGTGGAGATCACGCTTCCGTGGACGAGCGCACCGACGTCTACTCCCTCGGCGTGACCCTCTACGAGCTGCTCACCCTGCGCGCCGCGTTCGCCGCGGACTCGGTCGAGTCGACCTGCGCGGCCGTGCTGGCCGGCGCCGCCGCGGCGCCGCGGACGTTCAATGCATCCGTGCTCCGCGACGCCGAGACCACCTGCCTGGCCGCGATGGAGAAGGACCGAGAGCGACGATACGCGTCGGCGGCCGCGTTCGCCGACGACGTCGGGAACGTGCTCGAGCTGCGCCCGATCCAGGCCCGCCGCCCGGGAGTGCTCCTGCGCACGAGGCGGTGGGCGCAGCGCCGCCCCGCCGCGGCCGTGGCCCTGGCCGCCGCCGCGCTCGTCGTGCTCGGCGGGCCCGCCCTGTGGATCGCGCAGGAGCGGCGCGCGAACCGCCAGATCCGGGCCGCCCTCGACGAGAAGAGCGCGGCGCTCGAACAGGTGAAGCGCGAGCGCGATCGGACCCGCGAGGCGATCGACCTCCTGCTCACCCAGGTGGCGCAGGAACGGCTCCTCTTCGTGCCGCGCATGCTGCCGCTGCGCCAGAAGCTCCTCGAGAGCGCGCTCGCCTTCGAGGAGCGCATGCTTGCCGACGCGTCGACCGACGCGACGCCGGAGATGACGCGCCACGGCGCGGCCGCCGCGCTGCGCGTCGGCCGCCTGCGGCACGAGCTCGGACGTCCGGAGCACGCGCTCGAGGCGCTGATGAAGGGCGAGCCGCTGGCGCGCTCGCCCGCGGCGGGGTCGTGGTCGGACGTCGCTCGCCGCGTGCTCGTCGCGCAGATCCTGACCACGAAGACCAGCGTGCTCCAGTTCCTCGGGCGCCCGGAGGAAGGCCTCGCCGCGATCGATGACGCGCTCGGGCTTCTCGCGCTCCCCGACGCGGACGGAGAGATCGAGCTCGACCGCGGCGTCGCCCTCCGCCGGCGCGCGATCCTCCTCGGCAAGCTCGGCCGGATCGACGAGGCGATCGACGC
Source organism: uncultured Phycisphaeraceae bacterium (assembly GCA_964649825.1). Taxonomy (GTDB): domain Bacteria; phylum Planctomycetota; class B15-G4; order B15-G4; family JADJEK01; genus CAZYQW01. The sequence goes on along the minus strand of CAZYQW010000058.1, from coordinate 61,336 downwards.
GCATCGAACGTACGGCCGGTTCCTCGACCAGGCGCTCGCGACGTGCCGTGACGACGAACGCCGCCTCGTCCTTGCGCGCGAGGAGCTCGCGAACCGCGCGAACTTCGCGAGCCTGCTCTTGGCCCTTGGCCGGCACGAAGACGCCGTCGGCGTGACCACCTTGCCGCACGCGACGCCCGGGTTGGAGCCGGCGTTCGACGAACTGTCGCTGGAGATGCTCGCCCTCCGCCTCCAGTCGCAGCGTGCGCAGGCGCTCCTCGGGCTGGATCGCATCGACGAGGCCCGCCGAGCGGGAGAGGATGCCCTCGCCACGATCGAGACGCTGCTCGAGGACTTCCCCGAATCCGGCGAGGGACGGCAGATCCTCTCCTCCGTTCTGCACTCGCTCGCGATGATCCATGCGCACGATCGAGACTTCGCGACCAGCCGCCGCATCTACGCACGTTCGCTCGACGTCCTCCGCTCCATCCTCGCCGCCGAGCCGGGCGCGATCGATGCCGAGTTCAACCTCGCCGCCGGCATCGTGAACCTCGGGAGCGTGGCGCTCGACGAGGGGAACGTCGCGGAGGCGCGGTCGAGCTTCGAGGAGGCGCGTGCCCTCATCGAGGCGGTGCGCGCCCGCAACCCCGAGCATCCGGGCTGGGACGAGTCGCTCTTCCGCTGCCTCTGGTTCCTGGCTCAGGCCTGCCGCGACCTCGGCGATCACCGCGCCGCGGCGGCTGCGGCGACGATGCTTCCGGACGTTCAGCCCATGGACGTCCGCGCCGGGCGGATCGCGGGTGGAATCCTGGCGGAATGCCTGCCGCTGATCGAACGCGACGCGACCCTCACCGAACCGGACCGGGGACGCCTGCTCGATGAGACCCGGAGCCTCGCGATCCACCTCCTCGAACGTGCGGTTTCGGCCGGCTGCACCGACGCCGACCACGTGGCGACCGACGAGGCGTTCGCTCCGCTCCGGGCGTCGGCGGCGTTCGACGCGATCGTGGAAGGACTGCGAAGGAACGCGGACGCCGCGCCAACGTCGCGTCGCGGATGATCGATCCCTGCACCCGGGCCCGTCTCCCCGGCTGAAGTCTCCCGCGAACGTGACTATGATGCGCACCATGATGACGATGGCGATCGAGTTGATGCTCCTCGTCGGCGCGACGATGGCGGCGCAGGAAGAGAAGACGGCCGTGGAACGCGAGTTCGAGGCGCGCACGACCGAGCTGCGCGACGCGGAGGTCGCGTTGGAGGCCGAGTACCTCCGGATGGAGGCCGCGTATACGTCGATCTGCGCCGCCCTGCCCGAGACCATCGCGCGGGTCACGGACGCGATCCTGGCCGACGCGGAGGCACTGCAATCGCGGCTCCTGACCGGGCCGGGCGGGCGGAGACCGACGAAGAACGCGCAGCTCCTCATCGCGGCGGATGGGCTCGTCGATACGCTGGACGCGACCGCCGTCGACCCGGGCTTCCACGCCGCGCTCGCGAATCGGTTGGTCGAGAGGATCCTCCCGAGCTTGACCGATCCCGCGCTCGAGGGTCTGAGCGAGCGAACCGACGTCGTGCTGCGCGAGGTGTTCGTGCCGGATCGCGACTTCGCGGAGGTCTGGAACGACGCGCTCTACACCCACGTCGGGACGGCGCACGTGTACCACGACGCGCACGCCGCCTACATCGAGGCGGGTCGCCGCGTCGAGCGCGAGCGATCGCCCGAGCGCTTCGCGGCGGGAGGAGAGCGCCTGCCGCCCGGCATGGTCGAGGTGAAGGGCGGGCAGTACCAGCTCGGCCCTCACGCCGGCTGGGAGCGCAAGGGCATCGGAAGGCGCGGCAAACGGGTGACGTTGCGCACGTTCTACATCGACCGGACCGAAGTCACGAATGACGAGTACCACGCGTACTGGAAGACCCTCGAACTGACGAACCAACTCGAGAGGCTGCCGCGCTACTGGGAGAAGGGGCCGGACGGGACGTACACGATCCCGGAAGGGCGCGCCGATCACCCGGTCGTCGGCGTCAGCTTCAACGACGCGCTCGCCTACGCGACATGGGCCGGTAAACGCCTGCCGACCGAGGAGGAGTGGGAGGCGGCCGCGCGTGGAGCTCGTGGCACGCACTTCCCTTGGGGCGACCAATACGCGCCGGGCAACTCGAACGATCGCGAGGCCGGCCTCGGCGATACGGCGCCGGTGGGGTCGTTTCCTGGCGGTCGCTCCGCGTTCGGTTGCGACGACATGTCCGGCAACGTCGAGGAATGGACCGCGACGACGGCGGACGGGGACGTCATCGAAGGGCCGCTCGAGTCGAATCTCGTCCAGGTCGCGGTGCGCGGCGGCAACTTCAACTCGGGCTCCGACGTCTCGGCCGCCGTGTTCCGTTGGATCGCTCCGGGGCTCTCCACGCGCAAACCCCACCTCGGTTTCCGGTGCGCGATGGACGTGAAGAAGTCGAAATGAGCGCCACGCGCTCGATCCTCTACCTGTTTGGACTCACGCTCGTCGAGCTGGCCGTGCTGCCGTTCCACCTGCTCGTGTTCCTGTCGCGGCGGCGCGCGATTCGGGCCGAGATCGAGGAGATCCTCGAGGAAAGCGGGCGGTCGCTCGAGACGAAGAGCCGGTGAGCCCGACCGCGATCGACCGCGTTCGCGCCTGGTCCCTCTTCGTCCTGTTCCTCGCGTTCATCATCCTCACGCTCGACACGGCGTACGAGGTCTCGCTCTTCCTTCGCTCGCGCGGCTACCTGTGGCAGACGGTGAAGCTCCTGTTCGCGGTGGCCGCCGCGGCGATGTTGTACCTGCTCGTCGTCGGGGCCCGCGTCACGAGCCCGTGGGTCTACCTGCGAACCACGCCGGCGTTCGTCGCGTTCGCGTTCGCCATGATCCACGTACGGAGCTCACCGTCCGAGCGGTTCCACTTCCTCGAGTACGGCGTCCTCTATCTGCTCTCGCTGCGCGCGCTCACGATCGACGTTCGCGGCACGTGGCCGTACCTGCTCGCGCTCGTCGTCACGTCCCTCGCGGGTTGGTTCGACGAGTACGTGCAGGGGCTCTCGCCCGTGCGGTACTACGACGTCGACGACATCCGCATGAACGTGCTCGCGGCGGCCCTGGCGGGCCTCGTCTGCTTCGCGCTGTTCGGCGCCGCGCCCGAGCGGTCGCGCTTCACGCACATGCGCGACGTCGTCGACCGAACATGAGAGCGGCGCGACGACGACGCGCACGCTTGTCATCGACCGCGGCTCGCCTGTTATACTCCGCATCGACTCGTGGAGCGGTCGCTCCGATGAACACGGAGAGAACGGTGCGCAAACGCAAGATTCGAATCCTGCATGACGGACAGGAGTTCTTCCTGGTCGATCGCGGACACACCGCGTCGTCGCGCGTCATCACGTTGCTGAAGCGCGTCGACGCCGAGTACGCGAACGGTGTCGCAGAGCCGCTGGTGCACACCGACGTCGGCCCATGCGCGCCGGTCGCGCAGTGGACCGCGAACGAGCTGCGCGTCGAGCATGGCTTCGAGGAGTTCGCGGAGCCGCTGCGGGGCGCGATCGATCGCTACCTCGAGGAGTTCCGCGTAGGTCGCAGGAACGCGCTGAGCCGGTCGTACTGGTTCATCTCCCGCGATCGCGAGCCGCTCTACACGTTGAGCAAGTCGCAGCCGAACGGCCTGTCGGTCCTCGTCTACCGCGACCAGGAACGCGCCGCGGCGGCGGCGCGCGAGCGCGAGGGGATCGACGCGCGACCGATCCAGGTCGAGAGGATCGAGGACCTCGCCGACTTCCTCTGCGCGCGAGCCACGGAGGGCTTTGCCGGCAGCGTCCTGGACGACGTCGAGCCGATCTTCTTCTGCCTCGACGCGAACGGCGCACCCCGATTCCTTCGCCTTTCGATCGACGCGCGGAGCGGGCGGCTCGACCACTCGCTCCTCGAAGAGGACGGAAGCTGGGAGCGCTACGAAGGCGAGGAGGAGATCGACCCCGAGATCGACCAGGATCTCATCGACCGGCTCATGGCGTCGCGGCTCGGCGACGTTCCGTTCCTCGGGTTCCACGAGGGGGTCCGCCTCCACCGGCTGGGACGCAAGGACGCCCCGGACCAACCGATCACGATCTCGCTCGCCGACGACGAGCTCTACGACGGCGAGCCGGTTTGCCCGGTCTTCCACGACCTCGACGCCGGCCGTCGCTTCCTCGAGGAGCACGACCTCGATGACCTCGTCACGGTCCCGGTCGAGAACCTGAAGTCGCTCGCCTCGTGGTGCCGGAGAGAGGGGCGACCGATGCTCCTCCACCCCGACGACCACCGCGCCCGGGGCGGAACGATCTGGATCCACGACGATCGACTGGTGCTCGATTCGTTCTCCGGGCTCTGGTTCTCCGACGACGGCGGCGTCTCCTTCGAGCGACAATGATCCACGCGGCGCGACCGAGCCGCGGCCGGCGCGCGCTCCCTCTGTCCACCATCGCCGCGTGCGTCCTGTCGATCGCCTTCGTTTCCTCGTGCCGCCGCGACCGACGGCCTCCGGACGCGCTCGCCGTCCATGTCGACCTCGTGTCCGAGGCGGCACGCGCGCGATGCGACCACGAGACGAAGAGGATCGCGTTCGGCCAGGAGGACTCGTCGGCTCACGTCGACGAGCCGGACCCGCGCCGGCGCGCTGACGCGAGCGGATTCCTCTCCTTGCGGCGGCCCGGCAGCGACGCCTGCGCGGCCGCGGTGGGACGCTCCGTCGCGGTGGAATTCTTCACCTTCGATCGCGCGGCGAGGAAGGCGCGGCTCGAGACCGCGGCGATCGATGGCTTGTCGCCCCAGGTCGTCCGCGTCCGACTGAACGACGAAGTCGTTCCGCTCGCGGAGTTCACGCTCCGCGACGTGGAACAGGCGGAGCGGCACGCGTTCGACATCCCGTCCGACCGCCTGCTGGTGGGCCGAAACCGCCTCCGCTTCGACTTCGAGCACGTCATCGAATGGCGCCATCCGGTGACCGGCTTCCGCTACCCGCTCGCCGCGTTCTTCGTGTCGCTCGCGTTCGAGCGTCGAGATGGTTCCACGGGGGCACCCGCACTCGCCGACCTCGTCGTCGGACCGATGCCCGGCGCCGGCCCGCGGGCATCCGGTCCGGGTTTCCAGATGGAGGAGGGCACGCGGGCCTCGTTCGCCCTTCGCGTCCCTCCGGAGGAGCCGCGGCTTCGCGCGGCCGCCTACGTCCACCCCGGCGAGCCGGCGGGCGACGCGGTCTCGTTCACGGTGCGCGTGCGGTCGGAGGACGGTGCCGCGACCGAGATCGCCGGCGCGCGCCTCGAGGCAGGTGCGCGCGAAGGGCTCGAGATCGACGCCGGCCTCGAACGGTTCGCCGGCGAGGTCGTCGCGCTCGAGTTCGAGTCTCCGCCGGCGGGTGGCCGCCCGCGTCGGATCGTGGTGGCGGACGCGGCGGTGCTCGGCCGACGGGTCGCGCCGCCGGTCGAGCCGCGAGCGCCGCGCGACGCGCTGATCGCGCCGGTCGCCGGAAAGAGCCTGATCCTGATCACGTGCGACGCGGCGGCCGCACGACGCTTCACCGCCTACGGCGCCGAGCGAGAGAACGCGCCGGCGATCGACCGCCTCGCCCGACGCGGATTCGTCTTCGAACGGACGACGAGCCCCTCGTCCTACACGCTCGCCTCGGTCGGCTCGCTCTTCACCGGGCTCTGGCCCGACAGCCACGGCGTCGTCGAGCAGGGCAGCACGGACGGCGCGGTTCGGCTCGCCCCGGCGACCTCGACCCTCGCCGAGCGGCTGAAGCGGAACGGCTACCGGACGTTGGCCCTGGTCACCAACCCGAACGCGGGCGCGACGTACGGCTACGGCCGCGGCTTCGACACCTACGAGGCGCTCTACTCTCCCGAGCTCGGTCTGTGGGACGAAGGCGTCGCGGCCGACCGCCTCGCCCCCCACCTCGCGACGAGAATCGACGAGATCGCGACCTCGGACCCGTTCTTCCTCTATCTGCACGTGTTCCAACCGCACGCGCCGTACACGCCGCCGCCCGAGTTCCTCGACGGCCTGGTCGAACCGACCTACGACGGTCCCGCCGACGGCTCGCGCGCGTCGATCGACCGTTACCGGGAGCACGACGTCGCGGACTACGACGAAGCCGACTTCCTCGCGTTCCGGGATCGCTACGACGCCAACCTGCGCTATGCCGACGACGGCGTGGCGCGGCTGCTCGAGTTCCTCGAGTCGCGCGGCCTCACGGAAGACGCGGTGGTCGCGATCGTCAGCGACCATGGCGAGGCGCTCGGCGAACACCGCTCCCTCGAGCACGGCGATACCATCTATGCGGAGCAGGTCGAAGTGCCGTGGATCGTCGTTCTCCCGTCCGGCGACGGCGGCGAAGGGGCGCGCGTCGCGGGGCCGGCGTCCCTGATCGACGTCTGTCCCACCCTCCTCTCCCTCCTGGCGGTGCCGTTCGACGCGGACTCGTTCGATGGGGTCGACCTGACCCCGCGGATGGCCGGCGCGGCCGCGGCCGACCGGCCGATCTTCCTACGATCGCACGGTGCGCTTCCCCGTTTCGGCGTACGTCACGGCGGATTCTCCTACCACGTCGACCTCTTCACCGGGGGCGAGGAGCTGTACCGGATCGACGACGACCCGGCCGAGGCGCACGAGATCTCCGCCTCGAACCCGGTCCGGACCGAGTTCCTCCGCGCGGCGGTCTGTCGCTTCCTCTGCGAACGTACGTCGCGCGCGGTCGAGCGCGTCGCGCTGTCGGAAGAGGCGATCCGTCAGATGCAGGAGATCGGGTACGTATCGGCCGACGCCGACGGGACGATGCAGTGCCCGCTTCGCCGGCGCGAGTCCAAGCAGTAACGGAGTCGATCGAACCGCTACGTCGGCTGCTCCAACGAGCGGACGAGATGCGGAACGATCCGCTCGGCGTGAAGCCGTCCGTTCTCGATGAAGAGGTCGCTCGTCCTTCGGCCCGCGCCGACGGATCCGGCGAGATAGAGGCCGGGCACGTTCGTCTGATAGGAGTCATCGAGGGTTGGTTCGAGCGACGTCTCCCCTACGCGGATCCCGCAGCTTCGCAGGAACTCGACGTCCGGCCGGTATCCGGTCAGCGCGAAGACGAAAGCGGCCGGGATCTCGTCCTCCTCGTCGTTCGCGTCGATCACGTCGACCGCATCCTCGCGGATGCGGACCACGCGGGTCTCGAACCGCGCCGCGATCTCGCCGGCGCGGACTCGGTTGAGGACATCGGGACGGACCCAGTACTTCACGGTCGAATCGAAGTCGGAGCGACGCACGACGAGAGTGACGCGGGCCGCGACGCGAAACAGCTCGAGCGCGGCCTCCGCCGCCGAGTTCCCGCCGCCGATCACGACGACGTCCTGCCCCGCCGCCTCGTGAGCCTCGCGGAAGTAGTGGCTGACGTGGGGAAGATCCTCGCCGTCGACGCCGATCAGGTTCGGGTGATCGTAGTAGCCGGTCGCGATGATGAGACGCCGGCCGCGATGCCGGCGCGGCTGCCGGAAACGGGTGCGCGTGATCACTTCGAACTCCCCCTCGTCCGAGCGGCTCACGACCTCGGCCCGTTCGTAGCAGTGCACGTCGAGGTGGAAGTGGTGGACGACGGCGCGGTAGTACGCGAGCGCCTCGGCCCGTGTCGGCTTCGACGACGCGCACGTCATCGGGAGGCCGCCGATCTCGAGCAGTTCGCGGGTCGTGAAGAAGACCATCTGGGTCGGGAAACGCCGGATCGCATCGACCAGCGACCCTTGCTCGATGACTCGAGTGGAAGCGCCGTGTCGCTCCGCTTCGATCGCGCATGCAAGTCCGCTCGGCCCCGCGCCCACGATCAGGACGTCGACCGTCGTGTCGTTCACCACGCGCCGTCCCTCCCGCCGGCGGCGAACCCGGCGTCCGCTCTTCTCATTCCGAGAGTCGGCGGTAGTACTCGTGCTCCTCGCGGTCGACGGGCGGCACGTGCGTCGCGAAGATGCCGATGATGTTGTTCCCCGCGCGCTGCAGGACGTTCCGCGCGCGTTCCGCCTTCTCGCGATCGGTCCGCCCGACGCGGACCACCAGGATGACGCCGTCCATGCGCGATCCGAGGACCGCCGCGTCGGTATACGGATTCACGGGCGGCGTGTCGCAGATGATGTGGGTGAAGTCCGTCTTCAGGACGGCCAGGAGGTCGCGTATACGGTCCGACGCGAGGAGCTCCGTCGGGTTCCGAGGCTCGCGCCCGGCCCGGATCACCGACAAGTGGCGAACCTTCGTCTCGAGGAGGACCTGATTCAGGTCGAGCGCATCCAGCAGAAGATCCGAGAGCCCGGGGCCCGAACCGAGCCCGAGCAACGAATCGACGCGTGGCGACCGGAAGTCGGTGTCGATCAGACAGACCCTCAGGCCCGGCGCCTCGGCCAGGCAGATCGCGATGTTCACCGCGGAGAGGGACTTCCCCTCGTTCTTCATCGCCGACGTGATCGCCAGCGCGCGCGAACCGCGTCCCTTGTCGAGCGCGAGGATGTTGGTCCGAAACGCGCGGTACTGCTCGGCCTGGATCGATTTCGGCTCGTGGTACATGACCACGTGCGCGTCGATCGAAGAGTCGGTCAGCACGATGAGCGGGGTGTCGTCTTCCGGCTCGCCGGGGACATCGTCTTTGTCGTATCGATGCGGGGTCATCCTCGAAGACTCCAGACGTCCTCCGCGAGACGTGAAACCGCCCCGATCCTGGCTCGATTCTCTGTTCGGATCTTAGCCACCGAAACCGAAGCGACTTGCAAATTTATCCGCGCCCCGGCCGCGCGTATGATGATGCCTATCCACTGCCGGCCCCTGCGCCTGGTGCCAACGATCCATGCTGCTCGGTTTCGCCCAGAGCCTCTTCCAACTGTTCCGCGAGAACTCCGACGTCGTGCCGGTCTCGCAGCTCAAGCGGAAAGGCATCCGTTCGGTGACGGTCCTCGACTGGGACCGTGTTCAAGCTTTGATCGCCGCCGCGGTCGAGGAGGCGCTCTCGCTTCGCGGGGTCGGTCTCGCGCCGGCGGCGCTCGAGTCCGTCAACCAGGAAGCGCGCGAGGCGTTCGTCCGACTCGTCGAGCAGCGCGATTCGTACCGCGAGACGGCCGAGTCGCTGGCCGCCGAGAAGCGCGACCTCCTCTCGAACCTGGACCGCCTGCGCGCGGAATTCGAGCAGTCGAAGGGCGCGCTCGCGCAGGCGCTGGGCGCCGAGGTATCGGTCGCAGACGTCCCGGTCTCGGCCGAAGGGATGGAGGAGTATCAACGCCGGTTGAGCGAAGAGATCGCGCGTCTCGTTGCTCAGTCGCCGCCGGACCTTGCCGAGCGCATCTCCGCCGTCGCGCGGCGGCTCATGGACGACGAGCGCGAGAAAGCAGCGGCCGCGGCCCGCTCCGACCAGCAACACCGCATCGCGCAGCTCGAACGGCGGGTCCAGAAGCTCCGCGAGACGCTGAGCGCCACGGAGCAGATGGTCGAACGTCTTCGCGTCGCGAAGGGCGCCGTCTCCGGCGTCGAATCGATCTATCGCGAAGTCCAAGGTCTAGATGAGAGCGATATTCTCGCCCAGGAAAAGCGGGGTTTGCTCGAGGAAATCTTCAAGCTGAACGTGGAATTGCGCGAAGTGATTGCAGGTCAGGCCTCGAACGCCGCTGAGAGTTCGAGCGCCTAGGCGACCCGACGTCGCGTCGGATACGAGCGAACCCCGGAGGTAGATCAGGGATGACCGAGAGTGGAGGCAGCCCCAAGGCTGCAGGCGCAACCGAGGCTGCGAAGGACCATGGTGTCCTCTACGTCGGAATGGACCTCGGCACGTCGCGCACGTCGGTCGCGTGCAGCAACGGCGTGCGTGAGACGGTCGCGAGCGCGATCGGCTACCCGAAGGACGTCGTGGCGCGCAAGCACCTGAAACGGGACGTTCTGTACGGCCAGGAGGCGTACGACAACCGCCTCTCGGTGGACTTCTACCGGCCGCTCGCCCACGGGGTGATCAAGGGCTCGGACGACCCGTTGGACAAGTCCGATACCGCGAAGATGAACATGAAGGCGGCGGTCGACCTCGTGCAGCACGCGATTCGCCTCGCACGGCCTCGCAAGGACGAGTTGCTCTACGGAGTGATCGGCTGCCCGGCCCAGGCCTCGATCCACAACCGCAAGGCGATCATCGATGCGGCGCGCGAAGTGCTCGATTCGGTGATGATCTGTTCCGAGCCATTCGCGGTCGCGTACGGCCTCGATCGCCTCTCCGACGTGCTCGTCATCGACATCGGGGCCGGCACCACCGACCTCTGCCGCATGCACGGCACGATGCCGGCCGAGGACGATCAGATCACCAATACGTTCGCGGGCGACCACATCGACCAGTCGCTTCTCGACCTGGTCAAGAAGCGCGTGCCGAACGGCCAGGTCAATACCAACATGGTCCGACAGTGGAAGGAGCGCTGGGCGTCCGTGCGGGACACGATCGAGCCGGTCCGCGTGAAGATCCCGGTCAACGGAAACCCGACCGAGTTCGACATCACGGACGACATCCGCGCCGCTTGCCGAACCATCGTCGGGCCGATCGTCGACGGGCTCGCCCGGCTCGTGGCGACGTTCGATCCCGAATTCCAGGATCGGCTGAAGGCGAACGTCCTCCTCGGCGGAGGCGGAAGCCAGATCGACGGCCTCGGCGACGCGATCGAACGCGAAATGAGCTCGCGACTCGGATCGGGCTCGGTCGTGACCGCCGACGAACCGGTCTACGCCGGCGCCAACGGGGCGCTGAAGATCGCGCACGACATGCCGGAGGAGTACTGGGAGAAGCTGAAGTAGGGGGGAAGCGGGCCGGCCGGGGCGGGCCCACCTAACAAGAGCCGTCAGAAGTTTCTAACGGACCCTTGCTCACGCGGGGTGGGGTCGATCTCCCATATTTGGCACAACGAGCGGTCTAACAGCCACTTAAATCGCATCTCCCGAGCGCCTCCGGACGTTGGCACGGAGGATGCTTCTTTTCCTCCCGATTCACTCGCCCGTCTGGCCTACCGTGGAGGAAAACCATGACGTACTCCGTGCCCGACAGTGTGGTCCGCCGCGCGCAGAACGGTAACGAGCATGCGCGGAAGGAGATCATCAGGACCTTCGAGAGACCCATCCGCGTGACTGTCTCACGGTTTCTACGCACCCGGTACCCGAACGACGTCGAAGACTTCGTTCAGGACATCTTCGTCAAGATCTTCGCGCATTTGGGGGATTTCGACTTCTCCCGCCGTGTCAAGTTCTCGACCTGGATCTACACGTTCGTTCGAAACCACTGCTTCGACCAGCTCAAGCGGAAGCGGCTGCCGGTCGTGCCGCAATACATCCCTCCGGACGAAGAAGAGGGATCGCCCGATTGGCTTGCGCGTTCCGATCCTCCCGAAGTGGCGGCGGAGCGGAACGAATTCGTCAACGCCCTGCGCCGGGCGTTGAACGATCTGCCAGACGAACTGGTTCGAATCTTCAAAATGCGCGAATTCTATGGACTCGAGTTCCACGCGATCGCGAAGAGGCTGCGGTTGCCGCTCGGCACGGTGAAGTCGAAGCACTACCGCGCCCTCGATCGGCTGCGGTTCTTGATGCGGTCGTTTCAGTTCGCGTTCTGACCGGCGGTCTCACGGCGCGTACCCCGTGAGCCCCGAGCGAGTGAATCCTGGGTAGGTCGAACGGTCGCCCTACCCGGTGCTCGTTTCGGTCGAGCCCCTGCTTCTCGGACTCACGTCGTTCCCATCGCCGCCGAGACGCGAACACGCGGCAAGCCGCCGAAGCGACGCGCCGCGCGGGGGTCCCCCTCATCGAGGTGGCGGGGTCAGGGGTTCTTTTTCTCTCCGACCTCCCGCTTTCCCTTGCGCACGCCCTCGGCCTTCTCCTGGGGCAGCTTGCCGAGCTGCGGACCGACGCGGGCCCGAAGGCCACCCGGCTTGTCGAATCGGACCACGCGCATGCCGTTCACCATCTCGAACTTCTGATTCTCGGCCGCTTTACGGGCGGCTCGTCGGCGGCGCTCGTTCTCGGTACGCTTCTTCTTGCTCTTTCCGTTCTGACCCTCGGCCGCGTTCTGCTTCCGTTCGGCCCGCTGCTTCCGTTCGGCGACCTTCTGCTTCCCTTCGACCGCGTTCTGCTTCCGTTCTGCCGCCTTCTGGCGGGCGGCGCGCCGGCGACGCTCCTCCTGCGATTTCTGGTCCGTCGACTGGGACACCGGCTCCGGGGGAACCGAGGTCACGATCGCGGGCGCGGCGTGGAGGACGATGGCGAGGGAGAGGATGTCGAGCATGTTCGAATCTCCGCGTACTTCAGGAGCTTGTCGGGGTCCGGTCTGTCGTTGTCGGAATTCTAACCCGGCGCCTTGAGATGCCGCGGTCACGACATCGTAACTGGGCGGGCCGGGTATCGTAATCCTGGAGCGGACCGGCGACGATCGTCGCAAATCGTCGTACACCGTGACAAAAGGCCGGCTCGGCCGTCACTCATAAGGAGGACCGCTCATGAACGTCGCCGCGATCGTCACCTTCGTGCTGCTGGTGCTGTTCCCCGACCAAGCCAAGGTCGCCACGCCCGGAGGGAAGATGGAGTTCGAGTACAACCCGCCGATGTGGCGGGACGAGTTCCAGTCGGCACTCTCGCCGGGGCAAGCCTGGCGGTTCGGATCGAACGGCGCGACCACGTGGACGACGGAAGCGGGGATCCTGTTCGACGATCTCGTCATCTTCCCGGGCGAGTACAACATCGCCGCGTCGCCCCGCGAGGACGGCACGTGGCGGTTGATCTTCCATCACGACGGGATCCAGTTCACGGGTGCGACGAGCGAAGGCGCGGCGTCGCTGCAGGGGGTGGAGGCGCCGAAGAAGGAGGAGTCGAAGAAGCTAGTCGTCGAGATCGACAAGGAGAAGCAGGCCCCGAAGGGGGTCTTCCGGTTCCGGGCGACGTTCGGCCCGAAGCGCATGGAAGGGACCTTCACGACGGCCAAGGCGAAGTCGAAGAAGGTGAAGATCGGCAAGGAGAAGGTGGCGTGCACATGGCTCGAGCGGGCCGACCTCGAGGAACTCGAGAAGAAGCTCGACGGCGACCACGTCGCGGTCCTGCGCATGGAGGCGGGCGAGTCGACGAAGGCGCTTACGCTCTTCCTGAAAGGTGGCGACGCCCCGACGCTCCAGGTTCGACGCGTCGGCTCGCCCGACTCGGCGTTTCGAACGTTCGAGGGACAGAAGGGCGAGGTCGAGCGTCCCGGCAAGACGTTCGTCCATACGCTGAAGAGCACGGACAGCGGTGCGGAGATCTCGTTCGAGGTCGGCGCGAATGCCTACTACTTCACGGTGACCGACGATCTGTTCACCGCGTCGTAGTCGTCCAAGAACGACGGAACGCCCCGCGTCGCATGACTTGGGGCGTCCCGATGTTGTTGGCTGCCCGACTAGGACTTGAACCTAGACTAACGGATCCAGAGTCCGCTGTCCTGCCAATTAGACGATCGGGCAATCGTGACTGGAACGAACGTGAGAATCTAGCCGTCGCGGCGACGGGTCGCAAGTCGTCACCCGTCGGTGGGACTGGATTCGCGGGGGTTCACGTAACGGATCGAGCGGCCGTCGATCGGGCTCTCGAACCACACGTCATGCGCGTCGCGCTGGATCACGAAATCGGGCATGACCGGCACCTTCCCTCCCCCACCCGGGAGGTCGAGCACGAGCCGTGGAATCCCGAAGCCCGCGATGCGGCCGAACATGCTGCGGACGATCGCCACGCCGCGTTCGATCGGGACTCGGAAATGTCCCGCGCCGGCGACGGGATCAGCGAGGTGGAGATAGTACGGCCGCACTCCGGCGCGCAGCATGGCGCGCGAGAGCTCGACCTGCGCATCCGTCGAGTCGTTCACGCCGCGCAGCAGCACCGCCTGATTCTGGACCGTGATTCCCGCGTCGATGAGTCGACGCAGCGCGAACGTCGCGGCCGGCGTGACCTCGCGGACGTGGTTGAAATGGGTGATGAACCAGAGCGGCCGAACCGCCCGGAGCGCAGCGACGATCCGGGCGTCGATGCGCTGGGGCAGGGTGACGGGCACGCGGCTCGCCACTCGGATCACCTCGACGTGCTCGATCTGCCGCACGGCGACGAGCAGCTCGGCGAGACGCTCGACGCGGAGGTGGAGCGGATCGCCCCCGGTGATGAGGACGTCCCGGATCTCGGTGCGATCCCGAACGTAGTCGACGGCGCGCTCGAGCGCGACGCGCCCGAGCATGAAGAATCCGTCCGCCCAGGTGCGCTTGCGGAAACAGTGGCGGCAGAGCGTCGCGCAATAATTGGTCGGAACGATCAGCGCTCGATCCGAGTAACGGTGGACGACCCCCGGCACCGGCGAGAGCGATTGCTCTTCGAAGGGGTCGGCCGTCTCCTGGCCGCGGGACTCGGCCTCCGCGCGATCGGGCACGATCTGCCGCAGGATCGGATCGTTCGGATCCGCCGGATCGGCCAGCGAAAGGTAGTACGGCGACACGCCGACCGGAAAGCGGTCCACGACGTCCGGCCCGACGGCGATGGCCAGCTCCGGCAACATCCGTTGCAGGTCCTCGATGGATTGGACGCGGTGGCGCGTCTGCCAGCGCCAATCATCCCACTCCGCCGGCCCGGCGGACCTCCATGTCTCGATCCTGGTTCTCACGGCGGGACTATAGCCGACGCGGGCGGGCCCGGCTTTCCTTCCCGTCGCTTCCCTGCATCGCTAACCTTGGCCGACCCGACCCCGGACGAGAGGACGAGACGATGGCGACCCGAGACGATTCCAAGGTGCGGGCGGGCGGGAGCGGTCGCGGCCGGAGCGCGCACCGCCGCGCCTTCACCCGCGCCCGCCCGGTCTCTCCTCCCCCGATTCGGGGCGATGAATCCCCCGGCGCGATCATCGACCAGATGTTCAACGCGTACGTCGGGCGCCAGGTCCGAACCGCGTACGAACTGATGCAGCGTTCCATCGACGAGCGGTACGCGGTCTTCCTGACCCTGTCCGGCGCGATGACGCCGGCCGGGATCCATCAGTCCTGCCTGATCCCGTTGATCGAGCGCGGGATCATCGACTGCATCACGACCACCGGCGCGAACCTGTACCACGACGCGCACCGGGTGCTCGGCCACACGATTCGTGAGATCCGCCCCGATGCGGGCGACCTGGCCCTGCGCGAGGCGCGGATCATCCGCATCTACGACCTCGGCTTCGACGAGGAAGTCCTGCTCGACACCGATCGCTTCTTCTCCGCCATCCTGCTCGGCCCCGAGTTCCAGCGCCGAATGACGACCACCGAGCTCCACTTCCTCCTGGGCAAGCGGATGGCCCAGATCGAGGAGGCGCTTGGCGTGAAGCAACCGTCGCTCCTCTCCGTCGCCTATCACCACCGCGTCCCCATCTTCGTCGGCGCGGTCCAGGACGGCTCGATCTTCCTGAACGTCGTGAAGATGCGGCGTCTGCTCGGCGACGCGTTCGGCCTCGAGATCGACGTGGCGACCGACGTCTACGAGATGGGTGCCATGCAGCATTTCGCGGCGAACGCGCTCGAGCGGAAGCTCGCGGTCTGGATCCTCGGCGGCGGCGTGCCGAAGAACTACACCCTCCAGGGCGAGCCGCTCCTCGGACAGATCCTCGACCTCGACAGCGACGGCTTCGACATCGACGTCCAGTTCTGCGTCGATCCGGTCGACAACGGCGCGCTCTCCTCCTGTCCGGCCGGGGAAGGTCACACGTGGGGCAAGGTCTCGCCGGAAGGAGTCGCACGGTCGGTCTACGTCCACTGCGACCTGACGGCGGTCTTCCCGTGGCTCACCTACGCGCTGCTGTCGAAGAGGACGATGAGGAAACGCGGCCTAAAGCTGATGAACCGCAGGGACGAGGCGCTCGCGTACCTCGACGCGGACGTCGCAACCCGGCGTCGCGCGCTCATGAAGACGCTCGACGACCGCCGCGTCGGCGGCTGAACGGGTCGAGGCCGTCCCGATCGCGCAGCTCCTATCGACCGCCGAAGCGATGCCGTAGATGCAGGCCCGCCTGCCGCTGCCACCAGTCCCACTGGTGCGAGACGTCCGACCCCCATAGATCGAGATGGTGCGGGATTCCCTTCGCGTCGAGGATCTCGGCGAAGCGCGCCGCTTCCTCGTGATTGCCGTCCTCCCATTGACCCCGCCCGCAGACGATCGTGAGGTGCGTGTGGCTTCGCACCCGGTCGAGTGCGTCGCCGCTCAGGTTCGGCACGTAGACCATCGGGTTGTTGAAGTAGACGTCTTCGTTCTGCAGTCCGCCCGCGAACTCGGAGATGTCGTACCGACCGCTCATACACAGCGCATACGTGAAGATCTGGGGATACTTGAGCGCCACGTTCGCGGAGTAATACGCGCCGAGGCTGCATCCCGTCACCGCGATGGGGATGGCCGCCGTGCGACAGTCCTCGCGGATGAACGGGACGAGCTCCTCGACGATGAACTGCTCGTAGTTCTTGTGACGCTGGATGCGCCACTGGGGGTCGACTTCACGGCGAGTCCACGCCTCGGCCACGTTGGACTCGATGCAATAGAGCTTGATCCGGCCACCGTCGATCAAGTCCGACAGCGCTTCGACCATGCCGTGGCTCTCCCACTCGTGCGCCATCCCCGCGGCGGACGGGAACACGAGAATCGGGGCGCCAAAGTTCCCGTACTGCCACAGGTAGATCTTCCGGCCCATCGCGCGGCTCGGCACGAGATGCGCTTGGCGATGCATGTCAGTCCTCTCGATTCTCGGGCTTCCTGGCGCCGACGATCCACGAATCGAAGCGCGACGCCATCCTCGATCCAAACGCCGCGTCGGCGGCGCTCGCGAGGCGGTTCCATTGCAGAATGATCCACCCGACGAGCTTGCGCTTCGTCTTGAACAAGAGCTCGGGAAACGGCCAGCTGCTCTGATAGTAGCGAACGAACTCGACGCGATAGCCGCGGGCCTCCAGCTTGCGGATCATGGTCTCGCGCGGGAGCCCGTTCAACTCGCGACTCGGCAGGATGGGGCGGTCGCGACGCCGGCGCCGGAACCCTCGCGAGCGCGGATTGATGTCCCCGATGACGAGCCGCCCACCCGGCTTCACCAACGGGTCGAGGCCGTCGAGGAAGACGTCCGGGTCTGGAGCGAACGAGATGACGCCCGAGTTCAGCACGAGGTCGAACGGCTCGTCGAACGGCGGGCGCTCCATGAACCCGACCCGAGCGTCGACGTCGACCCCCAGCTCCTTCGCGTTTCGCTCGACGAACCGGACCATCTCCGGGCTGGGATCGAACGCCGAGAGCCGGGCTCCCATCAACGCCGCCTCGAGCCCCACCCAACCCGCTCCCGACCCCGCGTCGAGGACCCGCTCGCCAGGGCGGGGTCGCGCAAGAACGGCGAGGAGGCGTCGCATCCATCGGAAGTGACCGTACGCGGGCGATTCCGGGTCGCCGTTCCAGCCAGCCGCCGTCCCATCGAACTTCTCGGCGGTCACCTCCGGCGACATCGCATGCACCCGGCGCATCGCGGTCACCACGTAGCCGTCGCGTTCCGCGCGGGCGTCGAGACGCGTCCCACCGTGAATGCCGAGACGCTCGATCGGCTCGCCGCGCTTCATGAGATAGACGCGGGTCACGTGCAGCGCCGGCCACAGATGGTCCCGCAGCGTCGCGGCGCCGCGCACGTCGATCGTCCGTTCGCCGCTGATGATGACCGTCCCCGTCGCGTCGAGCGCCGCGTCCGCCGCGCACACCGCGCCGGCGGCGACGCTCGGGCTCGTGGCGTCCGCGACACCGAGACCGATGTGGATCCACGCCGCTTTCAACGCGTCGAGGGCAGCGGCCGCGATCGGACTGATCGGGACGACCGGGCTGGCGCCGACACCCAGGTCGGACCGGATCGGCGAGGGGATCTCGTTCATGCGCGGTGAAGGCTGGAGCCGAAACGCGAAGCATACAACGACGGGCCGGAGCGTCGAGCGAAGGCCGTCCGATCTTTCCGTCCGACCTACGCGTCGCCGGGCTTCTCCATGAATTCCTTGCGGCGAAACACGAGGCAGGCGATGACGATCAGCACGAGAGACGCGATCAGCAGCCCGGCCACCGATTCGCCGATCGACGGGGTCAGTCCCATCTCGTCGAACGTCCTCATCATGCGCCCCATCTCGCTCCCCTCGGTCGTCGTGTTCCAGACGATCGCTCGGAGGTGGAACGAGACCGTCATCAGCGCCGCCTTGCTCGGGATCACGGCCGAGACCAACACCTCCCAACCGACGACGAAGACGAGCCCGATGATCACCGCGAAACGGAACATCAGGGACAGCAGCAGGAAGAGTGCGGCATACGCGAACGACGCCAATGCCGCGTTGCCCAGCATCACGAGCAGAATGCCCAGCTCCTCGCGCAACGCGTCGGCGCCACGGTACCCGACCTGCAGGACGTAGAGCAGGACGACGGCCGGAGCGAGCAGCACGATCGCGGAGAGGACCGCCGCGAAGTACCGGCCAACGACGATCGCGGCGCGGGAGATCGGCCGCAACCGCAGGTAGAGCAACGTGCCGTTGTCGATGTCGTCCCCCACCGCGGCGGCACCGAGGAACAGCAGCGTCGTGGGGAAGATCGCGGTCAAGAAGAGGACCTTCGAGACGTCGAGGAAGCCCCGTACTCCGAGCGCCGAGGTCTCGCCGTCGATCCGAAGCAGAATCGTGATGAACGACGGGATCAGCGCGAGGAAGGCGAGCGCGAGCAGGCGCCGCCTCCGCAGGATCTGGAACGGCGCGATCCGCGTCACGCGCCAGGTCGCGGAAAGGAAACCCGGCGGCCGTGGACGCTCGTCCAACTCGACCAGTCCCATCGCCTCGGCGTTCATCATTCGATCCACGTTCAATCCACCAGGTAGTCGAACACGGCCTCGAGCGAATCGTCGCGTGTAAACAGCCGACGCACGTCGAGTCCGTGATCGAGCACGAGCTCCTCGAGCCCTCGGAACAGCGCGTCCGGCGACGTGGTCTCGACGGTCAGTCCGCGTTCCTCGAGGCGAAGCGCGACGAACTCGACTCGCGACACGAGCATCTCCGCAAGCCGCTTTCGATCGTCGACCTCGATCGTCACGTGGTGTGGATACCCGTCGAGGAGGGAGCGGATCTCGTGCACTCGGCCCTCGGCCAGAACGCGGCCGTGATGGATCAACACGACGCGGTCGGTCATCGCCTCGACTTCGTGGAGGACGTGGCTCGAGACGAGGATCGCGCGCCCTTCGTTGCCGAGGGATCGAACGAGGTCGACGATATCGCGACGACCGAGCGGGTCCATGCCGGTCAAAGGCTCGTCCAGCACGATCACCTCGGGATCGTTGACGAGGGCCTGAGCGAACTTGACGCGTTGCCGCATCCCTTTCGAGTACGAGCCGATCGGCCGGTCCCCGTCCGCTTCGAGCCCGACGAGCCTCAACAGGTCGCTTGCACGCCGCGTGGCCCCGGCGCCGTCGAATCCGCACAAGATCGCGGCCGCCTTCACGAAGTAGCCGCCGGTCCATTCCTCATTGAATTTCTCGAGGTCGGGACAACACCCGACGTGAGCCAACGTGTCCGGGCTCTGAAACACGGGCCGCCCCAGCACGCGAACTTCCCCGAGACTCGCGGAAATCTGACCCGTCACGAGCCGAAGTAGCGTTGACTTTCCTGCCCCATTGGGACCCAGTAGACCGGTGACTCCAGAGCCGACGCGCAGGCTCACGTCGTTCAAACCGATCACGGGGCCATACCATCGGGAAACGCCTTCGAGCTCGATGGCGTCCGGACGTTCGGAAAATCTCACACCACGCCTCCGGTTGCCGAAAACTCGGTCGCATCGTACGCTTTGCATCTGCTTTCCGTACGCCGCTGGAACCCCCTCTCGTCGCGGAAAGCCAGTAGGAATCCGAATGCGCACGCGACTCTGGGGCCTCCTCGTCTCGATCGCGGCCACCGACTACGCCGACGCGCAGTCCCCGGCCCTCTTCGCGACCGGTATCACGGCCGGCGATCGATTCGGTACGTCCGCGGATCGGGCCTCGGACTTCGACATGGACAGCAGGGACGACTTGATCGTCGGCGCTCCGGGTGCGAACGCCTCGCGCGGAGAGATCTCGATCATCTCGTCCGCGTCCGGCAGCCGCATCCTCACGCAGCCGGGGCTCATCACGTTCGGAAGGCTCGGGCAGTCGGTCCTCACGATCGATGATCTCAACAACGACAACGTCGCCGAGTTCGTCGTCGGTGAACCGGGGAACGCGGGACCGACTCCGGTTGGCGTGGTGCACGTCCTCGATGGAAGCACCCTCGGTCTGCTCCGAAGCATCAGTGGTCCCAGCGCCGGAGCGCGCCTCGGCGAGAAGCTCGTTCGCCTCGACGATCAGACCGGCGACGGACTGGGAGAATTCGGAGCCTCGGCGCCCGGCGCGACCGGAGGAATCGGAGCCGTGCTCGTCATCGACGCGACGACGGGCGCCATCGTTCGCACCATCCCCGGAGCCGCGGCGTTCGACGGCTTCGGGACCGGGCTTGGTTCGATGGGCGACCTCTCCGGCGACGGCCGGCGCGAGTTGGTCATCGGGTCGCCGGGCTTCGACCCGGTCGGCCTGGTCGGCGCCGGCCGGATCGACGTGTACGACCCCGTGGCCGGCGCCCGGATCCTCGGCCGAAACGGAATCACGGCCGGCGAGGGGTTCGGATTCTCGTGCGACGGGACGCTCGACCTGAATCAGGATCAGATCCCCGACTTCATCGGCGGCGCTCCCACCGCGGCCCCGGGAGGGGTGACAGGGGCCGGCGCCTGTCGCGTCGTGTCCGGTGCGGACGGAGCGATCATTGCGTCGCACCTCGGCTCCGCGATCAATGACGCGTTCGGTACCGTGGTGGCCGGGCTCGGAGACGTCGACGGCGACGGCAGCGGCGACTACGCCTGCGGATCGCCCACGATGATGGTCGGCACGGACCCGGCCGCCGGACGGATCGACGTCCAATCCGGCGCCATGCAGTCGCTGCTCTATGAATTCACCGGACAACCCGGGGCCGCCTCGATCGGTGGTTTCGTCCGCGACATCGGTGACATCAACAACGACAACCGGCGCGACTTCCTCCTCGGGTCGCCCCGGTTTCCGTCCGCGGGTCTCGACATCGGACGGATCGAGCTGCGCCTCGGACAGGTCGGCGACCTCGAAATCGATTCGTCCGGGCAGTACGGCACGGCGTTCACGCTCTCGCTCCAGGCGACGCCGCTGCAGTTCGTGTTCTTCCTCGTCGACATCGCACCCGGTTCGTTCCCCAGCGAGTTCGGCGAGATCTGCCTCGCGTTCTCGCCGTTCATCATCGTCGTCCCGGCCGGATCGCTCGACGCCTCCGGCCACATGGTCGCGACCGGCACGATCCCCCATTTGCTGATCGGCGGCGCGCAGGTCCTTCTCCAGGCGCTGGTCCAGAACCCCGCGGCATCCCCCGCTTACTGGGCGAGCGACTGCACCGCGCTGACGATCTTCCCGTAGTTCGACCGGCCCCCGTCAGCTCGCGACGATCTCGACCGCGCGCACGCGCTTGAAGATCACGATCAGGCAGAGGACCAAGACGACGCCGAGGGTGCACGCGGGGAGGATCGGCGACAGGTCGGCGAGCGGCATCGTGTCGTTCCCGAACCGAAAAAGGGACAACAGTTTCTGGTCGGGCTCGAGCACGGCGGAGAGGAGCCGCTGAATGCAGCGATCGATCGAGATCAATCCGTAGCGCGAGTCGTCGAGCGCGTGCAGCAGGATCGTTCCGACGAGGCTGCTCATCCGCTCGAGTGCGGCGAACACCACGATCGCGTTGCGCGCCGTCTTCACGAGGGCCGAGACCGCGAGGATCATCATGGCATAAGGTACGCTCATCAGCAGCGATGCCGCCGCCATCCGCGGAATGAAGTGGAGCTGATCGCGCCAGAAACCCGGCTGATCGGTCAACGCCACGTCGACGACCCAGAGCACGAGCATCGGCCCGAGGGTCAGCCCGAGAAGGATCGTGAGGACGACGAACAACTTGCCGAGGAAGTAGTCGAGCACCGTGATCGGTCGCGAGAAGTAGATCTCGAGCGCGTTCGCCCGCAGGTCGTTCGCGATCAGCCCCGAGCCGGCGAACGCCGCGAACAGGAAGAGGAAGATCCACTCCCACTGCACCAGGTACAGGAAGATGCCGGTCCCCGTCACGTGAAGCACGGCCGCCGCCTGCTGCGGCAGGTGCTGGTCGAGCGCCATGAGATGCGGGCCGCAGATGAAAAGGAGCATCGCGAAGAACGGCACCAGCGCGGCGAAACCAAGCAGCACGTACAGGCGCCGGCGGAAGAAGAGCCGCACGCCGGTTTGCGCGATCGGAAGGAACCGGAACCGGCTGGCGGCTCGGATCCCCTCGATGCGCCGGTAGGATTGGTCGTAGATCGGCATCAGCCTGCGTCCATCATTTCGGCCCCGGCCACCGACGGAAGCTCGAGCGCGCGCAGGAACAGGTCCTCGAGCGACTCCTCACGCGGCGCCACGTGGCAGACCGGAGTCTTCGCCGAGCGGCCGATCTCGAACAGCATTCGCGGGTCGAGCGCCGCGGCCGATGCCACGGTAACGATCATCGCTCCGCGGCCGTCTCGTTCGACGTTCAGTCCGCGCTCGGTTGCGATACGCGCGAACTCGGACGCCTCTCCGACGACGCGGACCACGAACCCTCCGCTCACGTTCTTCAACGCTGCGATGCTCCCCGCCGTCTTCATCTCGCCGCCGGCGAGCACGACGACGTCGCGGCAGACCGACTCGACGTCCCGCAGGAGGTGCGACGAGAGGAGCACATCGATCCCCTTCGTCGTCGTCAGGTCGCGAATCATCGACAGCATCTCTTGGCGCGCCTGCGGGTCGAGGCCGTTGGTCGGCTCGTCGAGGAACAGGAGCTTCGGGTCGTGGACGAGCGACGCCGCGAACTTGACCTTCTGCTTCATCCCGCGCGAGTACTCGTCGACCTTGCGGTAGCGCTCCTCATCGAGCCCAACGAAGACGAGCACCTCGTGCGCGCGTCGCTTCGCATCCGGCGCGGCGAGGCCGGCGAGACGCCCGCAATACGCGGTGAACTCGAGCCCCGACAGGCCCGGGATGTGGCAGTCGCTTTCCGGCATGTAGCCGGTGTTCGCCCGAACCGACACCGCCTGCGTCGCGGAGTCGAAGCCGAGGACCCTCGCGCGTCCTCGAGCCGGCGTGATCAAGCCGAGCAACGCGCGGATGAGCGACGACTTCCCGGCACCGTTCGGACCGAGCAGGCCGATCGACCCGCCGTCCGACCGGAACGAGATGCCGCGGAGCGCCTCCCTGCGTCCGTAGCGGACCACGAGATCCGTAACCTCGAGCACCGAGCCGTTCATCGGGAGCGGAGCCTACCCGGAGGAACGAGCGAGTAAACGGCGAACCGGACGCCAGGCGTCGTGCGAGACCGCGCGGCCGGGGGGCGAGGCTCCCGATCCCCCGCGTTCGCGACGCCCGTACTAGACCGCCGCTCCCCCTTCCTCGCGCTCCGGAAGGATCAACCGCGGCACCATCTGCACCGCGTCCGCGCTCACGCAGTGGTACGTCGTCCTCCCCCGCCGTCCCTCGAACGCGGTCGCGATCGACGCCTCGCCGTGCAGATGGCCGTGCAGACAGACGTCGGCGCCGTATGCATCGATCAGCTCGGTGAAGCCGCTGGGCTCATGCTCCGGGTTCATCGGCGGGTAGTGGAGCATCACGACCAGCCGCTCGTACTCGGCACCGCCTCGCTTCAATCCTTCGAACCCGAGCCGCAGGCGGTCGACCTCGCGGCGGTAGATCTTCTCGTCCTCCGCGGTGTACGTCGTGGTCCCGGCCTTCGAGTCGCCGTCCATGGCCATGGCGTCGGCCGAGCCGACCGAACCCGGACATTGCCAACCCCGGGTCCCTACGAACGCCACGCCGTCCAGGATCACGTGGTCGTGCTGCAGCGCGAACACGGTCGCGCCGAACGCGCGCCTCACCTTTCCGATCCCGTTCCACCAGAAGTCGTGGTTGCCGCGAATCACGACCTTGCGGCCGGGAAGGGCGTCGATCCACGCGAGGTCCGCCGTCGCCTGCTCGATCGTCATCGCCCATGAGATGTCGCCGGCGAGAAGCAGCACGTCGCCGGGATCCGCGAGCGAGCGCCACGCGGAGCCGATCGCGCTCGCGTGGTCGACCCAGATCGGCCCGAACCGATCCATCACCTTGTTCTGCGGCCCGCCCGGAAGATGCAGGTCGCCGATCGCGAACACCCTCACCGGCCGGACTCCCCCTGGCGGGACCGGAACCGATCCAGCACCTCGTGAAGCATCGGCTCGAGCTTCGCGCGGACGGCGCCGTTCGCGTACGCGACGAACGACACCCGGTGGTGCGCGTCGAGCGGCGCGTCGAGCGGCGCGCCGAATGGATCGGTGACCGGGATCCCCGCCTCCTCGGCGATCAACGCGCAGCAGACGTCGTACGGCTTGGACGTGAAATTGTCGACGCCGAGCACGTCCCCCACGTGGCCGCGGATGTCGCAGACGAACCGATACCGCTGCGTCACGACCAGGAAGAGCTGCCCCCCGTTCGAGATGTACTGATCGTCGCAGAGAGTCCTTCGGTCCACGCCGTGCTCGACGACGAGCCGGGTCAGGAACTCCTCCTCGAGACCCGCGAGCACCGTCCGATCCTCGGGGGAGAACTTGAAGAAGACGTAGAAGCCGTTGTCGAGCCGCGCGTCCTTCGACGCCTGCAGGCGTCGACGGCCGAGGCTCTGGCCCGAGTCGAGGTCGCGACGCTCGAGAAACGCTCCTTCGCCGCGGCGCGCGACGAGCTCGTGGTAGACGCGCGAGTCCTGCGTCGGCAGCTCGGTCTGCACCGCGAGCCGGACATCCCGGAGCGACGTCTCGTCGCCGCGGTCCGGCGCCGCCGCGGTCAACACCCACGCGCTGCGCATGTCGTACGCCAGGTTGCGCGTTCCATCGATCGGGTCGACGATGATCCGGATCCCCTCGACGCCGGGACGCGGCGCGCTGTAGCGGCGCTCGCCGTGGCCCTCGGAGATCACGACGAGAGGAACCTCCTGCGCCAGCTCGACCGCGAAGCGATCGATCTCCTCCTCCGCC
This sequence comes from uncultured Phycisphaeraceae bacterium, assembly GCA_964649825.1. GTDB lineage: Bacteria > Planctomycetota > B15-G4 > B15-G4 > JADJEK01 > CAZYQW01. Next base: position 36,186 of record CAZYQW010000058.1, on the reverse strand, counting down.
GGGACGTCGATCGCGTAGCTCACGTCCGACGCCCCCTCCTCGGCCACCGCGGCTTCGCCCGACGCCGGGTCCTCCCCGTGGGCGAGAGCGCCGTCGCGGAGGGCGGCCAACGTACGCGAGCGGATGCGCGCGTGGAGGGTCAACAATCGAGCTTGCAGGTCGAGGTCGTCCATGGTGGGTGAACGTAGCGACTCGCCGGCGCGCGTGCACTCCGCGTCCGCGACGCAAGTCACGGCGGGGCCGCGACGAAAGACGAGTCACGGCCGCTCCGGTGACGCGACCGGCGCAGGATGCGGTAGACTGTCGCGTTGTCGTTGTTCCGACGCATGACCCCACCCAGACTGGAGCCGTCCATGGCCGTTCGTTCGTATCTCATGACAGCAGCAGTATTTCTAGCAGGAGTGACCGTCAATGAACGGACCTGTTCCGCCGCTGGCGAGAGGGCGACGCTCACGGAAGCGAAGGCACAGGAGATCGCCGCCCTCCGCATCGCCGGCCAGTTCGAGGCCGCGCTCGCCGCTCTCGAGGCCGACCCCGCGCTGGCGGCTCACGACCAACGGGCCGTCGCGCTGCGGGGACTCGTGCTCTACGACCTCGGCCGAGACGAGGAGGCCGAGCTCATCGCGATGAAGTTCATGACCGGCGTCCAGACCGATCCCGACGCCCTGCTCCTCGTCGGCCGCGGCAAGATCGTCTACGGGGACATCGACAAGGCTCTTCCCCGGTTCGTGAGCACGCTCTTCTACCGGCCCGAGGACCTCGAGGCGCAGCTCGGGAAACTCTACTGCGAGGCGATCACGAAGCTCGAGATCGCCTCGGGCCTCGCCATCGCCGAGATGATGCCGGCGGCCGACCGGCTCCCGAAGGGCCTCTACAACAAGCTCGCGAGCGACGCCCTCCAGCGGTGCGCGGCGACTGCGATCGACCGCGGCGACACCAGCGACGACGTCGCGACGCTCCTCGACGCGCTCGACGCGCTCGATCCCGAGAACGTCGACGCGATGCTCGCGCGGGCGCACTACAGCATCCAGCGCAACGAGAACGACGCAGCGAACGCGATCCTCGACCGCGTGTTCGAGAAACACTCTCACCGGATGTCCGACGTGCTCTACCTCCGCGCTGAACAGGCTCTGCGGAGCGGCGACAAGGCGAAGGCGCTCTCGCTGGCCGGCGACGCGATCACGATCTCGCGCGAGCACGTTCCCGCCCTGCGGATGGCGTCCCGGCTCGGACTCGAGCTCGAGAAGTACGACGTGGTCGGACGCTACCTCGCCTATCTCGAGGAGCGCGTCATCGACCTGGAAGTGTGCAAGATGCAGTCCCGCTACTTCCACGCCCGTGCCAAGCAGGCGATGGCGGAGAAGCGCCCCGTGGATCAGATGCACCTGCTGGAGCAGGCGCAGAAGCGCTGCTTGACCGCCGCGCAGCTCGATCCGATCGACGTCGAGAACCTCGAGCGGCTGATCGCCGTCAGCGAGGCGCTGGGCAAGCGCAACAAGGTCGTGATCGAGAAGGTGAAGGCGTCGCTGACCCGTGCGAAGAAGATCGCCGAGAAGCAGAAGACGGAGATGTCGAGGAACGGCTGAGGGCGACGGCGAAACCGAGGCCGAGGCTCGAAGGGAGGGCCGCGGCGACCGACTACGCGGTCGCGACGGGTGCCTTGAGACCGCGGTACTCGGGGAGCGGCGACGGAACCACGATCACGCCGCGGTCGATCAGCCACGCGATCGTCGCGAGTGCCTGCTGTCGGTCGCCGGGGAGAAGCGCGGCAAGCTCGCCGACCGTCTTCTCACCGTCGCACGCGTCGAACACCGGGATGTGTTTCGGCTCGAGGCGGTGGAAGCGGCCGTGCATCGCGACGAACGCCACCGGCACGCCGCCTTCCGGCGCCGTGATCGGCCCGGCGACTTCGGTCTGCGGTTCGAACTTGTAGCGCACGATCCGGTTCCGCTCCGGCCGCAGCGGAACCCGGTTCTCGAGGTCGGGGATCTCGAACGCAAGCGGGCCGCTCCGTCCCTTCGCGACGATCTCGCGCAGCTTCTCCGGCGCCCTCGTCTGGTAGAGCAGGTATCCGCCGTGCGTCAGGAGGGGCAGGTCGCCGCGCGGCGACAACCGGTCGAACCACGTGTTCTTGTCCCACTTCGGCAGGCCGTCGTCGACGAAGATGTTTCCCTCCTCGGTCTCGACGATGTCGACGCCGAAGCGGTCCGGGTTCTCGAAGACGATCGTGTCCCGCCCCAGGTTGAAGATTCCGGAGAAGACCGACATCACGATCTTGTCACGACGATCCGAGACGTACTTGTACGTGGTCAACGCCTCGTGCTCGCGTTCGGTCGGGAACCCGATGAACCACGAGGTGCAGACCCCGATACCCGCGTCCGACAGCGCGTCGAGGCACGAATCGACCTTCTCGAGCTCGTTCCCCTTGTCGATCAGGTGGAGGACGCGATCGACGGCCGACTCGAATCCGAACTGGAAGACGCGCGCCCCTCCCTCATACATGAGCTGGACGGTGTTCCTGTTCGCGTAGGTGTACTCGAACTTCGTCTCGGCGAACCAGTAGACGTCCGGGCCCTCCTCCTTGATCCGCTTCGCGACGTTCATCAGCGTGCGCGGTGGGGCGAGCGAGTCCCAGAACAGGAAGTACTTCACGTTCCAAGTCTCGGCGACCTGCTTGATGTCCTCGTAGACCAGGTCGGAGTGGCGCATCCGGAAGTTGCGCCGGAACCCGTCGCCGCAGAACGTGCACTTCCCGTAGTAGCACCCGCGCGACGTCTGGAAGTTCGCGAGGCGCTCCGGCAGCAGGTAGCGATCGAACGGGACACCGTCGAAGTCGAGCGTCGGCAGGTCGTCGAGCACCGGGATGTCGAACTTCGTCGGCACCGAGACGTGGCCGTCCTCCTCGAGGTAGTAGAGGTTCGGCACGTCGGCCATCGGGATCTTGCCGGTCAACGCGTCGGCGAGCCGCACGATCGCGTTCTCGCCGTCCCCCATGACGCCGAAGTCGATCCACTCGAACAGCCGCCGGTCGGCGAAGAGCGTGTCGCGGTAGTCGTGGATCGTCGGACCACCGACGACCGTCTTGACGTTCGGCAGGCGGCGCTTGACCACCCGCATGATCTTCAGCACCTCGAGGAGCTGGCTGTGGAACGGGACGGTGAACGCCAGCAGGTCGGGTTTTTCGTCGACGATCAGGTCGACGAGGTAGTCCTCGTAGCTCTGCACCAGCGGATCGCCGGCATGCTCGCTGTAGTGGAGGAGATCCGCCACGTACCGCTTCTTGTTCTCCGGGTTCAGGACCGGCGTCGCGGCGTACAGGAACCGGATGACGGCGGTCAGGTCGTCGAACGCCTCGTTGAACGACTCCGGGTCGAAGAACCGGCTCGGGTCTCGCATGACCTCGACCCCGTCGACCGCGCGTTGCATGCTCTCGGCCGGAGCCGCGAGCAGCGGCGCGTAGAACCGATACATCGCGTGTTCCTCGGCGGTCAGCTCGTTCTTCCCCTCGAGCTCGCGGAACCGCTCGGCCACCCAGTTGTAGTAACCGAGGACGGTGTCCTTCTTGACCAGTTGGTCGAAGAGCGCGACGTTGAGATCGAGGATCCCGGTCTCGTAACCCTCGCGCCGCAAACATGCTTGCAGCGCCGGCAGCGACGAGTAGGGGATCGTCGGAAGGCATCGGTCGGGAGCGTAGAGGAACAGGGTCTTCATCGAGGGGGTTCCCTGGTGTTCGAGGACGACCCGGCCGGTACCTCGCCGTGCGGATGAGGTCCGTGGGGGCTCCAATCATAGCACCGGATGGCGGGTGCAGCATCCCGACGAGCTCGCCGGTGAGGCACGACGCGAACGAGCTCGATGAGAATCAACATAACGAATTGATTTTGTTCATCTTATGAATGATCTTCCGAGCTCTCGATCGAGTTCACGTCAGCCTTCGTCCGGAACGATGACGAAGACGACCCCATCCACCACCTCGACGGGGTAGATCGTCGCCTTCAACCGGCGATCTCGAGGCGTGGCGCCCGTCCTCAGGTCGAACTTCCAGCGGTGGAGCGGACAGACGATCGTCGTTCCGTGGACCTCGCCGTCGCCGACGCGGCCGTTCGCGTGGGGACATCGGTTCCAAAGCGCGAAGAAACCTCCGTCGCCGCGCACGACCGTGATCTCCCGTCCGCCGATGTCGACGGACGCGCGATCGCGCTCGTCCCAACGACTCGATTCCGCCACCCGGACTCGTCGTCCCATCCAGTCGCACCTCCGCAGGCTGTCCTTCGGGGTTCGTTCTCAGTACCTTGAGCACCGAATGCAAGCCAGGAATCCGATCCCGAGAGCGCCCGCACGATGAGCCGAACCGTGGAACCACCGACCGGAATGAAGCGCGAGGTCGGCCTCCTGTTCGCCGCGCTCGAGGAGGCTCGGCGCCGGACGCGCGACGTCGTGACCGGGCTCGCGACCGACACGCTCGACGCCCGCCTGGCCGAATGGCACGTATCGATCGGGGTGCTCCTCCTTCATATAGCAGGCGTCGAGCTCTGGTGGGTCCGCCGGGTCGTACTCGGCGAGGAGCTTCCGGCCAGCGTCGAGCGCGAGTTCGCGGCGGCGCGGCTCGACTCGGAGGAGGCGCGGACGCTGGCCGGGCACGAGCTCTCCTGGTACCTCGGCAAGCTCGACGAGGTGCGGGCGCAGACCGAGTCGGCCTGCTGGACCCTGAAGGACGACGACCTCGAAGTCGCCCGCCACGACCCTGCGTCGGGCGCGGAGTACACGACGCGGTGGATCCTGAGCCATCTCTCCGACCACGAGGCGCAGCACCGCGGCCAGATCAGCCTCACGAAGCGCCTGCTCGCGGCGCGGACGCCGCGCACGCCGTGACGGAGGCCGACGCGATCGTCTCGACGAACCCGTCGATCTCCGCAATCGTTCTCGCGGCCGGACGTTCGACGCGGATGGGGCGGCCCAAGGCGTTGCTCGACCTGAACGGCGAGCCGGCGCTCGGCCGCGTTCTGCGCGTCCTGCGCGAGGTGCCGGTCACCCAGGTCATCGTCGTCTTGAACCCGGTGCAATCGGACGTGCGCCGCGCGGTTTCGCTGGAAGGCGTCACGACGGCGGTGAACGTCGATCCCGACGCGGGGCAGACTTCCTCGATCCGGATCGGCACGCAGAACCTCTCGGACCGAGCCGACGCGTTCCTGATCTGCCCCGTCGACGTACCGTTGTTCGAGGTCGAGGACGTTCGTGCGTTGATCGACGGGTATCGCGCGCGGGCTGAAGGCACGTCGATCGTCGTCCCGTCGGTCGGCGGGCAGCGGGGTCATCCGGTGCTGTTCGATCGTTCGCTCGCGCCGGAGTTCCGAGCCCTCGGCGACGGTGAGCCGGCCCACGCCGTCATCCGGCGCGATCGCGGCCGCGTGTGCCACGTCGAGACCACGAACGCGAGTCTCGTGCTCGACCTCGATACTCCCGAGGACTACGCGCGAGCCGTGACGACGCTGCGAGGTGGAGCGGCGCCCACGTAGCTCGGGCCCGCGTTTGCTCGGCCGGTCGCCGACCGCCCGTCGTTCGTCAGATCGAGAACTGCGCCGGCGACGGTACGGCCCGGCGCGGAGCGCGATGGAGCGCCGCGGTTCGACCGAATTCGCGCTCGAACGCAGCCACCGCCGCGGCGACCGCGCGCTCGGCCTCGTCGCTCGGGCGCACGAGCGCGACGACCGTCCCGTTCCCCATCGCCGCGCGGGCCCCGAGCACGCCGGCGGTCGCGCCGCGACGAAGGAGCTCCCGCACGAGGTGGTCGACCTCGCGCGGGACGTGCCCGAACTCGTGGAGATCGCGGTAGGACGCGGTCAGCGCGGCGCCCAACGAGGCCGCCACACCGACGTCGCCCGGCGGCGCCGTGCGGTGCAGATCGTCGACGAACGAGCAGGCTCGCTGGTTCTCGGCGACGACCAGCGTCGCCGCGCGCCGCACCGGGTACATCAGCGCGGGGTCGACGCGGACGGCGGGGTCGGCCAGACCTCCCCACGCGTCGAGGAACTCCTCGCCGCGAAGCTCCCGCGGCAGGTGGTCGCGAAACTCGGCCGCGTACGTGATCGGGTCGACGTTGGCGAAGTAGCCCTGGAAGTAGGGGTCCTCGACCTGTTGTGGTTCGCCGCGTTCCCCGGTGCGCACCGTGAGGCCCATGCGGGACACGATCATCCGATACGCCATCCCGGTCGCCACGCGGATGAGCCGGCTCGAAGAACGGTCGGCGGCCACGGGGCTCGGCGTCTGCAGATACCAGACCTCGAGCGGCGCCGGAAGGTCGGCTGGTTCGTAGGTCGTGTCCGGCTGCGGCAGGATCGGGAGGATCTTGTCGTCGCGGAAGCTCGCCACGGCGCGCACGACCGCGCGATCGATCGTCGGACGTTGGAACCGCTCGATCTCCAGCACGGCGTCGACGATCTCGTCGTCGGCCCAGCCCCGATCGAGGACGCCGGTCAGCGCCCGCGCCGCCGCGACGAGCACGGCGGTCGACGACGCCAGTCCCTCGCGACGGGGAATCGTGGAGTGGACGACGATCCGCAGCCCGGGCATCGCACCGGGTGCGACCATTCGCCGCACGAGGGCGACGAGCGGAGCGATCCACCGCGACTTCGCGTCGGCCGAGAGGGCCTCGATGAGATCCGCCTCGTAGCGAAGCGGCAAAGACGTGGGATGGACTCCGATCCGCGGCTGGAGCCCTTCGGCGACGATCGTGTCGCTCTGGAGCAGGATCCGTCCGTCTTCCCCGCGCCGGATCGCGACGATCGCAGTCTCCGCCGTAGGTTGCGCCGCGATGAATGCCCCCGCGAACGCGACTTCGCCTCCCAGCACGTCGATTCGTCCCGGCGCGACGCCGGCGCTCACCGGCCCGACGCCGTCCCGAAGGGGGCTCGTCGGATCAGCCGCCAACCGCCTCACGATCCGTTCGACGTCATCCACCACGCCTCCGCGCCTCCGTTGAAAGTTGGTTCAGCTCGATGATTCTCGGCCCTCGTTTGCCGAAAACAAGGCGGACGCCGTGCGGGAAGTCGCGGTTTCCATCGATTAGGATGCTCCTTCATGCGCGAAGCGCCTACGTCTCCCCAAACACCCGTCACGTCGGCGCACTCGCGCGAGCGGGTCATCGGCACCTACACGACCGGACGACCCGGCCCGACGGTGGTCGTCACCGCGGCGATCCACGGCAACGAGCCGGCCGGAACGTACGCGTTGCAGCGCGTCTTCGCCACGCTCGGGGACCGATCGGTGCCGCTCCGCGGCAAGCTGATGGGACTGGTCGGCAACATCGAGGCGTTCGACCGCGGCGTGCGCTTCATCGATCGCGACTTGAATCGCGGCTGGAGCGCGAAGCGCGTCGCCGAGCTGCTGCGCCGCGAGCAGGACGACTCCGAAGGCGAGGACCGCGAGCAACGCGAGCTCGGGCGCCTGTTCCTCGGCGTCTTCGCGGAAGCGCGCGACCCCGTGTACTTCCTCGACCTGCATAGCACGTCGGCCGGCGGCTCGCCCTTCTGCGCCATCTCGGACACGCTCCGCAATCGCCGGCTCGCGTTCTCGCTGCCGGTCCCCGTCATCCTCGGTCTCGAGGAGTCGATCGACGGCACGATGCTTTCGTACCTCGACGATCTCGGCCACGTCGCCGTCGTGTTCGAGGGCGGGCAGCACGCCGATCCGCACACCGTCGAGAACCACGAGGCCGCGGTCTGGATCACCCTCGTCGCGGCCGGCGCGCTGGCCGAGGCGCACGTGCCCGACTACGCCGAACACGTCGAACGCTTGAAGGCGGTGGCGCGCGACATTCCCCACGTGGTGGAGATCCGCTACCGTCATCCGGTCGCGGCGGACGACGGCTTCGTCATGCGGCCGGGGTATATGAACTTCCAGCCGGTCGAGCGCGATGAGGTCCTCGCGTCGGACCGCACAGGCGATGTCGCCGTCCACGAGGACTCGGCGCGCATCCTCATGCCGCTCTACCAGAAGCAGGGCGAGGACGGGTACTTCCTCGTCCGCGAGGTCCGCCGCTTCTGGCTGCGCGTCTCCTGGCTGATCCGTCGCCTGCGGCTCCACGTCCTGCTGCCGGTCCTGCCCGGGGTCGCGTGGCACGAGCACCGGCCCGACACGCTGGTCGTCGATCCGAAGGTCGCGCGCTACTTCGTGGTCGAGGTCTTCCACCTGTTCGGCTTCCGCCGCGCTGGTCACGAAGGCGATCGACTCATCTTCTCGCGCCGCCGACCGGACTTCCGCCGACTTGCCCGCATCGAGCTCGACCGCACCGAACCGTCGTGAAGCTGTTGACGTTCCAGGCCGAGCGCTTCGCCTGGAAGCCGTTCCAACGGACCCTCGACGACGCGGCGGACGGGATCGCCGGCGACGTGGCGGAGACCGTCGTCGTCTTCGTGCACGCGGAGGATCGCGACGCGGGCGACGAGCGGCGAGCGAAGGTGTTCCGTCAGACGTTGAAGCACGTCAAATGGATCGCGAACAAGCGCGACCTGAAGAACGTCGTGCTCCACTCGTTCACCCACCTCGGCGCGGCCAACGCCGACCCCGTCTTCGCCCGCGATTTCCTCGCCGAGCTGCAGCATCGGCTCGCCTCGACCGGCTACCACGCCCACGTCACGCCGTTCGGTTGGTTCTGCTCTTGGGAACTCTCGGTCTACGGGGAGAGCCTCGCGAAGGTCTGGAAGGAGATCTGATCCTATTCGCGGTCGACGTGACGATCGAGCCACTCGAAGCACTCGGCCAGCACGTGAAGCACCGACTCGCGCGCCACGTAGCCGTGGCTCTCCTTCGGGAGGAGCACCATGCGCGCCGTGCCGCCGAGCCCCTCGATCGCGCGATACATGCGCTCGGTCTGGAGCGGGAACGTCCCCGAGTTCTCGTCCTCCTCGCCGTGGATCAGCAGGAGCGGGGCCTTGATTCGATCGGCGTGTTGAAACGGCGACATCTCGACGTACGCCTCTTTCGCCTCCCACAGCGAACGGCGCTCGTTCTGGAACCCGAACGGCGTCAGAGTCCGGTTGTAGGCGCCCGAGCGCGCGATCCCCGCCCTGAAGAGGTCGGTGTGCGCGAGGAGGTTCGCGGCCATGAACGCTCCGTACGAGTGCCCTGCCACCGCCACGCGGCCGCGGTCCGCCACGCCCCGCTCGACGCAGGCGTCGATCGCGGCTCGCGCCGAGTCGGTGATCTGCCGGACGAACGTGTCGTTCACCGTCGCGGGATCGCCGACCACGGGCATCGTCGCGTCGTCGAGGACGACGTAGCCCTGCGTCAGGAACATCAACGGCGAGATCCCGCCGAGCCGCGTGAAGCGGTTCCGGTTCGCGCGCACCTGCCCCGCCGTCCCGGCGTCGATGTACTCCTGCGGGTACGCCCAGATCAGCAGCGGTCGCCGCTCTCCGGGTCGATGGCCCGGGGGCAGGTAGAGCGTGCCGGAGAGGGCCACGCCGTCGCCACGGACGTACGTCAGGATCTGCTTGTCGATGCCGGTGAGCTGGGGGTGCGGGTCGGGAAAGTCGGTGAGGCGCCGCCGTTCGCCCGAGCGCACGTCGAACGCGAAGTAGTTCGGCGGCGTCGTCGCGGTCTCGTGGCGCGCGAGGAACGTCTCGGCGGGCCCGCCGTCGTCCCCGAGGAACTGCAGGAAGGCTGCGTACTCGTCGTCGCCCGAACGGAACAGCCGATCGACGCGGCCGGTCTCGAGGTCGCGGCGGTCCAGGAACGGCCGGGCGCCCTCGGGCGTCGCTCCCTCGCCCGCGAGGTAGATCGCGCCGTCTTCGACTCGCACGACGACGTGGCCCTCTCTGGTACGACGGTGCACGGGAGAGCCGGGGTCTCCGTACCGATCGTCCACGGAGCGATCGAAGATGACCTGCCGCTCGCGCGCCGGGTCCGCGACGTCGATCAACCGCGTCCTCACCCAGCGTCGATCGCGATCCCATTCGCTTACGAAGGCGAGGCCCGGCGTCTCGAGCCAGTCGAGTCCGGCAAACCGGTGCTCGATCCGGTCCACCTCGATCGGATCGCCGGAGAACGGTTCGTTCAACGCGACGAGACGGTCGCGTGCCGCGACTTCGCGCCGCGGATCGCCGCCGTCCAGGGCGTCGGCGAACACGAGCGTCGCCGGCGCGATCGGTTGCCACGCCGCCGCGCGGAGCCCGGTCGGCACGCCCTGGATCGGCACCTGGTCGGCAACACCGTGATCCGCCACGAGCGCGATCGGCGCGCCGTCGTGCGTCCAGACCTCGACCGTGTGCGCGAACCGGTGGAACGGGACCGTGTACGGGTACGGCCGGCGGACCCGCTCGACGAGCAGGAAGCGCCCGTCCGGCGACGGCCCGACGTCACGGAAGACCGCCGGCTCGCCGATCGGAGTGATCGTGCCGTCGAGCGAGACGCGCGCGAGGATCGACGTGAAGAAGTGTTCGAACTGCTCCTCGTCATGGACGTTGCGCAGCAGGTCGGTGTACGTCCGGTTCGTGGCCGTACGCCCCATCGTCTCTTCGACCGTCGGGCCGATCGGGGCGCGAGGCTTGCTCGGCGCGACCCGCGCGGGATCGACGAGAAGCACGAGAAGCGACGAGCCGTCCGGCCACCAGGCGAACGTCGATCCGAGCGACTGATTCAACGGTCGGTCGACCAGACGCCTCGGGACTCCGTCCGCCACGTCGACGCACCACAGCTCGACGCCATCGTCGCGGATCCGCGTGAACGCGAAACGAGAGGAGTCCGGCGACCACGTCGGGCGCCCGAGGCGAGCATGCGGCGGGGTCGCGATCTCATCGATCGCACCCGTCCTCGGATCGAGCCACGAGAACCCGATGAAGTCGTAGGAGCGCTTCCAGTCATGCCGCCGCGGGAGGAACCGGACGCCGGCCAGGCCGAGCGTCGGCTCGGACAGCTCGTCGATGGTCGGCATCGCCCGGTACCGGAGCAGGAGGACGCGACGGCCGTCCGGCGACATCGAGGCGAGCGGCGTCGGCGCCGCGTCGACGATGTCGACGACGCCGGGATCGGGCGTGCGGTAGGGGACCGTGCCGCCGAACGTAGGGCTCGCTCCGCCCGCCGCCCGGTTCATTCGAGTGCCTTCGGGTCGAAGTACCAGCGATCGCCGATGCGCTGAAACGTCAGGCTCGTGCGGTGTCCCTTCCCGTCGTCGATCAGGAGCTTCGCGACGTCGCCCCTCACGTCGGACGACCGCACTTCGGAGGCGGCAAGGTGGTCGGGGTTCAGCCCGAGCGCGGCGAGCTCGGTCCGTCCCTGGACGAAGTAGACGGTCGCGAGGCGCTCGCGATTCGTCATCGCCTTCCAGCGGGCGAACGTGATGCCGAAGTCCTGGAGGAGGACGTCGTCCGCCGCCGCTTCGCCGGCCTCTTCCGCGTGCGTCGTGACCTGCGCGTCCGATTCGTCGATCAGCCGATCGAACTCGGCCTGGTAGTCGGGGGGCACGACGTCGTACAGGAGCTCCCAGCGCGAGTCCCTCACTGCGGAGCAAAGCATCTCGAACGCCTGCTCCGGCGTGTTCTCCGCCTCGCGGCTTTCGTCGCTGCACGCGCACGCGGCGTAGAAGAGCGTCAGCAGCGCGAGCGTGCGCGTCATGAGAGTCCGACTCCGTGGTCGCCACGTCCCGGGTCGACCACCATCAGCCGCCCGAGGGTGCATTTCACTCGACCCCCGAGCGACGTTCAAGGAGAGGGAACGCGAGCGTGCCGCCGTGTTCCCTTCGAGCGCGCGGACTCCACGGGGAAGAAACGGCACGGCGGCCGACGCGATGACGTCCGCGCCGGCCGCCGAGCGCGCGCTTAGAAGCGGACGCCGCGCTCGTCCTGGCGGTTCTCCTTCAGACGTTCGACTTCGTGGCGCAGGCGCTCGACCTCGGCGCGCAGCGCATCCAGCTCGGCGTCACGATCCGAGAGCGCCGCGCGCTCGCGGGCCAGCCGCTCGACGAGCGCGGCGCGGACATCATCGTCCTGCAACCGCTTCAGGGACTCGATTCGAGCGCGCAAGGCCTCGTAGGGCGCACCCTGGCGCGGGCGACGCAGTTCGCGCAACTCGTCATTCTCGTCGCTCGGATCGGCCGCGTCGGGCTGGTCGTCGCTCCCACCTTGCTGGCGCGTCTGCTCCGCGAACTCCCGCCAACCCTCGATGCCGCGCAACGCCGCGCGAAGCTCGCGCCATTGCTCGCCCGCCTCGCCGTCCATCGCGCGGCGACGATGGTCGAGCGCCGAGCGATACTGCTCGGTCATCTTCAGGATCTCGCCGATCGACCCGCGGACGTCGCCTGAAACGTCGTCCTCGCTCGCGACGCCCTCGAGCCCGGCCAGGGTGGACTCGACCGTCATCTCGATGAGCTCCCCCAGGCCTTCGAGGTCGCCCGTCTGCCCGAGCTGTCCTAGTTGCTCGGTCAGCGCCGCCTCGAGGTTGTCGAGCGGCATCTTCTTCAGCTCGCGCAAGCTCGCCGCGATGACGGCATCGAGGTCGATCGGGCTCCGGCCCGCCTCCACGCCGTGCGCGAACTCCTCCCAGACCCTGGCGTAGTTCTCGGCCCACTCCTCCCACGCCTTGGCGTCACGCTCCGCGACGCCCTCCATCCGCTTCTCGAACTGCGTCCCCCACTCTTCCCAGCGCTTGGCATACCTCTCGGCCCACGCCTCCCACGCCTCCTCGATCCTCTCGACGCGTTCTTCGGTCGCTCCCGCTGGTTTGGCCTTCGCCTCGTCCTTCTCGCCGTCGATCGACGCCAGCGCGGCGGGAGCGGCGGCGGCCACGAGAAGGCACGAAGTCCATGCGGTCGTCATCCACTTCCTCATCGTTGGTCTCCTTCAATCCGTTCGATCCGTTCGGTCTGATCGAGGGCATCGGGGGCGCGGACGCGCTCCAACAACCGGTCGATCCGGGAAAGGACGGGAGAGCGATTCTCCTCGTCCACGTCGAGTCGGCCGAGCTCGAGTCGCAGGGCTCGGAGCTCCCACTCCATCGTCTTCAGCATCGCGCGCTGATCGCCGGCGGCGTCCCGCTGCAGCAGCTCCAGCGTCGCGAGCGGAACCGCGGTGCGACCGGCGTCGGCGCGGTCGCTCGTGACGAGCACCAACATGCCGACCGCGAGGACCACGACGGCCGCGGCAGCGACCCGGATCAGCCGCGGCCACGCGATCGATCGATCGCCGCGGACCGGCGCCTCGTGGAGCGCATGCGCGATTCGCTCCTCCAAGTGCATCGGGTGCAGAGGGGGCTCCAGCTCCGTGTCGTTCAACGAACGATCGATCGCCGCGAACCGCTCGCGGCGTCGCCGGCACGCGTGGCACTCCGCCAGATGGCGCTCCAGCTCGACGCGTTCGGCGTCCCGGAGCTCGCCGTCGTGGTAAGCGCTGACGCGCTCGCCCATCGTTTCACAGGCGTCGCCCATCGTCACTCCTTTCCGGCGCGCACCTCTCGGGGGATTGCTCGCGCGCGAACGCATCCTCGAGACTTCGCCGGGCGCGGTAGATCCACGTCCGGACCTGCGCGTGGGTCGCGCCGAGCACGGCGGCGATCTCGTCGTACGTCAGGCCGCCCACCGCCCGCAGCTCGAGCGCGTCCCTCAGCGAGGCCGGCAACGTCGCCAGGAGTTCGCGGACGCGCTCCGGCGCCGGTTCGGACGTTCCCGCCGCCGCCGCCGCGCTCGATGCCGGGTCGACCGACGCGTCGGGCGACGTCTCGAGCGACACGTGCGTCCGGACCCTCCGGCGCCGGAGCGTGTCGATCGCGAGATTCCGGACCGTCTTGAAGAACGTCGCGGCAAACTCGCCTTGTCGCGGTGCGATCGCGCCGGTTCGAAGCGAGCGCAGCAGGCGGCAGAACGCCTCCTGCACGACCTCTTCCGAGTCGTCCACGTCGCGCAGCACCGAGGCCGCGTAGCGCAGTCCGCGCCCGGAGTAGCGTCGATACAGGACGGGAAACGACGTCGCGTCGCCCGCCTGGAACGACGCGATGATCTGGTCGTCGGACCGCGTCGTCATCGTTCGGTTCGTCGTCCTCCGGTGCGATCGTAGCTCACCGGGAATGACGCACGAGCCCGCGGAGAGTCGCAGGATTTCGCAGTTTTCCGAACGCGCGGCTCCGGCCGTGTCGCCGAACGATCCTCCGATCCCCGGCAGCGCGGTCAGGGAATGATCGTCACCATCACCTCGGTCGACAGGAAGTACCGGTACGGCGGCTTTCCCATCGCGGCGCTGAACCAGACCGGAAGCGGCGTCGGCACCGTGCTCGGGATCGACAGCGGAAGCAACGCGGTGCCCTGCGCGTCGAGCGTCCCGGTGAACAGGTTCAGGAAGAGCGGCAGGTAGCTGATCGTGCCGTACGGGGGCAGAGGCTGCGGCCCGCCGAGCGACGAGATTCCGAACAGCACCTGGAACGTGTCGGAGTCGTGACCCTTCAGGTCGAGCGAGAGGATCTGTCCGACCGGGATCGTCGCGCCGGCCGGCGTGGACATGAGCGGGGCGGGAACCAGCGCGAGCGCTCGCGGCGTGCCGATCGTGCCCGGCCCCACCGCATCGTCGTACAGGATCGTCACCTCCCCGGGGTCGTTGGCGTCCCCGTCGGCGTTGGCGTCGTCGTACAACACGACATAGTCGCCGGCCGAGTTCTCCACCGCGAAGATGCGTCCGTGCTCGTCGACCTCGATACCGAACTGGTTGGCGGGGACGCCGAACGAGTTGCCGCTCTGATCCGCGAACACCGTCGCCTCGCCGGCGTCCTCGAAGTCACCGTTCGCGTTCCCGTCGCGCAGCCGCAGGATCGCGTCGAGGAGGGAGTCGTTCACGAAGAGATCGCCGTTCGACGCGAACGAGAGCGTGTTCGCGTTCGAAAGCCCCGGGCCCGGCATCGTCCCCGTGTAGACCGTCGTCACCTCGCCCACGCCGTAGTAGTCGCCGTTCAGGTCGGCGTCGCGCAGCCGGTAGATCGCGTCCGGGTTGACGTCGGAGACGTACAGGTCGCCGTTCGTGGGATCGATCGCCAGGCCGGATGGAACGGCGATGTTCACGGCCCCGGCCGTCGAGTCGTACACGATCACGATCTCACCCGCGTCGTTGCAATCCTCATCGTTGTTGATGTCCGTCGCGCGAAACACGAAGTCGAGCGGCAGCGTGCCCGCGCCCGCGTTCACGCCCCACAGCGTTCCGTTCGCGTCCGTGCGAATCGTCAGCACCGACGTGAACGTCACTCCCGACAGGTTCGTGTTGTCGATGTAGATGTTCCACTCGTTCATCGCCGTTGCCGCACCGTCGCCGCTCCGGTCGATCGTCAGCAGCACCATGTCCGTCGTCGCGTCCGTGATGAACAAGCGACCGCGCGCGTCGAACGCCAGCGACGCCGGGTTCGAGAGCACCGGTCCCCCGCCCGTCCCGTCGTAGAACGACGTCCACTCCCCTACCTGGGTGAACATGCCGTCCTGGTTCAAGTCCGCGAGCCGTACGACTGCGTCCGCCGCCGAGTCGCAGACCATCACGTCGAACGACCGCGGCAGCGGAAGTGGCTGCGCGAGGACGGAACCCGTCAAGAACGACGTCGCCGCCGCGGCTCCGATGAAGAGGGATGCGACCAAACTCCGGGGGCGTGGAACGAGCGAGATCATTTGGATGTGGACTCCTCGGGCGGTTCTCGGTCTTGCGACACATTCTCAGAATTGCCCGCGACATTGGCAAGCTCCACGGCCACGAAAAGAACGCGCGGGAAGAGACTGGAGACTCCTCTCGGTTCCCGGTGGTCCAACCGCGGCCGGACCGCGCTCGCTCGAGGTGGCGGTCCAACCGCGCTGGGACGCCTACTCCAATTCGACGCGGCGGTTCGCCCCCGCGGCAATCGTCACCTCGACGGGTGACCTGCCGTCGTCGCTCGGACCTCGCGACACGCGATACGTCCCCGGCGGAACGTCCTGCACCTCGACCTCCCCGTCGACGAGCTCGAACCGGGGCGGCGCGGCTCGCTCGCGGCCGACCCGCTCGACCTGGACTTCGGTGGCCGCCGCGGCGCGCACGCTCAACGTCCCGAGCGCGCCGCGGAGCTCCGCCACGTTCACCAAGAACACGACCTCCTCGCTGCCCACGCTCCAGCTCCGTCGCGCCAGTTCGAGACCGTGATACCGCAACACGACGGCTCCGTCGTGGAACGGCGGGTTGTCGATCCGGAAGGCTCCGCCCTCGGGGCGGATCGTGCCGCGCACTTCGACGTCGCCCTCCGGTGTCGTCGCGACCGCGAAGACGCCCGACTCCGCGGGATCGATCGGGTACGACGCCACGCCGCGCTTCACCTCGAACGGTTCCGCGACGTCGGGAAAGTGCCGCGACAGCTCCGCCGGCGAGAGCGGCCGCCCGCGCGGGTCGATGACGCGCCCCTCGATCGACGCCGCGCGGATCGGCTCGAGCCGAAAGTCGTTGCGCCGGCGGTCGGGGGTCGTGCGCGAGAGGCGAAAACCATCGCCGACCGCGTCGAGCTTGATGAGCGATTGCTCTCTCGGTGGAACCTGAAGCACGTAACGGCCGCCCGCGTCCGTCAGGGTGTGCGCGACGACCCGGCCGCCGATCCCGTTCGGTCCGGGGACGAACGCAAGCACCTGGACTCCTTCGAGCGGCCTCCCGTCCCGGTCGAACACCTGGCCATCGTACGCCCCGTCCGCTTGCTCACGGTCGACGGCGGGTCGGACCGTCCGGGGCTCGGCGACGCTCTCCGTCCCGGCGGGAGCGTCCGCCCCGACGTCGGCGCTGCCGGATGGCGGCGCGATCGTCGGCTCGGCGTCGTCGCCCGGCACCTCCTCCTCGGCATCCTCGTCGATCGAACCGTCGGTCGAGACGACGTCCGGCTCCGTCCCGCCGGGACCGACACGGAGGAACAGCCACGCTCCAGCCGCGAGGACAATGATCGTGAAGAGGACGAGGATTCGCATCGGATCGACCGCCAGGAGTAGGGTTCGAGTCTTCGCGCCGCATTCGAGCGCCTGCGAAGGCATCGGTGGACGTCGTCGCTCGACGCCACCATACCTTCTCCTGATATGCGCTCCCCTCCCTCCTCGCCACCGACCTTCTCGCGACGAAGAGGGCGGTCGCCGACGCTCACGATGCGTCGCGACCGCCCGCCGGCCACGCTACGGCCGCCGCCCGGCGACCCGCCGCCGTTGCGGCGTGGCGGGTGGCCGGGACGACGCGCCGATCGTCAATTGCAGCTACCGCACTTCAGCGTCCAGACCTCCGTGTATCCGGACCCGGGGAGGACCGGCGGAGGTGGACACATCCCCATGTACGCTGGGTTGCAGGTCCCGACCTCGAGCTTCAGCGTGCTCGAGGTGCCGCACCTCGTCGCGAGACGGCCCGGGAGCGTGCCGCCGTTCGGTCCCTGCGGCAACAAGCCGCATGTGTTGTACGCGACGCAGAGCCCCGGCGCGTTCCACGAGAACACGATGTCGGACGTACAGTCCGTGCACGCGACGCAGAACGAGCCGCCGCCCGTGCCGCCGAGAAGCGCGCCCGTGCCGTTGTTCGTGCCGAGCGGGGTCAGGAGGAACACGAGCACGCCGGGAGGCAACGTCCCCGACGCGACCACGGTGAACGACGCCGAGCACGGGTCCGGGCACTGGGGCTGCGCGCTGAGCGGGGGCGCGGCGCAGAGGGCGAGGGCGAAAGCGAAAGACACGAGCGAGTAGGTCTTCATCGGACTCCTTTTCCTGATCGTTCCAGAGAATCGCGACACCAAAGACCGCCCGTCACCGGCCCAGGTAGCTCAACGCTTCCTCGGCCCGCAGGCGAATCGTCTCCGCGAGCCGGTCGGAGAGGACGACCGTCGCCGCCGGATCGAGCTCCGTTCCGTCCTCGTTCATCGCGCTGCGGCGTTGAACGATGTACTCGCCGTACTCGGGGAACTCGTAGTCGTTGAAGTGGAAGGTTCGGCCGTTCAGGTGGAACGACCAGACCCCGTGCTGCCCGGTCCGCGAGAGGTCGCCGTGCTGCAGCGAGTCGACCGGCACGGGCCCGCGTCCCTGCGCGCACGCGATGACGGCGACGCTCTCCGACAGCAGCGTGAGAGCGAGCCCGAACTTCGCGAGGCCCTCGGAGTCCACGTACTGCTCGTACTGATCGATGATGTCGACGGCGACTCCGTGCAACTCCGGCGGCAGGAACGAGGGGAGCGGTCGCGCGTCGGCCGGAACGACGGCGTCGTCCACGTTCTCCGCCGGCGCGACGTTCGTCTCCACGACGGCCGACGCGGGCGCACGAATCATCGTCGATACCACGGCGTCCGAAGGGTCCGAGGGCACGTCCGCGGGGAGAACGCGCGGCGGCTCGGTGACGGCGGCCACGAGCGCGGTCTCCGGACCGTCGGCGCCGAAGAACCAAGCGCACGCCGCAATGACCACGACGCTCGCGGGCAGAAGGACCAATCGAGTGAGGAATGCGGATTCTCGGATCGACACGGCGAACCCTTCGCTCATTATTGAGGATCGTCCGCCGGCGCTCGGGCGAACGGGCGCTGATCTACCCCTCGCCGAGCGCCGCGAGAGTCGAAGGAGCCCTGAACGGTCTGCCCGCCTCCTTCGCCCGACAAAGCGGCAACCGGTGGCCGGGTACGCAGTCGTTTCCGAGAAAACTCGCGTGAACCCCTGACCTCGGCCGTGCTCGTCGCGACCCCGGCCGCAGCGACCGCCGGTGCGTCACCGAGGACGCTCGCGAGGACGGGCTCTCCGGGGCTACTCGATCACCTCGCCGCCGCGCTGCGCGACGGGTGACGCGTGATGGAGGACCATGCGATAGCCCTGCGGCGTCCCTACGAAGAGGTTGGTGGCGACCGCCTGCGACGTGAACCGGCCGACGGGGTCGTCGCTCCAGATGTTCTCCACGTTCGTCACCCATGCCGCGTCGCCGACGATCTCGATCGCGAGGTCGGTGACGTCGAACCGGATCGTCGACGTGTTCTTGAAGATCAACTCCCACGACCGCATGACCCGCTCTCGCCCCGCCAAGAGCTCCCACCCCGGGTGGATGCACTTGATGCGATCGTCATCGAGCCAGACGGCCTCCATCGCGTCGACGTCGAGTGCCTCGAACGCGCGGTAGAAGGCGCGGTTGGCGCGCGCCGCCGCCTTGCTCGCGTCGTACTCGGTCACGGTCGGATCGGCTTCACGTCCGACTTCGTGATCACTCCGTCGCCGTTCAAGTCGATCCGAGCGAACGTCGTCGCGTCGCCCGCGAACTCGTCTCGCGTCACCTTGCGGTCGTCGTTGAGGTCGAATCGGTCGAAGAACGACGCCGGGATGGTGGCGAACTGCTCGCGCTGCGCGTACTTCAACACGCGGTCCAGCTCGTCGCGCGTGATCTCGCCGTCCTGGTCGCGGTCGAGCATGCCGGCGAGCCCCTGGCCGCCCGGAAGCTCAGCGATCCGCAGGACGCCGTCCTTGTTGCGGTCGTACCGCTCGATCAGCGCGTCGACGTCCATGTTCGCGAACGCGGCAAGCCCCTTCTCTCCTCGGTACGTCAGCTCGTCGGCCGCGATCTGCCCGTCGCCGTCCCGATCGAAGGTCTTGAAGAACTTCAGGTCCGGCTTGAACTCGGCGAACGAGACTCGCTCGTCGCGCGACCGGTCGTAGCGCGCGAGGACCCGCTCGGCGTCGTTCGAGAACTCCGACGCGAACGGCTGCGCGCGCGCGAGATACTCCGCCTCCAGCCGGTCGATCGCCTCGTCGTCGTTCTGGTCGGCCAACTCGAACACGTAGCGCCGGTACTCCTTCGGGTTGATCCGCCCGTCGCCGTTCAGGTCGAAGTCGACCAGGTCGTAGAGCGGCGTGCGATCGTCGAGCGAAACCAGATAGACGAGCGAGGACTCGTCGAGCTTGCCGGCCACGACGCGCGCCTCGAGCTCCATGACCGTGACGAATCCGTCGCGATTCGCGTCGATCTGACGGAAGAGGTAGCGGTTGCCCTTGAACTGTCGAAACTCGTCCTGCGAGAGCTTGCGGTCGCCGTCGAGGTCGTACTTCTTGATGATCTCCTTCGGCTTCATCGCGACCTCGTCTCCTTCGAAGCCGAACGCCGCGGCCGAGACGGCCACGATCGCGACGGATGCGATCGAAGCGATGGATGCGATGGACGTGACGGAGGTCGGGGCTTTGAACGGAGTCATCGGCGAGTCCTCATTTCTCGGACTTCCCCTGCTTCGCGGCGGGGGTCGTCGGTCCGATCTGCTCGAAGCTGCGCAGGATCGGAGCTCTCAGGATCTTGTCGATCTCGGCGCGCGAGAAGAACCGCGCACCATCGTGGGAGATGTCCTTCCAGGGCGAGCCCGCCTCGTCGACGAGTCGATCGAGCGGCATTGCCTCGACCGCGACCGAGCCCGCGCCGCGCAGGCCCGCGAACGACGCGATCAACTCGATTCCGTCGGACTTCGTGATCTCGGCGATCTGGAACTGATTGCCGGCCGCGATCAGGACGAACTGTTGGAGGAACGGCGGGTTGAACACGTTGACGACGCTGATGTCCTCGGCGAACGGGTGGATACTTTCCGAGTCGACCAGCTTCGGTTGGTACGGCCGCGTCGCCTGCACCAGAGAGAGCCGACCCTGCGTGCGGTCGGCCGTGACCGTCGTCGCCACGAAGTAGTCGTTCTCCTGCGTCGGGATGCCGCCGTCCGGCGATCCCAGGTCGACCTTCGAAATCGCGGCGACGCTCGTCGTCCGCAGCCCCTCCGTCCGCTGCCGTCCCAGCAGGCCGAAGTTCGGATAGACGAACGGCTTCTCCGGGTCGGTCACGTCGACGACGCGCAGCCCCTGGCTCGAGCAGGCGACGCCGGCGAGGATCTGGGTAGGGCTGCGCTCGCCCATGCCCGCGCCGTTCTCGGGCCGGCTCGGGATCACGAGCATCGCGACGTCGACGGCCTCGGCCGGACCCTCTTCATCACGGTCGAGATCGGCGATGCCACGTACAACCGGGGTCTCCGGCCGCGACACGTCGACGATCACGAGGCCCTGCTCATGGTCGGCGATGAACACGTGTGGCCAGTTCAGCGCCAAGTCGCGCGCATCGCTCAGCGGAAGCGACGAGAGGAGTCGCGGCCTCTCGCGGTCGGTGACGTCGAACGTCTTGAGGCCGCCCTTGCCGTCCGCGACGTAGAGGCGGTTGGCCGCGACGACCGATGCCCGCGGGTCGTCCGCCTCGACGAATCCGACTTCGCGCGGGAACGCGGCGTTCTCGAGGTCGACGACCGCGATTCCACGCCGCGCCACCGAAAGGTAGGCGCGGCGCGCGAACCCCTGCAGCGGCTCGACGTCGAGTGCGACGTTCGTCACGCCGAAGATCGGCAGCGTCGCCACCGGCACGGTGTCGGTGACCTGCTTGCGGTCGAGCGCGAGCACGTCGAGGCCACGCGATGACCCGACAAAGATGAAGTTCCGCGCGAGGGCGAAGTTCGCGTTCGGCGAGCCCAGCCCGAGGGCGGTCGGGTTGCGGTGGCAGTCGGCGCAGCCACGCCCCTGCTTCCGCGTGGTGTGGAGCTGATGGTGGATCATCGTCATGCCGGACAGGCCGGCCGCGGTCACCGGCATCCGTTGATCGAAGACGACCTCGCCCTTCGCGTCGTACACCGACCCCATCGAGCTGAACCCGACCATGTACGGCGCGATCATCCCCTCGGAGTTCCAGCCCAGATAGAGGCCCCGGAACGTGGCGAACACCTTCTCCTGCGTGTTGACGCGACCCGGCGTCCGCTCGCCGGTCATCAAGTCGAGCTGCGTGAACTGCTCGTGACGGTCGAAGTGGAAGCCGAAGAAGTTCGGGCTCCAGCTCCCGTGGCACGTGTAGCACTCGAGCCGCTCGTGCTCGGCCGTCATCGCCTTCGCGGCCTTCGGGTTGTAGTCGGCGTGCCGGGGGTTGACCACGTGCATCGCCTGCTTCACGGGGTGTTCCTTGCCCGTCACCTTCGACACCAGCACGAAGCGGCCGCCGTCCTTCTTCAGGTTCTCGATCGGGCGGCCGCGCGAGGTCCGGAAGTTCGTCGTGCTCGTCACCGTGCCGTGGCAATCGACGCACTCGATCTCGATCGCGGCCGGCATCTGCCCGTAGAGCTGGCCGTCGCCCATCACGTCCTTGACGGTGTGACAGTCGATGCAGTGCATCCCCCGCTCGTGATGCACGTCCGGCGGCGTGACCGCGTCGTCGTCGATGTAGAACGTCTGGTTCAGCCGCGAGTCGGTCGTGCCGGGCACGTCGGGCCCGGCCGGCTGGCCGGGGTAGAGCTGCGCGAGGCCGCGGAAGTTCAGCCCGATCGAGGCGTCTCCGTAGTGGCAGTGCGTGCAGGTATCGGTCGGGATGCGGCTCGTTAGCTCGTGACGGACCGCATGTCCCGGCTCGAAACGATCCACGGTCGGGTCGCCGCCCTTCGAGAGACCGTCGTTCGCGTACGTGACGTGACACGCCGCGCAGCCTTCCGAGCGGTAGTCGCCGTCCATCCCGAGCCGGCCGCGCACCGCCACTCCGGGCGCCCACAGGTGACAGCGGACGCAGTTCTTCGGCGGCAGGTCGCGATAGTGCGTGCCGAACTCGTCTCGCGGCTTCTTCCCGTCGAAACCCGGAAGCGCGTAGAGCTGCTCGAGCGTCGGGACGCCGGGCGGCGCCTCGCCGGCGAGATCCGCGTCAGCCCCCACGAGGAACATCCCGTATTTCGAGCCGCGCGACGCGAGGATCCCGCACTCGTACATGCCGTCGCACAGGTGTCCGGCGGTCGTGCCATGGAGCGACCGGGCGAGATCCCCGCAGGCCGCGGCGTGACAGGTTCCGCACGTCCGGTCGACGACACGCAGGTTGCTCGGGTTCTTGAACCGAAGGTAGTCGAGGTCGAAGTCGAGCGGCAGCACGCGCTCGTCGTTCGGCATCGGTCGGCTCGGCGCCACGTGCGCCTCCTCTTTCGTCTCGGCCCGTCCGTCGCCGCCGTGGCAGTCGGTGCACGACAGCGGCTCCCACGGATGCATTTCCTCGATCCCGAAGTGGCAGGTCAGGCAGTTGTCCGTCCCGGTCGCTCGCGCGGGCGCCGGCGCGCTCGTGACGAGGACGGGCGCGCGCGGCGCCGGCGCGGCCAACAGACGGCACGCCAGCAGGACGCCGAGGAGCCCGAGCGAGACCCCGGCCATGAGGTGGATTCGCCGGCTACGCAAAGATCCCCTTGATCGACTTGCCCTTCGAGTACTCGGCCTCGGCACCGAAGAGGCGACAGACGGTCGGACAAACGTCGAACGTGTCGGCCACCTGCTTCACCGTCTTCCCCTTCTGGAAGTCGGGGCCCCACGCGATCATCGCGACGCGACCCAGCTCCTCGGAGCCGTCGCCGTGGTCGAGCCCGTTGCGTTCGTTCAGGTCGCGATCGCGGCCGAACTCGGGGAGGACGAGGATCGACGTCGAGTCCCGGAGCTCCTGGTCGGCGAGGACGGCGTCGAAGAGGTGACCGATCTCCTGGTCGTTGCGGCGGATGATCTCGACGTAGCCGTTGAAGCTGCCGTGCGCCGTGTCGTGCTGGTTCAGGGCGACGCCGAGGAACGTCGGCCGGAAGACCCGCATGATGTTCGTCGCCACGCGCACCGCCTTCGCGTCGGCCGCGCCCGGCCCGGTGAGCCGCGTGTTCCGGCCGGAGATCTCCTTCAGGATGAACTCCTCGATGTTCCGCAGGTTCTGCGGATCGTTCCTGACCCGCTCGCCGGACGCCGGCTTCCGCGCGGCGCCGTCGAGCAGGCCGCGCAGCTTCGTCGTCGCGCGCGCCTCGGCCTCGGTCGGGATCTTCGGCGTCCCGAACTCGTCGAGGATGTCGCGAAACTCCGTGTTGAAGACGCCTTCGGGCGAGATCAGGTTCGCGCCGAACTTCGCACCGTACTTCGAGTGCGTGCCGTGCGAGTAGTTGACCTGCTGGTTGCCGCCCGTCGTCGAGAGCCAGACCGAGTTCGCCGACAAACCGAGCTGCTTGCGGATGTACTCGAACACGGTCGGGTTGCTGGAGCGTGCATTCTCTCGGATCCCGAACACCTCGGTATTGCCGGTGAAGATCGACAGCGCGGCTCCGTAGTGCCCGACGTTCTGCGCCTTCATGTTGGGGCAGACCACGCCGCTGCTCGCAATGCGCATCAGGTTCGGGACGTTCTCCGGCGTCCCGATCGTCTCCTTGCTGCGCACGCCACCGGCGAACGCCACCAGGATGACGTGCTTCGTCTTGAACGGCGAGCCAAGGAGCGCCCGCGCCATCGCGGATCGATCCAGGCCGAGCCCGGCCGCCGTGGCGCCGAGCGCGACCCCGGTCTTGAGGAACGTGCGCCGGTCCACGCCGTCGCGGCGCTGGTCAGGCGTTCTCGGCTCGAGGTTCGTCATGTTCACGTCCTTCCGCGGATCCGGCTGGTGCCATCCTAACTAATAGTTCTGGTATTCCGTGCTGCTCACGATCGCGTGGACGATCGTTCGGGGCTCGCACCCGGGATCGTTCAGCGCGTCGATGAACGCCGCCGATTCCTCGGCGGTCGGCGTTCGTGCCAAGTATCGCGAGAACTGCTCCTCGACGAACGCGCGCGGCTCCATCGCCTCCTTCGCCGGCAGTGCGACGCGGCCCGAGTCGAGAATCACCTTCGCGAGGACCGAGCGGAGCGCGGCCGAGTCCGACAGCGCCTGGAGCGCGTTGCGGAAGTTCCGATACTCCTCGAAGGTCGGCTTCCGCTCGAGCGCGTCGATGTACAGCGACCGGATCCACGTCATGTCCGACTTCGGGCGGAAGCGCGCGAGCACCTGGTCATACGCGTCGGACAGCAGCCACTCGGCCACGATCGTCTCGTACGCTCTCGGATCGTCGGCGAACCGCTCGGCCCAGCGTGCGAGATCGCCCTTCGGCGGCGGCGCGTGGAACAGGCGCTCGAAGTGACGCGCGAGGAGCGTCGGCGCGAACCGCGGCTCGGCCATGACGATGTTGACGAGGTCCGATTGGCTCTTCCCCTCGGTCCCGAACACCCGAACCTTGTAGCCGTCGTACATCTTCTTGCCGGCGTCGAGGACCTTCACGTCGTCCTGCACCACGATGCCGAGGAGTTGTTCGAGCACGACCGACACGAACGTGTCGTTACCGGGATTGCGCGCGTTGAAGTACTGGGAGATCACGATCTCCTGGATCGCGTCGCGGAGCGTGAGCTGGCCGTTCGCGAGCCGCGCCGGGATCGAGTTCATCTCCGGCGTGGAGGGGCGGAAGTCGTCGAGGAGCAGGAAGTAGTAGAGCTCGTTCTCGTAGACCGTCTCGTAGAACTCGAGCGAGCCGATCAGGCGGCGCGCGAGCGCGGCGCGGTCGAGGCCGGCCGCCATCTTCATCTCGATCGACGTCGGCGTCCGTCCGAGGCAGTCGATGTAGAGCGCGCGGATCTCGCGTCGCGCCGCCTCGTCGATGCTGCCCTCGAAGTCGTCGCGGGTGAGCAGGATCTCATCCAGCGCAGGAGCGCGCTCGCCGTCCGCGCGGACGAACAGACGGTGCGGACCCGAGCTCAGGTGTCCCTCCGGCCGCCCCTCGTCGTCGAACCGATTCTCGACGACCACCACGTCCGCGCTCGTCACCCGCAGATCGTCGATCGACGCCGCGGTGGTCGCGAACAGACCGAGCCCTCCGCCGCCCGGCACGCCGAGCTTCGCCTCGATGAACCGACCCTCGTCGAGGAACAGGTACGCCCTGTCGTCGCGAATGCCGACCTGGAGCGGAAGGTCGACCTCCGGGCGACACGGAACGCGCTCGCTCGCCAGCACCTCGCGCCGGCCGTCCACGCTCCGTCCGAGGACGACGCGGCCGCGGCCGAGCTCGTACCCGGCGAAGGCGAAGTTGTGCCGATCGCGGACGTCGAAGACCGCGAGCAGCGCGGCTTGGTGGAGCTCGTCTCGCGATGGCTCCGCGAACCGCACCGTCGCGTTCAGCGCGCCGCTCGCGAACGCACGACCGAAGTCGAACCGCGCCGGCCGCGCGCCGGATCCGAACAGGTGGAGCCGGCCGCCCTTCACCTCGGCGCCGCCGGTGACGACGTCTCCTCCGGCCTCGTCGAGACGCGAGGACCCCGAGGATCCCGCCACCGCGACGTAGCGGTAGCCACCGGTCGGCTCGCACTGGAGCGCCACCTCCGGACCGTCGTCGAACCGGAACGTGAGTCCGTCCGCCTCCGGCTCGACCAGGACGCGGGCGAAGATCGTGTACGGGCCGCTCTCCGGGATCATCAGGTCGAACTCGGCCTCGGCGCTGCCGTTCGCTCCCTCCTGCCCGACGCGAAGCGCGCGCCCGCCGGACGCCGCCTCGTCGTCGGCCACGTAGAACCCCGTGGCCCGGGCAAACGCCTCGGCCGGTTCGAGCACGAACGGCAGGTTGTCGACCTCGACCGTGGTCGTGCTCGGCGCGCTCTCGAGGTCGCCGTTGTCGACGACGAGCGACAGGGTGTACACACCTTCGCGATCGGCCCGGAACTCCGGGTGAGCCGTCTCCGACTCCTTGAGAATCGGCGTGCTCGCCTCCGGCCGGGACGCGACCGCCCAGCGGTACGTGAGCGGGCGGCCGCGCCGCTCGCGGCTCTTCGAGCCGTCGAGTCGGATCGTCTGGTTGCACTTCGCCTGCGACTCCGCCCCCGCGTCAGCGATCGGCGCGACGTTCTCGAGCTCGGCTCCATCGATCCAGTCGGCCAGCAGGCGATACGCCTCGGACGTCTCGCGGAAGTCGTAGTTCGAGCCGCTGTGGGGAAGCCCGCCGTCGCGTTTGGCGAGCGGCTTCAACACCAGCCGGCTCTGCTTGGGCGCGCCGAACTCGACGAACTGGAGGACGGTCTGCAGGTTCCGCTCCGCCTGCTCGCGCGAGAGGTTCCCCGCGAAGTCCGAACGCTCGAGGAAGAGCCGTCCCGATCCCGGCGACGCGTGGCAGCCGCTCGTCGCACAGTTCGCGTCCAGGAACGGCAGAACCACGTCCTCGAAGTAGACCGGATCGGGGGTGTCGCGCCGCGGGCCCGGAGGCGTCGCCGCGACCGCGGTGACGAGGGCTGCCGCCACGAGGGGAAGACCAAGGACGCGAACGATCACGATCATCACGATTATCGAGGACTCCGACGCGGACGAATCGAAACCGCGAGAGGGATCACGCGTCGCGGCGATTCCTCCCGACCTGCGTTGTATCGGCCATGCTACATCGAGTGACGCAGCCGAGCCGTAACATCAGACCCGTCGCTCCGCAGCGACGTGAAAGGGAAACGGCGCGCGAGGGTGGCGGCTTGGTGGTTTCTCGAACGGACGGTCCGCCTGGGCGAGGGCCGGGCGAGCGGCGGGCGAGGACGGCCCGGAGCGTCATCGCGCCCCGATCGGCCCCGATCGGCCTCGATCGGCAGGGATCGGCCCCGATCGGTAGGATGCGACCCGGTCTGCTTCGCCCATGGTCTGGTTTCGCCGGTCTGGCTTCGAAGGAAACGCGGCTCGTGAGCTTCATCGACGACGTTTGGATCCACCCCCACGTCCAGGTCAGTGCACGACGATTCCAGCGCCTCTTCGGCGATCGGCCCCCGGCGCTCCTCGTCCTCGACGTCCTCGCCCGCCTGGCCGCGGCGCTCCTCGACGAGCACGCGGCGGGCAACTCCGATTGCGCGGTGCCGCTCCGTGGGCTGCCGCGACTCTTCATGAAGGAGTCCGCCGACATCCTGGCCGCCGCCGTCGACCTCGACGACGCGCGCGAGGCGGTCGCGGTCGAGCACGGTTTCGGCTCGTGGGACGACGTCACCGCCGGGTGCGAGCGACGGCTCGACCCCGCGTTCGAGGAGGCGGCCGACGCGATCGCCGCGGGGGACCTCGGGCGGTTGCGGGAACGGATCGATGCCGCACCCGAGCTCGTCCACGCTCGCTCCCCCTACGGCCACCGGTGCACGCTGCTGCACTACGGCGCCGCCAACGGGATCGAAATGCGCCGGCAGTCGTCGCCGCGGAACCTCGCCGAGATCGTCGCGCTCCTTCTGGACCGGGGCTCGCAAGTCGACGCGATCGCCGCGACGTACAGCGGCGACGTGAACCAGACGCCGCTCTCCCTCCTCGTCACGAGCGCCCACCCCGCCCTGGCCGGGACGCAGGCCGCCGTGGTCCACCTGCTGCTCGAGCACGGCGCCGCCGTCGATGGAGTCGACGGGAGCGGGGCGCCGCTGCGCTTCGCGATGGAGTTCGGCCACGACGCCGCGGTGACGGCGTTGCTCGCCGGCGGCGCCAAGGTGCAGGGCCTGGTCGTCGCGGCGGGCTTGGGCGTGATCGATCGGGTCGAGTCGTCCCTCGGCTCATCCGATCCGGCCGAGCGAGCCCGCGCCCTGGTCCGAGCCGCGCAGCACGGCCAGACCTCGGTGGTGTCGCTCCTGCTCGACCGTGGGGTCGATCCTACTGCCGCTCCGTATCGCGGCGTCACCGCGCTCCACGAGGCGGCGTATGGTGGACATGCGGACACCGTCGAGATCCTGCTCTCGCATGGAGCCGACGCGAACGCGTTGGACGACGTCCATGGAACGGCACCCGCCGTATGGGCGGCGGTGGCTGGACACGACGGCCTCGCGACGCGTCTGCGCGCCGCGACTTGACGGAGGACCTGGCGTGGCGGACCTGTTCGACGCAGCCCAGAACGCGGCGATCCTGGCGCGGATCGACTCCATCTCGCCCGACAGCAGGCCGGTATGGGGCAAGATGGACGTCGCTCAGATGCTGGCGCACTGTCAAGTCGCGCTCGAGGTCGCGCTCGGCCAGCGGACGTTGAAGCGAGGCCTCATCGGGTTCCTGTTCGGCGGCTTGGCGCGACGCCAGCTCCTCGCTCCGAAGCCGTTCGGCAAGAACCTGCCGACCGCTCCCGAGTTCCGCGTCGCGGATCGGCGCGACTTCGCGACCGAGAAGTCGAAGCTCCTCGCGCTGATTCGGCGCTTCGCGGCGGTCGGTCCGGACGGACTGACGAAGGCGCCGCACCCGTTCTTCGGCGCGCTCACGCCGGAGGAATGGTCGACGCTGCAGTGGAAGCACCTCGATCACCATCTTCGTCAGTTCGCGACGTAGCGGCCGACACGACGCCGGCACGACCGGTCACGGCGAAGCGAAGGCGCCGTGCGACGGCCTCCCTCCCCCTCCCTCCCTTGGAATCTCACTGTCGATTCCGCAGCCAGATCCGCGCGTGCCTCAGGTCTCTCTCCGTGGAGCGCAGTGCCCTGCCGGTCAGGGACGCGATCTGCTGCGCGTTGAGGTCGAAGTAGTACTTCAACTGGAGTGCCACCGCCGCGTTCCTGTCCGTGTCTTCCAGCCGACGGAATACGTCCAGTATGTCGACCAATTGAAAGTCGGGATGCGGCTGGGCGGCTGTTGCGTCGAGTTCGTTCAACGAGACCACCAACCTGCTGTCCCGTTTCTTGGTTCCCAGGGCTCGAGCGTAGTCGAGGACGATGCACCGCATGGTTCGGCACGCGTGGCAAACGAAGTGCTGGAGATCCGTGAAATGCCGGTCGCTCGAGCGCACGACCCGAAGATACCAGTCGTTCACGAGTCCGTTCGTCTGAAGAACGCAGCGGAGATTGGGAGAGCTGCCGTTGATGATCCTCCGCGCGCCGGCCCTGATGCCCTTGTAGAGCCGGCACACGAGTTCGTCGAATGCCTTGCGATCGCCCTCATTGCACCTCGTGATCAGACGATCGAAGTCGGAACCCGACATGCACGCCCCCCTTGTGCGACTGGCGCGACTGGCGCGACTGGCGCTCTGACCACTCTT
The DNA here is from genome assembly GCA_964649825.1 of uncultured Phycisphaeraceae bacterium. GTDB lineage: Bacteria > Planctomycetota > B15-G4 > B15-G4 > JADJEK01 > CAZYQW01. Next base: position 6,411 of record CAZYQW010000058.1, on the reverse strand, counting down.
TGCCGGCTTGTTGGTGCGAATTCCCCTGGCGAGCTCCGCCTCCGCAGGAATCCTCCGTCATCCACGTCCACTATGAACGGGATCGGGAACGGGCAACCGCCAACGAAGTTGGATTTCCCTGCGAGCTCGGCGAGACCCCGCTGGCGTGATTGTCTCGATCAGCCGGCCGCCCAGGATCCGTCCGGCCCGTCCGGCGCTGGGTCGGGCTCGCTTCGACGGACCACGCTCTCTCGTCAGCGCCTGGGTGCCGCCTTCGATCGGTTCGACGGAGCGGACACGGGTTTCCAACGTGTAGATTGTCGTCGAGACTGGTCGGTCGTGGTTGGCGATCGGAACGTCGCCCGCCGGTCGCGCGGAGAGCCGCCATGCAGGGTCGATCGCATCGCCGGCCGCGTGCCCCGACACCCACCCCCCACCACCAACGAGCAACGAGCGCTCAGGCGATGACGACGATTCCGATCGTGGCCATCGGCCTTCTTCCTCCCTCGACGTCGCCGCGCCGCAGCGATGTCGGCATCACTTGTCCGCCGAGATCCGCTCGAACCCGTTCGCGCCGATCACGTTGAACCCGCCGTCCTGGTTCTTCGGGTCGAACCCATCGTACGCGTTGCGCGCGAGATAGATCCGCAGGGTCTCGCCGGCCGCCGGCCGCCCGCGGTGACCGTTCGTGCCCGGGGAGGGACGGGCGAAGAAGCCGGCTGCCTTCCTCGTCCAGTAGCGGACGTACAGCAGTTCGCCCTTCTCGACCGCGCGATCCGCGGCCTCCTTCTCGACGGCGTCGACCTTCACTTCGGCCAGGTAGCGAGTGTAGTCGTAGCCGTCCTGGCTCTCCTCGCGCTGATAGATCGCGGTGACGCGCCCGACGACGACGTGCGTGGCGACGTCGGAGAGCTGCTCCGGTGTCATGTCGACCTTCTCGGACGCGAGCGCGGGGGCGAGCGCCGCGACGGCGGCCAGAACGACGATGGTTCGGATCGAAGGGGTTCGCATCGCAAGACCTCGGTTTCGGGCGCGGAACCCGGAGGTGGACCGCCGGTCGATGGAGAAGTTCCGACGAATCGTCGCGCGCCCGCGATTCGCGCGCCGGGTCACGCCGCCGTCGATCGCCCTAACCAAATGCCGGCCATGACCGCGGCCAGCCCGAGCCCGACCTGGGCCGATACGTTGGTGACGGCGGCGCCGACGCTCGAGCTCCGCGCGAGCTGGAGCGTGTCGAACCCGAAAGCGGAGAACGTGGTGAAACCTCCGAGCACTCCCACGATCAGAAACAGCCGCAGCGTCGGGGTTGGACCGCCCGCCGCCTCGGTCCGCGCCATGACGAAACCGATGGCGAGGCAACCGACGACGTTGACGGCGAGCGTCCCGAACGGAAACGCGGAGCCGCTGGTGCGCTGCACGAAACCGCCGGCGAGGTGGCGCAAAACGGCGCCGACGAACCCGCCAGCGCCGACCATCAGCCACTCGATCACGCGCTCGCCTTCTCCTCCTCGGGGACCGGCGCGTCGTCCGGCAGCTCGACGTCGCTCGCGCCGAACAGCCGTTGCGTCTCGCGCGGGATGTACTCCTCGAGGTGCGACAGCGAACCCGCTTCCTTGATCAGGTTGCGTGCGATCACGATCCGCTGGATCTGGTTGGTCCCCTCGTAGATCTGGAGGATCTTCGCGTCGCGGTAGAACTTCGCGATCGGGTAGTCCTCCATGAAGCCGTAGCCTCCGAACACCTGGACGGCGTCCGTTGCGACCTTGACCGCGGTATCGGTCGCGAAGCACTTCGCCATCGCGGCGCGCTTCGTGACGTTCGGCTCGCGGTTGTCCGCGGCGGCGGCCGCCGCGTAGACCAGCCAGCGCGCGGCCTCGGTCTGCATCGCCATGTCGGCGAGCATCTGCTGGATCATCTGGAACGACGAGATCTGCTGGCCGAACTGCCGCCGGCGGTTCGCGTAGACGGTCGCGAGGTCGACCGCGCCCTGCGCGGCGCCCACCGCCTGCGCGGCCACGCCGGGACGCGCGAGATCGAGCGTCATCATCGAGTGCTTGAACCCCATCCCGGGCCGACCGCCGAGAAGCTGATCGTCGGTCAGCTCGACGCCGTCGAAGTAGGTCTCGACCACCGGCACGCAGCGAATCCCCATCTTGTCCTCGGTCTTGCCGATCGAGAACCCCTTCATCCCTTTCTCGACCAGGAACGCCGAGATGCGCCGCGACTTCGACGTGGGGTCGGTGACGGCGAAGACGGTGTAGACGTCGGCCACGCCGCCGTTCGTCGTCCACTTCTTCTCGCCGCGGATCACCCAGCCGTTGTCCGTCTTCTCGCCGCGGCAGCGCAGCCCGCCCGCGTCCGACCCGGCGTACTTCTCGGAGAGGCAGAACGCGGTCAGCTTCTCGCCGCGGGCGATTTGCGGCAGGTACTTCTTCTTCTGTTCCTCGGTGCCGCCGACGATCAGGGGGAACGACCCGAGGGCGTTCACCGCGAACGCGACCCCGTACCCCGAGTCCGCGCGGGCAAGCTCCTCGACGACGAGGCAGAGGGAGAGGACCGAGCCGTCCGCGCCGCCGTACTCCTTGGGGATGAAGACGCCAAGCAGTCCCTCCTGGGCGATGATGCGGGTCGCCTCCCAGTTGTACTCCTGGAGCTTGTCGTACTTGGCGGCGAGCGGCCGCACGTACTTGTCCGCGATCTCGCGCGCCTTGCGTTGCCAGTTCAGTGCGTTCTCGGGGATGTTCAAGCTCATCGGCGCCCTCGGCGGAGTTTCGTCCAGCTCGCAAACGCGACACCTTACCAAAGGCTCGCGCGATTCGCGCTCGGAGGTTCCTCGTCGCCGAACGGCGTCGCCCCCAGTAGCTTGGGAGCCGCGCGGGCCGCTCCGGTCGTGAAAATCATCGCTCGAAACGAGAAAACCGCGATCTCGAGGCTATCCTTGCGAGACTGTGCTCGGCTGCGAAAGCGCTGGCGCAGGCAACCGGGGCGACAATCGAGAACGAGCCCGCCGATCACCCAGTCGAACATCGAGCACCCAGCTCAAATGCCTGGAGGTTAGAGAGTTATGGCCGAAGTCGCGGAACGTTGGGAAGACAACGTCGCGGGCGCATGGTACGTCGACAAGTCGTGCATCCTCTGCTCGCTCTGCGTGGACCTCGCTCCCAGCAACTTCAAGGAGAGCGAAGCCGGAGACCACGACATGGTCTTCAAGCAGCCGACAAGCGACGAAGAGATGGCGCAGTGCAACGAGGCGAAGGAGCAGTGCCCGGTCGAAGCGATCGGGAGCAACGGCTGACACGCGCGCCTTCCGCTTCTCCCGCGACGAGGTGGTCCGACCCGTTCGAGCCACCTCGTTTCGCTTGCAAGCCGCCGCACGGCCGTGCCGCAATGGTAAGCTCGTGCGCGTTTTTGGCTTCGAACCTTCGGTTACGGGCAAGGATCCATGAGCGGCAACGCGACTCGAACCGACGTGCGGCTGAAGCCGGGCGTCGTGACCGGCCAGGAGTATCGGCAGTTGATTGCGACGGCGAAGGCGGGCGGATACGCGCTGCCCGCCGTGAACGTCACGACGACGAACACGGTCAACGCCGTGATGGAGGCCGCGGCGAAGGCGAAGTCGGACGTGATCATCCAGCTCTCGAACGGCGGCGCGCAGTTCTACGCCGGCAAGGGCATCAAGGACGGATCCCTGGCCAAGGTGCTCGGCGCGGTCTCGTGCGCGCAGCACATCCACCTGCTGGCCAGCCATTACGGCGTCTGCGTCGCGATCCACACCGACCACGCCAACAAGGAGCTGATCCCCTGGGTCGAGGCGCTGATCGGCTGGAGCGAGCGCCACCACGCCGAGCACGAGACGCCGCTCTTCAGCTCGCACATGCTCGACCTGTCGGAGGAGGACCTCGACTTCAACTTGTCGGAATGCGCACGCCTCCTCGAACGCATGGCGCCGCTCGGAATGAGCCTCGAGATCGAGCTCGGCGTGACCGGCGGCGAGGAGGACGGCGTCGGGTCCGACCACGTCGACAACGCGCGGCTCTACACGCAGCCCGACGAGGTGAACGCGGCGTACGAGCGGCTCTCGCCGATCGGGCATTTCTCGGTCGCCGCCTCGTTCGGCAACGTCCACGGCGTCTACAAGCCGGGCAACGTCCAGCTCCGTCCCGAGATCCTGAAGAACTCGCAGGCGTTGATCCGGGAGAAGCACGGGACCGGACCGAACCCGTTGAACCTCGTCTTCCACGGCGGCTCCGGATCGGAGAAGGAGAAGATCCACGAAGCGGTGGGCTACGGCGTGTTCAAGATGAACATCGACACCGACACGCAGTTCGCGTTCTCTCAGCCGATCGGCGCGTTCGTGACCCAGAACCCGCGCGCGTTCCAGTACCAGCTCGATCCCGACGACGGCACGCCGTACAAGAAGCTGTACGACCCGCGCAAGTACCTCCGCCTCGCCGAGGAGGGGTTGATCGCGCGACTCCAGGAGGCGTTCGAGGACCTGGGATCGAAGGGAAGGTCGCTCGCGCAGCACTGACCGGCCGTCGCGGTCCAATGCTCGGTGATCGATCGGACGCCGGGTCGGCGCGTCGCGGCCGGCAGCACCGCCGCGGCGAGCGCGGGGACGTGGGATGAATCCAAGGTCGTCGGCGGTTCCATGCGGCTGGCGTGCGCGCTGCCGGCGCCATCGACCGTCGAGCCGGGGTCTTCGCTCGTGAGCTTCGCCGGCGGCATGCCGAACCTGTCGGCGCCGTCGACCAAGCCGCTGACCGAACCGTTCACGGTGGCGTTGTCGGCGGATCCCGCGACCACGCTCCTCCTCGCGGTGTCGCTCGAAGTCGGCTTCGTGCCGTTCACCGGACCGGGGGCGGCGATCGTCAGACCGCGAGCCCGCCGAGCAGCGCGACCGTCCCGCTCACCCCGAGCCGGCTCGCGCCCGCGTCGAGCAGGTCGATCGCCTGCTGCGCGGCCTTGATGCCGCCCGATGCCTTGATCTGCACCTTCTTGCCGACGATCTCGTGGAACATCCGGACGTCGGCGATCGAGGCGCCGGCGCCGCCGAAGCCCGTCGACGTCTTCACGAACGCGGCGCCCGCGTCGGCCGCGATGATGGCGGCGCGCGTCTTCTCGGTGCCGTCGAGCACGGCGGTCTCGACGATCACCTTCACCGCCGCCGCGCCGGCCGCCTCGACCACGGCGCGGATGTCCTTGCGCAGGCGGTCGTAGTCGCGGTCCTTGATCGCGCCGACGTCCATGACCATGTCGACCTCGACCGCGCCGTCCCTGACGACCTGCTTCGTCTCGGCCACCTTGATCTCGGTCGCCATCGCGCCGAGCGGGAACCCGATGACCGCCGCCGTCTTCACGCCGCGGCCCGCGAGGCGTTCGACGACCCGCGTCACCCAGCGCCCGTTCACGCACACCGCGGCGCAGCCGAGCTCGATCGCCTCGGCGCAGACGCGGTCGACGTCCGCGGCGCTCGTGTCGCACTTCAGGATGGTGTGGTCGATCTTGCTGGCCAGCTCGGCGCGTTTCATACAGCTCCCAATCGCTCTCTCGTCTCGATGGTTCGGTCGGTTCGGTCGCGTCGCGCGGACGCGGTCACTTGCGGGCCCGCGACGCCGCGCGGGCCACGCGCGGGATCGCCGCCGTCAACAGGTCGCAGAATCGCTGCGCCGCGGCGCTCGTCGTCTCCATCACCTCCTGGTGCGACAGCTTCTGCTTCGCGATCCCCGCCGTTCCCGCCGCCTTGTTGGAGATGCAGGAGATGCCGGCCACGCGCACGCCCATCTGGTTGGCGACGATCGCTTCGGGCACCGTCGACATGCCGACCACATCCGCCCCGATGGCTCGCAAAAAGCGGTACTCGGCCCGAGTTTCCAGGTTCGGCCCCGCGACGGCGACAAAAACACCCTTGTGACAAACGATGTTGTGCTTTCGCGCGATCTCAAGCGCCTTGTCGACGAGCGTCAGGTCGTACGGCTCGCACATATCGGGAAAACGCGGTCCCAAACGATCGTCGTTGATCCCAATAAGTGGGTTGTCCCCTAGCAGATTGATGTGGTCCTCAATCACCATGAGGTCACCCGATCGAAAATAGGGGTTCATGCCCCCGCAGGCATTCGACACCACCAGCAACTCGGCCCCGAGTGCTTTCATGACTCGGACCGGTAGCGTGATCTGCTTGAGCGAGTAGCCCTCATACATATGGAAGCGGCCTTCCATCGCCACCACGGGCACGCCATGCAGCGTGCCGCATACGAGCCGACCGCGATGGCTCGTCGCCGTCGAGCGGGCGAAGTGAGGAATCGATTCGTATTCGAAAGAGGCCTCCTCCTGGATCTCTTCGACGAGTCCGCCCAACCCGGTACCGAGAATGATTCCCGCACGGGGAGTTCCCGACCACTGCGCACGAATCGCGCTGACCGCTTCGCGGAC